>JAFEFF010000173.1 GCA_018240745.1 Pseudomonadota bacterium
CCCACGGCATTCGATCTGCCGATCTCGCAGGAGGTGATGAGCGACACGCTCGGCCTCAGCGTGCCGCATCTCAACCGCATGCTCACCAGGCTGCGCACCGAGCGCATGCTGATCGTCGCCGATCGACGCGTGCAGTTCACCGACATCAGGGCGCTCGAGGTGCTGGCGCACTTCCAGTCGGCGACCCTGGCGCGAATCCCGGCGCCCGCGCCAATGCAGCGCGAGCAGGAACTGATCGCGTAAGACGCGACCGTTCCGCCCTGCAACCAGCCTCTGGACGTTCGCCGGCCCGCGCCCCATCGTGGCCGCTGGAGGAATGGAGACATGACCGATCGGCTGAAGGGCAAGGTCGCGCTGATCACCGGCGGGGCCTCGGGCCTGGGCGCGAACGCCGCCGCGTTGATGGCGCAGGAGGGCGCCAGCGTCGTGGTTGCCGATATCGCTGCCGATCGCGGCAAGGCGGTCGCCGACAAGCTCGGTTCGGCCGGGCATTTCGTGAAGCTCGACGTCACCAGCGAGGACAACTGGAAGGCAGCCATCCAGCAGACGATCGACAAGTTCGGGGCGCTGCATGTGCTGGTGAACTCGGCCGGCATCGGCCTCAGCAAGACGATCGAAGAGATCAAGCTCGAGGAATGGCGCAAGGTGCACGCGATCGACCTCGACGGTGTATTCATGGGCTGCAAGCACGGTGTCGCCGAGATCAAGAAGCATACTGGTAAGCAATCTGGGCGGCTGGGCGGCTCGATCATCAACATCTCGTCGATCTCGGGCATCATCGCCGGCGCCAACATGGCGGCCTACAATTCGGCCAAGGCGGGCGTGCGGCTGCTCAGCAAGTCGGTGGCGCTGCATTGCGCCAAGTCCGGCTACAACATCCGCTGCAACTCGGTGCATCCGACGTTCATCGACACGCCGATCCTCGACAAGTACCGCGACCGCTTCGGCAACGAGGTGATGCAGCAGAAGCTCGGCCGCCAGGTGCCGCTCGGCCGCCTCGGCCGGCCCGAGGAAGTCGGCTGGGCGCTGGTTTTCCTGGCCTCCGACGAATCGAGCTTCATGACCGGCTCGGAGGTCGTGATCGACGGTGGCATTTCGGCGATGTGAATCAGCAAGGAGGGGGCGATGCTTCTTTCTCTCGACGGACGCAAAATCTACTTCGATCTCGCCGGGCCGCAGAACGCGCCGGTCGTGTGCTTCACCCATTCGCTGAACGCCGATGGCGGCATGTGGGTCGAGCAGATGGTGCCGCTGCTGGGCGCCGGCTATCGCGTGCTGCGGCTCGACATGCGCGGCCATGGCGGCAGCGCAGCCGTAGACGGCGACTACACGATGGACCAGCTCGCCGGCGACGTGAAAGGCGCGCTCGACGTGCTGGGCATCCCGAAGATCCACTACATCGGCCTCTCGATCGGCGGCATGATCGGCCAGGGGTTCGCGTTGGCCAATCCCGGCACCCTGTCCTCGCTCTGCCTGTGCGACACCCAGCCCTCGACGCCGCCGGGCTCGGCCGGCACGTGGGAAGAGCGCAAGGCGGCGGTGCGCACCAAGGGCCTGGCGTCGCTCGCCGACAGCACGATGGAGCGCTGGTTCACGCCGGAGTTCAAGAAGGTGAACCCGCAGCGCTGGACCCAGATTCGCGACACCATCAGCGGCACCACGCCCGCCGGCTCGGCCGGCTGCATGTCGGCGATCCAGAACTTCGACTATCTCGAGCGACTCTCGACCATCAAGGCGCCGACCCTGGTGATCTGCGGCGACCAGGACGAAGGCACGCCGCCCGACCGCAACAAGCTGATCGCATCGAAGATCCCCAACGGCCGCTACGAGGGCATCGCCAATGCCAAGCATCTGCCCAATGTCGAGCGGCCCGAGCAGTTCAACCGCATCATGATGAGCTGGCTCGCCGCCAACCGTTGAGGCCTTCCCCCACCCTGCCCTCCCCCTGCGGGGGAGGGTGAAGACGAACTCCCTCCCCCGCAGGGGGAAGGGCGGGAAGGGGGAAGCGACAGGAGTGCCCTTTCGATGGATTTCGCCTTCACCGAGGATCAGCTCGCGATCCGGGACAGCGTCGGCAAGCTGTGTGCGCAGTTCGACGACAGATACTGGCTGAAGAAGGACAAGGAAGGCGGATTCCCGGAAGACTTCTATCGGGCCGTGGCCGACGCCGGCTGGCTCGGCATTGCCATGCCCGAGGAGTACGGCGGCGCGGGCCTCGGCATCACCGAGGCCGCGATCATGATGCAGACCGTCGCCGAGTCAGGTGCAGCGCTTCAGGGTGCCTCGGCGATCCATCTCAACGTGTTCGGCCCCAACCCGATCGTGGTGTTCGGCACCGAGGAGCAGAAGAAGCGCATCCTGCCGGACATCATCAAGGGCAAGGTCAAGGGCTGCTTCGCCGTCACCGAGCCCGATGCCGGGCTCAACACCACCATGCTCGACACCAAGGCCGAACGCGACGGCAACGGCTACGTCGTGCACGGCAAGAAGACCTTCACCACGACGGCGTCGGTCGCCGACAAGATGCTGCTGATCGCCCGCACCACGCCCAAGGAAAAGTGCAGGAAGCCGACCGACGGGCTGTCGCTGTTCTACACCGACTTCGACCGCTCCAGGATCGAGGTCACCGAGATCGACAAGATGGGCCGCAAGGCGATCGATACCAACCAGGTGTTCATCGACGGCCTCAAGGTGCCGCTCGAGGATCGCATCGGCGAGGAAGGCAGGGGCTTCCACTATCTGCTGCACGGCCTCAATCCCGAGCGCATCCTGATCGCGGCCGAGGCGATCGGCATCGGCAAGGCGGCCCTCGCCAGGGCGACCCGGTACGCCAAGGAGCGCATCGTGTTCGGCCGGCCGATCGGCAAGAACCAGGCGATCCAGCATCCGCTGGCCGAGAGCTGGATGGCGCTCGAGGCCGCCAACCTGCTCACCTTCAAGGGCGCCTGGCTCTACGACAACAAGCAGGACTGCGGCGCCGAGGCCAATTCGGCGAAGTATCTCGGCGCCCGCGCCGCCTATGAGGCGTGTGAGCGCGCGATCCTGACCCATGGCGGCTACGGCTATGCCAAGGAGTTCCACGTCGAGCGGTTCCTGCGCGAGGTGATGATCGCGCGCATCGCACCGATCAGCGAGCAGTTGATCCTGTGCTACGTCGCCGAGCGCGTGCTGGGCCTGCCGAAGAGCTATTAGCTCAGTCTCCGGCGTCCTTCGGTCCCCACTCCTCGACCACCCGCTGCAGGTCGAGCAGGTTCTGGCGCATCTGCTCGAGCGCGAAGCCCACGGCAAAAAAGCGCTCCGCGCCATCGGCCGGCAGCACGCGGGTCAGCCCGTCGGCCCGCGCCGCCTCGACCTCCTTCTCATAGGCCGCGAGCGCGCGCTCGAAGGCCTCGATTGGCGGCGGCCCGGCCTGGGCCAGCAACGCTGCGCTACAGCCGCGCAGATAGGTCGAGGCCGTCCGTGCAACCTCGTCGAGCCGCGATTCGAGCCGCGCCGCCAGCGCCTCGGGCAGCGGCGTCGACGCCGCGCGCCCGACGATCACCAGGTCGTGGCGCAGGCGCAGCAAGGTGCGCCGCAGAGGCCCGGTGTCCGCCTCGGATGACAGCCGCGCCTTGCGCTCGCGCTCGGCCTCGACGGCGATCGTGTTGAGGTCGTTGAGACCCTGGCCGATGCCGTCCTGCAAGCGATGCAGCTCGTCGGTGTCGAGGCCGCGGCGCAGCCCGTCGATCAGTGCCGCCTGGGCCCGCGCCATCAGGCCGAGGATGCGCGCCGCGGCCTGGCGCATCTGGCGGTGCGCGCTCGATGGCAGGACCACGAACGACACGCCCAGGCCAATCACCGCGCCGAGTGCGACCTCCAGAACCCTGTTGATCGCCGACGCGACCGGACTGGCGTGGGTCATCCCGGGCAGCAGCAGGATGATGATCGCGGTGATCGGGACTACGTTCATGTTGGGCCGGCCGGCCGCCAGCAGCGCCAGCGGTGCGACCGCGATCACCAGCACGGCCAGCAGCGCAAGCTCGCTCTCGTGCGGGATCAGCACGGCGACCAATGCGCCATAGATCGCGCCGCCCACCGTGCCAGCCAGATAGTCGCTGGTCGCCTTGAGCGAGCGGCCGACGCTCATCTGGGTCACGATCATCGCCGTCAGCACCGCCCAGAGGGGCAACGGCAGCCCGAGCTGCTGGGCGGCGACGAGCGACAGGATCGCCGCCACCGTGATCCGCACCGCCAGAGCCAGATGCACCCGCCGCAGGCTGGGCCGCAGCCACCGCCACAAGACCGCAAGATCCTTCACTGGGATCGCAACCTCCCGGAATTTCTCTTTCGGCTCAAAGGTCAGGCATTTGCCGCCCGATTGGCAACCGGCTCCCGCGGTGCAGCGTTTCTTGGGCACTAGGTCAGCCCAAAGGGGAAGTTTTCATGCGCCGGCTTCCGTTTATCGCGGCCCTGTTGAGCGGCGCGGCGATTGCCGTGGCGGCTCATGCGGCGAACGGCTCGCCGCAGATCCGGGCACAAGAGGCGTGCGCGAAGCACGGCGTGCAGCCGCGCTCTTCCGCCTGGGAGCCCTGCCTATCGCGGGTTACCCGGGCCTACGAATGGGGCGAGAATGCGCTGGCCAACCAGCTCGCCCGCGCAGCGGGTGATGCCCGCGAGATTTGCCTGGAGCACGGCCTGCGGCCGCAGACGTGGTCCTATCGCGCCTGCATCGACAAGGAGATGGACGCGCGCAGCGACCTGTTGATCTTGGGTGATGACCGGACCGGAGTGAACGTCGCCGAGTCGCACTAGCGGCTGCTAACTTGGAATGCCGTCGGTGTAGTACAAGTCGATCTTCCTGAAGACGCCCGGAAGGCCGGCGGGCGGTGGTCGAATCCTCTCCACGGAGGGCACTCGACGTTCATCTGCTTGAAGCGCAGCGAGCAGCGAGACGGCTCCGCAGATCGCCGTCGTCGCGCGTTGCCTGCAGGACGAATGAGGCCCCTGCCCTACAAACGCCCCATGTCGTGGCAACAGCCCCTTTCTCATCGCGTTTCTTGGGCACGGATTCCTTCGACAGGAGTACAGCCCCATGTCCCGCTCGAAACTCCGCCTGCACACGATTTTTCTCGCGCTCGGCGCACTTCTCGCTGGCACCGCGCCCTATGCCGCGCGCGCGCAGTCGGGCGATGCGCTGGCGCACGCCGAGCGCACCTGCCTCAACCAGGGAATCGGCCCCTACTCGGTGACCTTCGACACCTGCACGGCGCGCGCCGCCGCGGCCTATGACGAGGGCGCGCCCGGCCTCGCCGTCGCCGAGGCGCGTCGCATCGCCGATGCCCGCGATGAATGCATGTCGTACGACCTCGATCCGCAGACGCTGGCTTACCACCAGTGCATCGCCCGCGAGAGCGACCGTCCCACCACCCGCGCGCTTCGGTACTGAGGCGATCGAAGCGCGGAACCAGGCCGGTCGGGCGGTTGCCCGGCAGGCCTTCCTCATGGCTAGAGTCGGGCATGGATCCCCTGCCCGCTTCCGCGCTGCCCGAGGGCGTGCGCGCCCGCATCGTTCCCGGCATCAACGGCCTCGACATCCATCTGCTCGAGGCCGGCCACGAGACCCCCGGCCGGCCGGCCGTCCTGCTGCTGCACGGATTCCCCGAGATCGCCTATAGCTGGCGCAAGGTGCTGCCGGCGCTGGCCGCCGCGGGCTTTCACGCGATCGCGCCCGACCAGCGGGGCTACGGCCGGACCACCGGCTGGGATTCCGACTACGACGGCGACCTCACCGGCTTCCGGTTCATGAACCTGCTGCGCGACGCGATCGGCGTGCTGTTCGGGTCAGGCCATCGCACCGCCGAGGCGGTGGTCGGCCACGATTTCGGCGCCTCGGTCGCAGCCTATGCCGCGCTCATTCGGCCCGACATCTTCAAGCGCATGGTGCTGATGAGCGCGCCGTTCGGTGGTCCGCCGTCGGTGCCGTTCGGCCCGCCGCCGCCCAAGGGTCCGGACATCCATGCGGCCCTCGCCGCGCTGCCACGGCCGCGCAAGCATTACCAATGGTACTACTCGACGCGGCCCGCCAACGAGAACATGTGGCGGGCCAGGCAGGGCGTGCACGATTTCCTGCGCGCCTACTACCATCACAAGAGCGCCGACTGGAAAGCCAACACGCCGCACGAGCTGAAGGGCTGGACCGCCGAAGAGCTCGCCAGGATGCCGACCTATTACATCATGGATCTCGCCGACGGCATGGCCGAGACGGTAGCCAGGGAGATGCCGGCGGCGGCGGAGATCGCGAACAACAAGTGGCTGACCGATGCCGAGCTCGAGGTCTACAGCGACGAGTACCAGCGCAACGGCTTCCAGGGCGGCCTGAACTGGTATCGCGTACGCACGACCGGTCGGACCAACGGCGAGCTCGAAGTCTTCACCGGTCGCACCATCGACGTGCCGTCGACCTTCATCTCCGGCCGCAGCGACTGGGGCATCTACCAGGTGCCGGGCGCGCTCGAGCGCATGCAGAAGAGTGCCTGCACCAGGATGAAGGAGATCCACCTCGTCGAGGGCGCCGGTCACTGGGTGCAGCAGGAACAGCCGGACGAGGTCAACCGGCTGCTGCTGAATTTCCTCAGGAACTCATAGATTGGGACCGCGCCACCCCGTGGCGCGGCCCCAGCACTATGATTTTGTCCGCCACTTCGCGGCCTCGGCCGGATCGGCATTGCAGGCGGCGGCGACCAGCGCGGCGGTGAGCAGCGTCGCCTGGCGCAGCTCGCTTTGCGCCACCTTGTCCCGCGTGTCGGCGGGCGTCAGCACGACGCGGAGTTGGGCATTGGGATCGTCGAAGCCCGCCACCAGGCGGATCGCCGGGATGCCGACCTGGGCGAAGTTGGCGTGATCCGAGTTGGTCATCAGCGGCCGCACCGTGCGCAGCGACTGGCCGTTGGCCGCCGCGACCTGCAGCAGGAACGGCTCGACGCCGGCATAGCCGCTGCTCAGAGCGGCAAGGTTCGGGCTGCCGGCGACCGAGTCGAGATTGACGTCGATGGCGATCCTGGCCCGCTCCACGTCGGACAGCGCCTGCACATATTGCGCCGAGCCCGTGAGCGCCCATTCCTCGACGCTGAAGAACATCACGCGCAGGCCGCGCCGCCACTTCGCGACTTCCGGCGACAGCGCGCGCGTCACCGCCAGCACCGCGGCGAGGCCGGTGCCGTTGTCCATGGCCGACTCCGCGAGATCGTGGCCGTCGACATGCGCCGACAGCACCACCCATTCGTCGGTCGCGCCCGGAAACTCGTAGACCAGGGTCTCGGTCTCGGCCGGTGCCTCGTCGGTCTCGATGGTCATGGTAACGGTCGGCCAGCCGTCGGGACGGCGCGCCAGCTTCGCCGCGGTCTCGGGCGCGATACCGAGTGCCGGAATGCCGGGTCCGCTGTCGCGGCCCGACGAGCCCGCGACGACGTGGCCTGGCAGCGGCCCCGCGATCAGGAAGCCGATGGCGCCGTTGGCGCGCGCCATGTCGTACTTGCGGCGGCGATGGATCGTGCCGGCGGCGAACATCAACTCGTGCCGCACCAGCACGATGCGGCCCTTGATCTCGGCCGCATGCTCGACGAATTCATCCGGTGTGCCACGGCCGAGGTCGATCACCTCGGCGGTCAGCCCGTCCTTGCCGGTCGCGATGGTGCGCACCAGGGGATGACACGCCGCCATCGTGCCGCCCGGCATGCGCAAGCTCGCGTTCCTCGGCGTCCAGCCGTTGTAGGCCACGGGAATCGAACGGCCCGAGTTCGCGGGAGACGTCGCGTGCACGCGCTCACGCAGCAGGGCAAAGGCCTTCTTCTCGCTCGCGGTGCCGGCGAGCCGTCCGCCGCAGTCGCAGATGTCGTTGAAATCGCGCCACAGCCCGGGATCGGCGGCAAGGCGCGCCGCCAGCGCCGGCGGCAATCGATAGGCGTTCATCGCGCGCTCCCGAGTCTGGATTCGAGCAGTTCGAGGAAGGCCGCGGCGAGGACCGAGGGCTCGCGATCGCGGCGATGGAAGACGCCTATCTCGTACATCACCGCGGGCTCGAACGGCCGCGTGACCAGGCCGAGATGGCTGAAGCTCTGCGCCGACAGGGGATCGACCAGGGACCAGCCGGTGCCGGCCGCGACCAGTGCGCAACAGGAGGCGAAGAACTCCGCCTCGACCACCGCGTTGATCTGCGCCTCGGCGCCCGCGAACGTGCCATAGACGCGGCTCAGCATCTGGGGGGAGCGCGCGGGCGCGATCATCGGCTGGCCCGACAGCAGCGCCGGCGTCAGCAGCTTGCGCGAGGCGAGCGCATGGCGCGGCGGCAGGATCGCCACGCATCGCATCTGGTAGCGCATGAGCCGCACGGCGGTGTCGTCGACCGGCAGTTCGGCGATGCCGAGATCGTAGCCTTCGGTCGGCAGAAGCTGGCTCACCACGTCGGAATGGCGCGACACCAGGCGCACCGACACGCCCGGGCGCCCGGCGACAAAGGCCGCGACCAGCGGCGGCAGCAGGGAGATCGCCGCCGCCGGATGGCTGGCGATCACCAGCCGACCCGATTGCCCCTCGCGGATCTGCGCCGTGGTCGCCGCCAGGCGATCGACCTCGCCCAGCACGCGTGTTGCCTCGGTATAGAACAGCAGGCCCTCGGGCGTCGGTTTCAGCCGACCGCCGGCGCGCTCGAACAAGGGGAAGCCGACGCTCTCCTCGAGCTTCGCGATCTGGCCGGACACCGCCGGCTGAGTAATGCCCAGCGCCTGGGCAGCGGTCGTGACCGAACGGCTGTCGACGACGGCGCGGAACGCTTCGAGCAGCTTTACGTCCATACGCTATAAGAACTCCTTATCGTCAATTCATAGCGCAAACACGTAATCGGAAGCAAAGTCATCGGAAAAATCGGCGGCTCTTGTTGAAAGGCATAGGATTTGCTTATGCTCTGCATATGACCGGAACACCGATCATCGTCGCGGAGGGCGTCAGCAAGACGTTCGGCGCGAACCAGGTGCTGACCAGAGTATCGCTCCCGGTGATGGAGCGCGACGTGGTCTGCGTCGTGGGCCCCAGCGGATCGGGCAAGACGACGCTGTTGCGCTGCATCGCCCTGCTCGAGACGCCGAGCGAGGGCCGCATCGTCATGCAAGGCCAGGCGATCTCGACCCCCGGCCAGGAGAGGCCGGTGAAGGCCGCGGCGCGCGCGGTGCGGTCGGACATCGGCATGGTGTTCCAGCATTTCAATCTATGGCCGCACATGTCGGTGCTGGAGAACCTGATCGAGGCCCCGCTCCGGGCGAAGAAGATGCCGAAGGACCAGGCGATCGCCATCGCCGAGCGCCTGCTGGCCAAGGTCGATCTCTCCGACAAGCGCGATGCCTATCCGGCACGCCTGTCGGGCGGCCAGCAGCAGCGCGTGGCGATCGCGCGGGCGCTCGCCATGTCGCCCAAGGTGCTGCTGTTCGACGAGGCGACCAGCGCGCTCGATCCCGAACTGCGCCGCGAGGTGCTGCTGGTCATGCGCCAGCTCGCGCAGGAGGGCATGACCATGCTGGTCGTGACCCACGAGATGAACTTCGCCCGCCATGTCGGCACGCGCACCGTGTTCATGGACCGCGGCGAGATCGTCGAGGAGGCGCCCGGCTCGGCCTTCTTCGATTCACCCAGGACGGAGCGTGCACAGCGTTTTCTGCAACAGTTCGAAGAATAGGAAGGGAGACGACGATGGGAACGAAGGCAATCCTGGCGATGGTCGCGGCGGCGGGCCTGGTCGCGGCGGCGATGCCGGCCGAGGCGCAGCAGACCCAGTCGCGGCTGTTCGACATCACCAAGAACCACAAGCTGCGGGTCTGCCAGTTCCCGCTCTACTACTCGATCTCCTACCGCGATCCCAAGACCGGCGAGATCAAGGGCATCGACGCCGACCTGTCGAAGGAGCTGGCCAAGGAGCTCGACGCCAAGCTCGAGATCGTCGAGACCAGCTTCGGCAGCTTCATTGCCGACCTGCAGGCCAACAAGTGCGACATCGGCATGTTCGGCGTCGGCGCGACGCTGAAGCGCGCGCAGGCGGTCGAGTTCTCCCATCCCTACCTAATTACCAACGTCTACGCCGTGGTGCGCAAGGAGGGGAAGATCAAGAAGTGGGACGATATCGACCAGAAGGGCGTCAAGGTCGCCGTCTCGCTCGGCAGCTACATCGAGCCGTTCATGAAGACCTATCTGAAGAACGCCGAGGTGGTGTCGATCGCCCCGCCCAACACGCGCGAGGCCGAGCTGGTCGCCGGTCGCGTCGACGTCGACATGACCGACTTCCCGACCGCCATCAAGGTCAGCGACGAGTTCGACTGGGCGACTTACGTAACCCCGGCCGAGAAGCTCGCCGTCACGCCGTACGCCTACGTCGTGGCGCCGGGCGACCAGATCTGGCTGAACTACATCAACCTGTTCGTCGACACCATCAAGATGGATGGTCGGCTGAAGAAGTACGCCGAGAAGAACAAGCTCGGCCCGATCGTGGCGCCGTAGCCTTGGACCGCGCGCTTCCAGCGCGCTCATGAGGCGCGCTTGAAGCGCGGTCCGGAAGAGGAAGTCATGTTCAAGTACCAATTCCGCTGGGACGTCGTCAGCGGCAGCGCGGATTTCCTGCTGTCGGGGTTCCAGATGACCTTGATCATCTCGGCGATCACGCTGGTGCTGGCGATGATCGCCGGGCTGATCATCGCCCTGCTCGACATGTCGAAGTTCCAGCCGGCGCGCTGGCTCGGCATCGGCTTCGGCGAGATCATCCGCAACACGCCGCTTCTCGTGCAGCTGCTATGGGTCTATTACGTGCTGCCGATCGTGTTCGGCGTGCGCATCGAGGCGCTGGCGGCGCTGATCATCGGCCTGTCGCTTTACCAGGGCGCCTTCATCGCCGAAGTCTATCGTTCCGGCATCCAGAGCGTGCCGCGCGGCCACAGCGAAGCGGCACAGGTGCTGGGGCTCACACCGGTGCAGAACTTCACCCGCATCGTGCTGCCGCAGGCGATCCGCATGACCCTGCCGCCGCTCGCTTCCAACTTCGTGCAGCTGATCAAGTTCTCCTCGCTCGGCGCGGTGATCTCGGTGAGCGAGATCACGCGGCGCGGCATGGAACTCTCGGCCTCGACCTTCCGGCCGCTCGAGATCTTCACCTTCATCGCCGTGGTCTACTTCGTGATCTGCTGGCCGCTCGCGATGGGCATCCGGCTGTGGGAACGCCGGCTGCAGGCGCGCTAGCATGACCGGCCTGCGTACCATGCTCGCGAAGCGCGTCGACGCTTCGCTCGACCGGCTGATCGCCGTCACCCAACGGCTGGTCGCCGTCGCCTCGCCCAACCCGCCGAGCGACACCGAGGAAATCGCCAGGGTCGCCGAAGAGCTCCTGCGAGAGATACCCGGCATCGAGGTCGAGGTCGTCGAGCCCGAGCCGCGGGTGAAGAGCCTGATCGGCCGCATCCGCAGCCCCCGCCCGGGCCGTCGGCTGATCTTCAACGGCCATCTCGACACCTTCCCGATCCTCGAGAACCTGCCATGGACCGTGCCGCCGCTGGGCGGCGTGCTGAAGGACGGCAGGCTCTACGGCCGCGGCGTCTGCGACATGAAGGGCGGCATGGCCTGCTCCCTGCTCGCCGCGCAATTGCTCGCCGAGAACCGCGGCGCGTGGTCGGGCGAGATCGTGCTCACGCTCGCCGGCGACGAGGAGAACATGGGCTCGCTCGGCACCGGCTGGATGCTCGAGCATGTCCCTCATTCGAAGGGCGACGCCAACATCTGCGGAGATGTCGGCTCACCCAAGGTCGTGCGCTTCGGCGAAAAAGGCCTGATGTGGGTCGAGGTCGAGGCGACCGGCTCGCCGGCACATGGCGCGCACGTCCATCGCGGCACCAACGCCATCGACCGCATGCGTGTCGCGCTCGATCGGCTCAAGGACCTCGAGACGATACCGTTTCAGGCACCGCCCGTCGTCACGCGAGCGATAGCGAAAGCCAAAGCGATCTCCGAGCCGCTTTCGGGCGCCGGCGAATCCGAGACGCTACAGCGCGTCACCGTCAATGTCGGCACCATCGAAGGCGGCACCTCGCCCAACCTCGTGCCGACGCATGCCATCGCCCGGGCCGACATCCGCTTGCCGGTCGGCATCACGACCGATGTCCTGGCGGCGAAGCTCGACGAATGGCTGGCGCCGCTCGAGGGCGTGAGCTGGCGTGCGATCCGCCGCTTCGAGCCCTCGTTCACGCCGCCCGACGACGAGATCGTCGCGCGCACCGCCAAGGTCGCCGCCGAGGTGCTGGGCACCGCGCCGGCGGTGAACATGCGAGTCGGCGGCTCGGACTCGCGCTGGTACCGGCCGGCCGGCGTGCCGACGGTGGTGCTCGGCCTGACGCCGTTCAACATGGGCGGCGCCGACGAATACGTGCTGGTCGACGAGCTGCTCGCCGTCGCCAAGATCCACACCCTGACGGCCTTCGACTTCCTCACAGGCGCCCAAACCTACTGAGACCATCCATGTACTCCGAAGAAGAGCTCTTCACCTCGCCCATGACCTTCATGGGCGCGCCCTACGGCCGGCCCGGCCCCGGCAACAAGGCCGCGATCCTCGGCATCCCGTTCGACTGCGGCACCAACATGCGGATCGGCGCGCGTGGCGGCCCCGATTCGGTGCGCCAGCAGTCGGCGCTGATGCGGCGCTTCAACCCGACCCATGCCGACTTCGATCCGGTGGCGGCGCTCGGCCTGGTCGATTGCGGCAACGTGCGGCTCACCCCGGGCAAGATCGTCGACGCCTTCGAGCGCACCGAGCAGGCGGTCGACCGCATCGTGCAGGCCGGCGCCATCCCGATCACGATCGGCGGCGACGGCTCGGTCACCGTCCCGGTGGCTCGGGCGGTCGGCAAGAAGCACAGGAAGATGGCGGCGCTGCACATCGACTCGCACACCGACTCCTATCCCTACGGGTCGGAGGAAAAATACAATTCGGCGACGCAGTTCACCCACGTCGCCGAGGAGGGCCTGGTCGATCCCGAGTTCTCCTGGCATGTCGGCATTCGCAGCACGACCTACGCCCAGGGCGTCGTGCCGCGCGCCATGAGTCTCGGCTACAAGGTGGTGTCGATCGACGAGCTGGTGCGCGGCGGCTTTGCCCAGCGCATGGCCGAGTTTCGCGACAAGGTCGGCAAGCGACCGGTCTATCTCTGTTTCGACATGGACGTGTTCGACCCCTCGACCGCGCCCGGCGTCTGCACGCCCTCCTGGGGCGGGCTCAGCGCCCGCGAAGGCATCGACCTGCTGCGCTGCCTGACCGACCTCAACATCGTTGCGGTCGATGTGAACACTGTCAGCCCGCCGCAGGACGTCAACGGCATGGCGGCGCATCTCTGCGCGCACGTGATTTACGAAACGCTGGTTCTGCTGTGCAGACAGATGGGTCTGGCCGGCAATCGCTAGCTCCCTACGGACGCGTTTGCTAGCGTGGGTTGTCATCCGGCGGATAAGCCGGAGGCAATCACATAGATCCTGGGAGGATCGTTCATGGACGCGTCGCTCGAAGCTTCGACCATGCGTAAAGTGTACCTGCGTCTCCTGCCGTTCGCGATGTTCTGCTACATCCTGGCGTACATCGATCGCATCAATGGCAGCTTTGCCGCGCTCACCATGCGTGGCGACCTCAACATGTCCGCCGCCGACTACGGCTTCGCGGTGGGCACCTTCTACTGGGCCTACTTCCTGTTCGAGGTGCCCTCCAACATCATCATGGAGAAGGTGGGCGCGCGCATCTGGATTGCCCGCATCATGATCACCTGGGGAATCTTCGCGACGGCGACGGCCTTCGTCACCGGCACCACCAGCTTCGCCATCGTGCGGTTCCTGCTGGGCGCCGGCGAAGCGGGCTTCTTCCCCGGCCTGATCCTCTACTTCACCTACTGGTTCCCGGCGCGCCACCATGCGCGGATCGTGTCGGGCTTCCTGGTCGGCCTGCCGATCGCCGTCGCCGCGGGTGCGCCGATCTCGACCGGCCTGATGAGCCTGCACGGCCTGTTCGGCCTCAAGGGCTGGCAGATCATGTTCATCGCCGAGGGTGTGCCGACGATCGCGCTCGGCCTGCTGTGCTACTTCGTGATGACCAACAAGCCGGAGCAGGCATCGTTCCTCACCCCGGCGGAGAAGGACTGGCTGACCAGCAAGATCGCCGGCGAGCGCAAGGCCAAGGAAGCCGTGCGCGTCTACACCATGTTCGAATCGATGTGGAATCCGCGCGTGCTGCTGCTGGCGCTCAACTACTTCGGCATCGTGACGGCGAGCCTCGGCATGCTGTTCTTCATCCCGCAGATCATCAAGTCGCTCGGCACCTTCACCAACATGCAGGTCGGTTGGCTGACCATGATCCCGTACATCTGCGGCGGCATCGCCCTGGTGGCCTGGGGCCGGATCTCCGACAAGATGAACGAGCGGCGCTGGAACCTGCTGCTGGCCTGCGTGCTGTCGACCGGCGGCCTGGTGATGGCCGGCCTCACCATGGGGACATGGTGGGCGCTGGTCGGCATGTCGCTGGCGGCGATGGGTTTCTACGGCTCGAAGGGACCGTTCTTCGCCATGCCGCCGATGTTCCTGAGCGGCACGGCGCTGGCGGCCGGGTTCGCCTGGATCAACTCGATCGGCAACCTCGGGGGGTTCTTCGGACCATGGTGGATCGGACTCATGAAGGACGCGACCGGCACCTTCGCGGGGGGCCTGTACGGGCTCGCGCTGCTGAGCTTGGTCTCGGCGGTGGTGTGCTGGCTGTTCCTCGACATCCCCGATCCCGCCACCGCCGCCCAGGACAGGAACCGGCGACTCGCGCCCGCGCAGTAGGGTTCGCCCTCGCGCTCCTGCTCGCGCTGCCGTTCGCCACGGCAGCGCGGGCGGAATTTCCACGTCTTAGCTAGCTGTTGCTGTCGTCCCGCAGGATGGCGCGCAGGTCCTCCGGGTCGACGGCGATCTTCACGCCCGAGCGCTCGAGCTGCAGGATCATCGAGGAGCGCGAATCGCGCGTCTGCCAGCCGCGGCCCAGCGCCTCCGTCATCTCCTCGAGCGTGAGGTTGGCGAGCCGCATCGGCACGCCCATTTCCTTGCCGACCTGGGTCGCGAGCGAGACGTCCTTGTGCGCGAGCTTGAGCGCAAAGCGCGCCGGGTCGTAGTGGTTGGGCAGGAAGTGCTCGGCGAGGGTATCGAACGTGCGCCGCCGGCCATTCGCGCCCTGGCGCACCGCCTTCCACAACAGCAGCGGGTCGACGCCCGCCTTGACGCCCATGGTGAAGCACTCGGCGAGCGCGGTGTTGACCATGTAGCCCGCGAGGTTGTGCACCAGCTTGGCGACCGAGGCCGCGCCGACGTCGCCCATGTAGAAGATCTGGTCGCCCATCGCATCGAGCACCGGGCGGTACTTGTCGTAGCTCGCCTCGTCGCCCGACACCCACAGCGCCATCTTGCCCGAGGCCGCGCCGGCCGGTCCGCCGCTCACCGGGCTGTCGAGCAGGTGCGCGCCCTTGTCGGCGAACAGCTTGTTCAGGCGGCGGACCACGGTCGGCGAGTTGGTCGACAGGTCGAACAGCGCCTGGCCGCGCTGCATGCCCTCGATCAGGCCGTTCCTGCCGGCCGCCACCGCCTCGAACTCCGGCGGTCCGGGCAGCGAGGTGAACACGACCTCGGCCGACGCCGCGACGTCGCGCGGGCTCAAGGCCCATTCCGCGCCGCTGGCGATCAGCTTCTCCGCCGCCTCGCGCCGCAGGTCGTGCAGCACGAGCTGGTGCCCTGCCTTCTGGAGATTGTTGGTCATGCCCGAGCCCATCAACCCGAGCCCGATGAATCCGACCCGCATGGTTTCCTCCGCTACTGCTTCAGGTGTCTGTCGAAGAAGGCTCTCGTGCGCGCCTCGGCATCGCGCGCGGCCACCGGATCGTAGGCCAGCCGATGGCTCTTGCCGTCGGCTACGGTGATCGTGCGGTCGCCGACAAACGCGTCGAAGCTGTGATGGGCGTCGGGATAGTAGACCGCCTCGACCAGCGCGGGATCCGCAAAGCCCGCCGCCTGCAGGCGCCGGCAATTCTCGGCAGGCGTCCAGTCGTCCCTGTCGCCGATCAGGATCAAGAGCGGCAGCGAGACGTTGCGGTCGAACTGGGGCGAGCAGGACGGATAGTAGGCGACCGCCGCGCGCAGCCCGCGCTCGGTCAACCCGAAGATGCCTTGCACCGCCCGCATCGTCGTCCAGCCGCCATGGCTGTGACCGATCAGGCCGATGTCGTTCTTGCGAACGAAGGGCTGGGCATTGAGCCAGTCGAGCGCGCCCGCCACATCGGCGACGCGCATCTGGCCACTCACGACCCGGCCGCGACCACACACGTTCTTTTCGCCCCGCGGCTCGAACGAATCGGGTGCGAGCACGACATAGCCCCAGCTCGCCAACAACTGGCCCCAGCCATGGGTATGCCCCGACACGCCGTTGCAGGGATGGGCCAGCACGATCGCCGGGAACGGCCCTTCGCCGCTCGGCTGATAGAGCCAGCCCGAAAGCTCGGGGCCCGGCGCAACGGTGCCGACCGCGACCGACGGGAAGCGCACGCTTTGCGCCGCTGCAGGAGCGCCCAGCCCGCATAGCAGCAGGCCGGCGAGGGCAAGGATCGCCTTCACGGGCCGTAGTATAAGGCTCGGACGGAGGAAGGCATGTTCGATCTCGTCATCCGCGATGCGACGATCTTCGATGGTTCGGGCGCCCAGCCCGTGCACGGCGACCTGGGCGTGACGGACGGCAGGATCGCCGCGATCGGCTCCCAGCTCGGCGCGGCCAGGGAGACGGTCAAGGCCGGCGGCCTCGCGCTCGCACCCGGCATCATCGACGGCCACACCCACTACGACGCGCAGATCACCTGGGATCCGTTCGTCGATCCCTCGCCGGCGCTCGGCGTCACCACGGCGGTGCTGGGCAACTGCGGCTTCACGATCGCGCCGTGCAAGCCCGAGGACCGCGACCTCACCATGCGGCACCTGACGCATGTCGAGGGCATGTCGCTCGACGCGCTGCGCGCCGGCATCAAGTGGGGTTTCGAGAGCTTCCCGCAGTATCTCGACATGCTCGAGAAGCAGGGCGTCGGGCCCAACGTCGCCTGCTACGCCGGCCACTCGGCGATCCGCACCTTCGTGATGGGCCGGGACGCGACCGAGCGCGCTGCGACCGACGACGAGATCGCCGCGATGGCGGCCCTCGTGCGCGAGGCCATGGCGGCGGGCGCGGTCGGCTTCGCCTCCTCGACCGCCGAGGCGCACAACGGCGAGGGCGGCACGCCGATGCCGTCGCGCCTGGCCGACGACAAGGAGCTGCGTGCCCTCGTGCGCGCCATGGGCGAAAGCGGCCGCGGGCTCTACATGCTGACCAAGGGCAGCAAGACCTCGATCCCCTACCTCGAGGAGATCGCCGCCGAAACCCGTCGTCCGGTGCTGATTGCGGCCCTGTTCCATTCCAACACCAACCCGTCGGCGGCCTTCACGACGCTGAAGCAGGTGAACGAGGCGCGGGCGCGCGGCCGCCGGCTGGTCGCCCAGACGTCATGCTGCCCACTCAGCATGGATTTCACCTTCAAGAGCCCGTACCTGTTCGAGAGCATGCAGGCGTGGAAGCCGGCGATGGCGGCGCACGGCGAGGCCGAGCTGCGCCGGATCTACAGCGATCCCGCCTGGCGCGCCGCGGTGAAGGCCGAGCTCGCCGAGCGGCGCGGCCGGCTGGTCTTCAACAGCGAATGGAACAAGCTGTTCGTCGTCGAGACGGCGAAGGAGGAGACCCGCAAGCTCGAAGGCGCCACGCTGGCCGACCTCGCCGGACAGGCCGGCAAGGACCCGCTCGACTGCATCCTCGACATGGCACTGTCGGAGAATCTCGAGACGCTGTTCGTGGCGCAACTGCTGCACAACGACGACAGGGAGGTCGGCAAGATCCTGGCCGATCCCGACATCCATATCTCGCTGTCGGATGCCGGCGCACACCTCACCTTCTTCTGCGACGCAGGCTTCGGCCTGCACCTGCTCGGCCACTGGAGCCGCGATCTCGGCGTGCTCGACACGGCGCAGGCGGTGCATCGCCTGACCGGACAGCCGGCCAGGCTGTTCGGCATCCAGGATCGCGGGCTGCTGAAGGAAGGCCAGGCCGCCGACCTGATGCTGTTCGACTCCGCCACGGTCGCGCGCGGTCCCAAGCGCCGGGCGCACGATTTGCCCGCCGGCGCCGCGCGGCTTACCGGCAGCGCGGTGGGGCTTCACGGCGTCTGGATCAACGGCGCCCAGGTGACCGACGCCAAGGGCTTCTGCGCCGATCCGCGGAGTCGCCCGGGCAAGGTGCTGCGCTCCTTCGCGGCCTGAACCCGGTTTCCTGGACTGCCCACGGCTTCCCACCTCGTTTGGGAAGCCTCCGATGCAGATGCACAAGACTTTGGGCGATTCTTCCCGCCTTCCGGTCACCCCTTCCTTTGTCATTTCCTGTGGACAATCCAGAGCACCCCGCGACGGTGAACAACTCCAGTGCCGCCCAGAAGGCGATCACGCTCCAAGTCGCAGCCGTCACTTCACCATGCTGCGGAAGACACCATCCTTGAAGACCAGGGCGTGTGTGAGTGCGGCGCCGAGATGGGCGAGGAACGTCAGGAACAGGAGATAGGCAAGCACCGTGTGCGCCGGGCGCAGGATCGCGTAGAGCGCCTTGTCGTGCGGCAGGATCGGCGGCAGGTGGAAGCTGCCAATGAGCGGGATCGGATAACCGCCGGCCGAGAGCATGCCCCAGCCGACCAACGGCAAGGCGAACATCAGGCCATAGAGCAGCCAGTGCGAGGCGTGCGCCACGAACTTCAGCAGCGGCGGCATCGCTACCGGCAAAGGCGGCGGCGATGCCAGCAGGCGGTTGATCAGCCGCACCGCGACCAGCACCAGCAGCAGGATGCCGAGCGGCCGGTGGATCGCCACCAGCCGACTGTAGTCGGACAGCGACGACACCATCGCCGCTCCGACGAACAGCATGGCGAGAATCAGCACGGCCATCGTCCAGTGCAGCAGGCGGGAGAGCAGCGGGAATGTCTGCGTCATGGCTCAGCTTCCCGTCCCCGGCTGTACTGCACTCGGCGGCTTGGCCTCGCCCTCGCGCCGGGTGAAGGATTCGGAATAGGCGCCCGAACGCGCCGACAGAAGCGGATCGTCGGATGCGGTGATGCCGGCCGGCAGCACCAACGGATCGAAGCTGATGTCGCGGCAGGCGCCGTCATCCTCGTCCTGCAGGGCCATCACCGTCAGCACGCCGGCGTCGATCCGATTGCGACCCTCGGGCCACGGCACCGTGGCGTCGTCGGTCGGATCTCCGGGCTGACCCACGGTCAGCACGAGGCGCCACTGCACGGGCGAGTCCTTCACCCGCGCGATCAGCGCATCGAACAGATAGTTGGGGTCGGCCGGCTTGCCGGCAGGCTCGGGCACGAATGTGTCGTGCGGCACCATTGACCAGCGCACCGGGCGCGCCACCCTCGCGCCGTCGACGAACAGGAGCGTGTTCAGAGAATTGTAGGTCGCGTTGCCGAAGCCGGAGGAGAAGGGCTGCGCCTTGATCAGCGCGAGCGCCCGCGCGGTCTCGGGATGACGAGCGAGGAAGACCTGCATCGCCGCGGGATCCGGCCTGCCGGTCCTGGGGTCGGGTTTGCCGGCGGCAAGCTGGTCGTAGAAGGCTTGTGCATCCTTCACCGGAAACACCGGGATATCGTTCATCGCGGTCCGCCAGCGATCGCCATCGGGCGACTGGAACTCGAGCGCCATGCTGCGCACCGCCGCCGGCCCATCGGCCATCATCGGCAAGCCGCCCGCCAGAGCGAAGCGGCCGATGACCGGCATACGGCCGCGCCAGAACACCGCCGCCGTCGACAGCCTTGCGCCATTGCCACTGCTCTCGAACCAGCCGGTAAAGCAAACACCCTTGGCATGGTTGCGGCGAAAGCCGGGATGTTCGCCGTTCACCGCCTCGAAACGGTCTATCATGCGATCCGCATCGAGCCGACCCGGCGACAACCAGCCCGCCGTCGCGGCGAAGGCGCCGGCAATGGAGACCAGCACGATACCGACGCCGCTCAGTCGCACGAGCGACGCAGCCTTGGTCAGATGGGCGAAGCTGTAGGGATCGTCCGGCATGGTCTGTCCGACGTGGGCCAGGCAGCGCGCCTCAACGAATCAACTCGGTGTGAGAACGCGACCGAGAGGAAAGTGCTGCGCTCCAGCCAAACGAACGCCCGAGGCATCGTCAAGCGCGACTTCCGTCCGTTTCAGCGGCGGCGGGCCGAAGCGATAGGCCCAGGTGATGTCGAAGAAAGAACCGATCAATTCCGCCGAGGTGAGCGTTTGATTGCTGCGCGGCGCGAGCTCGACATCGCGTTCGCGGCGCATCGTGACGGTGTCGCCGTCGCCGAAGCAGCGGAGCGAGAGCCTGGCGCGTACGGTTTCGACGGTCTCGTTGATCAGGTGGATGCCGAGGCCGTTCAAACCCTCGTCGGTCAGCGCCACCTGGATCGGTCGGAAGGCGCGGCGCAGCGCATGCCACGCAGGCTTCGGCAGGCCGTTCGCATCGATCACGCCCCAGCCGGCACCGGGCACGAAGTCCTTCAGCATCCACACCAGCGCGCCCCAGCACGACGAGCCGGCGCGGCGCCATTCGGCGATAGTCGCCTCCATCACCTCGGCCGTCGCGGCGCGTGCGGCGTCGAGGCCCCTGGCGTCGGGCCCGTAGAGCAGGCGGACGTAATGGTTCGTGACGTCCTCGAAATCCCAGTCGGCGCCGCGGTCGCGCGGCACGGCAGCCTGCCACCTCTCCGGATCGTCCCACGGCACGCCGGGGCTCGTTGCCTCGGGCACATTGGCGAAGCCGAGGCATTCCGACGTAAAGCGCACTTTGGCGCGGCGCGCATCTTCCAATGGCCGCCTGTAGGCGCCGACGCCGTAGTAATGCGAGATGCCGGCGTCCGTCGCGAACGGCAGGTCGCCGCCGACCGGGGAGTGCGGCACGTAAGGCACGTCGGGCCGGAGCGTCGCGACCGCGGTCGACAGGACCTCCTCGTAGAGCGGGCTGGTCCACAGCGCGGCCGGCAGGCCCATCATCGCGACCTGCTGCGCCACCTCGCTGCCCCCGCACAGCACGGCGAGCGACGGATGCCGTCGCGTGCGACGCAGGAACTGCGCGGCCTCGGTCTCGACACTGGCACGGAACGCCGGGTCGGCGATCGGGTAGTCCATGTTGGCGAACATGAAATCGTGCCAGATCAGCAGGCCGAGCTCGTCGCACAGCGTGAAGAAGTCGTCGCTCTCGTAGGTCATGGTGCCGCCCACCCGCACCATGTTCATGTGGGCGTCCCGCGCCAAGGCGAGCCACGGCGCCAGCCGCTGGCGATCGCCCGCAAGTGACACGAGATCCGCTGCGCTCCAGCAGGCGCCGCGGGCGAAGATCTTCACGCCGTTCACCACGAGCGCGAAGCCCTTGCCGTCGCTGTCGCGATCGACCGCGATCGAGCGGAAGCCGGTGCGGCCGAGGTCGATCTCGCCCGCAGCCGTGCGCAGCTTCACGGCATGCAGCGCCGCCTTGCCATGGGTGTGCGGCCACCATTTCTCGACGTTGGGCAGACGCAGCTTGCCGGCCAGCCGGCCGTCATCCGTACGCGCCAGCGGCGCACTGCGATCTCCGACCAAGACGGCGGCCTCGCCGTCGTAACGCAGCGAGACCTCGACCACGCCATCGTCGCCGTCGAGGCTCGCGCGCAGATCCACGTCGAGGTTTCGCTCGAGCAGCGTGATCGATCGCCACGGGCCGACGGCATGCACCGGTGGAGTCCAGCCGGTCATGTGGCCGAGCAACGTCGTGCGCACCAGCCGGAGCGCATTGTCCTCGACCAGCCTGGTGCGCCAGCGCGCCCTGCTACGCTTTCTGTCCGCCTGGCGCTGCTCCAGCGCCCTGTCGAGCGAGCGGAAGGCGATCAGCAGCGCGTTGTCACTGCCGAGGTCGACTTCGACCTCGTGGGCCAGGAACATGTTGTCGGAGTCGAGGATCTTCGTGCCGTTCAGCCAGGCCTCGGCGATCGTCGCCAGGCCTTCGAAGCGCAGCAGGCGACGGCCGCCGCCGGCGAAGCGCACGCGATACCAGACATCCTTGTCGTGCAACGGCGTCGGATGCGCGTCGTCCCAAAGGCCGGAATTGCGTAGCGCCTCGGCCGCGGTGCCGGGCACGGGGGCGGCGATCCAGCCGTGGGTCGGCATCGGTCCGCCCGGCGCCGCGAGCGCCATCTGCCAGCCGTCGATCAAGCGAACCGGGCCACCGCCGTCATGATCCGATCATAGTCCGCTTCGATCGGTTCCAGCACCAGCTTGGCCGCGTCGAAGCGGCGGCGGTTGGCCATGCGCGCAAGCTGGAACTGGATCGCCTTGGCGCCCTCGGCGATGCGCCGCGCCGCCGCGGCCGGCTCGGCCAGCGCGGGCTCGGCCAGCCAATCGAGATAGGTGGCCAGCATCTCGAAGTTGGCGCCGAGCTGACGCGGCAGGTTGAAGGCGTAGAGATGGAAATAGCCCATGTCGCGCCCCGCCAGCGTCTCGAGATGCTTGGGCAACGCCCCGCGCCACGCCGCGATGGGATTACCCTTGGGCCGCCGCCGCAGATGCGCGCGCAACAGCTCGAGCGAGCGCTGTCGCAGTGCCGGGCCGTCGAGCGCCGCGCCATCGCGCTTCACGAATTCGACATACGGAAAGAGCCGATCGCCGGTGGGCCTGCAGAACAGGCCGTCGTAGTCCTGGCCCGACAGCTCGTGGTAGCCGGTGTTGTGGAAATAGCCGAGGCGCTTGCCGATGCGATCGAGCGCAATCGCCGCCACCGTCGTCTTGACATGTTGTTTGCGGTAAGCGGGGCCGGCGTCGGGCAGCCAGTGGCTGTCGACCTCGATCAGCACCGGCCGGCCGCGCTGGAGCTGGGCCAGCGTGTGGCTCTCGACCGAGTCGTAGATCGCGAGTTCCTGTACGGCGAGGCCGAACAGCGCCTCGAGGTCCTCGAGCGGGAACTTGAAGAAGGTGAAGTGATCGCCCTCGAAATCCTGGCGCACCGTGAAGGCGAGCGCCGCTTCGGCGGGATGGCCGAGCGCCGGCAGGAGCTCGGCCCAGACGTCGACATAGCAGTTGGTCTCGGGCCAGATGCGATCGGGCGCGTGCAGCGTTTGCGCTTTCCAGGTGGCCTTGCTCAGGCCGAGGATGTCGGCGGAGTCACAGCCCGAGGACATCGCGCACCGAAGCAGGCCAGCGCTCGACCGCAAAGCCGTGATGCTTGAACAGCGCCAGCGTGATGCGCTCGACACCGAAGCCGACGCAGGCCGTGTGCGCCGTCTCGCCCGACGCCGTCTCGATCTTCCAGGCACGACCGAACAGATCGCGGTGATAGTTGAAGCTGACGCAGGCCGTTGGATGCTCCTTCGCGTGGATCGGCACCAGCAGCTCGAACTTCAGGCTCTCCTCGCGCTGGCTGGCGGCGAGCAGCCGGCCGGTGCGGCCGAAGAACGGGTCATTGGCAACGTCGACCTCGAACGGGAGGCCGAGCGAGGCGATGATCGCCTGCCCGCGCTCCTTCCACGTCTCGCGGAAGGCGAGCGCCTGCTCTTCGCTGCCCAGCCGCACATGCTCGCGCTGGCGGAACATCTGCATGCGTGCCGGATCGATCGAGGGCTCGTGGCGGAAGCACCAGGTGTAGCAGTCGACCAGCGCGCCCTGTTGCGGCAGCCGGCCGCGCGCGCCGACCGCGGGATAGACGCCGTAGCAGGCTGCCGGCGCCAGCGCGATCTGGGTGGTGCGCTGACCCGCGGTCCAGTCGCCGCCCTGCGCGATCGTGTCCAGCATCGCGCGGTGATCGGCATCGTTGCCGGTGAAGCTGTGCACCGTGCCGACCAGTTGAGGTGAGCTGTTGAGGTAGCCGCTCTGCTCGAGCTGCCATTTGCCGATGCCCGGCGGAAAGCGCATCACCTCCGGCCGGTCCGGATCGCCGACCTTGCCGACGGCAGTGTTGATGCCCTCGACCACCCGCTCGAACAGGCCGCTGCGGCCGTAGAGGCCGTCGACCCCCATCGAGATCAGCAGGCCCGCCTGCAGCAGTTCGTCACGATAGGCGCGATGGAGATCCGCTACGGTCATTCGAGCAGGCCCGGGTCTTCGCGCAGCGCCATCAGGAGATTGCCGGTGTTGGCCAGGATGCGGTCGTTGTTGACCATCAAGGCGGCCGAATGAGCATCGCGCAAGTTCCGCCCGAGGCTGTAGGGCGAGTCGTTGCGGTAGCCGGCCAGGCCGCAGACCAGCAGGCACTGGTTGATGACCTGCACGGCCATCTGCGAGGTGCCGGTCTTGAGGTTGTTCATGGCGACGGCCAAGGCAGGTGCCGCGATCGCGTCCTCCGAGCCGAGCGCCGCTTCGTATTGGCGCAGCGAGCCCACGACGTTGGCCTTCATGAGCTGGAGCTGGCTCGATGCCTCGGCGAGCCGCGCGGCGCTCGCCGGCGCGCCCCCCTTCTTGCGCGCCTGCGCCCGCACACAGGCGCGGCTGCGCGTCACCGCGTCGGTGGCGATGCCGAGCCACAGCGCGCTCCACACGAGGTGAGAAACCGGCAGCATGGTCATCGCCGAGACGTCGGCATAGGAAACCGGAACGACCTGCGCCATCTCGCCGCGGGCCCGAAGTTTATAGCCGTTGGAGCAGGTGCCGCGCATGCCGAGCGTGTCCCACTCGCTCTCCTGGTTGAGCTCGTAACCAGTCTTGGGCACCACGACGATCACCTGGTCGGAGGCCGGAGACTCCGGCGTACGTCGCGCCGTCACGAGGATGCCGTCGGCCTCGGCGCCGTAGGAGATGACGGTGGCTTCCTTGACCAGCTCGAAGCGCCCGTTTTGCTGCTCGACCGCGCAGATGCTCGAGCGCACGTCGCCGCCGATGCCGGCTTCCGAGGTCGCTGACGCCAGCAGGAGCTGGTCGCTGGCCAAGCGCTTCAGGAAGCCCTTCAGCCAGGCGCTGCCACCGGCATGCCGGACGATGCAGGCGACCTGGATCTGGTGCATGGCGTAGATCATCGCCGTCGCGGCGCAGCGCTGGCCGAGTTCGTGGCAAATCGCCACCACGTCGGCGACGCCGGCGCCCGCGCCGCCCTCGCTTTTCGGCACGATGATGCCGAGCAGCTTTTCCTTCTTCAGCGCGGCGAAGGCCTCGGCGGGAAAGCGTGCCCGCTGGTCGACATCATCGGCGTGTCGGGAGGCTACTTCGGCGCCCACCGCGCGGGCCGCGGCGAGCCACGGCTTCATGCCGCCTCGGCCGTGATGCCGACTTCGGCCAGGGCCTCGGCGATCGACCTGATGCTCGAAAAGGTCCGGCGGCGCAGCAGCCGGTCCGGCAGCTCGATGTCGAACGCCTCCTCCAGCGACAGCATCAGATTGACCGTGGCGTGCGAGTTGAGCCCGGCGGCATATAAATCTGCATCCTCCGCTAGACCGTCGACTTTGACCTGCAGATAGTCCGTCCCTCTCAGGAGGGACCTGATTTGAGCTTCGACCCGATTGCCCATTGGCATGCTCCCCAAATGCTGCCACGGGTTGGTCTCTTGGCCAATCCCGTGATACAAGTATGTCGCAATAGCAATGAATTTTCTACGGCTGACAGGGGGCCCGGTCAACTGAATCCGATAGCGTTCGATGGCTGCTTCGGCTGGTTCCACGGCCCGTCCGAAGGCAGGCAGAGGGAAGTCGCAGTCCTGATTTGCCAGGGCGTCATGCGGGAGGCGGCGCTCGCCTATTGCTCGATGCGACAGCTCGGCGATGACCTCGCGGCGGCGGGTTATCCCGCCCTGCGTTTCGACTATCCGGCAGCCGGCAACTCGCTAGACGCTGATCTCAACGAAAGCGGCCACCACTGGACGGCGTGGCAGAGCAGCATCGAAGCGGCGATCGAATGGCTGCGCGGCCACGGCGCACGGCGCATCGTACTGTGCGGCCTGGGCGGCGGCGCCACACTTGCGGCCCAGGTGGCGGCGCGGCGCTTCGACATCGTCGGCCTGCTGCTGTTCGAGCCGGCGATCGTCGGCCGCAGCTACATCCGGCAGATGATCCTCGAGGCCGACCTGCAGAGCGGGCAGTCGATGCCGCGCGAGCTCGGCCTCGAGATCCGCGAGAACAGGTTCGGTCCGAAGAGCGTCGAGCAGATCGGCGCCTTCGACCTGCGCAAGCTCGAGTTGCGCGCCGGGATGAAGGTCGCGATCTTCGCGCGGCCGGAAAACAAGGCGGTCGACGCGTGCGTGAAGACCTGGGCGGCGCGCGGCGTCGAGGCGAGCCGGCACGGCTTCGAGGGCCTGCACGTGCTGCTGCACTACGACACCCTCGCCGAGCAGGACCTCGGCGACTTCACACGTCCGATCGCCTGGCTCGAGCAGGCGGTGCCGCCGGCGGCGCCGGCGGACACGCCGGTCAGTCTGCCGGTGGCCGTGCTGCAGCCGCCGGGCTGCGTCGACGCGCCATTGAGATTCGGCCCGGAAAACCGGCTTTTTGGCATGCTCTGCCGGCCCGAGCGCGGCAGCAGCGAAGAGATGGTGCTGATCCCGAGCGGCGGCCGCGAGCCAAGCTTCGGCGCGGCGCGGCAGAACGTCGTGCTGGCACGCAAGCTGGCACGGATCGGCATCGCATCGTTCCGCTTCGACTTCGCCGGACTCGGCGACAGCCTCGGCCCGCCGGGCCGCGAGCGCCTGTTCAGCCATGCCTTCACCGACCGCATCGGCGACGTGCGCGCGGCAATCGATGCCATGGAAGCGCTGGGCTTCAGTCGCTTCACGATCCATGGACTCTGCCTCGGCGCGTTCCATGCGCTGCAGGCCGCGGCGGTCGATTCGCGTTTGTCGTCGCTGGTACTGATCAACCTGCCGCTGTTCAGCGTACCGGCGACGAATGTGCTGGGCCAGCTCGAGCAGCGCGGCCGCTCGGCCAGCGAGTATCTCAGCAAGCTCGCGCGGCCGGGCAGCTGGGGGAACCTGCTGCGCGGCCGGTCGAACCTCGCGGCGCTGAGGCGGGCAACGGCGTTCCACGTCCAGGCGAACACGATCGGGGTTCTGACGCGTACCGCGCGGCGCATCGGCTTGCTGCCGGAGCAAAGCTTCGCACATCGAACGATGGCGACGCTGTCGAAGCGCGGCGTCCGCACGCTCTATCTCTTCTCGGCCGGGCCGGAGGACATCGAGTCGTTCGCCGCCGAGTTCGGCGCTGACGGCGCCGGTCTCGCCGCCTATCCCGGGGCGGAGATGCGGGTGATGCCGGGCATGGACCACTCCCTGACCATCACCTCGGGCAGGGTCGCGGCCGAGGCCGTGATGATCGAGTTCGTGCTGGCCGGTCGAAAGGACACGTTCGCGACAGGAAATTGTATCGCGGGCTCCGGGAAAGTATGTCGCGCCCCTATTCAACATATGTCGCGTCCTGCTCCGGCGCCGGTCGCCCCGGGGAGTGTTTCCGACCGCTCTGCAAAACTACCTGCTGGGGCGGACGACTGATTCGCCGCTCTTCGGCAGAGCCTGACGGTTTTATACCGCTGTTATCCCCATGCTTATCCACCAGCCGGAAGGCAGGGGCGGCAGCTAGATCTTCATCAGTGAATAAAGCACGCGGCTCAGGGTGCTGTCGGGATTGGCGAGCTGGCGCGGCTCCTCGAAGTGGTTGGGCGAGAAGACTTCGGTGCGGCTCGCCAGCTTCCCCATGCCCTCGAGCGCGGCGGCAAAGACCTGCGCCTGGCGGCGGAACTCCGGGCTGTCGCCGACCGACCACGCCACGGCGACGGGACAGCGGATGCGACCGAGATGGCGCATGGCGCTCGCAGCATCGAGCTCGGCCGGCGTCATCTTCACGTACTTGCTGCGCGCCGACAGCATCGGCGCATGCAGCTCGTACATGCCGCTGATCACCAGCGCGCCCCTGAGCGGCGGATCGCCGAGCAGCACGCAGCTTGCGAGATGCGCGCCCGACGAATGGCCGGCGAGATACACGCGCTCGGGATCGCCGCCGAAGCTCCTGGCGTTGCGCACGGTCCAGTCGACGGCCTCACGGCATTGCTCGACCATCGTCGGCAGCGATACTTCGCTCACGTTGTTGAACTCCGGCACGACGAGCGCCGCGCCGCGGCCGGTCACCGCCGGCGCCGGATAGATCGTATCGAGCCGTGAGCCGCGCAGCCACGCGCCGCCGTGCAGGTACACCAGCACCGGCACGTTGCTCGCGTGCGGCGGCGCAAAGACGTCGAGCACTTGCTTGTCGCTCGGCCCGTAGCGTTCGCTGCGCGGCGGCATCTTCTGCCGTACCGCCTCGCAGTCCTTGCGGATCTCGGCCTGGATCGCGTCGCGATGCGGCGCCCAGACGAGCTGGTCGTAGGCCTGGTCGAGCTGTTCCTGCGTGTAGTCGAGGAATACCCTGTCGTCGTTCGGCATCGCCGGACGCAACACGACTATCGGCTGCCGTGCAAGAGGAACAGCATGAAGCTCGCGGGAAAAATCGCCCTGGTCACCGGCGGCTCGCGCGGCATCGGCCGCGCCACGGCGCTGGCCTTCGCCGCCGAGGGCGCGGACATCGCCTTCTGCCATCTGAACGACGACGCCAGGGCCGGGGAGACCGCCGGCGAGATCGCCGCGCTCGGCCGGCGCGTCCTGCACCGCTCGGTCGATGTCGCCGATATTGCAGCCGGGCGCGCCTTCGCCGGAGAGGCGGCGCGCGAGCTCGGACCGGTCGACATCCTGTTCAACAACGCCGGCATGAACATTCGCAGGCCGTTCGAAGCCTATACCGAGGAGGAGTTCGACCGGATCATCGCCGTGCACCTGAAAGGCATGTTCTTCATGGCACAGGCGGTCTATCCGGCGATGATCGCGCGCGGCCAGGGCTGCATCATCAATGTCGCCTCGCAGCGCGGCCTGAAGGGGGCCGTCAATTCGGCGCCATACTCCGCCGCCAAGGCCGCGATCATGGGCTTCACCCGCGCGCTTGCGTGGGAAGCGACGCCGAAAGGCATTCGCGTCAATGCCATCGCGCCGGGCCCGATCGTCACCGATCTGACGGCGAGCATGACGCCCGCGGATCGCCAGGCCTTCATCGATGCGCTGCCGGTCGGCCGCTTCGGCCGGCCGGAGGAGATCGCCGCGACCGCGCTGTTGCTGGCCGGTCCGGATGGCGGATTTTACGTCGGCGCCACCCTGTCGCCCAACGGCGGAGACGTGATGTACTAGGTCAGACCAACCTTGGGAGAGAGACACATGGCGACGACCGACCTGGCCCCAGGACTCAAAGCCGAGATCGTCACGACCGTCGACGACAAGCTGGTGGTCACGCACATGGGAGGGGACGGCGTGCTGTCCACGCCATCGATGATCGGCCTGATGGAGCGTGCCGGCATCCAGGCCGTCCAGTCGCACCTCCCCGAGGGCCACACGACCGTGGGCTTCGAGGTGAACGTCAAGCATTTCGGCGCGACGCCCAAAGGCAAGAAGGTGACGGTGCGCGCCGAGCTGCTCGAGGTGGACGGCCGCAAGCTCCGCTTCAAGGTCGAGGCGCACGACGAGGACAAGAAGGTCGGCGAAGGCACGCACCGCCGCGCCATCGTCCCCATCCAACGCAAGGCCTGATCCACTATCGGCAAGGGCCGCGAGGGTTTCCCGAGCCTCGGACTGCTGTCAGGGCAACCTACTGCTTGAAGCAGCAGTCCCGATGCCATTGAAGGAAATGGGGATGAGGTCGTTCGAGAGCCCTATGCGGTGGGCGGGAGTGACCGTCCTTGTTGATCAAGGCCCGCACGCTTTCTTGATCGTTGACTCGCCGCGAGATCAAGATCTCCAGATCGTCCGAAAGAGAAATCAGTCCTCTATCGAACATCCAATGTGCAGTGCCGGATAGGGCGAGACCGTTGCTGACGATATCAGGGCCGCTTTGTTCGACTGGCCGAATATGGGCCGCATCGACTTCCGCGCGACCGTTGCCGTTCATCAACCGAAGCCCCGTTATCGCGCATCGCTCGCCGTAAGCTCGCAGGACTGTCCGGCGGAAAATCCGATCTCGCAAGATGCGAGAGGATAAGTAGCTGACGCGCTCTCGGGTTTGCTCAAACGTGAAAGGGATTTGTTCTTCGTGCAAGCCGGGCACTGGAACGACCTCGCCAACCCGAGGCAACACGGGAGCATCCTCGCGCAGCCCTAATCCTATGATTCGATTGAAGTCATCCACCGAGAGGGGGCGGACTGCCGACTGTGCACGGCCGGAGATTCGCCCTTCGTCGTTGAGCACGCCGCGCTCCACGACGCCGTCATCGCCGCTGAATGGAACCGGATTGGCGAAATCGAGATAGCTCCCCGGCTCGATCAAAGCGATACATTCCCGATGCTTTTGGATCGGGAACGACCCGCTCAACCCGCGCCATTGCAAAGTACCCTCGCGTCTCATCGACCTTGCGAGGCTCGTAATAGACGATCCAGTCTCCGATGCATCCTTCAACGCGCCGAAGGTACTGGGGCGGAAACTGATATCGCTCGGCTGGACTGTCGTCGTAGATCGAATCCGAACGGTGAATGAAAACGCCAAAGCCCATGTTCCGATAGTCCTGAACTACCGTTCAATCGATCGCCTGCCCAGGCTACTCAGCCGCCCGGCGCAACGGCTTGTCGCGGCGCAGCTCGGCGACGCGTGCCTGGGTGTAGACGTTGCTCCAGTTGGTGAGCGATGCATCGGTGACCTCGCGGGGATCGTAGTCACGCGCCGGCAGCGCCATGCGCCTGCCGCTAAGGTGCACCGCATGGATCCGGCTCTTGTCGAGCAGGATCGAGATGTTCTCGAGCGGCGAGCCGTCGACCGCGATGTAGTCGGCGCAGCGGCCGGGCTCGAGCCGGCCGACCCGCTCGCTGTCGGCGAGGAAGCGCGCGTTGGTCCGGGTCGCGGCGATCAGCGCCTCGGCCGGGGTGAAGCCGAGATCGTTCACGAAGATCTCGAGCTCACGCGCATGCCATTCGCCGTAGGGCGTGACCGCGAAGCCCGAATCGGTGCCGGCCATCATCGGCACGCCGGCCTTGTGGGCCTTGGCGAGGTTGCGACAGGAGCGCTCGTACGTGCGTCGCTCGTACTCGACGCGGCCTTTGACAGCGGCGGGCTCGTGCGGCTGGGTGAACTCCAGGGTGTTCAGATGGAAGGTGAGCGTCGGCGCGATCGCCGAGCCGCCCTCGAGCATCGCGTCGATGCATTCGTCGTCGAGGTCGTAGGCGTGGAAGATCAGGTCGACGCCGGCGCGCGCCGCGTAAAGCGTGGCCTCGCGGCCGATCGCATGGACCACCGCCTTGCGGCCGAGGCGCCGGATCTCGCGCACCATCACCGCAGTCTCCTCCTCGGTGAACGCGGCGATCAACGATCCATCGGGACGGCGCTGGATGCCGTCGAGCGCAATCTTCACGCAGTCGACGCCGTTCTTGGCCTGGACGCGGATTTCCTCGATCGCCTCGTCCCGGCTCCTGACCAGCCGGCCGATCGATGTGGACGGCACGCCGATCCAGCTCGGATACCAGTCGGTCAGGCTCTGGCGCGCCGTGATATATGGGCCGGCGGCGGTGACGCGCGGCCCGTCGAACAGACCGGCGCGGATGGCGTTGCGAATCGACAGGCTGACCTGGCCGGCGTCACCCGGCGAGCAGAGCGCGGTGTAGCCCGCCGCCAGCATCTTCTGGGCGAAGAACAGGCCGCGCAGCGCGCGGAACTCCAGCGGGCTGTAAAGGTCGATATCCTCCTCGCTCTTGGCATTGCCGTAGGCGAGGTGCGTGTGCACGTCAATCAGGCCCGGCATGACGAACTGCCTGGAGTAGTCCAGCACCGGTTCGCCGGGGACCACCTTGGGGGCCTGCCCTGTCGGACCGACGAACTCCAGGATGCCGTGCTCATCATGCACGAGGGTCTGCCCGGGACGACCCTCCAGGTCGCCGGCGCTGAACAGGGTCCCGCAACGCACATGTGTCTTCATGGCTGTCCCCTCGGCTGTAAGGCGGTAGAATCCTACCATGCTCGCAGACCGATATGACCTGCCCTTGTCCACGACCTCCGCCGCCGCACGGGATGCCTACGTTCGGGGCTGCGAGCTGGCGCTGACCTTCTATCCCGGCGCCATCGAGGCGTTCGATCGCGCCATCGCCATCGATCCCGGCTTTGCCCTCGCTCATGCCGGCAAGGCGCAGATCCTGCTGCGCGAAGGCAATGTGCCTGCCGCGCGGGCGGCCCTGGCGTCGGCTCGGGACGTCGCCGCCGGCTTGCCGGCGCGCGAGGCCAGTCACATCGCGTTCCTCGAAATGGTGTTTGCGGGCAAGACCGAAGCCGCGATCGCCGCCCTGCACGAGCACCTGGCGACCTGGCCGCGCGACGCCGTCGTGCTGTCCACGGCCGCCAACCCCAACGGCCTGATCGGCGCTTCCGGCCGCATCGGGCAGAAGCACGCGATCGCCCTGCTGATGGACGGCCTCGCCCCGAAGTACGGCGACGATCCCTGGTTTCTGGCGCACCATGCCATGGCGCTGTCCGAGGACGGGCAGCTCGCCGCCGCCCGGCCGAAGATCGAGCGGGCCGTGGCGATGAAGTCCGACAATGCCCATGGCGCGCATGGCTTCGCCCACGTCTGCTACGAGAGCGGCGAGCCGGACACGGCGCGGGCTTATCTCTCTGCGTGGCTGCCGGCCTATCCGCGCGACGGCTTCTTCCACGGTCACCTGAGCTGGCATTTCACGCTGATCGACCTGCAGGCCGGCCGCTGGGACGACGCCCTGCAGCGCTACCGGGACGCGATCGCGCTCGACCGGCACAGCGGCGGGCCGCAGCAGCGGGTATCGGACGGGGCGGCGTTCCTGTGGCGGTCAGAGCTCGCCGGCCATCCGCGCGACGCGGCGGCCTGGGGCGCGCTCCACGCCTACGCGAAGGACGCGCTGCCGCAGCCGGGCAATGGGCTCTACGACCTGCACGTCATCCTCGCGATGGCGGTGATGGGCGATGAGGCGGCCCTCGACGCTCGTCTCCGCCGGACGGAAGCGCTGGCCAGCGAGGGACGCTACCCGTCCGGCTCCTATCTGCCGGCGCTGGCGCGCGGGGTCGTCGCGTTCGAACGCGCTGATTTTTCCGGGGCGATCGACGCGCTCGCGCCGCTCGCCGGGCAGAACGAGCGCATCGGCGGCAGCCGGGCGCAGCACGACCTGATCGAGTTCACGTTGCTGAAGGCCTATCTCGAGGCGGGCCGGCCGGAGGAGGCGCGGCGCCTGCTCGCCGCGCGGCGTCCCGGCGCGTCAGGTGTTCCCGTCAAGAGGATCACGGCCATCCACTGAGCGGCGGCACTGTTGCGCTGTGGGCGGCAATACTTTCCCTTCTGCTCGTCATGCCGAAACGTCTGCCGGGCGATCCTTCCGGCACCGGCGTGGCGGTGCTAAAACGCCGGGCGATCGGAGGAAATCATGGTCGCGAGCATCGGGCACTACATCGACAACAAGCCTGTCGCGGGCAAGAGCGGCCGCAGCGGCGATGTCACCAACCCGGCGACCGGCGAGGTGACGGCCAAGGTCGCCTTCGCCTCGGTCGAGGAGGTCGATGCCGCGGTGCAGGTCGCCAAGAAGGCGCAGGTCGCCTGGGGCAATACGCCGCCGATGCGCCGGCAGCGCATCATGTTCAACCTCAAGAACCTGCTCGAGAAGCACGCCGACGACCTGGCGCGCCACCTCTCGCTCGAGCACGGCAAGACCTTCGACGACGCCAAGGGCGAGGTCGGCCGCGGCCTCGAGGTCGTCGAGTTCGCCTGCTCGATCGCCCATCACATGAAGGGCGACTTCACCGAGCAGGTCGCGACCGACATGGACACCTGGTCGATCCGCCAGCCGCTCGGCGTGGTGGCCGGCATCACGCCGTTCAACTTCCCGATCATGATCCCGTGCTGGATGGGCGCGATGGCGGTCGCGACCGGCAACGCCTTCATTCTCAAGCCGTCGGAGAAGGATCCGTCGGCGCCGATGCTGCTGGCCGAGCTGTACGAGAAGGCCGGTGCGCCGGCCGGCATCTTCCAGGTGATCAACGGCGACAAGGTCGCGGTCGATGCGCTGATCAAGCATCCCGACGTGCCGGCGATCTCGTTCGTCGGCTCGACGGCGATCGGCGAGTACGTCTATCACGCGGGCACGGCGATGAATAAGCGCGTGCAGGCGCTGTGCGGCGCCAAGAACCACATGGTGGTGATGCCCGACGCCGACCTCGACCAGGCGACCGACGCGCTGATCGGCGCGGCCTATGGCGCCGCCGGCGAGCGCTGTATGGCGATTTCCGTCGCCGTCGCCGTCGGCGATGTCGGCGACAAGCTCATCTCCAGGCTGGCGCCGCGCGTCCAGGGCCTGAAGGTCGGGCCCGGCCTCGATCCGCAGTCCGAGATGGGACCACTTGTGACGCGCCAGCACCGCGACAAGGTGATGGGCTACGTCGACCAGGGCGTGAAGGAAGGCGCCAAGCTCGTTGTCGACGGTCGGGGTCTCAAATTGCAAGGCTACGAGAACGGCAACTTCATGGGCGGCTGCCTGTTCGACGAGGTGAAGCCCGACATGACGATCTACAAGGACGAGATCTTCGGGCCCGTCCTGTCGGTCGTGCGCAGCAGGAATTTCGACGACGCGATCAAGCTGGTGAACGACCACGCCTACGGCAACGGCACGGCGATCTTCACCCGCGACGGTGACGCCGCGCGCGCCTTCGCCAGCAACGTCAAGATCGGCATGGTCGGCATCAACGTGCCGATCCCGGTGCCGGTCGCCTATCACAGCTTCGGCGGCTGGAAGGCCTCGGTGTTCGGCGATCACGGCATCTACGGCATGGAAGGCGTGCGCTTCTATACCAAGCTCAAGACCGTGACCGCGCGCTGGCCGACCGGCATCCGCTCGGGCGCCGAGTTCAACTTCCGGGCGCGTTAACCGCCTTTCTCCTCTCTTGCGCAAGTCTCGCAAATAGCCCCCGTCGTCTCGACCAAGGCCCGAAGGGCCGCGCGGAGAGACCTTTTTTCCCGCAATAGGCCAGTTGTCGTTGAAAAAAGGTCTCTCCGCTCCGCGCTTCGCGCTACGGTCGAGACGACGGGAATGGCTTATGCGATAGCCTCTCCCCGGTAAGACATCGACCCGCAAACGAGACACCATGGCCGAGCCCTTTCCCCTCGAACCGTCCCTGTGGGCGGCGACCGCTCCTGCCGCGGTTCCGACCCCGCCCCTGCAGGAGTCGGTCACGGCCGATGTCTGTATCGTCGGCGGTGGCTATGCCGGCCTCTCGACCGCGCTGCATCTCGCCGAGCGCGGCATCAAGGCGGTCGTGCTGGAGGCCAGGGAGCCGGGCTTCGGCGGGTCGGGCCGCAACGGCGGCCAGGTCATACCCGGCCTGAAGTTCGATCCCGACGAGCTCGAGACCATGTTCGGCAACGAGCGCGGCCCTCGTCTCGTCGACTTCGTCGGCCGCACCGCCGACGTCGTGTGGGAGCTGATCGACAAGCACCAGATGGACGTGCCCAACACGCGGACCGGCTGGATCCAGAGCGCCATCTCGAGCCCGGCGGTCGGTCCGATCGAGGCCCGGGCCAGGCAGTGGCAGAAGCGCGGCGCGCCCGTCGAGGTGCTCGACCGGCGGGAGACGGAACGGTACGTCGGCCACAACCAGTATCTTGCCGCCTGGATCGACCGCCGGGGCGGCGTGGTGCAGCCGCTCGCCTATGCGCGCGGCCTCGCCAGGGCGGCGCTGGCGGCGGGCGCCGCGATCCATGGCAATACGCTCGCGACTGGCCTCGAGCGCCAAGGTGGCAACAAGAGCGGCAAGTGGATCGTGAGCACTCAGCAGGGCCCGACCGTGACGGTCGATCGCGTGGTGCTGGCGACCAACGGCTATACCGGCGATCTCTGGCCGCATCTGCGCCAGACCATCATCGCCGCCAACTCCTTCCAGGTGGCGACCAAGCCGCTGTCGGACAATGTCCGCAAGTCGATCCTGCCGGGCGGCCAGGCGACTTCCGACTCGCGGCGCATCGGGCTGTACTACCGGCTCGACCATACCGGCCGCTTCCTGCTGGGCGGCCGCGGACCGATGCGCGAGCCCAGGAGCATCGACGACTGGGCGCATATCGAGACGATGATGGAAAAGATGTTTCCGCAGCTGAAAGGCGCCGGCATCGATTTCCGCTGGGGCGGCCGCGTGGCGATCACGCGCGATCACCTGCCCCACCTGCACGAGCCCGCTCCCGGCTTGCTGATCGATATCGGCTGCATGGGGCGCGGCGTGGCCCTGCAATCGGCGATGGGGCGGGCGATGGCGGCCTATATCGCGTCGGGCGATCCCCTGGCGCTGCCGCTGCCGCCGGGCAAGGTCAGGCCACTGCCGTTCCACGGCCTGAACAAGCTTTACTTCCAGGCGTTCGTCACCTGGTATCGCTTCCTCGACCGGCGGGACGCCGGAGTTGCCTGATCCGATGTCTTGTGCCAGGGGCGCGCACTCCAGTGATGCACCCCCGGCACAAGATCATTTCTTCTCGATGTTCCAGAACACCGTCACCGGCGATTCCATGTTGCCGGTGATGTTCTTGCGCAGCGCCACCGGCGCGTACCACTGGCCGAGGAAGATGTGCGTCGGGTTCTCGGCCACGCGCTCCTGCATGGCGAGCGCCAGCGCCTTGCGCTTGGTCTCGTCCGTCTCGTCGGCGAATTGCGCGCGCAGCTTGACCAGCGCCTCGTCCTTGGGCCAGCCGAACCAGGCGCCGTCGCCGATCGCATTGGTATAGGTGTTGGCCAGCGGATCGACGATGTCGACCGAGGATGACGAGGTCAAGAACACGTTCCAGCCGCCCTTGTCCGGCGGATCCTTCTTGGCGCGGCGGCTGACCAGCGTCTGCCAGTCCATCGACTGCATGTCGACCTTGAAGCCCGCCTTCTCCATCAGCGACTTGGCCACCGGGGCGAGGTTGGCCAGCACGTAGAGGTCGGTCGAGTGCATCAGGATGACCGGCCTGCCGTCATAGCCCGATTCCTTCACCAGCTCCCTGGCCTTGGTGAAGTTGCTGTCGAGCTTGTCCTCGAAGCCCTTGGTGCTGGCATAAGGCGTGTCGCACATGAACATCGCCTTGCAGACCTTGTAGTACTTCGGATTGCCGATCACGCCGTCGAGGAAGTCCTTCTGGTTGAAGGCGTAGTACAGCGCCTGGCGCGCCTTGACGTTGTCGAACGGCGGATAGAGGAAGTTGTAGCGGAAGATGTACTGATTGCCCCACTTGTTGAGGGTGACCAGCTTCACGTTGGGATCGGCCTCCATCACCTTGAACAGGTCATGCTGCGGCGATTCGATCATGTCGATCTCGCCCTTGAGCAGCGCGTTCATCGCCGTCTGCTGGTCGGGAATGGCGACCCATTCGACGCGGTCGACCTTGGCAATCTTGCCGCCGGCCAGGCCCGAGGGGGGCTCGGGCCGCGGCTTGTACTTGGGATTCCTGACGTAGACCGTCTTGTCGCCCGGCTTCCACTGATCCTTGAGGAAGATGAAGGGACCGGAGCCGGTATAGTCGTCGATCTGCTTGAACGGATCGGTCTCGGCCACCTTCTTGGGCATGATGAAGGCCGCACCCGAGGGCTGGCCGAGCGCCGACAGCATGATGCCGGTCGGCGCCTTGAGCTGGATCTGGAACGTCTTGGGATCGAGCGCCTTGACCTCGGCGACCTTGGTCCACAGGAGCTGCCCGTACGGCATGCGCGCGGCCCAGCGCTTGAGCGACGGTACGACGTCCTCCGACGTGACCGGCGTGCCGTCGTGGAATTCCAGGCCATCGCGCAGGGTGAAGGTCCAGGTGAGATGGTCGGGCGATTCGGTCCACTTCTCGACCATCTGCGGCTTGACCTGGAGGTTGCCGTCCAGCGCGAACAGCGTGTCGTAGATCATGTAGCCGTGGTTGCGCACGATGTAGGCGGTCGTCCAGATCGGATCGAGGATCTTGAGATCGGAGTGATTGACGACGCGGAAGGTCGTCTGGGCGTGAGCCGAACAGGCCAGCGCCAACGCCGCAAGGAACGCCACTGTACGCTTGACCATACGTGCCTCCCCTATAGCTGGAGGCATCCTGAGCCGCGTCAGCCGGACGTGGCAAGCACCTTCTCCCCTGAGGGAGGAGGTATGGTCAGGCCGCCTTGGCAAGCTTCCGGCCGAGGATCATCTCGGCCGCCTTGTCGGCGATCATGATGGTCGGCGTATTGGTGTTGCCCGAGGTGATGGTCGGCATCACCGACGCGTCGATCACGCGCAGCCGCTCGAGCCCCATCACCCTGAGCTCGGCATCGACCACCGCCATCGGATCGGACGGCAGGCCCATCTTCGCCGTGCCGATGGGATGGAAGATGGTCGTGCCGATGTCGCCCGCGGCCCTGGCGAGCGAGGCCTCGTCGTCGCCGACCGAGGGGCCGGGCAGGAACTCCTCGGGACGATAGGGCTGCAACGCCGGCTGCTTCATCAGCCGGCGCGTCACGCGGATCGCATCGGCGGCGACGCGGCGGTCCTCGGGCGTCGAGAGATAGTTCGGCGCGATCTTCGGCTTGTCGGCCGGGTCGGCCGAGCGCAGGCGGATCGTTCCGCGGGAGGTCGGGCGGAGATTGCAGGCGCTGACCGTGATCGCCGGGAAGCGATGCAGCGGCTCGCCGAACTTGTCGAGCGACAGCGGCTGGACGTGAAACTCGATGTTCGGCCGTTCGTGCTCGCCGGACGACATGGTGAAGATGCCGAGCTGCGAGGGCGCCATGGTGAGCGGCCCGGTCTGGAACAGCGCGTATTCGATGCCCATCCAGGCACGGCGCGGCAGCGAATGATAGGTCGTGTTGAGCGTTCGGGTCCCCTGCACCTTGTAGATCGCGCGTTGCTGCAGATGATCCTGCAGGTTGCGGCCGACGCCCGGCTTGTCGAGCACGACCGGGATACCGAGCTCATCGAGCCAGTCGGCGGGACCGACACCGGAGAGCTGCAGGATCTGCGGCGAGCCGACGGCGCCGGCCGACAGGATGACCTCGCCGCGGGTGCGCGCCGTCACGACCTGGCCGTTCTGGCGGAACTGGATGCCGACCGCGCGACGGCCCTCGAACAGCACTTTCTCGACCAGAACGCCGGTCTCGAGCCGAAGGTTGGGGCGCTTGAGCACCGGCTTCAGGAACGCGCGCGCCGTCGACAGGCGCACGCCGCGCTTCTGGTTGACGTGGAAGTAGCCGACGCCGTTGTTGTCGCCCGTATTGAAGTCCGACGTCCTCGGGATGCCCATCTGGTTGGCCGCCGCCGTCACCGCATCGAGGATCGGCCAGTTGAGGCGCATCTCCTCGACCCGCCATTCGCCGCTGCCGCCGTGATGCTCGGTGTCGCCGAGGAAATGGCCGTCGAGGCGCTTGAAGATCGGCAGCACGTCGTCCCAGCCCCAGCCGGCGAGGCCGAGCTGGCGCCAGTGGTCGTAGTCGCCCGACTGGCCGCGCATCGAGATCATGCCGTTGATCGCCGAGCAGCCGCCGATCACCTTGCCGCGCGGATAGTCGAGCGCGCGGCCGTTGAGGCCAGGCTCCGGCTCGGTCTTGAACATCCAGTCAGAGCGCGGATTGCCCATCGCGAACAGGTAGCCGACGGGAATGTGGAACCAGATCCAGTTGTCCTTGCCACCCGCTTCGAGCAACAGCACGCGCGTGTTGGGATCCGCCGAGAGCCGGTTGGCCAGCACGCAACCCGCCGAGCCGGCGCCGACGATGATGTAGTCGAACTCGCCTTCCATTGCCTCGTTCCCAGAGCACCAAGCACGTGATTGGACGCACACCGGCAGACACCGGTCTTGACAAAGATAGTATATGCACCAAATCCTTGGTCATGCGCGATATCAGGCTCATCCGGCATTCTTAGCCCCCTGGCTCGGCTCCATGCGCCTCCGAGCCTTGGGGCACATGGTTCAGCGGTACGTTGAGCTAACGCGTTCTTGGCGCCTCTCCAGCAGTCAACCGTATGAAGTGCACAGGCGTTAACGCGCCTGAGGAATGGGTCGCCATGGTCCAGAAGTTGAACATCCTTAGAAGCAAGCCCGATATCGTCATCAACGCTCAGGACTATCGACGGCTTTCCAATCTGCTCGCCGTACAGCGCGATCGATTTGGCGAGGCAGCCTTTGCGCTTCAAGCCGAATTGAACCGGGCCCGGATCATGCCGATCGTTCCGCCTCATGTTGTGCAGATGGGATCGACTGTGGAGTTTCGTTCGGACGTCGCGCCGCAGAAGCCGGTAATTCTGGTCTTCCCTCAGGAGGCGGACATCTCGGCTGGCCGGATTTCAATCCTTACACCGATCGGTGCTGCACTGATTGGGCTTTCTCCCGGACAATCCATCCATTGGGAGGCCCGGGACGGCGCCGTGCGTGAACTGGCCGTCATTCGGGTCGAACCGCCGAGCGGCATTCATGCGCGCTCTCCGGACGGCCCTCTAGAATCGGCAGTGTCGCCCGAAGTCTCATTGAAATGCTGATTGTCACCGGCATGCGGACTGCACAGCCCGACCGCCTGATCGCAGGCGGTCCAGCCTCGCCGCGGCGTTAAGGAGACGCACGCCCGCGGCGGGGCTCGGGAGAAGCGGCTTCACTTCTTTTGCGCGTTTGCATCAAGCTTGCAGGGATAGGCCATGTTCAACACCCCACGTTGCTCTGTTACGACAAAGGACTTCACCATTCTCGAAAATATGATCAGGCGGATTCCGCCGCACAATGAAGGGCTTCTTCGCCTCTTGCGGCGCAAGCTCGCGACGGCAACCATCGTCCTTCCGGAAGATATTGCGCCTCAAATCGCGACCATCAACAGCCGCGTCGAGTATCGGATTGATGACGGGCGCACGGAGTGTTGCGTCCTCGTCCACGGTGAGGAGCATGTGTCTCGCGGTCTCACTCTTCCGATCTCGACGCTTCGAGGCCTCGCTCTCATAGGACTAGCGACAGGCGACGCCGTCTCGATCGAGCGACCGGACGGACGTATCGAGACCGTCTACCTCGAGAATGTTGCCTATCAGCCAGAAGGCGCGCGGCGGGGCGGGTTCGTCCACCCACCTGGCACCCCGCCTCATCTACATCCCGACAGCAGGGGGACAGTTGTGAACCTCAGGCAGCACACGAAATCGAGAACAGGCCCGCCCAAGAGCAATGCCGGCTTCGAGGACGACGACCACGGACCGCCCGCAGCTTAGCGGACACGGACGGGCATTCACTTCGCAGCGCTCTCCGGGCCCGACCCGTATCCGGTCAGATCTGCGAGTAGCCCGTCCCCACCGTGTCGATGCCGCGGCCGACGCCTTTGTCGATCCAGCCCCACTCCTTCAGGATCTGCTGGCTGTAGGTCACGCGGCCGTTGACCTTGTCGGCGGGCGCGCTCGCCAGCAGCAGGACGGCGCGCGCCATCATGGCGGGCGGCTCGCCGCGTGGATCGTCGAGGCTCGCCATCAGCTTGTGATAGACGGTGCCCGGCGTCGGCACGGTGCGCGAGGGCGACACGCAGCTCACGGCGATGCCGCCATGCTGCGATACTTCCTGCGCCAGCCCCTGGGTGAAGCGCTCGAGCGCGGCTTTGGTGGCGCCGTACATCACGCCGCCCCGCACCGTGTGGTCCTTGTACGGCCCGCGGCCCGGGCCGATCGCCGAGCCCGAGCTGATGTTGACGATCGCCCCGCGGCCGGCCGCGATCATGTCGGGCAGCACCGCCTTCGACAGGATGAACGGCGCGTGGACGTTGACCGCGAAGGCCTTGATCCAGCGGCTGGTCGGATACTCGGCGGTCGGGATGTAATAGTTGAGCGCAGCGTTGTTCACCAAGGTGTCGATCGGCCCGCAGGCGGCGCGCGCGGCCTCGGCCAGCTTCAGGCACTCGGTCTCCGACGAGATGTCGGCCGCGGCCGCCACCGCCTCGCCACCGGCGGCGCGGATCGCCGCGACGGTGCTGTCGAGCGAACCTTCGAGGCGATGGTCACCTTCGTGGAGCGTGCGGGCAACGCAGACCACGCGCGCGCCCTCGGCCGCCAGCAGCTCGGCGATGGCGCGGCCGATGCCGCGGCTGGCGCCGGTCACGATGGCCGTCCGGCCGGTCATCCTGGGCATGGCTTCTCCCTTTGACAGTCGAAACCTGACCCTTGCCCGGCGCCGCGGCAAGCGCGCACAATCCACGCACAAAGGGAGCTGCGCCATGAAATACAATCGGATTTCCGCGGACTGCCATCTCGACCTGCCCTGGATGCCCCCCGACCTGTTCACGTCGATGGCCCCGCGCGAGCTGAAGGACCGCATGCCCTTCGTGGTCGATACCGACGAGGGCCCGAAATGGACCGCCAATAACGGCGCGACCTTCGGCTTCAAGAACGGCGTCGGCCCGGGCGGCGCCAAGTACCAGAAGGGCAAGCATCACCGCGTCGACGTGATGGCCGAGACCGGCCTGTACGAGGACGGCGCCAAGGACATCCGCCGCGTCTCCGATCCGCACCTGCGCATCAAGGATCTCGACCGCGACCATGTCGATGCCGAGGTGATCTACGGCATTCTGGGCGCGGCGAGCCGGCTCAACGACAAGGATGCGTCGAACGAGATGCTGCGCATCTACAACGACTGGCTGAAGGACTTCTGCAGCCACTATCCCGACCGGCACATCGGCCTCGCCTGCCTGCCGTACGGCGATATCGACGCTGCGGTGACGGAGATCTACCGGGTCGCCAAGATGGGCATCAAGGGACTCGAGCTCTCCTGCTCGTGGGACATGGAGCCGATGTGGCATCCGATGTGGGATCCGCTGTGGAAGGCCGTCAACGACGTGCAGCTGCCGCTGCACTTCCACACCTTCCCGACCGTGCCGCCGGGCATGATCGAGAAGTACGGCGGGCGCGTCGGCCGCTCGGTGTTCTTCACCGTGGTCTCGGGCTTCCAGATGAACCTGGTGAACATCCTGGCCGCGGTCATGTCGGCCAACGTGTTCGAGCGCTTCCCCAACCTGCGCATCGCCTTCGGCGAATCGGGCTGCGGCTGGATTCCCTACGCGCTCGACCGCATGGACTTCGAATGGGAGGACCGCTTCACCGACCTCGGCCTCAAGATGAAGCCGTCGGACTACTGGCGCCGCCAGTGCAAGGCGACCTTCCAGTACGACCGCATCGGCGCCAAGCTGATCGACGACATGGGCGCGGAGAGCCTGATGTGGGGCTCCGACTACCCGCACGGCGACGGCGTGTGGCCGAACTCCGACAAGTTCATCGCCGAGCAGTTCGCCGAGGTCTCGCCCGACGTGACGAGGATGATCACCTGCACCAACGCCGGGAAGTTCTACGGCCTGATCAACTGACGGCGAAGACTAGAGATCGCCCTTCGAGACGGTATGTTGGAGGGCGAACAGCTCCCCGACGGCGCGTGGCGATCACGCGCCGTTTTTGCGTCTCTCGCGATCCTGCGGCAGGCGGGGATCGACCCTGATAAGTTTCTGGCGCTCTGATCGCAAGGTGCCCTCGGGCATATCTCCAGGATGATTGGGGATGGTCGTGAACTTGCCGGTCGCAGGATTCGCCCAGATCTCGTGGCTTCCCGCTGCTTGCCGTCTGAACTCGAAGCCGAG
>JAFEFF010000174.1 GCA_018240745.1 Pseudomonadota bacterium
CGAGATGGCCAACACTGACGGATGCGCCTCTCGCCTCAGTGCTGTCTCGTCTCGAACTCGTGGAACTCGCTCATGAAGGGCGCGGCGACCGCGGCATTGAGCTTGCAGTCCAGGAAGACCGGCCCGTCGGGCTTGGCCAAAAGCTGCGCCACCTTGTTCAGGTCGTCGAGCGTGCGGATGGTCGCCGCGTGGAAGCCGAAGGCTTCGGCGACCGGCGCGTAGTCGACGTCGGGGAACACCGACTTCGCCACCGGCAGGTCGCGCATCTTGAGGAAGTGCAGCTCCGCGCCATAGGCACAGTCGTTCATCAGCACGACGACCAGCGGCAGGTCCTCGCGCACCACCGTCTCGAGCTCGCCCATGGTCATCAGGAAACCGCCGTCGCCGATCACCAGCACGGTGGTCTCGTTCGGCTTCGCCTTGGCCACGCCCAGCGCCGTGCCGAAGCCGAGGCCGATCGAGGCGAAGTCGCTGGTCATCTTGAAATGGCCCGGTCCCGGCACCGAGAGATAGGGCACGATGCCGAGGAAGTTGCCGGCGTCGTAGACCAGGTTGCGATTCGGCGGCAGCAGCTTCTCCAGCGCCACGCCGAGCGATCGCGGATCGATCGTGCGCGGCGTGTCGGCGGGCTGGAAGTCGCGGCCGATGTCGAATTCCGCGAGGAAGCGCAGCGTCTCGTCGGAGCGGAACGGCCGCTCGACGTTGGAGCCGGCCGGCAATGCCTCCAGAAGCGCTTCGGCGGCGAGACGCGCGTCCCCGACCACCGCGACGTCGGCCGGATGCCAGCGGCCGATATGGCCGCGGTCGGTGTCGACCTGGACCAGCGGCACCTTGGGCAGCGAGTGGCCGAAGCTCATGGTCAGGAGGTTGAGGCCGGCGCCGAACGCCAGCACGCAATCCGCTTCGGCGATCATCCGCCGGGCCGCCGAATGCGAGAACGAGCCGACGATCCCGAGATTGCAGGGATGGCCGCGGAACAGGTCCTTGCCGCGCGCCGACGTAACGAGCAGCGCGCCGATCCGGTCGGCGAGCTGCTCCAGCGCAGCCTTGGCGCCGGCGCGATGCGCGCCGAGGCCGGCGATGATCAGCGGCTTGCGGGCCTGCCGCACCACCGCGACGGCCGCTTCGATCGCTTCCGGCCGCGGTGCGGCCGGTTGCGCGGGTCGCTTCGCCACGGACGCCGGTCCCGCCTTGGCCGTATCCATCTCGGCAAGCTGCACATTGACCGGCAGCAGCAACGCGGCCACCCCGCCCTGCTGAGCCGCCGCGACAGCGTCCGCCAGCGCGCCGCGAGCGGTGTTGGGGCTGGTCGCGACGAATGTCCGGATGCCGGCGGCGCCCAGCACGCCGGTGGCGTTGAAGCCCTTGTAGTCGGGCCCGATCCCGTTGACGGCGCCGGTCGGCACCGCGGCCTCGCCGTAGATGATCAGCACGCGCGAGCCGGTACGGCTCGCATAGGTCGCCGCATGCAGCCCGTTCGCGGTGGCGGGGCCGCGGCCGATCACCGCCACGCCGAGACCGCCGCTGCGATAGGCGTAGCCCTCGGCCATCGCGATCGCGTTGTTCTCGTGGCGCGCGCCGTAGAAGCGGATGCCGGCACTGTCGAGCGCCGTTGCGAAGACTGCCGTGTCGTCGCTCATCAGGCCGAACACCTGCTCTACGCCCAATGCCCTGATGTCGTCGACGAGCACCTGATAGGTCGGCGTCATGACTTGCGCTCCCTCGAAGTGAAGGCGCAGGCTACCGCCAGAAACCGGTGGAGACCATCATGCGCGGTGTCGTGTTCACGGGAGACCGGAACCTCGAGCTCATGGACTTTCCCGATCCGACGCCGGGCCCGGGCGAGGTCGTGCTGGAGATGAAGGCGTCCGGCATGTGCGGATCCGACCTCCATCAATATCGCCGGCCGAAAAACCAGGTCACCGGCACCATTGCGGGGCACGAGCCGTGCGGTGTGGTGGTCGCCGTCGGCGCCGGTGTTCCTGCCGCCGAAGCCAGGGTCGGTGATCGCATGATGGTGCATCACTACCAGGGCTGCACCCAGTGCGCCCATTGCCGATCCGGCTGGCAGCAGCTCTGCCAGGAAGTGCCGGTGAAGGTGTATGGCGGCAACGCGCATGGCGGACACGCGCGCTACCTCAAGGTGCCGGCCAACACGATGGTGCCGCTGCCGGAAGAATTGACCTTCTCGGCGGGTGCGGCGATCTCCTGCGGTTCGGGCACCGCCTACGGCGCGCTGCGGCGCCTGAACCTCTCCGGCCGCGACACGATCGCGATCTTCGGCCAGGGACCGGTTGGGCTCGCCGGCACACAGTTCGCCAAGGCGATGGGCGCGCGGGTGATCGCACTCGACACCAATCCGCAACGGCTGGCGCGCGCGAAGGAATTCGGCGCCGACGAGGTGGTCGATCCCGGCTCGAACGATCCGGTCGCGGCGATCAAGGACCTGACGCACGGCCGCTACGCCGACCTCACGCTCGATACCTCGAGCAACCCGCAGGCGCGGCTCAACGCCATCCGCAGCACCAAGGTCTGGGGCACGATGTGTTTCGTCGGCGAAGGCGGCGACGTGACGATCGAAGTCAGCCCGCATCTGCTGCGACGGCAGATCACCCTGCTGGCCTCCTGGACTTTCTCGAACGTCATCCAGGCGGAGTGCGCCACCTTCTGCATCGAGCGCGGCATCGACGTCGACAGCCTGTTCACCCACAAATGGACGCTCGACCGGGCGGAAGAAGCCTACAAGCTGTTCGACAAGCAGGCGGATGGGAAGGGCGTATTCCTGATGTAGTTTTTCCTCCCCACTCATATGGGGAGGACCAGCTACGTCGAATCGCCGCCGGACGACGATTTGTTCCGCGGTGTCCCGAGCGGGACGATGCGCGGCGAAGAGAAGGGACCGCGATAGGGCTCCCCTCCGGCCGATTGCGCCGGGACCTTTCCGGCGTCGATCTCCACGGCATAGAGCCCCTGGGCAGGATCGACCGGCACCACGCCGAAGGCCTCGTTCAGGTCCGCGACCGCGACTCCGAGCAACGCCGCCGCCTCGGCCAGGCTGGGAGGCTTGTCCGCAACGATCGTCATCAGGACCCTCTTCGGATCGGCCATGTGCTCCTTCAGACTCCGAAGTGTTGGGCCACGGCTTCCGGATCGATAATGCCGAAGCCATAGTCCGCGTTCCAACCCGCGGCAGCGACGCCGGGCGGCCGGCGCGCGGTCGCGCGGAGCTGATCGAAAAGGCCGGCCGACGGCGTGGCCGACGGCTTCAGCCGGGTGCGCAGCGCCGCGACGCAGCCCGCGGCCACGGCGCAGGCCGCCGAAGTCCCGCCATCGGGCGCGTTCGCCCCGGCGACCAGCGATCCCTGGAAGTGCGTGTAGGCCGTCACGTCGGGCTTGTTCTGGAACATGTTGGCGATCGACGGCCCCTGCGAGGAGTAGCCGACCCGCTCGTCCGCCGTATCGCAGCCCGCGAGGGTGAGGACATCGGCCAGCGCATTGGCGCCGGTGATCATCCCGGTCGTGAGGCCGCTGCACGAGATGTCGGCGCACGGGCTGCCGCAATTCCCGGCGGCGAAGACGATGTCGGCGCCGCTGCGCACCAGCATCCCCACGAGCTGATTGAAGGGATGATTGGGATTGTCGATGTAGCGTCCCGGATGGCCTTCCGGGAAATCCGAGGTCGGATGGAGAATGCCCCAGGCGTTGCTGATGACCAGCGCGTCGTACCTGGAGAGGCCGTTCGGATCGAAGGAAACGGCCCACGACGACATGATCTGCGAATAGGCCTTGAAGGCAAGGCTCAGCACACTGCCGCCCAGGGCGCCGCCCGGCGCCTTGGACCCGAGGACCGGATAATCGAGCAGCGTGGCTTTCGGCGCGGCGATGAGCACGTCGTAGGCGCACATGGTGCCGTGATCGAGGGGGTGGAAGCCGGGCGTCGTCGTCGTGCCCGGCACCACCCAGGAATTCGCGATATCCAGGAAAGCGTCCTTGCTCAGCGGCTGGGCCTGCAGGTGGGCGAGATTGATGCCGGTGTCCATGATCGCGACGGCGACCTTCGCGCCGTCGAGGCCACGTGCGGCGAGCGCGGCGGTCTTGAGCCGCTGCTGCACTTCGCCCGCACCGCCGACCGGCGGAGTCCCGCCGCAGGTCAGGAACGGGGAAATGGCGGGGTCGGAGAAGATCGGATGGCCCTCGGCGTGGGTCGGCACGTTCGAGACGTGGTCCACATCGACGGTGCCACGAACCGCGAACCGCTCCGACGCTTCGGGAGCCAACGTGGCTGCATGCGTCCCGCCGGGTCCGCTCGACCCGACCGGCACGGCCGGAAAGGACGAATCGAGCGCAACAGCCGACGGCACGCTGGCCGAGCTCAGAGCGTCGCGGTGATCGGCCCCGGCAAGGAAGGCCGCGGCCGCTTCCTTGAGAGGCGCCTGGGACGGCAAGACCACCAGCACGGGAACCTGCATTTCACCCCCAACCAGGATTCTCGGCGAATCGACCTCAGCACACGATCGAGCGTGCACGCATGGTAGCACGGGTCAAATCCGACCAAGGCACCACTCGTCACCCAAAAGTTCCGGTCGCTGGGCTTCTTTCTTGCCCGTTGCTGGTGTTTGCTTGCCGCCGCGGGGGACGGGCGATGCGAGGATCCCTGGGAGAGAAAATCGGCGAAGGCGCCGTGGCGGACATCCACGCCTGGGCACCCGGACAGGTCGTGAAGCTGCTCAGGGCCGGCATCTCGTGGGAGCGCGGCGACTACGAGGCCCGAATGACCCGCGCCGTCTTCGCCGCCGGCGTCCCGGCGCCGGAGGTGCTCGACGAAGTGACCCTGGACGGGCGCTTCGGCATCGTGATGTCTCGCCTCGACGGACCGACCCTGCTGCAGCTCTTGCGCAGCGGCGCCATGACGTCCGAGCAGGCGGGTGCGATCCTGGCGAGCCTCTACAGATGCGTTCACGAGACGCCCCCGCCGCCGGGCATGATCTCCCTGCACTACCTGATCGCCTCCGCAGCGCGACTCATGCCGCGGCACATCGCCTTTGGCATTCTCGCCCTGATCGAGCGCCTGCCGCCGGGGGACGGGCTGTGCCATCTCGACCTTCACCCCAGCAACGTGATCATGACGGCGCAGGGCCCGAGGATCATCGACTGGGCCTTTCCGGTTCGCGCAGCCGCTGCGGCCGACCTTGCACGCTGCCACACCGCTCTTTTCGATCTTGTCTACGCGCCGGAAGATCTCGATCCGGCACGGCCGCACGCGCTCCACGCGGCTGTACACTCCGAATATGCGCGGCTGGCCGGCATGTCCTCTGTGGCGCTGACGGCAGCGATCGAGCCCTATCTGCCCATCCTCCGCGCGTTCGCCCTCGCCGATGGGATGACCAACCCTGCCCGGCGGGAGCGGCTGACCCAGCACGTCGAAGCGGCCCTGCGCTCCGCGCTTGGGTCAACGCCCTAAAGCAAGCGGCCGCTCCGCACTCGCGGTGCCCGTCTCGCACTTCATCGCTACTATGCTGCGGGAACGAAGAAGGAATTGCCATGGGCTACATGACCGACGAGCGCCGCATGATCCAGGAGACGGCGCGCGCCTTCGCCATGAAGGAGGTGCTGCCGCTCGCCAACAAGCTCGACCCTGAGAAGGGCGACATCCCGCGCGAGCTGATCCAGAAGCTCGCCGACATGGGCTATTTCGGCATCGTCATCCCCGAGCAGTATGGCGGCCTGGGGCTGGGCGTCTTCGAGTATTGCCTGATTACCGAGGAGCTGGCGCGGGCCTGGATGAGCGTCGCCAGCATCATCGCCCGCGGCAACGGGCTCAGTGCCGGCCGCGGCATGACCGACGCGCAGCGCGCCGTGTTCCTGCCGCGCGCCGCGAAAGGCGAGTTCCTGGGCGCGGCGGCGATGTCGGAGCCCGACGTCGGCTCGGACCTCGGCAACATCTCGTGCCGCGCCCGCAGGGACGGCGATAGCTGGGTGATCAACGGCAACAAGTACTGGTGCACCTTCGCCGACGGCGCCGATTACATCATGCTGGTTGCGCGTACGTCGGACTCGCCCGATCCCAGGCGCAAGCATGTCGGTCTGTCCTCCTTCCTGATCGAGAAGCCGCGCGGGACCCTGCCGCCGGGCGTGAAGGGCGCGCCGATTCCGAAGATCGGCTACTTCGGCTGGAAGACCTGGGAGCTCGCCTTCGACAATTGCCGCCTGCCGGCCGAGGCGCTGATCGGCGAGGAAGGCCGCGCCTTCTACTACATCTCCGCCGGCCTCGAGCGCGCCCGCGCCCACACCGCGGCGCGCGCGATCGGCCTGGCCCGCGGCGCTTTGGAGGACGCCACAGCCTACGCGCAGGAGCGGCGGCAGTTCGGCCAGGCGATCGGCGAGTTCCAGAACACCCGCTTCCGGCTCGCCCGCATGGCGACCGAGATCGAGGCGTCGCGGCAGCTCATGTACTTCGTGTGCGACGAGATCGACGGCAAGCGGCGCTGCGACAAGGAGGCGGCGATGGTGAAGTTCCACGCCTCCGAGATGGCCGAGCGCGTGACCTCCGAGGCGCTGCAGATCTTCGGCGGCGCGGGCTACACCACCCTGCACGCCGTCGAGCGCTACTGGCGCGACGCGCGGCTCACCAAGATCTTCGAGGGCACGAGCGAGATCCAGCAGCGCATCATTTCCGATCACTTGTTGGGGAAGCCGAAGGCGGCTTAGCGCAAACCCACCTCCCTTCGCCTCAAAGCCCTCCTCCCCTTGGCGGACTCCGCCAAGGGGAGGAAAGTGTTCTCATGCAAGACATCGACACTTTCATCGCCACCGCGCCCCGGACCCGCTTCGCCTTCGCGATCAAGGCCAAGGTCGGGCCGATACAGGATCTCGGCCAGACGGCGCGCGGGCACCGGCGGATCATCGACATCCTGGGCGGCGAGGTCGCGGGGCCGATGCTGGAGGGTGAGATCCTGCCGGGCGGCGCCGACTGGCAGATCGTGCGGCCCGACGGCACCATCGAGGTGGTGGCGCGCTACACCATCCGCGCCAGGTCGGGCGCGCTGGTCTACGTGCAGAACGAGGGCCTCAGGGTCGCGAGCCCCGACATCCTGGCCCGCATGTCCCAAGGCGAGTTGGTGCCGTTCGACAGCTACCACTTCCGCACCGCCCCGCGGTTCGAGACCGCCGACGCCGCGCTCAAGGGGCTGGAGCGCGCGACCTTCGTCGGCGTCGCCGCCCGGACGCCGGACCGGGTCGCGATCGGCTTCCACGAGGTCCTGTAGATATCCACAGGATTTGGCAAAAAGAGGGGTCGCGGGAAGGTGGGAAGAATCGCCTGAAATGCAGGCGGGTCAACGTTTTGCGCTTCCCATGTGGATGGGAAATCGTGCGAAGCCGGCGGGTCGTCAACGGCTGCGGACGTTGGTCGCGAAGGTCTTCCAGAAGCCCGGCGAGCGGCGGTGGGCGCGACTTGCCACCGACATGCGGCGGTAGACCTCCTTCAGCGAGCGCTTGCCGACCTCGGGCTTGCGCAGACGGGCGCCCTGCTCGCCCGGCACCAGGGTGAGCTCGCGGGTGTGGAAGACCTCCAGCCCCGGCCGGTGGCCAATGCTGACGATCGAGGTCTCGGGCAGCTCCTCGATCAGGAGCTTCATCACCATCTCCTGCCCCGCCTCGTCGAGCGCCGACGTCGCCTCGTCCATGAAGATCCAGTCCGGCTTGTGAACCAGCGTGCGCGCAAAGGCGACGCGCTGCTGCTCGCCGCCGGACAGGATCAGGTCCCAGCGCTCGGTCTCGTCGAGCCGCTCCTTCAGGTGGTCGAGGCCGACCTTGTGCAGCGTCTCCTTCAGCACCTCATCCGTGATGCCTTCGGGCGCCTTGGGGTAGCAGAGCGCTTCGCGCAGGGTGCCGAGCGGGAAGTACGGCTTCTGCGGCATGAACAGGATGCTGCCCTTGGGCAGGTGGATGTCGCCCCTGCCCCACGGCCAGACGCCGGCAACGGCGCGCATGATGGTGCTCTTGCCGGAGCCCGACTGGCCGCGGATCAGGACGCGCTCGGGCCGGCCGATCTCGATCTCGGCCTCGGCCACCAGCGTCTCGCCCGAGGGCCGCGTCAGGCCGAGCTCGCGCATCACCAGCAGGTCCGACTCGGTCGGCTCATGGAGCTTGATGCGCTCGTGCTCGGCCATCTCGTGGCTCTCCTCGAGGTCGGTCAGCGCCTCGTGCAGGTGCACCACGCGATTGGTCGAGGCGCGCCATTCGGCGAACCTGGGGAAGTTGTCGATCAGCCAGGAGAGCGCCCATTGCACGCTCGAGAAGGCCTGCGCCGTCTGCATCAGCCCGCCGAGCTGGATCTGGCCCGAGAGATAGCGCGGCAGGGCGACGATCAGCGGCACGATCGGCGCCAGGTAGGCGAGCGAGCTGGTAAGCAGCGAAAGGTTGCCCTGGCCGAAGGTCTGGCGGTTCCAGGCGCTGCGCAGGTCGAACAGGGAGCCGCGCAGCCGCTCGCGCTCGTCGTCCTCGCCGCGCATCAGGGCGATGCCCTCGGCGTGCTCGCGGGCACGCGCCAGCACCGAGCGGAAATCGGCCTCGCGCCCCTGCCGCAGGTTGCCGGCATCGATCAGGCCGCGGCCCAGCGCATAGGTCAGCAGCGAGCCGATCAGCGCGTAGGCCAGCGCGCACCACACCATGTAGCCGGGGATGTTCGTCGTGGTGCCGAACAGCGTGACCGAGAAGTCACCCGACAGGGTCCACAGCACGCCGAGGAAGGTGACGAGCTGAAGGACGCACTGCAGGATCGAGGCCGCGAACTCGACGGCGTACTCGGTCGAGATGCGGATGTCTTCGGCGATGCGGCCGTCGGGGTTGTCGATCTCGTCGGCCAGCAAGCCGAGCTGGTACTGGCGGCCGGAGTGCAGCCAGCGATGCACCGTGGTGTGCGACAGCCAGATCCGCCAGTTCATCTGCAGGCGGCGCTTGAGGTGGAGCTGGATCGCAACGCCGATGCCGGCCGAGATCACGATCGCGGCGAGCACCCAGAGCAGGTGCAAGAGGAGGCCGAGGTCCCTCTTGTCCAGCGCGTTGAAGAAATCGCGGTTCCAGATGTTGAGCCAGAGCGCGATGCCGACATTGGCCCCGACCAGCACCGCCAGGCTGCCGGTCAGCAGCCAGGCGACGAGGCGATAGTTGGGTGCCACCCAGTAGCCGCACGCCACGACGGCGAACGCCTTGATCGAGGCGTGCGGCGTGTCCAAGTCAGTCGCGGAAGCCCGGATCGATGCGGTCGAGCTTCCTCAGCAACGCCGGCCAATCGAGCACGCCGAACGGACGGCGCACCTGCGGCTGGTAATTCTGGTAGGTCGCCTCGACCACGTCGGCCGGGACTTCGATCAGTTTGGTGTTGCAGGACATCGCCGCGATCTGTGTCTTGCAGGACAGTTCGAGGCGATGCATGGCATTGAACGCTTCCGGTATCGTCCTGGCCGCGGTGAGCAGGCCATGGTTGCGCAGGATCATGGCGTTGTTGTCGCCGAGGTCCTCGACCAGCTTCTCGCGGTACTTCGTGTCGATCACCACGCCGTCGAAGTCGTGGTAGCTGATCCTGGCGAAGCGCATCGACGTCTGGGTGTTGGGCAACAGCCCGCATTCCATGGTCGACACCGCCATGCCGGCCCAGGTGTGGGTGTGGATCACGCAGTTGACGTCGGGCTTGGCCATGTGGATCGCGCTGTGGATCACGAAGCCGGCGCGGTTCGCGCCGTAATCGACGCCGCCCACGAACTCGGGCTTGCTGAGGATGTTGCCCTCGTGGTCGATCTTCAGCAGGCTCGAGGCCGTGATCTCGTCGTACAGCAGGCCGTAGGCGTTGATCAGGAAGTGATCGGGCTCGCCCGGCACGCGCATTGAGATGTGGTTGGCGATCAGGTCCGTCATCTCGTAGAGGTCCATCAGCCGATAGCAGGCGGCGAGATCGACGCGAGCCTGCCATTCCTCGGGCGACACCCTGGAACGAAGGTTGGCGACCTTCCCGGTCTTCAGCGCATGCACAGTCATCGGAACGCTCCTGGGCGGTATTCGGTTCCAGACCGTACCGCCCGGTGCGCGCTGTCGTCCAACCGGTCAGCGCTTGGATCAGCGCCTTTTGGGCGCCCTGGTTTCGGCCGGCAGAGGGTAGGCGGTGGTCGACTTGATGCGCTCCATGGCGAAGCGCGAGGTGACGTTCTTGAGCGGCATGGTGTCGATCAGCCGCTTGTAGAACGCATCGTAGGCCTGCATGTTGGGCACCGCGACCCGCAGCATGTAGTCGATGTCGCCGGCCATTCGATGGAATTCCATCACCTCCGGCATCGCCGAGATGGTCTGGGCGAAGCGGGCGAGCCAGGCGGTCGAATGATCGCCGGTTTCGACCGACACGAAGACCGTCAGGCCCATGCCGACCGCCTCGGGATTGACCAGCGCCACCCTCTTCAGGATCACGCCGGCCTTCTCGAGCCGCTGGATGCGCTTCCAGCACGGGCTTTGCGACAGCCCGACGCGATGGGCGATCTGCGCCAGCGACAGGCTGGCGTCTTCCTGCAGGAGCGCCACGATCTTGCGATCGATGGCGTCCATCTCCCCCTGGGTGCTCATGGGCCGTTGCTCATGAGGTCACTTTCGGGCCGGGCGGCCGAAATCTCAAGACGGTAGGGATTGCAGCTCGACCGGCTGTCCCAAGCGCGCGCCCAGCGCGGCCGCGAGGCCCTCGAGGTCGTCGTCCACCGGGCCGGCGTAGCTCGCCAGCCGGCGGTCGGCGCCGTCGAACCAGGAGAGCCGCCAGCGGCCCTGCTCGCGCACGATACAGCCCTCGACCCGGCCGGCAGCGGCGATGGTCCAGAGGGCGGTTTCGTCGGCGAACAGGGACATGGCCCACTGTCATAAGCGGGCCCGCAATCGGCCTCAATGAAAGCGGTCGTCGATTGCTCCCGGCCGCGCAGCACGAAAATCTCCCGCCGGCGCCGACCGCGGAAGAAACTCACTGAATGAGCCTGGCCTCGCGATAGAAGCGCACGACACCCGGCTGCAGCGCATCGAGCGAGCCGATTGCCGCGAGGGTATTGCGCGCCGTCGTCTGCACCGTGTGCTTGGACGGCATGGCGGCCCGCTCGGCCCGATAGAGCGACCGGGCGAGACGATAGCCGACCCCGTCGTCGAGATCCGGCCGGGCAAGGATGTAGCTCCAGGCGCCGACCGTGGTGAGCGGCTCATACTGGCCGGGATACATGCCGCCCGGCACCGTGAGTTCGGCGAGAAAAGGATACTTGGCGCGGATCTGGGCGATCTCCGCCGCCGTCGGCACGATGAAGCGAGCGCCGGCCGGCTGGTTGGTGAGCGCGACGAAGCCCGGCCAGCGATAACCGCTGCCCCACAGCGCGGCGGCCCGCTGATCGATCACCATGGTCGGACCGTCGGCGAAGCTCTCGGGATAGATCGGCTCGAAGTCGCGATCGATGTCGAGCCCGAGGCCCTGCATCACATAGCGCGCCTGCACGGCGCTGCCGGTGCCGCGCGGGCTCCAGACGACCGGCCGGCCCACCAGATCGCGGATGCGGTGGTAGCGTGTGTCCGGGCGCACGGCGAACATACCCGGCGTCGAATAGATCACGCTGATGACCCGAAGCTTCGGCTTGTCCGGATGTTCGGACAGCCATTCGTACATGACCTCGCCGCTCACCAGGCCGATATCGATGTCGCTCCGCTGCAGCCGATCGGCATTGTCGGTCGCTCCCCCGGTGATGACCGGCTTGATGTCGAGGACCGGGTCGACGCTCTTCAGCGCATCGACCAGCGCTGCGGCATAGGGCGCGAAACCACCACCTGCAGTCGACGTGCCGAACCGGACTTCCATCGTCTGGGCAAGCGCGGTGGCTGGCGCCAACGACACCACTGGCGCGAAAGAGAGCAGTGTCCGGCGTCGGATCATCGCGCCCGCCTCTTAGGGCAAGGCCGCGCGCGGCGTCAATGCGACCTCCCGCGTGTACGTCAGGGGCGCACGCCCGGCGCATCCATTGCCATGCCCCGTGCGCGCTCCATCAGGTAGCTCTCGAGCGCCAGATACTCCGCGGCGTCAAAGGGCCAGGCTTCCGCCCGCGTGCCGACAACGCAGTTTCGCAGCCGGCGCTTCAACGACCCGAGCGCCTGCCACTCCAGGCGATAGATCGGATAGCCGGTCGGATGGCCTTGCGGGATGGTCGCCCCGGCGAGCTTCTTCCCGGGATTGTCGTCGTGGCAATTGGCGCAGCTGAGATTGAGCTGACCCTGGCGCTGCCGGAAGATCTCGGCACCTTTGGCGCGCAGCGCTGCAAGTTGCACGTCGTTCGGCGGCGCGATCGGCTGGCCGCGCGACTGAAGCGCGACGTAGGCCGACAATCCCAGCAGCTCGTCGCTCTCGGTCGCCAGCGCGGGCGCCTGCTGGTGGTTCGTGCGGCAGAGGTTGATGCGCCCTTCGAGGTCGACCGGCTCGCCGGTTTCGCCAGCAACCGCTGGATAGCGCGCCGCGACGCCCTTCATGCTGACGGTCGCATGCTGGTGACAGTCCGCACACGACTTGCCGGCCGCGCCCGCCTTCTGGCTCCAGAGGGCTTCACCCGACTGGACGAACAGCATGGCGGGATTGGCGGTGTCGTCGTCCTGCATCTTCCGCAGCGCCGGGCCCATGTCCTGATAGCCCGAATGGCGGCTATCGCCCTGCGCCAGCGCCAACGCCAGCGAGCCCGTGAACACCGCCAGCAGGACGGCCGCCAGCCGCAGGCTCCTCATGTCACCGTGATGGCGACCTGGTGCTCGGCGACGAAACCCGCGTCGCCGCTCCAGCGGAAGGCGATGATGCCGCTTTCGCTCGCGACGGCCGAGAACGACACGAAGGGATTGGCGGCGATCGCCGGCGACATCCTCATGCGGAAGATCTCGCGGCCGTTCCACGTCGCGGTGAAGTCCTGGATGATGTTGCGCGGGATGATGCGGCCGTTGGTGCCGGGCCGGTAGCCGGTCTCCATGACGTGCATGATCAGCGCCTTGATCTCGACGACCTGGCCCTTCTTCGCCGTCCTGGGCGCGTTGACGAGCACGTTGGCCATCAGGTGACGTCCTCGATGCAGGCCGCGATGGTGACGATCACATCGGTGTGCGCCGACCAGAACTCACCCTTGCTGGTCTCCGCAATTGCCACGACCTTCTGGCTGTCGGCGAGCTTGATGCGCGTCGCGATCCGCGCCTGCCCGTTGGCCGGCGACAGCCAGGCATTGAAGACGTGTGGCTGCGGGTTCTTCTCGTTGAAGACATGGATCGCCTTGACGTGATCGTCGTCCGTCATCGGACTGTCGACCTTGACGGTGAGCGGAACGGCGTTGCCGTTCTCGACCAGCGGCGGAATGTCGAGCGTCACCCTGCCCTCGCGCAACGGCGCATCGCCGGTCACCTCCCTGATGACGGCCGCCAGCACCTCCGGAGTCGCCTGCGCGGCGAACGGAACGACGGTGACGGCACCGGCAAGGAAGGAGCGTCGACCAATCGTCGCCCGGAGCGCGGCCGAGGGGCCTGTTTTTCGTCGCCGAACAAAAAGGTCCCTCGACTTCGCTTCGCTTCGCTCGGGACGACGAGGGGTCATGTCACTCCTTGAGGCTCGCGAGATAGGCGACCACATCCTCGATCTGCCCGGCGGTGAGGATGGTCTTGCCCTGGAAATTCCTGGCAACCCGCGTCAGGCCGTCCACCCGATAATAGGGCGGCATGATCGTGTCCGGATTCAGACGCGCGGCGTCGACCACGCGCAACCTGAGCTGGTCCGGCGTCGCGCGCGATCCCGAGCCTGCCAGATTCGGCGCGAGATTACCCTGGAAGCGCTCTTCCGGAATCGGTGCGCTATGGCACAGGAGACAGAGTCCGACCGAGCGATTGGCGACGATGGCGCGACCGCGCGTGGGATCGCCCGGTTTGCCGGTCAGCGACGGCATCGAATCCTGCTGCGCCGAGGCGAGGCCCGGCAGCAGGAGCAGCAGCGCACAAAGCATGCGCTTCATGAGAAGAGCTCAGCCGTGAGGGTGCGGAACCACGCTTCGTCGCTCCTGGCCTCGGCGGCCCGCACATCCGGCCTGGCGCCGAGCGGGCTGGTGTTGATCGCGCCGGGCAGCGCGGTCAGCAGGCCATTTTCCGGCCGGTACTTGTTGGTCTCGACGAAGCCCCAGTCGGGCGCCGCGAGACTGTAGCAAAGATTGTCGAGCTGCGGCTCGTCGGGCGCGCGGTCTCGCAGCCTGGCGACCACCGCTGCAGCACAGACCCTGCCCTGCACCGCCGCCGCGTGCGCGGCCTTGGGCATGGCGCCCATCAGTGCCGCATCGCCCAACACGTGGATGCCGGGCTGCAGGGTCGATTCAAAGGCCACCGGCTCGATCGGGCACCAGCCGGTGCGATCGGCGACGCCGGCGTGGGCGGCGATGTCGGCAGCCTTCTGCGGCGGGATGATGTTGGCGACCGCGGCCTTGTAGTCCTCGAAGTCGGTCTTGACCGTCATCGTCGCCGGATCGACCGATGTCACGTTGCCGGCGGCGCTGAGCGGCACGCGCTCGATCAGGCCAGGGTAGAGCTGCGGCCATGCCTCTTCGTACAGATGCTGCTTCGAGTAGGTGTCCTTGGCGTCGAGGATCAGCACCTTCGACCGGGGCTTCTTCGCCTTGAGATAGTGCGCGATCAGGCTCGCGCGCTCGTACGGCGCCGGCGGGCAGCGATAGGGCGTCGCGGGCGCGGCGATCACGACCAGGCCGCCGTCCGGCATCGCCTCGAGCTGCCGGCGCAGGAGCATCACCTGTGCGCCGCCCGTCCAGGCGTGCGGCATCTTCTCGGCCGCGGTTTCGCTGTAGCCCGCAATCGCGTTCCACTTCATGCCGACGCCGGGCGCGATCACCAGCCGGTCGTACGGCAGATTTCCGCCGCCCGCGAGCGCGACCGTCCGCGCCTCCGGATCGGCGGACACGGCCATCTCGGTCACCACCCTGATGCCCGCGGCGGCGACGGCGCCGTAGGTGAACGCCTGCTGCGCCGGCTCACGCAGGCCTGCGATCACCGAGTTACTGAACGGCGAGGCGCTGAAGCTCTTGCCGCCGGTGACGAGCGTGACCTGCAGGTTGGCGTCGAGCTTGCCGACGGCGCGCGCGCAGGCGACGCCGGCAAAGCCGCCGCCCACCACGACGACTCTCGCAGCCCCCTGAGCGGAAACGACCGCCGGCGCGAGTCCGGCGGTCGCCAACAGCTTGAGGACGGTACGACGGCTGGCCGTGTCAGGCTCCCTTCTTCAGATCGTTGTTCATCAGCGGCAGGATGCGCACGCGCTTGCCGGTCGCCTTGTGAATCGCATTCAGGACCGCCGGCGCGGCCACCGCAATGGTCGGCTCGCCGACGCCGCCCCAGAAGCCGCCCGACGGCACCAGCGTCGCCTCGACCCGGGGCATCTCGTCCATGCGCATGACGTTGTAGCTGTCGAAGTTGGTCTGCTCGACGGCGCCGTCCTTGAGCGTGATCTCGCCATAGAGCGCGGCCGACAGGCCATAGACGAACGAACCGGCGATCTGCCGCTCGACCTGCGCCGGGTTGACGATGTGGCCCGGGTCGGTGCCGGCGGTGATCTTGTGGATCTTGAGCACGCCGTCGCTGCTCACCGAGACCTCGGCCACGCCCGCGACATAGCTGCCGTAGCCCATGATCTGCGCGATGCCGTGGAAGTGGCCGGCGGGCAGCGGCTTGCCGTAGCCCGCCTTCTCCGCCGTCGCCTCGAGCACGGCGGCGTACTTGGGCTTCAGCATCTTGAGGCGAAAGGCGAGTGGATCCTGCCCGGCCGCTTCCGCCAGCTCGTCCATGAAGCATTCCATGTAGACGGCGTTCTGGTTGGTGTTCACGCCGCGCCAGAATCCCGGCGTGAGGTGCGGGTTGCGCATGGCGTGGTCGATCAGCAGGTTCGGCACGTTGTAGCCGTATGCCGCTTCCGCGCCGCCGGCCGCGAAGCCCTGGAAGGTCGCGGGATCCATGCCCTTCTGCAGGTTCTGCGGCGCCAGCCCGGCCAGGATCGACTGGCCGGAGATGCGCACATGCAGGCCGACCAGCTTGCCATCCTTGTCGAGGCCGCCGGTCAGCTTGCACATCGTCGTCGGATGGTAGGTGTCGTGCGTCATGTCCTCTTCGCGCGACCAGATCAGCTTGACCGGCGTGCCCGGCATCTGCTTCGCCACCAGCACCGCCTGCCGGACATAGTCGGCGCGGCCGCGCCGGCCGAAGCCGGTGCCCAGCATCTGCTTGTAGACGTCGCACTTGCCGACCGGCAGCTCCGCCGCCTCGGCCGCGGCAGCGAGCGCCGCTTCACCGTTCTGCGTGCCGCACCAAACCTCGCACTTGTCAGGCGTATAGAGCGCAGTCGCGTTCATCGGCTCCATGTTGGCGTGACTCTGCCACGGGAAGGCATAGACCGCCTCGACCTTCCTGGCCGCGCCGTCGATCGCCGCCTTCGCGTCACCCGCCTTGTTGCCGACGAAGGCCTCGCTGGCGTCAAGGCCCTCCTTCAGCATGGCGGTGATCTGGTCCTGCTGGATTTCTCCCGCCTTGCCGATATCCCATTGGACCGGCAGCTTCTCGAGCGCCGTCCTGGCATTCCAGTAGGTGTCGGCGACCACCACGACGGCGTTGCTGTCGATCGACAGCACTTTCTTCACGCCCGGCATCTTCTCGACCTTGGCGCCATCGAAGCTCTTGAGCTTGCCGCCATGCACCGGGCAGGCATGCACCGCCGCGATCAGCATGCCGGGCAGGCGCACGTCGATGCCGTAGACCATCTGGCCGGTGAGTTTCGGCAGCGTGTCGAGCCGCTTCAGCGGTTTGCCGGCGATCTTCCAGTCCTTCGGGTCCTTGAGCGTCACCTCTTTCGGCGGCTCGAGCTTCGCCGCAGCAGCAGCAAGCTGGCCATAGGTCGCCGACTTGCCCGAGCTGTGGGTCACCTTGCTGTCGGCCGCCTTGCACTCGGCCGCCGGCACCTTCCATTCCGCCGCAGCCGCCGCGATCAGCATCTCGCGCGCGATCGCGCCACCCTCCCGGACATACTGGTTGCTCTCGCGGATGCCGCGGCTGCCGCCTGTCGAGAAGTTCTTCCAGACGCGGTGGCGGCGCACGTTCTCGCCCGGCGTCGGATACTCGGTCGTGACCTTCGACCAGTCGCATCCGAGCTCCTCGGCGACGAGCTGGGCGAGGCCGGTCAGCGTGCCCTGCCCCATCTCGGAGCGGGCGATGCGGATCACGACCTTGTCGTCGGGATGGATCACCACCCAGGCGTTGAGCTCCTGCACCTCGGCGGCTTCGGCCGACGTCCAGGGAAAGGAGAAGCCGAGCGAGAAGCCACCGGCGACGGCGGTGGCGAGGAAGCCGCGACGGCCGACAGGTGTCTGGATCGTCATGACGCGCCTCCCTCTACGCCTTCGCGGCGGCATGGATCGCCTCGCGCACCTGCTGATAGGTGCCGCAGCGGCAGATGTTTGTCATGGCCGCGTCGATGTCGGCGTCGGTCGGATTGGGCTTGGCCGCGAGCAGTGCGGTGGCCGCCATGATCATGCCGCTCTGGCAGTAGCCGCACTGGGGCACGTCGTTGTCGAGCCACGCCTGCTGGATCCTGTTCAGCTTGCCATCCTGGGCGAGCCCCTCGATGGTGACGATCTTCTTGCCGCTTGCGACAGCACTCAGCGGCACCTGGCAGGAGCGCGTCGCCACGCCGTCGATGTGCACGGTGCAGGCGCCGCACTGGGCGATACCGCAGCCGTACTTGGTGCCGGTCAGGCCGAGCGTGTCGCGCAACACCCAGAGCAATGGCGTGCGCGGATCGGCGTTCGCCTGCAGTGACTTTCCGTTGACGTTGAGGACGGCCATGGCAGCTCTCCTTGCGGGTCGGAGCGTTGTTCCGATTGAGGAAAACCCTATCTCGACCGTCGCAAGGCCACGCCTCACAGCCGCGTGAAACGCTCGCTGGACATTGCAAGGCTGCGATGCGACAGGAGTCGATCTGTGAGAAAAGCGTAAGAAATGGCCAGTTCTACAGGTGATGTGCGCGTCGGTGTCGATATCGGCGGCACCTTCACCGACATTGCCGTCCAGATCGGCAGTCGCTCTGTAACGACAAAGGTCCTGACGACGCCGCGCGCGCCCGAGCAGGCGGTGCTGCAGGGGATTGCACAGGCGCTGGCCGAAGCGGGCGTGACACCGGCGGAGGTCGACCTGGTGATCCATGGCACCACGCTCGCCACCAACGCGCTGATCGAGCGCAAGGGCGCCCGCACCGCCTTCATCGGCACCGAGGGCCATCGCGACACACTCGAGCTCGGCTACGAGGATCGCTTCTCCGAGTATGATGTGTTCATCGAGAAGCCGGCGCCGCTCATTCCGCGCGACCTGCGCTTCACGGTGCCCGAACGCATGAGTGCCAAGGGCCAGGTCTTGCGCCGGCTCGACGAGGTGGCGGTCGCCGCGCTGGTGCCGGAGCTGCAGGAACAGAAGATCGCGAGCCTCGCGATCGGCCTGCTTCATGCCTACGCCAACCCCGATCACGAGCGGCGGGTGCGTGACATCCTCGCCAAGCACCTGCCCGCGGTCTCGATCAGCCTGTCGAGCGAAGTCTGCGCCGAGGTGCGCGAGTACGACCGTTTCTCGACGACCGCCTGCAACGCCTACGTCCAGCCGTTGATGGCGGGCTACCTCGAGCGGCTGTCGCGCCAGCTCAAGGCGACCGGTCTTGCCTGCCCGCTCTACCTGATGCTGTCGGGCGGCGGCCTGGCGACGCTCGACACGGCGATGCGCTTTCCAATCCGGCTGGTCGAGTCGGGGCCGGCGGGCGGCGCCATCCTCGCCGCCGGTATCGCCCGCGAAAGCGGCCTGCCGCGCGTGCTGTCGTTCGACATGGGCGGCACGACCGCGAAGATCTGCCTGATCGACGACTTCCGCCCGCAAGCCTCGCGCAGCTTCGAGATCGGCCGCATCTATCGCTTCCTCAAGGGCAGCGGCCTGCCGGTGCGCATCCCGGTCATCGAAATGGTCGAGATCGGCGCGGGCGGCGGTTCGATCGCCTCGGTCGACCGGCTCAAGCGCCTGAAGGTCGGACCGGAGAGCGCGGGCGCCGAGCCGGGCCCGGCGAGCTACGGCCGCGGCGGCGCGGCGCCGACGGTGACCGACGCCGACCTCGTGCTGGGCCGCATCGACTCCAGGCGCTTCGCCGGCGGCAGCCTCGCGCTCGACACGACCGCCGCGCAGGCCGCGCTCGAGCGCGATGTCGGCACGCGGCTTGGCCTCAGCGCCGTCCACTCCGCCTACGGCGTGAGCGAAATGGTCGGCGAAAACATGGCCAACGCCGCTCGCGTGCATGCAATCGAGCGCGGCAAGGTGTTGAGCGACCGCACGCTGGTCGCGTTCGGGGGTGCAGCACCATTGCACGCCGCGCGATTGGCCGAGAAGCTCGGTATGGATCGCATCGTCATCCCGACCAGCGCCGGCGTCGGATCGGCGGTCGGTTTCCTGCGCGCGCCGGTCGCCTACGAGGTCGTGCGCAGCCGCTTCTTCCGCCTCGGCACCTTCGACGCCGGTACTGTCAACGCCATGCTGCGCGAGATGGCGGGCGAAGCGCGCCAGATCGTGGCGACGGGCGCGCCGGGTGCCGCGATCGAGGAGCATCGCCATGTCGAGATGCGCTACATCGGCCAGGGCCACGAGATCGCGGTCGACTTGCCGCTGCGCGACCTGACCGACGGCGATGCGGCGCTGCTGCGCGAGCTGTTCGAGGCGCGTTATGCCGAGATCTTCGGCCGCGCCGTCCCGGGCGTCGAGGTCGAGATCCTCGCCTGGTCGATCACCATGAGCGCCTCGGTCGGCGGCACGGCCGGTGATCCGCCGGTGCCGCGCGAGTCGCGGCCGTCGCCGAGCCAGCAGCGCCGGCTGTTCGACGGGCTACTGGGCGAATACAAGGACGTGCCGGTATATTGGCGCGACGATCTCGCGCCGGGCAGCCGGATCGACGGACCGGCGATCATCGCCGAGGCACAGACCGCGACCGTCGTATCGGCCGTGTTCGATGCCCGAATCGATCGCTTCGGTCACATCGTGTTGGAGCGACGCTCATGACTCGCAACGACCCTCGTAACGATCCTACCGCCGCCATCCACATGCAGATCATGTGGAACCGCCTCATCGCCGTGGTCGAGGAGCAGGCGCAGACCCTGATCCATACCGCCTTCTCGACCGCGGTGCGCGAGGCGGGCGACCTGTCGGCCGGCGTGTTCGATCCGGCCGGCCGCATGATCGCGCAGGCCGTCACCGGCACGCCGGGCCACGTCAACTCGATGGCCCTGTCGGTCGGCCATTTCCTCGAGCGCTACCCGGCGCACACCATGAAGCCGGGCGACGTTTATCTCACCAACGATCCCTGGCTCAGCACCGGCCACCTCTACGACTTCACCGTCGTCACGCCCGCCTTCAAGAACGACCGGCTGGTGGCACTGTTCGCCTCGACCGCGCACGTGGTCGATATCGGCGGCATCGGCTTCGGCGCCGACGGCCGCAGCGTGTTCGAGGAAGGCCTGTGCATCCCGATCATGCCGCTCGCCGAGGCGGGCAAGCTCAACCCGCACCTGTTCGCGATCGTCGAGGCCAACGTGCGCGAGCCGACGCAGGTCAAAGGCGACCTCCACTCGCTGGCCGCGTGCAACGAAACCGGCTGCCGCCGCCTGGTCGAGATGATGGACGAGTTCGCGCTCGAGACGCTCGACGAGATCGCCCGGTTCGTGATCGGCAACTCGCGCGAAGCGATGCTGAGCGAAATCAGCAACCTGCCAAAGGGCACCTGGCATCACAGCATGACGGTCGACGGCTTCGAAGCACCGATCGAGCTCAAGGCCGCGCTCACCGTCTCCGACACAGGCATCCATGTCGATTACGCCGGCACCTCGGCGCACTCGGGCTACGGCATCAACGTGCCGTTCTGCTATACCGACGCCTACACCGCGTTCGGCGTGCGCTGCATCGTCGGTCCGGCGATCCTCAACAACGCGGGCTCGCTCGCGACCGTGACGGTCAGCGCACCGGAAGGCTCGATCCTGCACGCGCCGCGGCCGAGCGCCGTCACCGCGCGCCACGCAGTCGGCCAGATGCTGCCCGATTTGATGTTCGGCTGCCTGCACCAGGCGATGGGCGGCGGCACGCCGGCCGAGGGCGCGGCCAGCCTGTGGGGCATGCCGCTGTTCGGCGGCCCCGGCATCGTGCCCGGCACGCAGCACCGCCGCGACCTCAGCCGCTTCACCGTGATGGGCATCATGGCCGGCGGCACCGGTGCGCGGCCGAAACAGGACGGCATGTCGGCGACGGCCTTCCCCAGCCGCGTGCGCTGCATCCCGATCGAGATCACCGAGACCATCTCCCCGGTCGTGGTGTGGTGCAAGGAGCTGCGCGCCAACTCGGGCGGCGCCGGCCGCCAGCGCGGCGGGCTCGGCCAGATCCTCGAGATCGGACTCACCGAGGACGCGCCCTTCGTCATGTCGGCCGGCACAATGGACCGTGTGCTTTTCCCGGCACGCGGCCGCGACGGCGGCAAGGCGGGCGCGGCCGGCAGGTTCGGCCTGACCTCCGGCAAGCGCTTCGAGGGCAAGCAGAAGCACACCGTCCCGGCGGGTGAGCGCCTGCTGCTCGAGCTGCCGGGTGGCGGTGGCTATGGCGATCCGCTGCAGCGCGAGCCGTCTCGTGTGGCGGACGACGTGCGGCTCGGCCTTGTCTCCTCCGATGTCGCACGGCACGAGTACGGTGTCGTCGTCGACGCCAAGGGCACGATCGACCGGACCGCAACCGAGATCCTGCGGCACGATTAGCGTAGCGCGGAGAGCGCGCCGCTCTGGCCCTCTGTCGTCCTGACGACAGAGAATAGCCCGTCCCGCATCCCGTCAGCGTGATGTACTGTTTGGGCAAGCAAACTGGGAAAATGCCGATGTTCAAGCGCGTGCTGATCGCCAACCGCGGCGAGATCGCCATCCGCATCGCCCGGGCGGCGGCGTCGCTCGGGGTCGAATCGGTCGCCGTGTTCACGCCGGCGGACGCGCAGTCGCTGCACACGCGGATGGCGGGCAAGGCGCGTGAGATCGGCAAGAACGGCGCCGATCCGCTGCGCGCCTATCTCGACATCGAGACCATCATCGCCGCGGCCAAGGAAAGCGGCGCCGACTGCGTCCATCCCGGCTACGGCTTCCTTTCGGAGAACGCCAACTTCGCCGAGCAGTGCCGCGCCGAAGGCTTGCGCTTCATCGGCCCCTCACCCGCCGCGCTCGCGCTGTTCGGCGACAAGGTCGAGGCCCGCGCCTTCGTGCAGACGCAAGGGATTCCCGTCGTCCCCGGCGCGCCGGGCGCGCTCGCCTCGAGTGCCGAGGCCAGGGCGATGGCTCGATCGATCGGCTATCCCGTGATGCTGAAGGCGTCCGCCGGCGGCGGCGGGCGCGGCATGCGCATCGTGACGGAGCCTGCGGAGATGGACGAGGCGTTCGCGCGCTGCCAGGGGGAAGCCCAGGCCGCCTTCGGCGACAGCGCCGTCTTCCTCGAGAAGATCGTGCCGCAGCCGCGCCACATCGAGGTCCAGATCCTGGGCGACGGCCGTGGCAACGTCGTCCATCTGTTCGAACGCGACTGCTCGGTGCAGCAGCGCCACCAGAAGGTGGTCGAGGTGGCGCCCGCGCCCGGCCTCGACGCCGCATTGCGCCAGCGCATCCTGGCGGATGCAGTGACTGTGGCGCGCGCCGCCGGCTACGAGAACGCCGGGACGGTCGAGTTCCTGGTCGATCCCGAGAATGGCCGGCACTTCTTCATCGAGTGCAATCCGCGCATCCAGGTCGAGCACACGATCACCGAGCAGATCCTGGGATTGGACCTCGTCGAAGCGCAATTCCGAATCACCTCGGGCGAGTCCCTCGCGGCGATCGGCCTCGCCGACCAGAAGGCCGTCGGACAGCCGCGCGGGTTCGCGATCCAAGCGCGGGTCGTGGCCCAAGGCGCCGGCACGCTCACCGCCTATCGCGAACCGTCCGGTCCGGGCGTGCGGGTCGATGCCTGCGGCTATCTAGGGCTGGCGCCGCCGCCGCAGTTCGATCCCCTGCTGGCGAAGGTGATCTGCCAGTCGGGCTCGCCGGGCACTTTCGAATCGGCGATCGACCGCACCGAGCGCGCGCTGGCGGAGTTCCACATCGCCGGTGTGCCGGCCAACCTCGAGCAGTTGCGCGCCATCCTGGCCCATCCCGAGTTCCGGCGCGGGAATGCCCGCACGACCTTGCTCTCGGGGACGATCGAGCCCGCGAAAGGCGAGCAGGCGACTCTCGAATTCCTCGACCAGCAGGCCGGTGCGCTGGGTCGGGGGCGCGGGGCAGGCAGCGTGTCGGCCCCTGTCCGGCCGCTGCCGGTGCCGCCTGGCCATCATGCGGTCGAGAGTCCGCATGCCGGCATTGTCGTCGAGGTCAAGGTCCACGCCAACGACACGGTGAAGGCCGGCCAGACGCTGTTCGTCGTCTCGGCGATGAAGATGGAAAGCTCGATCGGCGCACCCTGCGCGGGCGTCATCGAGAGCGTGGCGCCGATTGCGGCCGGCAATTCGGTGGACGGCGGGCAGATCCTCGCCGTCATCAAGCCGTCCGCGACGGCTCAGGCGGCGCCGGTCGTGCCGCGCGACGAGAGCTGGACCCCCATGCTCGAGAAGGTCGCGGCGCTGCAGGCGGTCGCGCAGGCGCGACTCGCTCCTGGGTCGCGCGAGCCCGGCGTGGTACGCCAGCGCAACCGCAACAAGCTCACCTGCCGCGAACGCATCGACCTGCTGCTCGACCGCGGCAGCTTCCGCGAGATCGGCAGCCTGGCCGGCTTCGCGAGCTTCGACGATGCCGGCGAGATCGCCGCCTTCACGCCGGCCAGCCATGTCGGCGGCCAGGGCCGCATCGACGGCCGTCCCTGCGTCGTCTGCGCCGACGACTTCACCTCGCGCGGGGGCCATGCCGACGGCGCGATCGGCCAGAAGTCGCGCTATCTCGACCGGCTGTCGATCGAGATCAGGACGCCCTCGATCCGCCTGCTCGACGGCTCGTCGGGCGGCGGCAGCGTCGCCACCATGGTGCCCAGGCAGGGCGCCGGCACGGAGGCGTCGGCGAAGGAAAGCACCGGCGCCATCAAGGTGGGCCAGCCGCGGGTGGTGGGCGGCGGCGGATCGTTCCTGCCGGGCCACCTCGGCAGCTCCACCTACGCCGATCAGCTCGCGACGGTTCCGGTCGTCAATCTGCTGCTGGGCAGCGTCGTCGGCATCGGCGCGGCCAAGGCAGTGCTGGGGCATTTCTCGGTGATGGTGCGCGACATCTCCCAGCTGTTCGTCGCCGGGCCGCCGGTGGTCAGCCACGCCATGGGCTACGACGTGACCAAGGAGGATCTCGGCGGCTGGCACATCCATTGCCGCAACGGCTCGGTCGACAATCTTGCCGAGAGCGAGGAGGAGGCGATGGCGCAAACCCGCCGCTTCCTGAGCTACCTGCCGTCGAGCGTCTACGAGGCGCCGCCGGTGCAGCCGACGGGCGACAGTGCCGATCGCCGCGAGGAGGAGCTGCTCACCCTGGTGCCGCGCAAGCGCACCGCGACCTTCGACGTCCGGCGTGCGATCCGGCTGATCGCCGACAAGGACAGCTTCTTCGAGATCGGAGCGATGTGGGGCACCGACCAGGTCACGGGCTTCATCCGCCTGGCCGGCCACCCGGTGGGCGTGATCGCCTCGGACAGCCGCCATGTGAATGGCGGCGCGCTGACGGCGGACGGCTGCGACAAGCTCAAGCGCCACCTCGACCTGTGCGACCTGTTCCACCTGCCGCTGCTCAACCTGGTCGACAATCCCGGCTTCGCGGTCGGCATCGAGCACGAGATCGCCGGCACCATCCGCAAGGGCGGCGAGTGGATGGTGGCGTTCGCCCAGGTCCAGATTCCGATCTTCACCGTGCTGATGCGCCGGAGCTTCGGCGTCGCCGGCAACAACTACGCCACGCCGCGCGCCGCCGCCTCCGTGCGGGTGGCCTGGCCGGCCGCCGACGTCGGCGGCATCCCGCCCGAAGGCGGCATCGAGGCAGCCTACAAGCGCCAGCTCGCCGAGGCCGCCGATCCCGCCGCCCTTCGGGCCGAGATCAACGCCCGCATCGAGAGCGTGCGCGGGCCGGTCGGTCCGCTGAACCGCTTCGAGATCGAGGAGATGATCGATCCGCGCGATACCCGCCGGCTCGCCTGCGAATGGGTGGCCGACGCCTACCGGATCGTGAGCCAGCCCTCGCGGCTGCAGCCGCGGGCGCTGGGCTTCCGGCCTTAGGTTGCCTTTCGCTGGGGGCGCGCCACTCCGTGGCGCGTCATACTCTTTCGGACCGCGGACCTCCAGGTCCGCTCATGATCATGATGCGGACCTGGAGGTCCGCGGTCCGATGAGCATGACATGACGCGTCACGGAGTGACGCGCCCCCGGCACAAGAGCTCTACGCCACGCACGCCTCGAAGACGCGGCGGTAGTTGCCGCCGAGCAGCCTGGAGATCTCGTCCGGCTTGAAGCGCGACGACAGCGCGGCCGCAAGTTGCGGCAGGTCGACGTAGCTCGGCAGCGAGCTCGGGCCCAGCAGGCCGAGCTGGTCCGTGCCGATGCCGACATGATCGACGCCGATGACGTCGACCATGCGGGCGATGCCGCTGGCATAGGAGTTCACGTGCGCCACGTCGGCGACCGGCCAGATGCCGACGACGCCGCCGGTCGAGGCCACGGCGCGGGCATGGTCGGAAGTGATCAGCCGCGTCCACGGCTTGGGCCGATCACTCAGCGCGGTATGCGACAGCAGCAGGGGCTTGGCGGCGGTGGTGACGGCGCGCTTCACAAGCTCGAACGTGCCGTGTGCCACGTCGACCACGATGCCGAGCGCGTTGCAGCGGCGAATCACCTCGGCGCCGAAATCGGTCAGGCCGCTGCGCACCGAAGGCTCGGTCTGGATGTCGCCCAGCTCGTTGGGGTGATAGTGCACGAGCTGCAGCTGCCGCAGATGCCAGCGCTGGTAGGCCTCGTCGACGCGCTCGATGTTGCCTTCGAGCCAGTCGGCGCCTTCGGAGGTCACGATCACCGACGGCTGGCTCGCGCGTGCCTCGCGCAGGTCGGCCGCCGTCCTGACGATCGGCATCGATTGGGTACGCGCCAGCTCATGAACCTTGGCGAACTGGACCTTGCTGAAATCGTAGAGCTCGCCGGGCTTGGGTTCGCGGACGGGCCGCAGGCGACCGCTCGACACCTGGACGATCGGCGAGTCGGCGACGATGCACAGGCACGCCACGGACAGGCCGCCCTTCTTCATCGGGGTGGCGATATCCAGCAGGCCCTCGCGCCCCCAGCTCGCACGGATCAGGTTGCCGGCGTGGCTGTGCGTATCGACGGCAGTGCCGTCGGTCGCCTGGGCCATCGCCGTCGCGGGCAGGCAGAACAGCGGACTCGCGGCCAGCACGGAACGGCGCGAGAGCCCCGGCGCCAGATCGGCACCGAGAATCCGGTAGCGCCATCCTGCAGGGTCGGCGTCGACGTGCAGCGTGCCGGTTACCCGGACGGCGCCGGTGCCGAGCTTCAAGGGCCGCTCGGCGACGATCTCGACGACCGCCAGCGGATTGTTCGGCACGCAGCCCTGGCAACAGCCGGGCTCGGCCATCATCAGGAAACGATCGGCCGTCGGCGTCGGCAGGATAGTGACCGGAAAGCCCGTCAGCTCGACGGTCTTGCCGTGCGCCATGTCGGCGCGCGGTTTTCCAAGATCGCGCCAGCTCAGGCGCCCATTCAGGCGCATATGGGGCTCCCCCTAGAATTTGGGGGGCGGATAATACGGCTTGTCACCCAGCGCTTGCACGCGCTTCCAGAACGCGGGGCTCGATGCCTTGCCGACTTCGTCGAGGTCGGCGGCCTGGCGCCACATACTCCATGAATCGGGATAGAGACGGCTGGCCTCCGCCATCTGCCTGTCGCCTTCGGCGGCGCGGCCGTTGGCGCGCAGCCAGACGCCGAGCCGGAAGCGCGCCCGCGATTCGGCCATCTCCGGCGTGATCCGTGGCAGGTTCGCACGAACTGCATTTGCAGACAGTGCGTGCTTGCCGCTCGTTACCCAGGCGCGCACGGCATCCACGTAGGCCTGGCGCGCGGCCAGCCGTTCTTCCTGGTCTTTGGGTAACAGGGTGCGGGTCTTCAGATCCATGCGCCGGAAGTGATCGGTCGATCCCGCCGTCTCGGGCGGCCGCACGATCGTGCCCTTTTCGTCGATCCAGATCGCCTGCGGGACGTTCACGAGGTTGTAGAGATCCTCGAGCCGGTGCTCGGTGTCGATCAACTGCCAGTAGTCGGACTTCGCCTGGTCGATCCACGGCCGCGCATGATCGGCGCCGCGGCTTTCCTCCGCGACCGCCACGACCATGAAGTTCCTGTCTTTCAGTTCGCTGTAGAGTTGCTGCCACACGGGCAAGTCAAAACGGCAGCCTCACCAACTGGCCCAGGTGGCGAGGAAGACCTTCTTGCCCCGAAGCTGAGACAGCGAGCGCGGCACGCCGTTCACGTCGGGCAGGGTGAAGTCCGGCGCCGCGAGCCCTTCGAGCGTCGCATTGCGCTCGTCGGCCGGCGCGCCGAGCGCCCAGACGTCGCGCTCGTCGCTCGCGATCACCGGGCCGCCGAGCCTGGCCCAGAACGCTGCGAGGTCGACCTCGTTGGTGCCGACCGCCGACGCCGGCAGCGGCACGCACGCCTCGGCCCGGCACATGCCTTCGGGCTTGAGGGTCCAGCCGGTGACCCTCTCGGCATCGGCCGGGCTCATCCACAGCCCGTCACGCGCGGCGACGTCGTGTTCGGCTGTGGGGGTCAGGATTTTCGTCATGACTGGCTCCTCGTCATGTCCCCCTCCCCAGCCCTCCCCCTCCGGGGGAGGGAGGCGGAGTGCGCTCTTCCTCTCTGGCCCTCCCCCTCAGGGGGAGGGTTGGGTGGGGGTGGGCTACTTCGGTACCGAAATGCTGACTTCCTTCGACGTGATGAACTCGAGCAGCACCGGCACGCCGTTCCTGGTCTGCTCGATGCCGCGCTTGATCGCGGGGATGATGTCCTCGGGCCTGGTCACGCGCTCGCCGTAGCCGCCGAAGGCGCGGGCCATCGCGGCGTAGTCGCCGGAGATGTCGGTCGAGCGGTACTTCTCGGTCGAGACCTTCATGATGTGCAGCTCGATCGCCATCGAGAAGTTGTTGAGCAGGATCGACATGATCGGGATGCGCTCGCGTACCGCGGTCTCGAAGTCCATGCCGGTGAAGCCGATCGCGGCATCGCCCCAGACGTTGATGCAGAGCTTGTCGGGGCAGGTGAGCTTGGCGCCCATCGCGAGCCCGAGGCCGTAGCCGAGCTGCGTGGTCTTGCCCCAGCCGATGTAGGTATGCGGCTGGGTCGTCTTCCAGAACGGCGAGAGCTGGTCGCGCGGGGATCCGGCATCGTGGGTAATGATGGTATTGGCGACGTCGACGGTGTTCTGCAGGTCCCACAGCACGCGGTAGGGATTGAGCGGCGCATCGTTGCTGGTGAGCTTGGGCATCCACTCCTTCAGCCACTCGTCCGAGATCTGCTTGATCTCGGCGGCGACCGCGGCCGAATCGCGGCGGCCGGCGCCCTTGCAGGCATCGACCAGGGCCCGCAGCGTCAGCTTGGCGTCGCCGACCAGGCCGTACTTGATCTTCACGTCCTTGTTGAGGTGCGCGGGATCGAGCGTGGCGTGGATGATCGTCTTGCCCGCTGGCATGGAGATGCCGAAGTTGGTCTCGGTGAACGAGCAGCCGATGCCGAGGATCACGTCGGCGCGGTCGAGGAACGAACGCACCGCCTTCGGATAGGCGCGGCCGCCCGAGCCCAGCGCCAGCGGATGGGTCTCGTCGAAGCAGCTCTTGCCCTCGAGGCTGGTGCAGACCGGGATCGCCAGCGTCTCGGCGAGCTCGCGCAGCTCGGCATAGGCCTCGGCCCAGTGAACGCCCTGGCCGGCATAGATCACCGGGCGCTTGGCCGCCATCAGCACCTCGGCCGCCTGCCTCACCGCCGCCGGGTCGGGGCCGTACTTGGTGGCGACCACCGGCTCGTAGTTCAGCGGGTCGGGCGCGTCCTCGGCATAGGCGTCGTTGGGCAGCTCGATGATCACCGGCGAGCCGCGGCCATTGCGCAGCAGGCTGAAGGCGCGCCGCATGATGTTGACGATCTCCTTGCCCGAGGTGACCGGCTCGCTGTGCTTGGAGACATGCGCCATGGCGAGCGCCGAGTTGAAGTTGGGCGGCACATGCGCGATGCGGCGCGGATAGCCCTGCGGGATCACCAGCAGCGGCACCGATTCGCCGAACGCCTGGGCGACGCCGCCATAGGCGTTCTCGGAGCCCGGGCCGCTCTGCATGCAGAACACGCCCATCTTGCGGCCCTTGGAGAGGCGCGACATGGCATCGGCCATGTGCAGGCCGATGCGCTCCTGGCGGACGATGATCGGACGGATATCGACGGCCGCACAGGCCTCGATCAGATGGTTGACCGGGTAGGCGAAGAGATACTCCACGCCCTCTTTCTTCAGGATGTCGGCGATCGCCGGCCCGGTCTTCATCTTGGTCTCCTCCAGAAGACCCCCACCCTAGCCCCCCCTCAGGGAGAGGGTTGGGAGGGGGTGATTATTTGTTCAGTTCCTTCATTGCGCTGTCCAACCCGCCCAAGGTCAAGGGGAACATGCGGTTGGAGCTGAGCTGCTGCAGAAGCTGGATCGACGGCGTGTAGCTCCAGTGCCGCTCCGGCACGGGATTCAGCCACACCATCGACCGGTACGTGTCAGCCATGCGCTGAATCCAGACCTGGCCCGCCTCCTCGTTCCAGTGCTCCACCGAGCCGCCGGGATAGGCGATCTCGTACGGGCTCATCGAGGCGTCGCCGACGAAGATGATCTTGTAGTCGGGCGGGAAGGTGTTCATCAGCTGCGCCGTCGGATAGGTGTCGACGTGGCGCCGGCGGTTGTCCTTCCAGAGCTTCTCGTAGAGGCAGTTGTGGAAGTAGAAGAACTCCAGGTGCTTGAACTCCGAGCGCGCCGCCGAGAACAGCTCCTCGCAGACGCGGATGTGCGCGTCCATCGAACCGCCGATATCGAACAGCAGAAGCAGCTTCACCTTGTTGCGCCGTTCGGGGATCATCTTGATATCGAGATAGCCCGCGTTGCGCGCCGTCGAGCGGATGGTGTCGGGCATGTCGAGCTCGACCTCGGCTCCCTCGCGCGCGAACTTGCGCAGCCGGCGCAAGGCAATCTTGATGTTGCGCGTGCCGATCTCGACGGTGTCATCGAGGTTCTTGTACTCGCGCTTGTCCCACACCTTGACCGCGCGGCCCTCGCGGTTCTTGTCCTGGCCGATGCGCACGCCTTCGGGGTTGAAGCCGTAGGCGCCGAACGGCGAGGTACCTGCCGTGCCGATCCACTTCGATCCGCCCTGGTGGCGCTTCTGCTGCTCCTCGAGACGCTTCTTCAGCGTCTCCATGAGCTTCTCCCAGCCGCCCATCGCCTCGATCTGCGCCTTCTCCTCGTCGGTCAGCAGCTTCTCGGCGAGCTTGCGCAGCCACTCCTCGGGGATCTCGGCGGTGGTGCCCTCGGCGGGCAGCGCCTCGAGGCCCTTGAAGACGTGGCCGAACACCTTGTCGAACTTGTCGAGGTTGCGCTCGTCCTTCACCAGGATGGTGCGCGACAGATAGTAGAAGTCGTCGACCGAGTAGTCGGCGACGTGTTCCGCCATGCCTTCCATCAGGGCGAGGTACTCCTTGATGGAGACCGGCACCCTGGCCTGGCGCAGCTCGAGGAAGAAGTTGGTGAACATTGGGGTCTCCCGACCCCCTCCCTGGCCCTCCCCCTCAGGGGGAGGGTTGGGTGGGGGTGAGTTACTGGCGCTGCTCCCGGCGGGCCATGAAGGCCAGCCGCTCGAAGAGGTGGACGTCCTGCTCGTTCTTGAGCAGCGCCCCGTGAAGCGGTGGGATGAGCTGCTTGCTGTCCTTCGACCGCAGCGACTCGGGCGGCATGTCCTCGACCATCAGCAGCTTCAGCCAGTCGAGCAGCTCCGAGGTCGACGGCTTCTTCTTGAGGCCCGGCACGTCGCGGATGTCGTAGAAGATATTCAGCGCCTCGCGCAGCAGGTTGCGCTGCAGGTCGGGGAAGTGGACGTCCACGATCTGGGTCATGATCTCGCGATCGGGGAAGCGGATGTAGTGGAAGAAGCAGCGGCGCAGGAAGGCGTCGGGCAGCTCCTTCTCGTTGTTCGAGGTGATCATCACGATCGGCCGCTGCGAGGCCTTCACCACCTCCTGCGTCTCGTAGACGTAGAACTCCATGCGATCGAGCTCGAGCAGCAGGTCGTTGGGGAACTCGATGTCGGCCTTGTCGATCTCGTCGATCAGCAGAACCGGGCGCTGCGCGTGAGTGAAGGCATCCCACAACTTGCCGCGCTTGATGTAGTTGGCGATGTCCTTGACCCTGCCGTCGCCGAGCTGGCTGTCGCGCAGGCGGCTGACTGCATCGTACTCGTACAGGCCCTGCTGCGCCTTGGTGGTCGACTTGATGTGCCATTCGATCAGCGGCGCGCCGATCGCCTTGGCGACTTCATGGGCCAGGACCGTCTTGCCGGTGCCGGGCTCGCCCTTGATCAGCAGCGGCCGCTGCAGGGTGATCGAGGCATTGACCGCCACGCGCAGGTCGTCACTTGCGACGTAGGAATCGGTTCCCGTAAATTTCATGGTGCAAAATCCGCGTTTCACTTGGGTGTTGAGGTCACCCTAGTGGCGGCCTACCGCGGCAGCAAGGCCGGGGCTGGCCGCACAGCCCGGCGGCCGGGAGCGGCTGCCATCAATGCTGCTGCTTCGGCGGCGCCTTGCCGGGGCGCGGCGGCAAAGACTTGATGTAGACGGCAATGGCGTTGCGGTCCTCGGGCGAAAGCTTGCTGGTGTTCTTGACCACCTCCGTCATGCCCCCACCGACCGAATCGAAGTCGGGCGTGAAGCCGGTCTCGAGCAGGTAAGCGATGTCCTTGACCGTGTAGTTCGGAATGCCGTCGGCATGGGGCGTGATATTGGGCACCCAGCCCTTGCCTTCGGCGTCCATGCCGCCGGCGAAGCGCCGGCTCGAATCGATCCCGCCGATCAGGTTGCGCGGGCTGTGGCATTCGGCGCAATGGCCGGGCCCCTCCACGAGATACGCCCCGCGGTTCCAGACCTGGTCCTTCGAGGCGTTGGGTTCGAAAGCCTTGCCATCGACATAAAGCAGCTTCCACAGGCCAAGCCCACGCCTGATGTTGAACGGGAACGGCAGATCGTGCCTCGCGGACGGGGTTGCCACCGCCGGCAGGGTCTTGAGATAGGCGAACAGGTCGCGCACGTCGTCGAGACGCATGCGCTGATAGGACGGATAGGGGAACGCCGGATAGAGATGGTCGCCTTCGTTGTTGACTCCCATCTTGACCGCATTGACGAAATCGATCTCGGACCAGGCGCCGATGCCGTAGGTCGAATCGGACGAGATGTTAGGAGCCCGGAAGGTTCCGAATGGCGTAGTCAGCGCAAGCCCGCCGCCCAGATGCGTGGGGTCATCCTGCTTCGGCGTGGCATGGCACGAAGCACAGCCGCCGATCCTGAACATGGTCTCGCCGTTCGCGAGGTCCGCCGTACGCGATACCAGCGCCGACACGGGGATCCGAGCAGGAATCGTGAGCACGAAGGCGGCCGCAGCACCGGCGATGGCGAGGCCCGCGCCGATCTTCAGCAACATCGAAAGCCGCATATCGTCTCCCCGTCCGCGTCAATCTGCAGGTCCGTCCGACATCGGCCGCGACGTGCACGTGCCAATATGCCGACCACGCTGCCATACAGACTACACGTGGTCGTGATGCTTTATTCCGCGTGTCCTTATTCGCATCGTCGCCAATCTCCACAACACATGACGGGCTGTCGGGTGCTCCCGTCTCGCCGTACCGATACGCGGGCGATTAAAGTCCCTCGCACACGGAGTCGTGAAGCAGATTTGCCCTTCGTTCCTGTTCGTTTTCGCGCGCTGCTCTGCGACAAATATCCGGTCGCGTACCAAACAGGGGGATACGACATGAAGAAGACGTTGATGGTGGCGGTCGTTGGCGCGCTCGTGGCGGGCGGAGCGACCTTCGCTCTGGCCCAGGCCGATGTGATCAAGGAGCGCCAGGAAAATCGCAAGCAAGTCGCCGCCGCGATGCGTAGCGTCAAGGGCGTGATCGATTCGAAGGGCGACACGAAGACTGTCGTCGAAGCGGCGGCCAAGATGAAGGCGCTCGAGAGCGCGTTCGACAAGATGTTCCCGGCGGGCTCGGACAAGGGCGACACCAAGGCGCTGCCGACGGTGTGGAGCGACATGGCCGGCTTCCAGGCCGCCAGCAAGAACGCCGACGCCGCCTTCGACAAACTCAGCGTCGCCGCGGGTTCGGGCGATCTCGCCGCGGTCACGGCTGCGTTCGGCGACGCCGGCAAAGCCTGCGGCGCCTGCCACGAGAAGTATCGCGCCAAGACCAACTAGGCTTGGCCCTCATCTGACGAACGAAGGCGACGGAAACGTCGCCTTTTTTCGTGGCCGAAGGAATGAGCGCAAAGGGAAAGGCCGGTCGCTTGGGGAACGACCGGCCTTCTGGAAAGCCCGTGACTGGGTGGGTGGGTAAACGACGAAGCGGTGGGTGTGGGAAGGGAGCTTCGTCGCTGGTGGCCTGCTAGGCCACCGCCACGGGCCTTGTGGGAACGGCAAGCGCCTGGAGCACGATGGCTTCGGCGGTGAAGCGCCAGGTGCGCGACGCGTGGATCGGCGACAGGCGGAGCTGCTCACGCATGTTCATCCAGCTGTCGAGCCCGAAGGCGACATCGAGCGAGTCGAGCACAAGGTCGCGCGCCGCCGGGTCGAGGTTGGAGAGCTCGCTCTCGAACCACGCCGCAAGTCGCTCGCGCAGGAGCTTGCGCAGTTGGGTCACGCCGAGGCCGACGGCCGGCGCGACCGAGCGCACGCGCTCGGCAAAGTGCCAGACCGGCAGCCATTCCTCGAACAGTTCCGAGCGGTCCGAGACCAGCAGATCGATGCGGCTCGACAGAGACGCCTCGCTGTCGACCGGGCGGATGCGGTCGAAGGCGCGGCTCACCGCGAGATCGAACGCGGCGGCATACAGGTCGGCCAGGTTGGTGAAATGCTGGAACAGCGCGCGGCTCGACACACCGGCGATGGTGGCAATCGCCGCCGAGGTGGGTTCGACGTCGCCGGCTTGAATGAGATCAAGGGTCGCCTGGATCAGGGACTGGCGCGTCCGCAAGCCACGGATGATGCGGCCATCCTGGGATCGTGAGACGTCGACCGGGAATCCGATTATTTTCATATTACCCAACACAGTATGAACGTCTTTAATCGCGATACCTTAACACGAGCCGCGACACCCCTAATCTGCAAAAACGCATATCTTGCGAACAGGAGAGGCCGATATTATTGGATTGTTTCGAAACAAGATATACACTTTTGGGATATCTCAAGTCTGAACCCAGCCCGCAAAGAGCCGCCTGCCGAACGATCTTCTCCAATGATCTCAAGCAGATCCAAGCCCTTCCTTAGGAAGGAACTGGGATCGGACAACAGAAAGGACTGGCAATCGGGCAAATAGAAAGGCCGGCCGCTTGGGGAACGACCGGCCTTCCTTGGGAGTCCGCCTGGGTGTGGGATATCGAAGCCTTGGGGTGTGTGGGAAGGGGGCTTCGATGAGCGGCCTGGGGAGCCGCCGGCGGACTATCTGAAACTTTGACAAAAGAACCTTAACAAATCGATGGCGCCCCTGTCACCTGCAAATCCGCATATCTTTCGTCTGTTAGGTGCTTCAATTTCCTAACGAATCTCCCTCCTCCGCGATACAAGATAGACAGAAAGGGGGATACTGATTTTCGCGCCGAACGTGCTCGTTCTTCAGTTTTTCGAGAGAATTCAAGCCCCTAGACGTTCGAATCGGCCAGCGACCCCTTGTTTCGAATGCAAAATACTTTCAAGCGCACTCCTTCTGGTCGATCTGAGGAAAAAGGCCGCCATGTCAGACGGCCGGTTCCGTGGTAGGACGGCCCACCCTGAAAACGCCCCCGGAGTCGCCTCGTGAACGCTGTCCGCCGCACTGCCATCTTTGTCGGTTTGGCTTCGGGTTTGCTGGCGGGCCTGCAGCCTGCCTGGGCCGGCATCGAGGACGCTCTGAAGGCCCTGCAATCGGGTGACGTGGCGGCTGCAGAGAAGGATCTGCAGATGCTCGTGAAGGAGCGCGATCCGCGGGCGCAGTTCCTGCTCGGCCTCTACGTCTACGGCAATCCCGATTCGAAGATGTTCGATCTCAACAAGGCGGCGCCGCTGCTGCTCGATGCGTCGGAGCGCGGCTATGTGCCGGCGATGATCCCACTCGCCGGCGCCTACGCCGAGGGCAAGGGCGTGCCGAAGAGCCTCACCGAATCCTACAAATGGCTTGCGATCGCGGAGCGCTGGAACGCGCCCAATGCGGCGCCGCTGCTCGAGCAGGTCAGTCGCGAGCTGAAGCCCGACGAGATCGAGAAGGCCAAAGCAGCCGCCGTGGCCTACACCTTTAAGACCAAATGACCGCTGTCCGGGCAGCGCTGCTGATGGCGCTGCTCGTTGCCGGAGCGCCGGCCCGCGCCCAGCCGGCCGACGCCTCCGACGTCGCGGCGCCCTTGCGGCCGGGCGTCGTGGCATATCGCGCCGGCGATCTTGGAACGGCAGAGGCGGTCCTGCGTCCGCTGGCGCCGGGCAACGCCGATGCGGAGGCCTGGCTCGGCGCCGTGTTGCTCGATCGCGGCCTCACCCGCGAGGCCGTGCAGATGCTGCAGCACGCGGCGAACGCGGGTTCCGCCGAGGGCGCGCATCGCCTGGCGCTGCTCTACGCCCAGGGCGCCGACGGCATTCCGCGCGACGATGCGCGTGCGCTCGAGCTGTTCGAGAAGGCTGGCGCGGCCGGCCACCTGCGGGCCGAGATCAACGCCGGCATGCTCTACCTGTACGGACGCGGCACCGCGAAGGACCTGGTGAAGGCGCGCGCCTGGCTCGAGAAGGCGGCGGCTTCGAACGATCCCTATGCGCTTTACGCGCTGGGCCGCGCCATGGAGGAGAGCGAGGGTTCGGCGCTGGCCGATCCGGTGCGCGCGGCCGATCTCTACAAACGCGCCGCGCTGCAGGGTCATACGTTCGCGGCGCTGCGTTATGGGCTGGCGCTGGCCGAAGGCAACGGCGTACGCAAGGATCTCGTCGCGGCCCAGCCCTGGCTGCTATACGCCGACAAGTACGGTGTGCCCGAAGCTTCCCTGGCGATGGGCGACCTCGCGGCGAGCACCACCAACCTGCGCGACAAGGCGGGCGCCATCAAGATCCTGCACACGGCGACGACCTGGTACGAGGCCGCGGCGAACGCGGGCGTCGCGGCGGCGCAGTTCAAGCTCGCCACGGCTTATCTCGCCGGCACCGGCGTCGCACGCGATCCACAACAGTCGATGCGCTGGTACACGCGCGCCGCCAGCCAGGGCATGCCTGTGGCCCAGCATGCGCTCGCGCTGTTCCTGATCGGCGGCGCGACCGGCGCGCCAGACATGGTCGAGGGTTACAAGTGGCTGCTGCTCGCCGAGCGCAGCGGCTTCCCCGACAGCAAGGCGGTGCGCGAGAAGTTGGCCGAGAAGATCGCCGAAGCCGATCGCAAGCGTGCCGAGGACCTGGCCAACCAGTTCAAGCCGCAGCCCGAGCGGCCGCTCGAGGAGATGCCGCCCAGGCTTGCGCCGCCGCCGTCGATCCGACCGTAAGTCATGGAGCCCGCAGCCCCGGTTCCTGCCCCGGCCCGGCGCCCCGAGGTCACGTTCGCGGTCTGCCGTGGCGCCTGCCGGCTGATGCGCCAGGCGGGCTATTCGGTACTGCTCGAGATGCCCCTGCCCGACAGCCGGCGAGCCGACATCTTCGCCGTCGCCGCGAGCGGCGCGACGACCATCGTTGAGGTCAAGTCCTCGATCGAGGATTGGCGCGCCGATCTCAAATGGCCCGACTATCTCGACTGGTGCGACCAGCTCTATTTCGCGGTGCCGGTCGACTTTCCGCAGGCGCTGATCCCCGAGGAGATCGGCCTGATCGTCGCCGATGCCTATGGTGGCGAGATCCTGCGCCATCCGCCGGCGCGCGCGCTGGCGCCCGCGCGGCGCAAGTCGTTGCTGATCGATTGCGCGCGGCTCGCCAGCGAACGTCTGGCGCGGCTCGAGGATCCGGACTTCATTCAGTTCGCCTGAGGCCTCGAGGGGCCGGCGGCCCGCGGCCGGCGAATCGACGGGGAGACGATCTCAGCGCGCCCCGAAGGCCCGCTTCAGCTCCGGCACGAGATCCAGCCGCTCCCACGAGAAGGCGCCATCCTTCTCCGGCTTGCGGCCGAAATGGCCGTAGGCGGCAGTACGCTGGTAGATCGGCTTGTTGAGCTGCAGGCCGCGACGGATGTTGGTCGGGCGCAGCGGGAAGACATCGGAGAGCACCTTCTCGAGCTTGCGCTCGTCGACCTTGCCGGTGCCCTGGGTGTCGACGTAGAGCGACATCGGATCGGCAACACCGATCGCATAGGCGACCTGGATCAGGCAGCGGTCGGCAAGGCCTGCAGCCACCACGTTCTTGGCGAGATAGCGCGCGGCATAGGCGGCCGAGCGATCGACCTTGGTCGGGTCCTTGCCCGAGAAGGCGCCGCCGCCGTGCGGCGCATAGCCGCCGTAGGTGTCGACGATGATCTTGCGGCCGGTCAGGCCGCAGTCGCCATCCGGACCGCCGACCACGAAGTTGCCGGTCGGGTTGACGAAGAAGTCGGCGGCCTTCTTGGGCATCCATCCTTTGGGCAGCGACTTGGCGACATGACCGGCGATCATCTCCTTGATCATGCCGGAGTTGTACTTCTTGCCCTTGGCGTTGGACTCGCGGTGCTGGGTCGAGACCACGACCTTGGTCGCGCCGACCGCCTTGCCGTCGACGTAGCGTACCGTGACCTGGCTCTTGGCGTCGGGCTGCAGGTCCTTGAGCTCGCCCGAGCGGCGCGCCTTGCTCAGCACCTCGAGGATCCTGTGCGAGAAGTAGATCGGCGCCGGCATGAAGGAGTTCTTCTCGTACTCCTCCGAATCGCGGCAGGCGAAGCCGAACATCAGGCCTTGGTCGCCCGCGCCTTCCTGCTCGCCGAGATTGCCGCCCTTGTTCTTGGCGTTGACGCCCATGGCGATGTCGGGCGACTGGCCGTGCAGCAGCACCTCGACGTCGGCGCCGCGCCAGGAGAAGCCGTCCTGGTCGTAGCCGATGTCGCGTACCACGTCGCGGGCGATCTCGGTCAGCGCCTCGCGGTTGACGATGGTGTGCCTGCCATACTTCTTCATGTACGGGTCGGACGCCCGGCCCTCGCCGGCGATGACGATCTTGTTGGTGGTGGCCAGCGTCTCGCAGCCCAGCCGGGTGTTGGCATGGCTGTCGTCGGCGATGCCGAGCTTGATGTCGTTGGCGATGAAGGAGTCGAGGATCGCGTCCGAGATCTGGTCGCAGACCTTGTCCGGATGACCTTCGGAGACCGACTCGGAAGTGAACAGATAGTCCTTGAGCGCCATAATGCCCTCCACAGATGTCACTGGACCTCCGGGCAGGGCGGATGGGCCGCCAACGTCCGGCTTAGCCTTTGTTGTCGCGGTGGCAAGTCGTCCAAATCCGTCCGCGCGCGGCGTCACCCCGACGCCGCGTCGTTAAAAACTCCAACCGAGCGTAGAAATCAAGAGGGGCTTGAGGGCCCCGCTCAGCGACCTTTGCGCCCGCCCAGAACCTCGGCATGGCTGGCAGCGCCGACCGCCTTCACCATTTCGAAGATCCGCTTGCGCACGCGGCCTTCGCGGATCTTGTAGTAAGCCCGCACCAGCTCGAGCGTCTCGCGCTTGATCAGCGGGTCCTTCTCCTGCTCGAACGGAGTCGCCGCTTCGCCGAAGCCGCCCTTGCGGCCGCGGCCCGACATCGGCCGGCCGGCGAGCGCGTTCGACGGCATCTCGTCGAAGAAGTAGGACACCGGCACGTCGAGCACCTTGGCGAACTCGAACAAGCGGCTCGACCCGATGCGGTTGGAGCCGCGCTCGTACTTCTGGATCTGCTGGAAAGTCAGGCCGACAGCGGTTCCCAGCTTCTCCTGGCTCATGCCGAGAAGCGTGCGGCGCTGGCGCATCCGCGCGCCAACATGGACATCTACCGGATGCGATCTTGCCATCTCTTCCTCACCCTTCTTGATTCTGATGACGCTACCGTTGAGAGCGATAGCACTCCAACACGTTCTAATTGTGCGTGCCCGATTCTCTCAATCAGTGCAAAAACGCATATCTACACGTCAAGAGTGCAGACGACATATGCCCACCAATAGTGGAAATCAAGCACTAACGTTGACGCTGGGGCCGTGCCACCGCCACAAACAGGACGAGTATCGTCAGAAATGCCAACAACGTCCAATCGTGCCACCTAGCGTACAGGGTTTCTGCGCGCGCAGGTGGAAGCACGTGGTCGATTACACCTGTCTGCTCCATATCCAACGATGCAATTACCCGGCCGAAGGCATCGATCACCGCGGAAACGCCCGTATTGGCGGCGCGGATCATCGGTAATCCCTCTTCCACTGTGCGCAACCGCGCACTGGTGAGGTGCTGATAGGGACCGCTCGAGGTACCGAACCACGCATCGTTGGTGATGTTCAAGAGCCAGGCCGGCCGTGCGCCAGGACCTGTAACCGCACCGGGAAAGATTGCCTCATAACAAATGAGTGGCGAGAACGGCGGCAGGCCGGGCAGCGACAGGGTAGCGAACGCCTCGCCTTTCTCGAACGAGCCCCGGCCAATCAGGCCGGTGAGCGGCGGCCACTCCTTGTGGAACGGGATGTACTCGCCAAACGGCACGAGATGGACCTTGTCGTAGGTCGCCTTGACCACACCCTCGGGGTCGATGGCGAGCAGGGAGTTCCATACCCCGTCCTGGATATTGTCTCCCGCGCGCGCCGTGCCCGTCAGCAGATATCCACCGCGCGGCGCTGCGACCGCCAGCATCGCAAGCCCCGGGGAATCCGGCTGGATGATGAAGGGCGACGCCGTTTCGGGCCACACGACGGCCGCAAGCTTGTCGAAGCCGTCGCGCCGGCTGAGGTCGATCAGCTTCTTGAGCTGGGCCGCGCGGCTTTCAGGCCGCCATTTCTCGGCCTGCGGGATATTGGGCTGCACGATCCGGATGAGCGGTGCGGTTGTCGGCGCATCGACCGCCCCCATCACCGCTCGACCGGCCCCCCCGGCCACGCCGACCGCCAGCAACGCCGCCACGGATGCCCGCCAGCCAGCGGCCGGGGCGGCGAGAATCATGAAGCTCAGGGTGCCAAGCCCGTAGACACCCACCAGCGACGCGCTCTGCAGCAGCGGCGTGGCAAACGCCCAGACGTGGCCCAGGGGATTCCACGGATAGCCGGTGAAGATATGGCCGCGTACCCATTCTGCGGCCGTCCAGGCGATGGCCAGGAGCACCAATCTTCGATAGTGGCCTGCAAGATACGGCCAGCGCAGCGCGAGTTTCTTCGCCGTCCACGCCGCCGCGGCGGGAAAAATGCCGAGCACGATCGCAAGGCCGAGGACAGCCGGCACCGCAAGGGGCGCGAAGTCGGCGGGCGGCACGAAGAACGCCTCGACGATCCAGTACGAGCCGACGGTGAAATGACCGAGGCCCCAGGCCCAGGCGCGCAAGCCGGCGATGCGGGCCGTGGGCGCCGTGTCCCACAGCCAGACCAGGCCCATTATCCCGAGGACGCCGAAGGGCAACCAGAACAGCGGCGGCATGGCCAGGGCCGCGAGCATGCCCGCCACCGCCCCGGCGCCCGGAGCGCGCCATCCTTGCAAGCTTGCCACCGAAACGACGTCAGGCGGCGGTCTGTTCGGCCGCGGGCGGCCGGACCCTGAGGCGCCGGATGCGCCGTGGATCGACGTCGAGGATCTCGAACTCGACGCCGGACGGATGCCGCACCACCTCGCCCCGCTCGGGAATGCGGCCCAGCAGCGAGAAGATCAGGCCGCCGACCGTGTCGATCTCGCGCCGCTCGTCCTCCGACAGCACGTTGCCGATCTCCTGCTCCAGCATCTCGACCGGCGTGCGGCCATTGACGTCGAGCGTGCCGTCGGCGCGGCGCGACAGCACCGGCGCCTGGGCGACATCGTGCTCGTCCTCGATCTCGCCGACGATCTCCTCGACCAGGTCCTCGATGGTCAGCAACCCGTCGGTGCCGCCGAACTCGTCGACCACCAGCGCCATGTGCGTGCGCGAGCGGCGCATGTCGAGCAGCATGTCGAGCACCGGAAGCGTCGGCGCCACGAACACCACGCGGCGCAATATGTCGCGCAGATTGAACTTCTTGGGCGTGCCCCAGTAGGCCAGCACGTCCTTGATGTGGACCATCCCGATCACATCATCGAGCGATTCGCGAAAGACAGGGTAGCGCGAATGGGCCTCGGCCTGGATCAGCCTCACCACCTCGTCGAGCGGCGTGTTGGCCGAGATGCCGATGATGTCGACCCGCGGCACCATGACGTCGCGCACGGTCTTGTCGCGCAGCTTCAGGATGTTGGCGAGCAGGACCCGCTGGTCCTCGCTGATCGGGGTATCGCTCTCGGGCGTCTCCTCGATCAGCTCCTCGATCGCTTCGCGGACCGCCTCGTTCTTCTCGCGCCGCCGCAGCCGCCGCAAGATCGCACGCAGCAAGCCGCCGTTGGAGACGACGTCGTTGGCCAGCGCCGATGTCGCCGATGGCTCTCCATCCCGGCCAAGCCCGCCAGGGCTCGACGGGGGGCGCGCTGTGGAATCCGGCATGACTCGTAAGATAGGGTAACGCGCTTGCGTTGCAATGCGATGGAAGGTTCTTGATGCGTTCCTGCAAAATGCCGTCCGGCAACGAAATGCCCGTTTTCGGGATCGGCACCTGGCGGATGGGCGAAAGCCGCGCCAAGCGCGACCAGGAGCTCGCGGCGATCAAGTACGCCCTGGAGCTCGGCTATCCCATGATCGACACCGCCGAAATGTACGGCGACGGCGGCGCCGAGGAGATCGTCGGCGAGGCGCTGGCTGGCGTCCGCAAGCGCCCCTTCATCGTCAGCAAGGTTTACCCACACAACGCCAGCCGCAGCGGCACGATCGCCGCCTGCGAACGCAGCCTCAAGCGCATGAAGCTGGAGCGCATCGACCTTTACCTGCTGCACTGGCGCGGCGGCGTGCCGCTCGCGGAGACCTACGAGGCGTTTTTCCGGCTGCGTCAGGCGGGCAAGATCGCCGACTTCGGCGTCAGCAACTTCGACACCGGCGACATGGAAGAGGCGGCGACCCTCGACAAGGGGCTGACCGGCAGCGACCAGGTGCTCTACTGCCTGTCGCGCCGCGGGCCGGAGTACGACCTGCTGCCGTGGCTGCGCCAGCGCTCGATCCCGCTGATGGCCTATTCGCCGCTCGACCAGGGCCGGCTGCTGGGCAACGCGACGCTGAAGAAGCTCGCCGGCGACTTGCGCTGCACGCCGGCGCAACTGGCGCTCGCCTGGGTGCTGGCGCAACCGGGCGTCGTCACCATCCCCAAGTCGATGACACGCGAGCGGGTGAAGGAGAATCTCGGAGCGGTCGACCTGAAGCTCTCACCTGACGTCCGGTCCGAGCTCGACCGCGCCTTCCCGCCGCCCAAGCGCAAGCAAGCACTGGGGATGCTCTGACTTTCAGGATGACGGAGTGTAGGGATCTGCAATTCCGAGCTTCTTCAGGATACGCCGCTCCAGCGCTTCCATGCGCTCGGCGTCGGCGTCGCTGGTCTCGTGGTCGTAGCCCAGGAGGTGCAGCGTGCCGTGCACCACGAGATGCGCGACGTGGTCGGCCGGCGTCTTCTTCTGCTCGCGCGCCTCGCGCCACACGGTCTGGCGGGCCAGCACGATGTCACCCAGGAAGGCCTTCTCGCCGGACGGGTAGGACAACACGTTGGTCGGCTTGTCCTTCCTGCGGTCGCGCTTGTTGAGCGCCTGGACGCGCTTGTCGTCGGACAGTGCGACGGTTAACGACCTTGTCTTCGCGCGCAGGACCGCGCGCGCGGCCTTGCGCACCAGCCGCTCGACGCCGGGCAGGGCACGGGCCCACGCCGCATCGATAAGGACGACGTCAACCTTTGCTCTTGCTGCGGTCGCGCGCGTCATAGGCTTCGACGATGCGGGTCACCAGGTCGTGGCGCACCACGTCCTGGGAGGAGAGCCGCACGAACCGGATCCCCTCGACCTTGCCCAGCGTCTCGACCGCGTCGGCGAGGCCCGAGCGCTCGCCCCGCGGCAGGTCGGTCTGGCTGGGATCGCCGGTGACGATCATGCGCGAGCCTTCGCCCAGGCGCGTCAGGAACATGCGCATCTGCATCGGCGTGGTGTTCTGCGCCTCGTCGAGGATGACGTAGCAGTGCGACAGGGTGCGGCCGCGCATGAAGGCGAGCGGGGCGATTTCGATGTCGCCCGATTCCATGCGCTTGGCGATCAGCTCGGCCGGCAGCATGTCGTGCAGCGCGTCGTAGAGCGGCCGCAGGTAGGGATCGATCTTCTCGCGCATGTCGCCGGGCAGGAAGCCCAGCCGCTCGCCGGCTTCGACCGCCGGCCGCGACAGCACGATGCGCTCGACCTTGCCGGCCAGCAGCAGCGACACGCCCATGGCGACCGCGAGATAGGTCTTGCCGCTACCGGCCGGCCCCAGGGCAAACACCATATCGCGCTCGCGCAGGGCCGCGAGGTACTCGCGCTGGCCGGGCGAGCGGGCGTTGATGGTGCGCTTGCGGGTGCGGATGCCCTCGTCCTCGCCGTCGCCGCCGACGCGGGCGAAGCGGACCGCGGCGTCGACATCGGCGGTGTCGACCGCGAGGCCGCGCTTCAGGCGCTCGTACAGGCTGGTCAGCGTCTTGTGCGCCACACCGACATCGTCGCTGTCGCCGCTGATCTCGAGCTGGTTGGCGCGCGCGGCGAGTTGGACGTTGGCGAGCTGCTCGATGCGGGCGAGGTTGCGGTCGTGCACGCCATACAGTTCGACCAGCACCGAGTTGTCGTCGAACGCGACCCTGCGGGTGACGCTCACGCGGCGGCCTCGCAAGCCCCCGGGTCGTCGACCGTGACGATCTCGCCGGCCAGGCTGTTGGCATGGCCCTCGGTGAGCCGCGCCGCGACGATGCGGCCGATCAGCCGCACCTGGCCGTTCGCATAGACCGACTGCAGCCACGGCGTCTTGCCGACGAGCTGACCGGGCCTGCGGCCCGGCTCGGCGAACAGCACCGGCACGGTCTGGCCGACCTTGGAGGCGTTGAAGGCGCGGGCCTGATCGGCCAGCAGAACCAGCAGGGCATGCAGCCGGGCCGACTTCACCGTCTCCGGCACCTGGCCGTCCATCGCCGCCCCCGGCGTGCCGGGCCGGCGGCTGTACTTGAAGGAGAATGCCGAGGCGAAGCCCACCTGCTCGACCAGTCGCATGGTGTCATCGAAGTCCGCATCGCTCTCGCCCGGGAAGCCGACGATGAAGTCGGACGACAGGGCGAGATCGGGTCGCGCGGTGCGCAGGCGATCGGCGAGACGCAGGAAGAGATCGCGGCCGTGGCGGCGGTTCATCGCCTCGAGGATGCGGTCCGAGCCCGACTGCACCGGCAAGTGCAGGTACGGCATGAGCTGCGGCACCTCGCCGTGCGCGGCGATCAGCTCGTCATCCATGTCGCGCGGATGGGAGGTCGTGTAGCGGATGCGCGCCACGCCCTCGATCCCGGCGATTTCCCGGATGAGCCGCGCGAGAGACCACGTCGTGCCACCCCCCAACGAGCTCGAGGGCGCCTCGCCGTGATAGGCGTTGACGTTCTGGCCGAGCAGGGTGATCTCGATCGCGCCCGCCTCGACGAGCTGCCGCGCCTCGGCCAGCACCTTGGCGGCCGGCCGCGAATACTCCGCGCCGCGCGTGTAGGGCACGACGCAGAAGGTGCAGAACCTGTCACAGCCTTCCTGGATCGACAGGAAAGCCGAGCCCGCGCGCACGCCCATGGGCGCCGGCAGATGGTCGAACTTGCTCTCGGCCGGGAAGTCGGTGTCGAGCACGCCGGCGCCCGGCAGCCGCTTGCCGGCCTTGGCGATCGCCGCCTTGCGCTCGGCTTCGGCGAGGAGCTGCGGCAGGCGATGGTACGCCTGCGGGCCGACCACGATGTCGACCGCGGGCTGCCGCCGGGCAATCTCCTCGCCCTCGGCCTGGGCGACGCAGCCGGCGACGGCGATGGTGAGATCGCTGCCCCCGGCGCGGCGCTCGACCTTGAGGTCGCGCATGCGGCCGAGCTCGGAATACACTTTCTCCGAGGCATGCTCGCGGATGTGGCAGGTGTTCAGCACCACCAGGTCCGCCTGCTCCGGCACGGCCGCGAGCGCATAGCCGAGCGGCCGCAGGACGTCGGCCATGCGGTCGGAATCGTAGACATTCATCTGGCACCCGTAGGTGCGGATGAAGACGCGCTTGCGCTGTCCGTTGGAGCGGACCGAACTCATGGATCTCCGGTTTTGGAACGGCCGGGTTCTATCAAATCCGGCCGGTCCATGCCAGCCGCGCCTAGGCCAGCTTGGGCAACAGCTCGTCGCGGCCGCAATTGGCTGCCTGCACGCCCATCGAGACCTGCCGGAAACAGAACTCGGCCAGCTTCTTGCGATCGCCCAGCCTGTCGATGTCGACCGGCGGGAAGAAGGTCACCACCGCCTCGGTTTCGCCCAGGCAGGTCATCTGCCAGAGGTGCGGCACCAGGTCGAGGTCGCCGAACCACGCGAACAGGGGTCGCCAGTAGCGGCCGAGCGGGATGCCGTCGAGCCGGGTGTAGGAGATGGCGACCGGCTGCACCACGATCGGCTTGTCGTCGCGCCGGAGCTGGGCCACCCCGAACAGGGCGCTGCGGAAGGGCAGCACGCGCGTGCCGTCGCTCGAGGTGCCCTCGGGGAACAGCAGCAGGTTGTCGCCGGTGTTCAGCCTGCGCAGCATCTCGTCGCGGCTGGCGCTGGTCTTGCCCGAGCTGCGCTCGATGAAGATCGTGCGCTGCGCCTTGGCGAGCGTCGAGAAGAACGGCCAGGTCGCCACTTCGGCCTTGGCGACGAAGCTGCCCGGCACCAGCCCGCCCAGCACCTCGATGTCGAGATAGGAGACGTGGTTGCAGACGAACAGCGTCGGCGTGATGCCCGAGCGCGTGCCGCGCACCCGCACCCGAATGCCGAGGATGACGCAGACGAAGCGGTGATAGGCGACCGGCATCCAGCGGATGATCGGCTGGATGCGCAGCGCCATCGCCAGCAGATAGAGCGGGACCGCGATCAGCGTGACGGTGAGGTAGCACAGCAGGCGGAAGGCGCCGCGCAAAGGAGAGCCGATCCACATCGACGAGGCGATCAGTCCTTGTCGATCGCGCCGCGCTCGTAGTGCCGCATGTACTTCTCGGTCACCAGCTCGGTCTTGACGATGATGAACACGTCGGTGGTGTTGAACTGCCGGTCGATCACCGCGCCGTCGCCGACATAGCCGCCCAATCTGAGGTAGCCCTTGATCAGCGGCGGGAGGCGGGCCATCGCCTTGCGCTGGTCGTAGCCGTCGCGCGGCAGCATCTCCATGTTGACGAAGCGGCTCTCGACCGCGCGCACGCGAATCTCCGGCGGCGCGAGATGATGGTGATAGAGGTAGCTCATCGCCTGTGCGTGCTGCTGCGGGTCGGTGCCCGGGAAGCTGGCGCAGCCGAACATCACCTGGATGTTGTAGTGGTAGGCGTAGAGCGCGATGCCCCGCCACAGCATCTGCATGGTCGCGGTGTTGCGCGCGTCCTTGGCGATGCACGACCGGCCGACCTCGAGCACCTCGCCCGGATAGTCGATCATCTTCTGCACGTCGTACTCGGCCGACGAATAGAAGCGGCCCATCTTCGCCGCCGCCGGCCGGCGGATCATGCGATAGGTGCCGACGATTCCCTCCGGGCCGTCGCCGCGGCGGCGATCCAGCACCAGCAGGTGATCGCAGACCTCGTCGTAGGCATCGAAATCGCGGCGCTGCACCGCCATCTCCGGCGTCGGATGCGCCGACATCTCCTCGTAGAAGATGCGGTAGCGCAGACGCTGCGCGGCGTCGATTTCCTCCGCCGTCTGCGCGAGACGGACCTCGAAGTCGCCGGCAACGACCTTGACGATTTCCCGATTGGAAATCGGCGGGCCAAGAAGCTCGGCTTCACTGTCAGCACGGTCAATGCGCATGATAAATCCGCAAGGGTACCGCCCCGATCATCCGGCCATTATCGGGCCGGCGAGCAGGCCGTCCACTCATTTCTGGCGGTCGGATTTGCCGTCCAGGGGCACCCCGAACAGCTCCAGACGATGGCCGACCAGTCGGTAGCCGGCTTTTTCGGCGATCCTGCGCTGCAAGTCCTCGATCTCGTCATTGTGGAATTCGATGACCCTGCCGCTCTGGATGTCGATCAGGTGATCGTGGTGCTCGCTCGGCGTCTCCTCGTAGCGCGCGCGGCCGTCGCCGAAATCGTGCTTGGCCAGGATGCCCGCCTCCTCGAACAACCGTACGGTCCGGTACACCGTGGCGATCGAGATGTTCGGATCGACCGCGGTGGCGCGCCTGTGCAGCGCCTCGACATCCGGATGGTCGTGCGAGTCGGACAGCACGCGCGCGATCACGCGGCGCTGGTCGGTCATCTTGAGACCCTTCTCCGCGCAGAGGGCTTCGAGTTTCGACTTCTGATCAGGCATCTCGCGACACCCTACACCGCCTGTCGAACCGGGTATAGTTGGCGCCATGTCCAAGCCCGAGACTTCCAGGCGCGAGACGTCCAGTCCCGACCAGACGCTCGACATCACCGGCGAGGTCTGTCCGATGACGTTCGTGCGCACCAAGCTCAGGCTCGAACGCATGCAGCCCGGCGAGATGCTCGCCGTCCGCCTGCGTGGCGAAGAGCCCCTGCGGAACGTGCCGCGGGCGGCGCGGGACGAAGGACACATCATTTTGGGCATCGTGCCCGAGGGCAATGACCATATCGTGACTATCCGCCACCGCTGAGGCCGCCACCGCTGAGGCCGCCATCGCTGAGGTCGCCATCGCTGAGGTCGCCATCGCTGAGAGTCCGCCGCAGGACGAGCGCATCGGCAAATCCCGTCGGGCGCCGGTAGTAGGCGGCGCGCCCTCCCACTTCGACGAAGCCCGCCTGGGCATAGAGCGAGCGGGCGCCCGGATTGTCGACGCCGACCTCGAGGAAGAGCTGGCGCGCGCCCTGCCGACGTGAATGCTCGATCACCTCGTTGACCAGAGCTCTGCCGACGCCGCGTCGCCGGTGCTCGGCGCTGACGGCAAGCGTGAGCAGCTCGGCCTCATCGGCAATCGTGCGCCACAGCACGACGCCGGCATCCTGGCCATCGATCCGCAGGATCAGCCCACCGCTTGCCGGCGTGGCCAGCAGCTCGGCCATTTCCTGGCGCGTCCACGGGCGCTCGCCCATCGGCGCGAAGGCTTCGCGGTGCAGGCCGGCGGCCCGATCGAGATCGAGCGCACCGATCGGATGCAGGTCGAAGCCGCTCATTCGCCCGCTCATTCGACAGTGCGACGCGTGCCGTCCGGCGAGGTGACGTTGACGCCGCGCAGATAGAGCGGCCGTGGCAGCCCCTCGGCCTCGTTGCGTGCGCGCCAGGCATCGGCACCGTCGGCCATCGCCAGCCGTGCCAGCAGGACGGGATCCGGCAGGGTTTGTTGGGCAATCGCGTTGGGCACCCGCTGCGCCAGAGCCCGGGCCTGAGGCCCGACGATGCGGCAAGGTCGTCCGGCGAGCTTCGCCGCCAGCGCCTCGGTCGTGGCGAGGAACGGAGCCTGGCCGTCGAATGCGCAGAACCAGTCGCCGAGATGCGTGTCGATGGCCGCGATCGAGACACGTTCGTCGTCGTTGGGTGCGGCGGCCAGCAACGCGTCCGTCGTGGTGATGCCGGCCAGCGGCACGTCGAGCGCCAGCGCCAGTCCGCGCGCGGCAGCCAGGCCCACGCGCACGCCGGTGAAACTGCCCGGGCCGACGGTGACGGCGATCAGCGACAGCGTCCGCCGGTCGACGCGCGCTTGCTCCAGGGTCGACGCGATGGCGGGCAGCAGCGTGGCCGCCTGGCCGCGGCCTGTCTCGCGCCGTTCGGCCAGGCCGACCCCATCGCGCACGACGGCAACGGCGAGGCCGCTGATGGCGCAGTCGAAGGCGAGGACGGTCATCCGCTGGCGCTCCGGGAAGCGGCTGGGCATTGTGCACTCATGAAGTTCGACCTGGTTGAGATCGCCCCGCCCGTCTTCGATGTCGACGTGACACTGGCCTACGCGACCGCCGACAATCTAACCGGCCGCCCGGTGTATCGGAAAGCCGAATGCTTCCTGCATCGCGATGCCGCCGACAAGCTGCAGGCGGCGATCGATCTCGGTCGCTCACTGGGCCTGCGGCTGCGCATCTTCGATGCGCTGCGCCCGGTCGAGGCGCAGTGGAAGCTGTGGACCTTCAATCCCGATCCCGAATTCCTCGCCGACCCGCGGCGCGGCTCGCCGCATTCGCGCGGAGTGGCGGTCGACCTCACGCTGCTCGACGGCGGCCGCGAGCTCGATATGGGCACCGGCTTCGATGCCTTCACGCCCCTGTCGCACCACGGCCGCACCGACGTCTCGACGGAGGCGCAACGCAATCGCCTGCTGCTGATGGGATTGATGACCACGGCCGGCTGGGACTTCTATCGCAACGAGTGGTGGCACTATCAGCTGTTCGACGCGCGGCGCTACGCGCTGGTGAGCGATGCCGATCTGCCGCGTCCGATGATGTAACTCCTTCCCCATTCATATGGGGAAGGAACAGGAGTCAGAACGCCGACAGCCTGGCCTTGTCGAAATCGGCGAGCTTGTCCTCGCGCATCACCTGGCGCACGAAGCCGACATACTGCTGGCCGAGCTCGGAATACCTCACGAGCTGGCCGATCAGGCGATAGCCATCGGGCTTCTCGCCGCGCTGGCGCATCGCCGCGCGCTCGTTGCGGAAGGCGGCGTAGGCCGGATGGGTGTTGAGGTTGGAGACGTACGCCTCGGCCGCCTCGCCGACGTTGGTGAAGGGCTGCGGCATGCCGGAGCCCGGCTTCCACGGCACCGATACCGAATGGCGTCCGGTCGACTGGATCTGGCCGAACAGCGCATTGCCGTTGCGCGCGGCGAACGAGGTGCCCCAGCCCGATTCGATTCCACTCTGGGCGATCGCCATCGAGGGCGGCACGATGTCGACGCGCTTCACCAGCTCGTCGAGCTTCTCGACCGGCGTGTCGTAGCGGTCGGCGAGCTGCTCGAGCCAGATGCGCTCGACCGGCGACAGGGCGGCGTCGCTGGCGATCTTGTCGCGCAGGTAGAGGAGTTGCTCGCGCTCGGCCATCACGCGCTGGTTGACCTCGAGGATCACCGGCAGCAGCGCGGCGATGAACAGCGACTTGCGCTCGCCACCGTCGCGATTGACCAGGTCCTCCGGCACGCGCTCGACCTTGAGCGGCGGCACCGGGTCGCCGAGGCGCACGTCGCTCAGCGTATAGGAGACGTCGCGAAAGGCGCCGGCGAGCTCGTCGGCCGTCTTGGGATTGATCGCCTTGACCTGGATCTGGCGGCGCACGGCGTTACCCGGCGCGGCGAAGCGGCCGTGGCCGCCGGCGACGGCATTCGACGGCAGCGCATCCTCGGACTCGATGTCGAAGCGCACGAAGCTCACGACCGGATCCGGCTTGGGCGCGGGAAAGGCGAGGCGCGGCTCGGCGGCAGCCGGCGGGATCACGTTGAAGGCAAGCAGCTCGCTGGTGTCGATCCGGGGTAGCGGCTGGTAGAGGCCCAGGCCGCCTGCAAGCACTGCCGCCCAGGCCATCGGGAAGGCGTAGAGGCGCCCTCCTTCGAGGACCGACCCAACCGACAACTGCATGCTGCTACTCCCCAGTTGTTCGAGACAAACGACGACTGCTCGCGGTCCCACACGACCGACGATACTTACGTCCTACGCTGTACGCTTGAGAGCGAGACGGCCTACTGGGCCGCCTGCACTTCCACCACTTCCGGCACGTAGTGCTTCAGTAGATTCTCGATCCCCATCTTCAGGGTGGCCGTCGAGCTGGGGCACCCCGAGCACGAGCCCTGCATGTGCAGGTAGACCACGCCGTCGCGGAAATCCTGGAAGATGATATCGCCGCCGTCCTGGGCCACCGCCGGACGCACGCGCGTCTCCAGCAGGTCCTTGATCTGGGCAACGATCTCGTCGTCCTCGGCGGCGGCATCGCCTTCGGCCGAAGCCTCGGCGTAAACGACCGGTTCGCCGGAAGTGTAGTGCTCCATGATGCCGCCCAGGATCGACGGCTTCATGATCTGCCAGTCCTTGTCGGCGGCCTTCGTGACGGTCACGAAGTCGGCGCCGAAGAACACCCGTTCGACGCCCTCGATCGCGAACAGCCGGCGCGCCAGCGGCGAGTTGCGGCCGCTCTCGGTGTCTGCAAAATCCACCGTCCCCTTCTCCATGACCACGCGGCCGGGAAGAAACTTCAGGGTCGAGGGATTGGGCGTCTGCTCGGTTTGGATAAACATGATGAGTCGCACCTAGGAACCGGAACCGGCCCGATCAAGTACATTTTTGAAAGAGCCTGAATAAAGATTATGGAAATTCACTTTATGTTTCAACTGTATCAGTGGTTTGCCGGATTTTCCTCGAAAGTCCTTCAGTTTTGCAGTGCGCATGGCAAAGAATTGTTCCCCGCAACGGCCGTTAAAAACGTCGCAGGAAATCAGGAGATCGCGTCGATCTCCGCCTCCGACAGGGCGCCCGGCACGATCGTCAGCGGGATGCGTAGCTGACTCGCCGACCGGCCGGTGAAGGCGCTGACCAGCGGGCCCGGTCCCTCGCTCGACGACGAAGCGCCGAGCACCAGCACGGAGATCGACTGGTCCTCGCCGAGCAGCTTGATCAGTTCGTCGCGGCTCTTGCCCTCGCGGATGTGGATCGACGGCGGCAGGCCGGTCATATCGGCGGCGACCTCGGCGTGGCGGGCCACCACCTGCTCGGCTTCCTGGCGGGCTTCCTGGCGCATCAGGTCGGCCACGCCGCCCCAGGTCTGACCCTCCGGCGGCGGCATCACGTATAGCAGCGCCACCCGGCCACCGGTCCGCTTGGCCCGACGGCAGGCATAGCGCAGCGCGTTGTGCATCTCGGGACTTTCGTCGACCACGACCAGGAAGACGCGATCCTTGTCGGCCATTGTCTCCTCCCCCTTTACAGCCGCCGCACGACGGCGCCGCCCAGCCAGCCCAGCACCAGGGCCATGACGATGGCACCGAGGCCGTAGAGCGGGCCTTCCGCACTGGCCCAGCCGGCCAGCTCGGCGCTGAACCCGACCTTGCCGACCGGCAAGGGTCGCGACACCGCCGTCACGATCTTGCCGTCGCGCAGGAGATAGGTCCGGACATCGTAGACCCCCTCCGGCAGGCGCGACGGAAAGGGCAGATCGGCCCGGAACAGGCGGCCGGCCTGGATGGTCACCTGGCCGAAGTTGGCCGGATAGAGGTCCTCGCGGCGCTTGACCTCGACCAGCCCCTGGCGGAACTCGGCCATCTGGGCCGGCGTCCGGTACCGGACCGGCCGGATGGTGCTGAGCCGATCCTCGAGCGACAGGATCTCGCCGCCGCCGGCGCGCGCCAGCAGCCGCTGCAGCGGCGCGCTGGCGGCGATGAAGTAGTAGGCGGGCACGTCGTCGAACCGCATGCGGCCGGTATTGAGCCACAGGCCGAGGAAGCGCTCCTTGCGCAAGACCGTCTCGCGCGCCGGCGGACCCTGCACCACCACCACGATCTCGCCCGGCGGGTCGAACATGCCGAACAGCAGCAGGCTCTCGCCCTGGAAGGCGGAGGTGATCGAGACGCGCGGCGACGACAGGTCGACGATCAGCTCCGGCTTGACCGGGGCATCGGGCACCGAGGGCGGCAGCGAGGAATCGGGCGGTGCCCCCAGGGTCGGGGCCGGCAGCGGCTGGTCGATGCGCTGCCCCCAGGCCGGAGCGATGAGGGCCGGCGCAACGAGGGCCGGCGCGCCGAGCGTGAGCGCGATCAGCAGCAGGACCCTCACTGCAACACCTCGCGCGGCCCGAGCGAATAGGGCGAGGGCGGCGTCCGCAAGAGCTCGAACAGGAGCTCGGCGGCGACGGCCAGCACCAGCACCGCCATGAGCGCCCGCAGCACCACGCCGGGCAGCCGGGCGGCGATGCGCGAGCCGACCGGCGCGCCGACCACGCCGCCGAGGATCAGGAGCAGCGCCAGCACCACGTCGACCGTGCCGTTGGTCACCGCCTGCAGGAAGGTGACGTTGGCCGCGACGAACAGGATCTGGAAGTTGGAGGTGCCGATCACGACGGTCGTCGGCATGCCGAGGATGTAGATCATCGCCGGCACCAGCACGAAGCCGCCGCCGACGCCGAGGATTGCCGACAGGATGCCGATCGCGAAGCCCAGCCCGATCGGCAGGAACGCGCTGATGTAAAGCTTCGACTTGTAGAAGCGCATCTTCCACGGCAGGCGGTGCACCAGGTAGTGCGTGTGCAGCTTGCCGCGCGGGGCGGTCGGGTTGCGCCGGCGCTTCCACAGCGTGCCCAGGCTCTCGAACGCCATCAACAGGCCGATCGACGACAGCAGGATCACGTACATCACGGCGATCACGAAATCGACCTGGCCGATCGCCTTCAGCCAGGTGAACACCGTGACGCCGGCCGACGAGCCGATCATGCCGCCCAGCAGCAGCACCAGTCCCATGCGCAGGTCGACATTGCCGCGCCGCCACTGCACCTGCAGGGACGAGATCGAGTTGGCGATCACCTGATTGGCCTGGCTCGCCACCGCGACCGCGGGCGGGATGCCGACGAAGATCAGCAGCGGCGTCGCCAAAAAGCCGCCGCCGACGCCGAACATGCCGGCCAGCAGGCCCGCCGCCCCGCCCAGGCCGAACAGCACGAGCACGTTCATCGACTGTTCGGCGATCGGCAGGTAGATCTCCACGCGCCGTCCCTATCTCAGCAGGATCGCCGTGATCTCGCGCAATTGGGTGCGCGCCCGCAGCAGGTAGAAGCCCTGCGCCGCGAGATGGTTCGGGATCAGCAAGGCGTCGGGATAGCCGTTCCATACCACCCAGGGATGGAGCTGCGCGGCGACGCGGAAGGTCTCGACCGTGGCGTTCCAGGCGTTGGTCAGCCCCTTCTCGCGGATAATCGGCTCGAAATCCTTCCCGAGCTCGCGTATCAGCAGGTAGTTGGCGTAGAGCCGGCCCTTGTTGAAATAGAAGATGTCGTCGCAATGCGTGTCGAACAGGTTGCCCGCCTGCTCGACGATATGCTGGTCGATCACCGCCGAGTCCGAGCCGTGGTCGTTGGCGATGCGGTCGAGCAGCGCCTGCAGATTGTCGGCGCGGCGCTCGAACACCGCCTGCCCGGCCGCCAGCCGCTTGTTGTAGGACAGGAGCTTGTCGCGGCCGGCACGGTACTTCTGCGCCGAGGTGGCGGACGGCCAGATCGACACGCTGGGCTGCCAGATCCACACGTTGGGCTGCTCGTTCAGGAAGCCGCGCGCCTGCTCGAGGTCGCGATCGGTCTGCGACGAGCCGCGGGTGCGGCCGAGCTGGTCCATCAGCTCGGTCGAGAAGCGGCCGAGCGCCGCCATGATGCCGCGCTGGAAGTTCGGCATGTTGTCGAGGATGCCGGCCGGCGTGAAGAACGGCAGCATCGGCGTCCAGCTATGGACATCGACCTCTCGGGTCACCAGGTCGGCGGCGATGGCGACCGCATTGCTTTCGCCCGGCGTCACGCCGCGCGCGGCGAACTGCGGGTCGTCGTCGATGTTGTGAACGATCAGCGCGCCCACCGGATAGTAGAGCAGCACGATCACCAGCAGCACGCGCCAGCCCCAGCGCCAGATCCATCGGCTGCCGGTCGCGGCAGCCGAACCGGCGCGCCGCCATGGCCAGGTTCGCATGCCGGACCAGAACCGCCAGCGCGACGGCCGCGGCGGCGGCTGCGGTGCAGCGGGATCCGGATCGAAGGTCATTCCGCACCTTAGCACTGGCCTCGTGACGGAACAGGGGCGGACGCTGTTAGACTGTCGCCATGGCACTCGATCCCGAATCCCAACGACTCCTCGACCTCATGGCGGCGGCCAACCGGCCCGCCTGGGTCACGCTCACGCCCGCCGAGGCGCGCGAGCAATACCTCTCGACACGCGCCGGCGCACAAGGGCCGAGACCCGAGGGCGTCAGCGTGGCCGACCGCACCATCCCTGGGCCGGGCGGGCCGATTGCGGTGCGGATCTATCGACCCGATTCGGCGGCGAGCGAGGCCAGGCTGCCGGCGCTGGTCTTCGCGCATGGCGGCGGCTGGGTGTTCGGCAATCTCGACAGCCATGACGTGCTGTGCGCGCAGCTCGCGCTGGACGCGCGCATCGCCGTCTTCGCGATCGACTACCGGCTCGCGCCCGAGGCGCGCTTCCCCGGCGCATTCGACGATGTGGTCGCGGGCCTCCAGTGGGTGGCAGCCAACGGCGCGTCGGTCGGCATCGATTCCAACCGGCTGGCGATCGGTGGCGACAGCGCCGGCGGCAATCTCGCGGCCGCCACCGCGATCTGGGCGCGCGACAATGGCGGGCCGATGCTCAGGCTGCAGATGCTCGCCTATCCGGTCACCGATGGCGCGGCGCGCGCGGAATCCTATCGCCTCTTCTTCGACGGTTACGGCCTGAACGCCCCGACCATGGAGTGGTTCTACGACCATTACACGCCGGACGAGGCTGCGCGCGGCGACTGGCGCGTCTCGCCGCTGCGCGCCCGGTCGCTGGCCGGCCTGCCGCCGGCGCTGGTGGTGACGGCCGGCTACGATGTGTTGCGCGACGAGGGCCGCGCCTATGCCTGGCGGCTGCAGAAGGAAGGCACCGTCACCGACCTCGTCGAGTTCGGCGGCATGCTGCACGGGTTCCTGAGCTCGCCCATGCTGCTGCACGGCGCGCGGCGCGGTGCGGCGCTGTGTGCCGCCGCCTTGCGCGAGGCGCTGGTGCTGCGCGCGCAGTGACCGCCATCGCGCCCGTCGTCCCCGGCCGCGCCGTCGCCCTGTCCGGCGCGGTGCTGGGGCTGGGGCTGCTGGGCGACACGCTGATCTACGCGGTGCTGCCGCTCTATCACGTCGAATGGGGCATCAGCCTGGCGATGGTGGGCGTGCTGCTGTCGCTCAACCGCTGGATCCGGCTGCTCGCCAATTCCCTGGTCGCGGCGATCGGCGAGCGTCTCGGCGCCCGCCGGATGATGATCATGGCGGCGCTCGGCTCGGTCGTCGCCACGACCTGCTACGGCCTCGACGGAGGCGAGGCGCTGCAGATCGCCGCGCGCATGCTGTGGGGCATCTCCTTCGCCGCGCTCAATCTCGGCTCGCTGGCCTACGCCGTGGCCGACCGCGCCAACGCCGGCAAGCGGGTCGGCGCCAGCCGCGGCATGATCGGCGTGATCCAGGCGAGCTGCTTCGTCGGCGGCGCGCTGCTCGTCCTGCAGGTCGGTCCGCGCAACGTGTTCCTGGTGCTGGGCGCGATCACGCTGCTCGCCGTGGCCGCCGCGGTGATGCTGCCGGCGCTGCACGCCGAGCCGACCGACCGGCGCGGCTTCCGCCTGCCCAGGCCGCACCGGCTCGAGGTCTGGGGTTTCCTGCTGGGCTTCGCGGGCGACGGCGTGTTCCTGCTGACGCTCGCCTTCCTGCTCAAGGACTCCGTGACCTCGGTCGCGCCGATCCTGGCGACCTCGCTGGTGCTCTCGCTGCGCTGCCTGGTGGAGGCGACCGGCGGCCCGGTCGGCGGCTGGATGGGCGATCGCTTCGGCGCGCGTCCGGTCGCCGTGATCACCGGATCGCTCCTGGTGCTGGGCTACTTCCTGATCGCGGGCCACGTCGACGTGGTCGGCAGCGTGCTGATCGTGCTGACCCGCGGCCTCTACAACACGCTCATCCCGGTGATGGTGATGCGGCGCGCGGCCGGCGGCTATCTCAGCTCGCAGGCGAGCTACTCGACCTGGCGCGACTTCGGCGCCGCCGTCGGCCCCCTGACCGCGCCGTTCCTGTTCGTCCATATCCCGCAGACCTGGCTGTTCGCGACCCTGGGGCTGCTGATGGCCGGCGGCGTGGTCTTCTGCCTCGCCCGGCGGACAACTGCCCGGTAGGGCGGTCGGCCCGATTTCCCGCTACCCGCTGGAGGCCCTCGGTCCTGCAGGAGAGAGTTGGCAGCTTTACATACAAATAGAGAATCGATTCCCACTCTCTCTCTCTCTCTCTCTTTCCCTGCCCCAAATAAGGCCCATTTGCCGCCCCGTCGTCTCGACCGGAGCGCCCCTCGGATGCCTCGGGGCAGGCTCCGTGCCGTGCGGAGAGACCTTCTCTCCACAATAAGCCGCTTATCGTTGAGAGAAGGTCTCTCCGCGCGGAGCCTGCCCCGAGGCATCCGAGGGGCGCTCCGGTCGAGACGACGGAAATTGCCTATGCGATAGCTCTACTGACCAAGGGCCTGTTGCGCACAGCGGGAAATGCCGGAGAACTGTCAGCCCGATTTCCCGCTATCCGCTGAAGGCCCTCGAGGGTCTGTTGCGGACAGCGGGAAATCAGGAAATCGAGCCGACGGACTTCCGGCATTGTGTCGATGCCCTGCCGGCGGGTCCAAGACCTGGCTCTGACAGCGTCTCGCCGTCTCTCAGGCCAAGGGCGCGAGACCGTGAGACGGATCTTCAGGCTCTAGCGGAACACGTCCTTGCGGTGACGCACCTCGGCGAACACTTTCACCGGGTCCTGGCCGGCCATGCCGACGGCCTTCTGCACGCCGGGCTTGTCGGCGCGCAGGAAGGGGTTGGTCTGCTTCTCCTCGCCGAGCAGGCTCGGCACGGTCGCCTCGCCGCGGGCACGCGCGGCGTCGATCGAGTCGCGGCGCGCCATGAGCTGCCGGTTGTCGGTCTCGATCGTCACCGCGAATCGCGCGTTCGACTGGGTATATTCGTGGGCGCAATAGACCCGCATCTCGTCGGGCAGCGCGCGCAGCCGCTCGAGCGAGTGCCAGAACTGCTGCGGCGTGCCCTCGAACATCTTGCCGCAACCCAGCGCGAACAGGGTGTCGCCGCAGAACAGCGCGCGCTGCTCCTTGAACGCATAGGCGCAATGCCCGACCGTGTGGCCCGGCACGAAGATCACCTCCGCTTCGGCCTCGCCGAAACGGTAGCGGTCGCCATCGTCGACCGTGACGTCGATGCCGGGGATGCGGGCCTTGTCGCGGCCCAGCCCGACGACGGTGCAGCCGGTCGCCTCCTTGATCTCGCGGTTGCCGCCGACGTGATCCCCATGATGATGGGTGTTGAGGATGTGCGTGATCTTCCAGCCCCGCTTGTCGGCCTCGGCCAGCACGGGCCCCGCCACGGCCGGATCGACCACGCCGACGGAACCACTCTGCGGCTCGCGCATTAGCCAGACATAGTTGTCGCTGAGGACCGGGATTCGAACGATTTCGAGGCTGGTGCTCATTGGTCGATGCCTTTTCCGGGTGCTAGACTGGCAATATGTGGACAGACGTCCTCGATCTCAACGAATTCTATACCAGCACCCAGGGCCAGATGACCGTCCGCCTGCTGCGGGCCCGCCTGCGCGAGGTATGGCCGAACGTGCGCGGCGAGACCGTGCTGGGGCTGGGCTATGCCGCCCCCTTCCTGCGGCCCTTCATGGAAGAGGCCCAGCGGACGATGGCCTTCATGCCGGCCCAGCAGGGTGTTCTGCGCTGGCCGCGCGAGGGCCGCAACCACACCGCTTTGGTCGACGAACTCGACTTACCATTGCCCGACCGCTCTATCGATCGCGTGCTGCTGATCCATGCCATCGAATGCACCGAGCAGCCGCGGCCGTTCCTGCGCGAGATCTGGCGGGTGATGGCCGACGGCGGCAAGCTGATCGTCGTGGCGCCGACCCGCGCCGGCCTGTGGTCGCAGCTCGACCGCTCGCCGTTCTACCAGGGCCATCCCTATTCGCCCGGCCAGATTGCGGCCCTGCTGCGCGCCAACATGTTCGCACCGATGCGCCAGGCCCGCGCGCTCTATATGCCGCCGACCCGCTCCCGGCTGGCGCTGCGCATGGCGCCGACCGTCGAGCGGTTCGGCCAGCGCTGGCTCGGCCGCTTCGCTGGCGTCAGCGTGATCGAGGCCGGCAAGCAGCTCTATGCCGGCATCGCCGAGCGCCACACCCAGCCCGAGCTCGCCGTGGTGCGGCCCAAGCTGCGCATCGCCTCGTCGCGCGACACGCATGGCCTCACCGGTGGGCTCTCCGGCGCGGCGCGAAACGGCAAGGATGGCCAACAGCCCGCCTCCTGATACGTTTTCCGCATGAACATCGATCCCAAGGTCATCGCCCTGCTCGGCTTCGGCGAGGCAGGCTCCGCCGTCGCGCGCGGCCTCACCGCCGAAGGCGGCTGGCGCGGCCCCGCCAAGCCCGGCGACAACGCCCCGCGCCGCGTCATCGCCATAGACACCGCGCTCGACAAGGATGCGCGCGGGACGGCGCTGGTCAAGGAAGCCCGCCGGCTCGATGTCGCGATCGCCGACAGCTACACCGCGGCCCTGAGCGACGCCGATCTCGTGATCTGCGCCGTGCAGGGCGAGCATGCATTGTCGGCCGCCCGCTCGGCGGCGCCGCTCCTGAAGAAGGGCGCGCACTATCTCGATCTCTGCACCGTGACCGGCAGGATGTCGGACGAGAACCGCGGCGCCATCGAGGCGGCAGGCGGGCGCTACATCGACGTCGCGGTGATGGGCGGCTTCTTCAAGTCGGGCATCAAGGCGCCGATGCTGGTCGCGGGCGAAGACGCCGAGCCGGTGGTCGCCTGGATGGACGCCCACGGCTTCGTCGCCAAGGTGCTGGGGCCCCGGCCCGGCAGCGCCTCGTCGGTCAAGATGCTGCGCTCGGTGATCATGAAGGGCATCGAGGCGCTGGCCGTCGAAGCCTTCGTTGCCGCCGAGCGTCAGGGCATCCTGAAAGAGGTGATGGGCTGCCTGGGCGACGTCGATGCCACGAGCTTCTCGGGCTCGCTCGCCATGCTGGCGCAGACCCACATCGTCCATGCCGAGCGACGCTGGGAGGAGATGGGCCTGGTGGCGCAGACCCTGCGCGAGACCGGCGTCGATCCGCTGATGACCGCCGCCATCGAGAAGAGCCACCGCCGTACGGTCGACGCGCACATCGCGCCGGCCGACGGCAAGGTGCCGCCGCTCGACGAGGCGCTGAAGCTGCTCTCCGAGAAGGTCGTTCGTGGACGTTGACGCTGCGAGTGGGGACGTGTTCGGCCGGCTGGTCGCGCTGCTGACCGAGGCCAGGGCCAGGTTCCGCGTGATCGAGCACCAGGCCGAGGGCCGCTCGGAGAAGATCAGCGTGATCCGCGGCAACCGGCCCGAGCAGGCGGCCAAGGCGATGGTGCTGGACGTCCGCGGCGGCGGCAGCGGCCGGCGCAACGTGCTGGCCATCCTGCCCGGCAATCGGAAGCTCGACTTCGACGCGGTCGCGAGCCTGTTCGAGGCCCGCAAATGCGGCTTCGCCAGCCCGCAATCGGCGCAAGCCCTGACCGGCTGCGTCATGGGGGCCGTGCCTCCGTTTTCCCTCAATCCCGGGCTAAGCGTCGTGGCCGACGAGGATCTGCTCGCCAATGCCACGCTGTTCTTCAATGCCGGCCGGCTCGACCGCTCGATGGAGCTCGATACCCGGGACTGGCTGGCCGTTGCCCGGCCGAGGGTGGCGCGTATCGCGGCGAGCGCGTGAGGAGGCGGCTCTATGAAGCTCTGGACCGGTGAAGTGAAGTCGATTGCCCTGGCGCTCGGCCTGGTGCTGGTCGTGCGCACGGTGGTGGCCGAGCCCTACACCGTGCCGTCGCCCTCGATGGTGCCGACCCTGCTGGTGGGCGACGAGTTGATCGGCGCCAAGTTCGCCTACGGCTACAGCAAGTACTCCTCGCCGATCGGCCTGATGCCGGACTTCGCCGGCCGCCTGTTCGACCGCGCGCCCGAGCGCGGCGACGTCGTGGTGTTCCGGCTGCCGCGCGATCCCTCGCAGACCTATGTGAAGCGCCTGATCGGCCTGCCGGGCGACCGCATCCAGATGCGCCAGGGCCGGCTCTACATCAACGACACGCTGGTGCCGCGCCGCCAGGTCGGGGCTTACGAGGGCAACACCCTCTATGTCGAGAGCCTGCCCGCCGCCGGCGGGGACACCCGCGACCACGAGATCGTCGAGGTCTCCGATTCGCAGGCGCACGACGACACGCCGGTGTTCGTCGTGCCCGACCGCCACTACTTCATGATGGGCGACAACCGCGACGATTCCCTCGACAGCCGCATCGCCGAGGCCGACGGCGGCGTCGGCTTCGTGCCGGAGGAGAACCTGGTCGCCCGCGCCGACCGGCTGCTGCTGTCGCGCGACACCAAGGTCGGCTGGGGCGACATCGGCCAGTGGCCGCACGCCTTCCGGCTGGCCCGTTTCTTCGGTCGCATCGATTGACGACAGACGATCGATGCCGGATTGGCGCTTCGACACGCCGCGCGAGGAGCACTTCGAGCCCCTGCTGGACCTGCGCATCGCGGTGATGCGCGAGCATCTCGAGCGCGTGTTCCGCTACGAGCCGTCGCGCGCCCGGCGCATCTTCCGCGAGCATTTCGACCAGCCCGGCCTGCGGCTGATCCTGACCGGGAAGGAGGTCGCCGGCTGCGTCGGCTTCCGCATCGGCGCCGCGGAGATCAAGCTCGACTCCTTCTACCTGCGGCAGCGCCACCACAACACCGGCCTCGGCACCGCGATCCTGAAGGTGCTGCTGGCCGAAGCCGACACGCTGGGGCTACCCGTCCGCCTCGAGGTCCTGACCGGCAGCAAGGCCGACCGCCTCTACCTGCGCCACGGCTTCGTCAAGCTCCGGGAAGACGCCATCGAGGGCGCATACGAGCGGCCGCCTTTGTCATCCCGAGCGTAGCGAGGGATCTTTCTGCCGCCTTAAGGATCCCTCGCTACGCTCGGGATGACAGGCAGGCCTATCAATCCCTTCTCAGCATGAACACCGCCTGCTCGCCGAACAGGTTGGCGAGCAGGGGCGGCATGTGGATGCGCCGGCTGTTGCGGTTCAGCACCACGGCGCGCTCGACCCGCACGCCCATGTCGCGGCACAGCGCGCGGAAGTCGTCGATGCTGCAGAGATGGATGTTCGGCGTGTCGTACCACTTGAAGGGCAGTGACGGCGTCTCGGGCATGCGGCCGCCGAACACCAGGCGCAGCCGCACCTGCCAGTGCGCGAAGTTGGGGAACGACACGATCGCCCGCTTGCCGACCCGCAGCATCTGCTTCAGGACCTCGCGCGGCTCGCGCGTCGCCTGCAGGGTCTGACTCAGGATCACGTAGTCGAAGGCGTCGTCGGGATAGTCGCGCAGGTCGGTGTCGGCGTCGCCCTGGATCACCGACAGGCCGTTGGCGACGCAGGCGTTCACGCCGGCCTGGCTGAGCTCCATGCCGCGCGCATCGACCCGCTTGAAGTTCACGAGATAGGCCAGCAGCGCGCCGTCGCCGCAACCGACGTCGAGCGCGCGGCCGCCCGGCCCCACCATGTCGGCGATCAGCTGCAGGTCGACGCGGATCGGAGCGGTATTCATCTCAACCCCCGCGCGGAGGCGGCGCCCTGCAGGAATCCCGAAAGGGTGCGAAACATCTCGGGCTCGTCGAGCAGGAAGGCGTCGTGGCCCTTGTCGGTCTCGACCTCGACGAACGAGACATTGGCGGCGGCGGCGTTCAACGCCTGCACGATCGCCCGGTTCTCGCGCGTCGGGAACAGCCAGTCCGAGGTGAAGGAAATCGAGCAGAAGCGCGTCGCCGTGCCCTTGAAGGCGTTCGCCAGCACGCCGCCATGCTGGCCGGCGAGGTCGAAGTAGTCCATGGCGCGGGTGATGTAGAGATAGCTGTTGGCGTCGAAGCGATCGACGAAGGTCGAGCCCTGGTGGCGCAGATAGCTCTCGACCTGGAAGTCGGCATCGAAGCCGAAGCCGAGCGCATTGCGGTCCTGCAGGTTGCGGCCGAACTTGCGCTGCAGCGCCAGCTCCGAAAGATAGGTGATGTGCGCGGTCATGCGCGCGACCGCGAGGCCGCGCTCGGGCGCCGTGCCGTAGATGCGGTAGTCGCCGCCCTTCCACTCCGGATCGGCCATGATCGCCTGCCGCCCGACCTCGTGGAAGGCGATGTTCTGTGCCGAATGACGGGCGGCGCAGGCGATCGGCACGGCGGCGAAGACCCGCTTGGGGAAGCTCGCCGCCCATTGCAGCACCTGCATGCCGCCCATCGAGCCGCCGATCACGCAGAACAGGTCGGGGATGCCGAGATGATCCAGCAGCGCCGCCTGCGCCCGCACCATGTCGCCGACCGTCACCACCGGGAAGCGCAGGTTCCACGGCTGATTGCCGGCAGGATCCTTCGCCAGCGGGCCGGTGGTGCCCATGCAACCGCCCAGGACATTGCTGCAAACGATGTAGTAGCGCGCCGGATCGAGCACCTTGCCCGGCCCGACCAGGCTCTCCCACCAGCCTTCGCGGCCGGTCACCGGGTGTTTCCCGGCGACGAACTGGTCGCCCGTCAGCGCATGGCAGACCAGGACCGCGTTCGACTTGTCTGCATTGAGCGTTCCGTAGGTCTGGTACGCCACGCGATACGGGCCGAGCTCGACGCCGCAATCGAGGCGCAGCGGTCGGTCGCTTCCAAGGACCGCGTGGCGACACTGCGCGAGTGCCTTGCGTTCGGCTTCGGTCACGTCCTCGAGCACGCTTCGCTCCAACGAAAAGCCCCCGACTGGAAGGGCGGGGGCTTTTTCGAGCGCTCCGACCTTTTAGCGGGGTTTACGTGGCCGCAAGCCAGTCGGCTTCAAATTCCACGGAGCGTTTTGCGCTCGGCCGCTTCTATAGGGGCGAACCGCCGCGAGCGCAAGCGCCGCGCTTGTTTACCTTTACGCACCGCCACCCGACGTAGTATCCCGCAGCGCTCCATGGACGCCCCCAAACTCAACGCGTTGCGGCAGGAAATCGACGCGATCGACAGCGACCTGCACGGCCTCATCCGCCGTCGCGCCGCTTTGGTGGGCGAGATCAGCGCCGCCAAGCCCGACGGTGGCCTGTCGCTCCGGCCCGGCCGCGAGGCGCGGATCATGCGCAAGCGGCTGGCGACCCACGACGGCAGCTTTCCGGTTGCTGCGGTCTATCGCATGTGGCGCGAGATGATGAGCGCCTTCGCGCTGATGCAGACCCCTGCCCTCAAGGTCGCGGTGTGCCGGCCGGCCGACCAGCCCGGCTACTGGGATCTCGCGCGCGATCACTTCGGCTGCCAGGTGCCGATGCTCGGCTTCGAATCGCCGGCGCAGGTGCTGGCCGAGGTGCGCGCCCATCCGACCACGATTGGCGTCGTGCCGGCGCCCATCGACTCGGATACCGCGCCGTGGTGGCCGCTGCTGGGGGGCGGCGATCCGACCCTGCCCAACGTGGTGGCGCGGCTGCCGTTCCTGGTCATGCCCAATGCCCGCGCGCGCGGCATCAGCGCGCTGGTGCTGGCGCGCATCGAGCCCGAGGACAGCGGCGAGGATCGCGGCCTGGTCTCGATCGAATCGCCGCAGGGCTTCAGCCGCGACCGGCTGTCGACAGCGGTCGCCAGGGCCGGACTGCCGCCCTACGCCTCGGCTATGGACCGGGTGACGGCGGGCGTGCATCACTATCTGCTCGAGCTGCCGGGCGTGATCGTCGACGCCGACCCGCGCCTGCGCGGGCTCGAGCAGGCCCTCGCGCTGGCCCGCGGCAGTGTCGCCGCGATCGGCGCTTATGCCGTGCCCGCCACGGCCCGGGCCTGACCGGCATTCAACGGAGACTGTCATGAGCGCGCTCACTCCGCGTCCCGGCATCATGAAGATCGCGCCCTATGTGCCGGGCAAGGATTCGGTCGACGGCAAGGAGCCGATCGCCAAGCTTTCGTCCAACGAGGGCGCGCTCGGCCCCTCGCCCAAGGCGATGGCAGCCTATGCCAGGGCGGCGGCCGAACTGCACCGCTATCCCGACGGCGCCTCCGACAGGTTGCGCCACGCGATCGGCCGGCACTACGGCCTCGACGCCAGCCGCATTGTCTGCGGTTCGGGCTCGGACGAGCTGTTGAACCTGCTGGTGCGCTCCTACTGCGGACCGGGCGACGAGCTGCTCTACAGCCAGTACGGCTTCCTGATGTATCCGATCAACGCGCTCGGCGTCGGGGCGACCCCGGTGGCGGTGCCGGAGAAGGATTATCGCGCCGACGTCGACGCGATGCTGGCCAGGGTCACCGACAGGACGCGCGTGGTGTGCCTCGCCAATCCCAACAACCCGACCGGCTCCTACGTCACCAAGGACGATGTGCGTCGCCTGCACGCCGACCTGCCGAAGAACGTGCTGCTGGTGATCGACGCCGCCTATGCCGAGTATGTCAGCCGGAACGACTACGAATCGGGCGTCGAGCTGGTCGACCGGGCCGAGAACGTGGTGATGACCCGCACCTTCTCGAAGATTTACGGGATGGGCGGCCTGCGGCTCGGCTGGATGTATGCCTCGGCCGGCATCGTCGACGTGATCAACCGCCTGCGCCAGCCCTTCAACGTCAACCTCGCGGCCCAGATCGCCGGCATCGCCGCGCTCGAGGACATCGCCCACACCGACGCCAGCCGCGCCAACAACGACATCTGGCTGCCGTGGCTGTCGGCCGAGCTCGGCAAGCTCGGACTGAAGCCGCTGCCCAGCGTCGGCAACTTCGTCACCGTCGGCTTCGGCTCCAGGGAGCGCGCAGCGGCGGCCAACGACTGGCTGATGAAGGACGGCCTGATCCCGCGCATGATCGCGGGCTACGGCCTGCCCGAGCACCTGCGCATCACCATCGGCACCGAGACGGAAATGAAGCTGGTGCAGGAAAGCCTCGCCCGCTTCGTCGCCGGGCACAAATGAGCGCGCCCCCGAAGACCGAGCCGATCTTCGACAAGATCGCGCTGATCGGCATCGGCCTGATCGGCGGCTCGATCGCGCGCGATGCCCGCAAGCGCGGGCTCGCCAGGCACATCGTCGCGGCGACGCGCAGCGCCGAGACCGCCGCCAAGGCCAACGAGCTGAAGCTCGCCGACCACTGCGGCACCGACCTCGCCGCGGCGGTGAAGGATGCCGACCTCGTCATCGTCTGCACGCCGGTCGGCGCCTGCGGCGCCGCGACGAAGGCGATCGCCTCGTCGCTCAAGCCCGGCTGCATCGTCTCGGACGTGGGTTCGGTCAAGCAGGCGGTGATCGCCGACATGAAGCCGCACATCCCGGCGGGCGTGCACTTCGTGCCGGCCCATCCGGTCGCCGGCACCGAGTATTCCGGCCCCGAGGCGGCGATCCTCGACCTGTTCCAGGGCCGCGGATGCATCCTGACGCCGCTGCCCGGCGTCGACACGGCGGCGGCCGACAGGCTCGAAGCGTTCTGGAAGGCGCTGGGCAGCGAGGTCGACCGGATGGACCCGGCGCACCACGACCGCATCCTCGCCATCACCTCGCATCTGCCGCACCTGATCGCCTACACCATCGTCGGCACCGCCGACGATCTCGGCGGCCATCTCAACAGCGAGGTGCTGAAGTACGCCGCCGGCGGCTTCCGCGACTTCACCCGCATCGCCGCCTCCGACCCGACGATGTGGCGCGACGTGTTCCTCAACAACAAGGAAGCCGTGCTCGAGGTGCTGGCGCGCTTCCAGGAAGACCTGTTCTACCTGCAGCGCGCGATCCGCTGGGGTGAGGGCGACAAGCTGTTCGATCTTTTCAGCCGCACCCGCGAGATCCGCCGCGCGCTGATCCATCTCCACCAGGCGTGACCACCGTCGCCCCGAGCGTAGTCGACGGGCCTCTCATATGGCTGCCGCGAAAAAGAGGTCCCTCCACTCCGCGCTTCGCGCTCCGGTCGGGACGACGGAAAGGCCGCTCTGGGTCTTCGCCTACGGGTCGCTGATGTGGAACCCGGGCTTCGCCGTGCGCGAGACGCGGTCGGCGCGGCTGCACGGCTTCCACCGCGCGTTCTGCATCTACTCCGAGCACTATCGCGGTACGCCCCGGAAGCCCGGCCTGATCCTGGGCCTGCTCGCCGGCGGTTCGTGCCGCGGCCTCGCCCATCGCCTGCCGGTCGAGGGCTATGACAAGGTGCGTCGCTATCTCTGGCAACGCGAGATCGAGAATGACGGCGTCTATGTCGAAGAGACGCGCCCCATCCATCTCGCCGACGGCCGCGTCGTCCCGTCGCTCGTCTATCTCGCCGACCGGGCGCATCGGCAATTCGCCGGCAAGCTGCCGCTCGCCAGGGCGCTCGAGCTGGTGCGCCAGGGAACCGGCGCCACCGGCACGAATATCGACTACGTGCGCAACACGCTCGCGCATCTGCGCGAGCTCGGCTTGCGCGACCGCAACCTCGAGGAGCTGGCCGAGAAAGCCGCCGCCTAGACAGCCTGTGCGACGGCGATGGAGACCCGCGTTGCCCTGTCGGGAAACGCCTCAGCGGCCGTCGAAGATCGCCTTGACGATGAAGCGCCACTCCTCGCGCGCCTGGTCGCTGGTCAGGCCGAGCCGCTCGCGCAGCACGATCCAGCTCTCCGGCGCGAGCGCCATGGCGAGCGCATTGAGCGCCCGCTCGCGCTGCTCGCCGCTCAGCCCCGTGAGCTCCTCGCCGAAATATTCGGCGAGCTGCTCGCGGTTCGAGGTGTAGAGCTGGTTCACCTGCTCGCCCGCCTCCGAGGAGCGGCGCTGCAGGGTCTCGACGAAGGTCCACATCGGCAGCAGCTTCTCGTAGCCGCCGGCCCGCTGGCCGATCACCGCGGTGATGCGCTCATCGAGCGCGCCGCCGGGCGCAGGCTGCGCCTCGCCGCGCAGGCCGGTCAGCACGCGGCCGAGCACGGCAACATAGAGCTCCGCGGTGTCGGCGAAGTGCTGGAACACCGTGCGGGCCGACACGCCGGCGAGCTTGGCGATGTCGCGCACGATCGGCGCCACCTCGCCTTCCATCGCGAGCGTGAGGGTCGAGGAAACGATTGCTTCGCGCGTGCGCGCGACGCGATCACCGCGACCGGCCTGTTGCACCTGCGGCTGCGTAGTCGGCATTTCGACGTCCATGCGGCTGATCCTCGTCCGGGGCTAGCGCAAGTCAGTACGCGGATTGTGGCGTGTACGTCCCCCGAAAAAAAGCACAAATGACGGCCTGCGACGCATATACGGCGATGCGATATAAGCATTCCCGTAAGCCTGCCGTAAGGTCCGTGAGACAATGACGATACAAAAATCCGTCGCCCCTGCATCGCTCGCGGCCCAGGCCATGGGCTGGATCGATCCCGTGACCAAGGCGGTCGTGCCGCCGATCCACATGGCGAGCACCTACCAGCGCGACGAAGACAATGCCTATCGTTCCGGGCGCATCTACGGGCGCGCCGACAATCCGACCTTCGACCAGGCCGAGGCGACGCTCGCCGCCCTCGAGGGCGGCGCCGGGGCCCTGGTCTTCTCGTCGGGCATGAGTGCAGCGACCGCGTGTTTCCTTTCGCTTGCGCCGGGCGATCACGTGGTCGCGCCGAAGGTGATGTACTGGTCGCTGCGCAACTGGCTCGGCGGCTTCGCGACCAGCTGGGGCCTCAGGATCCAGTTCGTCGACGCCGACAGGACGGACGCGATCGCCGCCGCGGTGAAGCCCGGCGTCACCAGGCTGGTGTGGCTCGAGACGCCCGCCAATCCGACCTGGTCGGTGACCGACATCGCCGCCGCGGCCGAGATCGCGCACAAGGCCGGGGCGCTGCTCGCCGTCGACTCGACGGTGGCGACGCCGGTGCTGACGCGGCCGATCGAGCACGGCGCCGACATCGTCATGCACTCGGCGACCAAGTACCTCAACGGCCATTCCGACATCATCGCCGGCGCGCTGGTCGGCGCGCGCGACGACGAGCATTGGGCGAAGCTGCGGATGATCCGTGCCCAGCTCGGCAGCATCCTCGGCCAGACCGAGGCGTGGCTGCTGATGCGCGGCATGCGCACGCTGTTCCCGCGCGTGCAATGGGCCTGCCGCTCGGCCGAGACGCTGGCGCAGAAGTTCGCCGGGCATCCGATGGTCGAGCAGGTGCTCTATCCCGGGCTGCCCTCGTTCGCCGGCCACGCGATCGCGAAGAAACAGATGAGCGGCGGCTTCGGCGGCATGCTCTCCGTTCGCGTCAAGGGCGGCGAGCGGCTCGCCATCGCGACGGCGGCGCGCGTCGAACTGTGGAAACGCGCGACGTCGCTCGGCGGCGTCGAGAGCCTGATCGAGCATCGCGCCAGCATCGAGGGCCCGGGCACGCCGTGCCCGCCCGACCTGCTGCGGCTCTCGGTCGGCGTGGAGGATGCGGGCGACCTTTATGCCGATCTCGACCAGGCCCTGCGGCGCGCCCATAACGAGTGACACTTCCTCAGGACGCCAAGGAGAAGCCGTCGCGCAACGGGTCGTCGGCGTCGAAGCGGAAGCGGCTCTCGCCGGTGACATGGGCGATGCCGCCGACCTCGACGATCACCGCCTTGCGCGGGCCGACCGGCGGGGCCTCGCGCAACGCCGTGCCGGTGAAGATCGCACCGGTGCAGCTCTCGAACGAGCGCCGCTCGCCCAGCCGCGCCTGGCGACGCGCGACCTGCAATGCCATGCGCGCCGCCACGCCGCTGCCGGTCGGGCTGCGATCGATTTGCCGGCCGGCGAAGATGCAGACGTTGCGGCTCGGTGTGCTCGCGCCATCGCCGCCGTCGGTCAGGATGGTGCCATAGAGGAAGGCGAGGTCGGGCTCGTCCGGATGCTCGATCGGCACCGCCCTGGCGACCGCCCGGGCGATTTCTTCGCCGGCATCGACGAGCTGACGCATCGGCGAACGGTGCAGGTCGAGCCCGATCGAATCGGCCGGCAGGAACGCATAGAAAGCGCCGCCATAGGCGATATCGACCGTCACCGGCCCCCAGGCCGGCGTCGGCGCGATACGATCCAGCGCATAGGCAAACGACGGCACGCTCTCGAACCGCACCGAACCGTCGGCGGCGACGGTGGCGGTCACCAGGCCGCACGGACATTGCAGGCGCACCGTCGGGCCCTTCACGCGGCCGCTCTCGACCGCCCAGCGGGCCAAGGCGATGGTCGCGTGGCCGCACATGGTCGACCAGCCCCCGTTGTGCATGAACAGCACGGCGAGGTCGGCCTCGGGATGATCGGGCTCGACCAGCAGCGCGCCGTACATGCCGTCATGGCCGCGCGGCTCGAGCATCAGGCCCCGGCGCAGCGAGTCGTGGCGCTCCTTCGCCTCGCGCCGCTTGTCGAGCAGGGTCCTGCCCGAAAGCCTGGGCCAGCCCTCGACGACGATGCGAGTCGGCTCGCCGCCGGTATGCATCTCGACCGTCGTGATCATCCGAACACCTGGGGCAGCGCCACGCCGATGCGCTCGTTCATCATCTCGATCGAGCCGTCGGTGTAGGCGGCGATCTTGGCGCCGGCGAGGTGACGGGCCAGCGGATACTCGGCGCGCAGGCCGTTGGCCCCCATCGCCTGGATGCAGTCGGCGATGCGCTGCACCGCCATGTCGGTGGCGAACTTCTTGGCATGGGCCGCCGGCAGCACCGCGTCCTTGCCCTCGTCGATCAGCCGCGCCGCGCGATAGGTGAGCAGCCGCGCCGCCTCGAGATCGGTCGCGGCATCGACCAGCTTCCAGCGCACGCCCTGATGGTCGATCACCGGCTGGCCGAAGGTCTTGCGCTGCTGCGTGTAGCGCACCGCCGTCTCGAGCGAGGCCTGCAGCATGCCGCAGCACATGGCGGCGACGTAGGCGCGCGCGCCGTTGATGCCGGCCAGCGCCGCCTTGAACGCCGCCCCCGGCGGATGCAGCACCGCCTCGTCCGGCGCGATGTAGTCGACCAGCCGGAAGCCGCCGACGCCGATCGCGTGGCCGCCATGCAGCTCGAACGGCTTCTCGCGATGGAAGCCCGGGCGTTCGGCCTCGATCGCGAAGCAGGCGATGCCGCGATAGCCCTGGCTCCTGTCGGTCTGCGCGTAGGCCACCGAAAGTCCGGCGACGGCGGCGTTGGTGATCCACGCCTTGGCGCCGTCCAGCTTCCAGCCGCCCTCGACGCGCTCGGCCTTCATCTCCAGCCCGCCGAAGTCGCTGCCCACACCGGGCTCGCTGAGGCCGGCGCAACCGATCACCTCACCCGTCAGCATGCGCGGCAGCAGGCGCGCGACGTGCGCGGGCTTGCCGTCGCGGGCGAAGCGCGCGCAGGCATTGTGGTGATTGATCAGCGCGAAGGCGAAGGCGAAGTCGGCCTTGGCGATTTCCTCGAACGCGCGGAGCTTGCAGGAAAAGGAAAGCCCCTGCCCGCCATGCTGCTTGGCGAGCTCGATCCTGTTCAGGCCGGCCGCGCAGGCGAGCCTGATGGTCTCAAGCGGATAGTGGCGCTCCCATTCCCAGCGCGCCGCGTTCGGCGCCACGTGTTCGGCAGCGAAGGCCTTGGCCTTCGCGACCACGCCAAGCTCTTCCTGTGTCAACGTTTCGTCCAGCATGGAGACCTCGATATCACGATTGGCGCTTGGCGGCGCCCGCGGCCCGGGTAGAATGGCGGCAGCGCGGGTGTAGCTCAGGGGTAGAGCGTCGGCTTCCCAAGCCGTAGGTCGCGGGTTCAAATCCCGTCGCCCGCTCCAGTTTTCTTCGGGTTGGGAAACGCACATGGACAGGGTCGTTGCGGCGCCGGTCGCGGGCGGCGATTTCGCAGCGGACGTGGCCGCCTTTGCCGCCTACTGGCGCGGCAATCCCGGCAAGCAGGCTGGACGCGACGCCCGCTATGCCTTCCTGCGCCGTCACGCCCGCGCGCTCTACGACAAGCTGACCGACAACCGGCGCAAGTTCGTGCGCATCGAGCGGCTGGCCTACGAGGCGCCCAACCTCGTCCCCGGCCTCGTCCCGACCAAGGCCGAGGTCGACGGCGAATCCGGGAAGCGGCAGGCCGACAAGGACGGCGTCGAGATCGACCAGGGCATCCTGTTCAACCAGTTCCTCGCCGATCCCGAATGCGGCCGCCATCTCGTCCACGCCATGCTGCTGCCACGCGAGGAGTCCGCGGAGGCGCTGGCGAAGTTCCGGCGCGACGGCAAGCTCGATCTCGGCACCGCCAGGGTCGAGCGCCACGGCAAGGCGGCCGTGCTCTTGTTGTCCAACAAGCGCTTCCTCAATGCCGAGGACAACTTCACGCAGACCGCCACCGAGATCGGCGCCGACGTCTGCATCCTCGATCCCGACAGCCAGGTCGCCGTGCTGCGCGGGGACGTCGTGCCCGAGGGCAAATATGCCGGCCGCCGCGTATTCAACGCCGGCATCAACCTCACGCACATCTACTACGGCAAGATCCCGTTCCTGTGGTTCCTGATCCGCGACATGGGCTTCGTGAACAAGATGTTCCGCGGCCTCGCCAGGTCCGACGTGTCGCCCGACGAGGTGTCGGGCGATTCGATCGAGAAGCTCTGGATCGCCGCGGTCGAGACGTTCGCGATCGGCGGCGGCTGCCAGATCCTGCTGGCGACCGACTTCAACATCGCCGCCAGCGACGCCTACATGACCCTGCCGGCACGCAAGGAAGGCATCATTCCGGCGATGGCCAACCTGCGCATGGCCCGCTTCACCGGCGACCGCATCGCCCGCCAGGCGATCATGTACGAGCGCCGCATCGACTGCGATTCCGATGCCGGCCGCCTGGTCTGCGACGAGATCGTGCCGCCGCAGGAAATGGATGGCGCAATCGAGCGTGTGATCGAGCATCTCACGACCTCCGGCTCGGTCGGCGCGATCGGCAACCGCCGGGCGCTCAGGCTGGCGGCCGAGCCGTTCGACCTGTTCCGCCAGTACGCCGCCCTCTACGCGCGCGAGCAGGCCCTGTGCCACTTCAGCCCGGCGCTGATCTCCAACCTCGAGAAGTTCTGGAACGCGCAGAGCCGCAAGGCCTAGCGCGAGGTTGCCCTTCATCGAAAAGTCCGCGGAGTCCACAGGAGTCCACTCGGGTGTGGACCGGTTCGATGCCGATGGCACAAGGGTTTCGGGTCAGGAGTCCACGAATCCACCGATATCCACCCCTCGGAAAAAACACGCATTGCAGCGCGCCGCTCCCGGCGCATGAGACTGCGCCGGAGGGTAAGCGAGGAGTGGTGCGGTCCGATGAGCATGATCATGCGCGCGACTCTGCACCATCGCGCGCCGAACACCTATTATGGGCAATGGCCGCGATTTTCAGCGCGGGAATCGGCCCTCGATTCGCGAGCCATTGCCCATAGTGAGACTCGCAAACGCGGGCTTATCCACAACGACTCCGCTCCTTTCCCCGTCTGCGGGGTAGGGCTATCGCATATTTGATTTCCCGTCGTCCCGAGCGAAGCCGAGGGACCACGGTGGAACTATCACATATGAAAAACGGCATATGCGATAGCCCTAGAACTCAACGACCAGTCCGTCGTGCGCGGCTTCGAGGGAAATTTCCTTTTGGCGGCCGAGCAACTCGGCGCTCATGTGGGTGACGATGGTGCGCTTGGGCCGGATGTCGGCGAGGTGCTTCGTAAGCGTCGTGTAGTCGATGTGGTACTTCATGACCTTGTCGAAGAAGTAGGCTTCGCAGATGAAGAGGTCGGCGTCGCGGCCGGCGGGAATCAACTCCTCGACCCATTCGGTGTCGCCCGAATAGGTCAGCACCTTGCCCTCGGTCTCGATGCGCAGCGCATAGGACGGCGCGCCGCTGTAGTGCTTCATCAGGTAGGGCGTCACGTGCAGGCCGTCGATCGCGGCGCGCTCGTGCAGCGCCAGCTCGCGGATCGTGATCGTGAACTTGCGTTCCACCTTGGTCGAGCCCGCGAACATCGCCTCCATCACCGTCATCAGCCGCGACTCGAAGCCGGGCGGTCCGGCGAGGGTGAGCGGCGCCGTGCGGCGGCTGACGAGCTGGGCGTCGAGCAGGAAGAAGGGAAGGCCGCCGAAATGGTCGCCGTGCAGATGGCTCACCAGCACGGTCGAGATGCCGTTGGGATCGACGCCCCATTTGCGGATCGCCACCATCGACGAGGCGCCGCAATCGACCAGCACGTTGCCGCCCTGCGCGCGCGTGAGATGGAAGCAGGTGTTGAACCGTCCGCCGCTGCCGAAGGCGTCGCCGGAGCCGAGGAACTGGAGTTTCATATCAGTGCAAACTCTGTGTCATCCCGAGCGTAGCGAGGGATCTATACGGCAGCAGCATAGATCCCTCGCTACGCTCGGGATGACACGATTACGCCCGGGACGACGGAGAGCTCACGGCGCCTGCTCCAGGCTCGAGACCTCGTTGGTGAGCGTCGTGCGGTGCAGATCGCGGACCTTGGTGTGGTCGTAGCGGCGCGCGCGGTGCATGGTGGCGCGGTTGTCCCACATGACGATGTCGTGCGGCCGCCAGACATGGGCATAGACGAACTGGCGCTGCGTCGCGTGCTCGTTGAGGTCGCGCAGGAAGGCGCGCGCCTCGGGCACGGGCCAGCCCTCGATCTCGCCGGCGTGACTCGACAGATAGAGCGAGAGGCGGCCGCTGCGCGGATGGCGCCGCACCAGGCGCTGGCGCACCGGCGCCCACTTCACGCGCTCGTCGTCGGTGAAGTCGGTGAAGCCCAGGATGCCGCGCGAGTAGATCTGGCTGTGGCGGCAGATCAGGTCGTGCACCTCGGCCTTGGTCTTGTCGTCGAGCGCATCGTAGGCCGCGCGCATGTCGGCGAACTCGGTGTTGCCGTCCTTATCGGGAATGATGCGCGCCGACAGGATCGAGTACTTCGCCGGCACCGGCTTGAACGAGCTGTCGGAATGCCAGAGCTGGTTGCCCAACCCGAACAGCCGGCGACGGTCGTCGCGCGCCACCACCTTGTTGTCCTTGTCGACATTGGAGATGTCGTTGACGTCCATGCTGAGCCGGCGTTCCTCCGGCCTGGCGATGTCGCCGGTCGCCGTCTCGAGCGGCCCCAGCGCGCGGCTGAAGGCGACCTGCTGCTCGTCGTCGATGTCCTGGTCGCGGAACACCAGCACGCCGAACTCGTCCATGCCGCGATGGATCGCCTCCGCCTCCTGCGGCGTCGGCACCTTGCGCCAGTCGACGCCGGACACCTCGCCGGCGAAGAACGGGCGGTTGATCGGATCGATGGCCTTGATCTGCATGGGTCGATTTTATCCCTCTGTTCCGTGCTTGGGGAGCGCCGACCATTCGCGGAACAGCTTTCCGCCCTGCTGGTCGAAACGCTCGCGCAGCACCCTGGCCGCCTTTGCCGAGACGCCGTCGACAGCGACGCTGGTGGGCGGCGCGATCGTGCTGGCGGCGGTGGTCGCCGACATGGCCAACGCCCCACGCCCCTCAGGATTCCTCCCTGCGCGCAGCGCGGGGAGGTGGCGCGTCAGCATTTCACGCTTCGCGTAAAATGCTCTATCCGCGACGGGGTCAGAAGCAGCGGTCGTGTTGCTGCCCCTGACCCCTCCGTCAGCGTATGACGCTGACACCTCCCCGCGCTTTGCGCAGGGAGGAAGACGGAGCCGGCGCCAGCGCTACGCCGTCGGCAGCTTGTAGCTCTGGAAGTGCTTGCGCAGCTCGGTCTTGAGGATCTTGCCGGTGGCGCCGTGCGGGATCTGCTCGATGAACTGCACGTCGTCGGGCATCCACCACTTGGCGATCTTGCCGTTGAGGTACTTGATCAGATCGTCCTTGGTGACGGTGGCCCCGGGCCGCTTGACGACGATCAGCAGCGGGCGCTCGTCCCACTTCGGGTGCGCGACGCCGATCACCGCCGCCTCGGCGACGCCCGGGCAGCCCATCGCCGCGTTCTCGAGATCGATCGAGCTGATCCATTCGCCGCCCGACTTGATGACGTCCTTCGAGCGGTCGGTGATGACGACCGATCCGTCGCTCTCGATCTTGCAGACGTCGCCGGTCATGAACCAGTCGTCCTCGAGGAACTGGCTCTTGCCTTCGCCCTTCATGTAGCCCTTTACGATCCACGGCCCGCGCACCACCAGGTTGCCGGAGACGCTGCCGTCCTGCGGCAGGTCGTTGCCGGCGTCGTCGATGATCTTGATCTCGCAGCCGAACACCGGCCGGCCGGCCTTGGCGGTGATGGCGAAACGCTCCTCGTCGGGCAGGTCGCGCTCGCCGCGATTGAAGCGCGTCGTCGTGCCGAGCGGGCTCATCTCGGTCATGCCCCAGCCCTGGACCACCTCGACCTCGTGCTCCTTCCAGAAGCGCGAGATCATGCTGATCGGCACGGCCGAGCCGCCGATCAAGGTGCGCTTGACCGACGACATCTTGAGCTTGTTCTGCGCGCAGTAGTCGAGCAGCGCGAGCCACACGGTCGGCACGCCGGCGCTCAAGGTCACCTGCTCCTTGTCGAGCAGCTCGTAGATGCTGGCGCCGTCGAGCTTGGGACCGGGGAACACGAGCTTGGCGCCGCTGATCGGCGCGCCGTAGACGAGCCCCCACGCGTTGGCATGGAACATCGGCACCACCGGCAGGAGCGTCGTGTCGGGATCGAGCGGGATGACCGCTCCGTGGCCCGACATCATGGTGTGGATCATGGTCGAGCGATGCGAGTAGAGCACGCCCTTCGGGTTGCCCGTGGTGCCGGAGGTGTAGCAGAGCGACGACGCCGTATTCTCGTCGAAGTCGGGCCAGCGAAGCGTGCCCGGCTTGTCCGCGATCAGCTCCTCGTAGCACAGCAGGTTGGGGATCTTGCTCGCGGCCGGCATGTGCGCCCGGTCGGTCATGACCACGACGTGCTTTACCGTCTTGAGATGCGGGAACACGCCTTCGACGATCGGCAGCAGGTTGAGGTCGACGAAGATGACCTGATCCTCGGCATGGTTGGCGATGTAGGCCACATGCTCGGGCGCGAGACGCGGGTTGATGGTGTGCAGCACGGCGCCGAGGCCGGAGATGCCGAAATAGAGCTCGAAGTGGCGGTGCGTGTTCCAGGCGAGCGTGCCGACGCGATCGCCGAGCTTGATGCCCAGGCCTTGCAATGCCTCCGCCACCTGCTTGGCGCGCTTGTGCGCGGCGCGATAGCCGTAGCGATGGATCGGCCCCTCGACGGTACGGGTGACGATCTCGACGTCCGGGTAGTAACGGGCGGCGAAATCGATGATCTGCGAAATCAGCAGCGGACGGTCTTGCATCAGGCCGAGCATGGCGTTTCCTCGTCTACACGTGCCGCTCGATATGAAGGCTTCTGAGATTGGCGAGCGGCTTCAGGTCTGGTTCTAGACCGAGTCCCTGCCCGCCGGGAAGGGAAACGCAACCGTCCGTTATGGTCATGAGATTTTGCAGCACGCCTTCCCGCAGCGGGTTCGCGTTGGCGTCGACCTCGAGCAGGCCGGGGCCGCGCACCGCGGCCAGCAAGTGCAAAGAGTGCATCAGTCCGATCCCGCCGCCGAGATAGTGCGGGCAGAAGGTGCGGCCGGCTGCCAGCGCCGCCTTCGCGACCGGCAGGCAGCCCGAGTGGCCACCCCATTTGGCGGCGTCGGGCTGGATGACGCCAAACAGGCTGGAGTCGATCATGGCCTGGAATGCGCCTGCTCCGCGCACATTCTCGCCCCCGGCGAGCGGCGCGCGGGCGAGGGCGGCGACCTGCGTCCATTCGGGCGCCGGGCGGTCCGCGCAAAGCGGCTCCTCGATCCAGACCAGCGGGAAGTCTGCAAGGCAGGGCAGCATCGCCGCGGCGGAATTCAGGTCCCAGCCCTGGTTGACGTCGGCCATCAGCCGCTCGTCGCTGGTGAGCGAGGCGGCGACCGGCTTCAGCGAGCCGAGGTCGGTCTCCATCCCGAAGCCGATCTTGAGCTTGAAGGCGCGATGGCCGTCGGCGCGCATATGCTCGACGGTGCGGAAGGCGGCCTCGCCCGGGTTGATGCCCGAGGCATAGACCGGCACCGGCGCATCGTCCCGGCCGCCGAGCGACCGCCACAGCGGCAGGCCGCGCTTGCGGGCGCGCAGGTCGTGGACAGCGAGGTCGAGTCCGGCGAGGGCCGCCGAGAAGGCGCCGGCATCGCCGCTCTGGATTCGCAGAACATGCAACGTGCGCTCGATGTCGTTCCACAGCGCCACCGGATCGTCGACCGACTGGCCGAGCGCGCGCGGTGCGATGATGTCGGCGAACAGCAGGGCGCGATGCTCGGCGGCGGCGTTGGGAAAGTTGCACCAGATCTCGCCCCAGCCGCGCGCGCCGTCGGAATCCTCGACGCGCACGAACACCGCGCCGCGCTCGGTCATCGTGCCGAACGAGGTGCGGACCGGTTCCTTGATCGGGGTGCGGAAGACGTGGGCTTCGACGCGCGCCAGGGTCGCGGCACGCGAGGTTGTCGGTTGGGTCGTCGGCTCGTTCAATCGGCCGCCTGGGCTTCGTTCAGCACGTCGTAGTTCCGCTTCTGATACCAGACCATGTAGTCGGTGTAGTAGGTCGTCGGGTACTTGGGCGGCCTGTCGGGGCCGACGGTGGTCGGCACGGCGGCGACCGGCCAGTCGATGTTGCTGTCGCAGAAGAACGGGATGGCGTAGCGCTCGCTGCCGCTCCTGTTGATCGCGCGATGCGGCGTGGCGAGGAAGACGTCGTTGGTCCAGCGCTGCAGCATCTGGCCGCCGTTGACGACATAGGCGTCCGGGATCGCCGGCGCGTCGATCCACTTGCCGCTCTGGGTGCGGATCGACAGGCCCGGCACGTCGTTGGGCGCGAGCAGGGTGAGGAAGCTGGTGTCGGTGTGCGGCGCCAGGCCGAACTCGTCGACCACCGGTCCGTCCTGGTGCGGATAGTGGGTCATCCGCAGCGAATACTGCGGGTCCTGGAAGGCCGCGTCGAAGTACTGTGCCGGCAGGTCGAGCGCGCGCGCATAGACGCGCACCATCTTCTGGACCAGCCGCTCCATCGTCTGGTTGTAGTCGAGGATGACGTCGCGGAAACCCGGCAGGTCCGGCCAGCGGTTGAGCCCGCGGAAGCGCCGGTTGGACAGCACGTCGGGATGATCCGGCGACAATTCGCGCTTCACGAAGAAGGCTTCGTTGAGGTTGGGCTTGGTGCCGGCCTGGACGGTCGAGGTGCGCAACGTGTTGCCGCGCATCGGCATGTAGCCGGTGCTGTGCTGGTCGATCTTCAGCGCCAGCTTCTTTTCGATCGGCTGGGCGTGGAAGCGCTTCACCTGCTCGAATGTCGCGCGGATCTTCTCGCGCGGCACGCCGTGATTGACGATGAAGTAGAAGCCGATCTCGGTGAGGGCGAAGCGAAGTTCGCTGGCCGTGCGGTCGAGCGCGCCCGACTCGCCGGCGAGATAGGGGCCGAGATCGATGACGGGAATCGTTTCGGTGGACATGGCCCCGAGGATACCTCAGGCGGTCGGCAGCTTGTAGGCCTTGAAGTCCTCCCGCAGCCGCGTCTTGAGGATTTTCCCGGTTGCGGTGTGCGGAATCGCCTCGACGAACTGCACGTCGTCGGGGAGCCACCATTTCGCCACCCTGGTCGACAGGAACTCGATCAGCGCCGCCTTGTCGATCGCGGCATCCGGCTTCTTCTGCACGATCAGGAGAGGCCGCTCGTCCCATTTGGGGTGCGCGACGCCGATCACCGCCGCCTCGGCGACCGCCGGATGGGCCATCGCGGCATTCTCGAGATCGATCGAGCTGATCCATTCGCCGCCCGACTTGATGACGTCCTTCGAGCGGTCGGTGATCTGCATGTAGCCGTCGGGGTCGATGGTGGCGACATCGCCGGTCGGGAACCAATCGCCTCCGCCATGCCTGTCGGGGCGCAAGACGTTGCCGCCTTCGCCCTTGAAGTAGCCGTTGGTGATCCAGGGGCCGCGCACCAGGAGATCGCCGAATGCCTTGCCGTCGCGCGGCAGCTCGTTGCCGGCGTCGTCGACGATCTTCATCTCGACGCCGTACGGCGGCCGGCCCTGCTTGAGACGGACGGCGAAGCGGTCCTTCTCCGGCCACTCGGCGTGCTTGGCCTTGGGATGGTTGACCGAGCCCAGCGGGCTCATCTCGCTCATGCCCCAGGCGTGGAGCACCTCGACGCCGTACTCCTTGTCGAAGGCCTCGATCATGGCGGGCGGCGCCGCCGAGCCGCCGATCACGGCGTACTTGACCGTCGAGAGCTTGAGCTTGTTGGCCTGCATGTACTGCAGCAGCGCCAGCCAGACCGTCGGCACGCCGGCCGTGAAGCTCACCTTTTCCTTCTCGAACAGCTCGTAGAGGCTGGCGCCGTCGAGCGCGACGCCCGGGAAGACGAGCTTCGCTCCGACCATCGCCGCGGTGTAGGGCAGGCCCCATGCGTTGACATGGAACATCGGCACGACCGGCAGCACCACCGAGCGCGCCGAAATGCCAAGCGTGTCGGGCAGCGCCGCGGCATAGGCATGCAGCACCGTCGAACGATGGGAGTAGAGCACGCCCTTCGGATTGCCGGTGGTGCCCGAGGTGTAGCAGAGCGAGGAGGCGGTGCGCTCGTCGAACACCGGCCACTCGTAGGTGCCGGGCTGGCCCTCGATCAGTTCCTCGTAGACCAGAAGGTTCGGGATCTCGACGTCCTTCGGCAGATGCGCGCGGTCGGTCATCGCCACGACGTGGCGGACGGTCTTGAACTGGCTGTGCAGCTTCTCGACCATCGGCAGCAGGTTGAGGTCGACGAACAGGAGCTGATCCTCGGCGTGGTTTACGATGTAGACGATCTGCTCGGGGAACAGGCGCGGATTGATGGTGTGACAGACGCCGCCCATGCCCGAGATGCCGTAGTAGAGCTCGAAGTGGCGATAGCCGTTCCACGCCAGGGTGCCGATGCGGTCGCCCGGCTCGATGCCGAGCGCCAGCAGCGCCTCGGCCATCTTCTTCGCCCGCACCCGCGCGTCCGTGTAGGTGTAGCGATGGATGCCACCCTCGACGGTGCGCGAGACGATCTCCGTGTCGCCATGGTTCTGGGCGGCGTGGTCGATCAGCTGCTGGATCAGAAGCGGGCGATCCTGCATCAGGCCAAACATCGGGCGTTCTCTCCAAGACTGAATTTGCCGCCGAGCCTAGCAGAAAGCCGCTACTGGCGAGAGGCGGCATTCTGGCCTACGGTTTCGCGGATGATGCGTAAACACGTGTTACTGCTGGCTTTTCCGGCCGTCACGCTGGCCAGCGGCGACGCCTGGGCCCAGGCGTCGACGTTCGGGGCCAGCGAAGGGATGCTGGCGCCGATGCTGCGTGAATTGAGCGATCGCATCGATCTGGTGTTCGCCAACCTGCCGGCCTTCTTCGGCTATCTCGCGGGGCTGCCCGGTGTGATCGGCCTGCGCGGCGCCGCGCTGCTGGCCGGCATCGTGGTGGCGGGCCTCGCCGCGGAAGGGCTGACGCGCATCGTCCTCAGGCGCGCCCGGCTCGGCGTGTTCGAACGCCATGCCGGCGACTCGCCGCTGCGGGCGTTCTTCCACGGCGCCGCCCTCGACCTCGCCGCCCTGATCGCCCTGTGGATCGCGGCGCGCCTGGTGGCCGGTCGGGCCGGCGTGCCGGGCGGCATGTACGGGACGCTGGCGCAGCACATCCTGCTGGCGCTGCTCTACTGGCGCGGCCTCAACTTCATCTTCCGCATCTGGCTGCAGCCCGCCGCTCCGGAAGGCCGCATTGCGCCGGTCGACGATGCGACCGCGTCGCGCCTGCTGAACGGCATGAACGTGGTGATCCTGCTGCCTCTGCTGCTGCGCCAGATGGTGCTGTTCATGCAGGCGACCAATGCGGCGCCGGTGGTGCAGTCGATTGCCGTGCTGATCGCCGTGCCGGTGGTCGGCGCCGGCCTGGTCTACACGGTCTGGCACTGGCGCCACGAGATGGGCGCCTGGCTCGCCGGCATGGTCAACCCCAAGTCGGCCTTCTCCGCCATGAGGGTGGGCTTCGCGCACAGCTGGTGGGTCGCGGGTCTGCTCTTCTATCTGGTGTCCGGCCTGGCGGCCATGCTGGCGGCCGTGACCGATCGGCCGGCCGCGATGCACGGCGTGGGCAGCGTCGAGTCGATGCTGTTCTTCCTGCTGCTGCTGGAGACGCTGATTCACCGCCTGACGCGCCACCTGCCGATGGAGGCCCCGACGGTGACCGACGTCATCGCGGGCTGCGTGCGGCTGGCGCTGCGGCTGCTGGTGCTGGTGGTCACGGTCGATGCCGTGCTGATCGGCGCGCTCGGCATGATGAGCCCGGCCGATTGGGCGCCGCATGCCCGCGCGATCCGGGTCGCCGCGCTGTCGCTCTTCATCACCTACGTGCTGTGGCGGTTCCTCAAGTACCGCATGGATCGCTACATCGCCGACAACCCGCTGCCGGCGGCCGGCTTCGATCCCGACGCGGACGACGACGCGCCGGCCGCGGCGTCGCGGCTGCGCACCATCATGCCGGTGGTCCGGGTCACGGTCGGCGTCACCCTGCTGATCCTGGGCAGCCTGCTGGTGCTGTCGCAGCTCGGCGTCAACATCACGCCGCTGATCGCCGGTTTCTCGGTGCTGGGCCTGGCCGTGTCCTTCGGCAGCCAGTCGCTGGTGCGCGACATCGTCTCGGGCATCTTCTTCCTCGCCGAGGATTCGTTCCGGGTCGGCGAGTACATCGACGGCAGCAAGGTCAAGGGCACGGTCGAGGGCTTCTCGGTGCGCTCGATCCGACTGCGCCACCAGAACGGCCAGCTGCACATCGTGCCGTTCGGCCAGCTCACCCACATCACCAACTTCAGCCGCGACTGGACGACCGTGAAGTTCAACCTGGCGTTCGCGCTCAACACCGACATCGAGCTGCTGCGCAAGACGGTGAAGAAGATCGGGCTCGAGATGATGGCCGAGCCGCAGTGGCAGAAGGAACTGCTTCAGCCCCTCAAGATGCAGGGTCTGGTCGACATCAAGGACGCCTCGCTGATCGTCCGCTTCAAGTTCACGGCCAGGCCGAAGAACCCGAGCATGGTCCAGCGCATGGCGATCCGGCGCATGTACGAGGCCCTGCCCAAGCTCGGCATCGAATTCGCCCGGCCGCCCTATGCGGCGTTCCCGTTCGGCGGCATCGACCCGGCGGCGCGTGCCGCCGCGCAGTAACCCACCCCCAAGGAGATACCCATGGAAAAACGCAAGCTCGGCAAGTCAGGTCTCGAATTCGCCCCGATCGCGTTCGGCGGCAATGTGTTCGGCTGGACCGCCGACGAAGCCACCTCGCATCGGCTGCTCGACGCCTTCGTCGATGCCGGCTTCTCCTTCATCGACACCGCCGACGTCTATTCGCGCTGGTATCCGGGCAACAAGGGCGGCGAGTCGGAGGCCATCATCGGCACCTGGCTGAAGAAGAACCCGGGCAAGCGCGACAAGGTCCAGGTCGCCACCAAGTGCGGCATGGTGCCGGAGCAGGGTGCGCTGAAGCGCGACCACATCAAATGGTCGGTCGACGAGTCGCTGAAGCGGCTCAATACCGACCGCATCGACCTGTTCCAGTCGCACAAGGACGACAAGGCGACGCCGCTCGAGGAGACGCTGTCGACCTACGGCGAGCTGGTGAAGGCGGGCAAGATCCGCTTCATCGGCGCCTCCAACTACGAGGCGCCGCGGCTCGCCGAGGCGGCCAGGATCTCGAAGGAGAAGGGCCTGCCGCGCTACGAGAGCCTGCAGCCGCATTACAATCTGATGGAGCGCGGCCTGTTCGAGGGCGCGCTCGAGAACGAGTGCCTGAAGGAGCAGATCGGCGTCATCCCGTACTACTCGCTGGCCTCGGGTTTCCTGAGCGGCAAGTACCGCTCGGAGGCCGATGTCGGCGAGGCCAAGCGGGGCGCCGGCGTGAAGAAATACATCAACCCCAAGGGGCTCGGCGTGCTGAAGGCGCTCGACGAGGTGTCGAAGAAGCACAACGTCGACAACACGCAGGTGACCCTGGCCTGGCTGCTGCAGCGCAAGGCGATCACCGCGCCGATCGTTTCGGCCACCAGCCTGCAGCAGCTCAAGGACCTGATCGCGGCGCCGGACGTCAAGCTCGACGCCGAGGATGTCGCCAGGATCGACAAGGCCAGTGCGCCCTGATCATCCCCCCGCTGGGGACGCGCAATTCCAGTTGCGCGTCTTCGGCTGCAACAGACAATGGCGCGTCACTGGAGTGACGCGCCCCAGCGCAAGAGACCGCTACTCATGCTGATCTTCCGCCAGCTCTTCGACCCGACGTCGTCGACCTATACCTACCTTCTGGGCTGTTCGGTCACCAGGGAAGCGGTGCTGATCGACCCGGTGTTCGAGCAGGTGCGGCGCGACGATGCCCTGATCGGCGAGCTGGGGCTCAGCCTCAAGTGGTCGCTGGAGACGCACGTCCATGCCGACCACGTCACCGGAGCCTGGCTCCTGAAGCAGCGCGAGGGCTGCCAGATCGCGCTCGCCGAGGCGAGCGGCGCCACCGGGGCCGACCGCCTGCTGAAGGACGGCGACCGCATCGAGTTCGGCCGCCGCGCGCTCGAGGTGCGGGCAACGCCGGGCCACACCAGCGGCTGCCTGACCTACGTGCTCGACGACGAGAGCATGGCCTTCACCGGCGACTGCATCATGATCCGCGGCTCCGGCCGCACCGACTTCCAGCAGGGTGACCCGCGCGCGCTCTACCGCTCGGTGCGCAGCCGCATCTTCTGCCTGCCCGAGACCTGCCTGCTCTATCCGGCGCACGACTATCGCGGCCTCACCGCGACCAGCGTCGCCGAGGAGAAGAAGTTCAATCCCCGGCTCGGCGGAGAGGTCGGCGAGGGCGACTATGTCGGCTATATGAAGAACCTCGACCTGCCGCACCCGAAGAAGATCGACGAGGCGGTGCCGGCCAATCTGCGCTGCGGCCAGCCGGGCAACGAAGCCGGCGCGCTGCACGATCCGGATTGGGCGCCATTGCGCTTCACCTTCTCCGGTGTCTGGGAGGTCGAGCCGCACTGGCTGGAGGAGAACCTCTCCAAGGTCCATGTGCTCGACGTGCGCGAGCCCAGCGAGTTCACCGGGCCGCTCGGCCATATCCGGGGCGCTCAGCTCCTGCCGTTGGGCGAGCTTGCCGCCAAGGCCGGGGAGATTCCGAAGGACAAGCCGATCGTCGCCGTCTGCCGCGCCGGCAGTCGCTCGGCGCACGCCACCGCGATCCTGCTCAAGGCCGGCCTCAGCGACGTCGCCAACCTGCCGGGCGGCATGCTGCGCTGGCGGGCCGAAGGCCGCAGCGTCGAGGGCGGCTCGCTCTAGAACGACAAGAGGAGGAGGTCGTGCCGCTTCTCTACGAAAAGCAGGGCCATACCGGCATCCTGACGCTGAGCCGTCCGCAGGCCCGCAACTGCTGGGGCCAGGACTATGCCGACGGGCTGCTGCGCCATCTCGACGAGGCGAACGACGACGATGACATCCGCTCGGTCATCCTGACCGGCGACGAGGCGGGCGGCGCGTTCTCCGCCGGCGCCAACCTGCGCGATCCCAACACCCACAACACGCGCTCGGCCGAGGCTTTCATCAAGCGCGTCGGCAAGGCGCGCAACTTCCCGTCCAATCTGGTGAGCGACTTCCCCAAGCCGGTAATCGCCGCGGTCAACGGCTATGCGATCGGCATCGGCTGCATCATCACCTTCTGCTGCGACCTGATCGTGGCGTCGGAGCGCGCCGAGTGGCGCCTGCCGCAGGTGGCGCTCGGCATCCTGCCGAACTACGGCGGCGCGACACGGCTCGCCCGCCACGTCGGCAAGGGCTCGGCCATGAAGGTGGCGATGGGGTTCCCGCTCAAGGCCGACGAGGCCTATCGCATCGGGCTCGCCCAGTGGCTGGTGCCGCACGACAAGCTGATGGAGCAGGCCCTCGCCGTCGCCGACCACATCGCCGGCCTGCCGCCGCTCGCCGTGCGCATGGTCAAGGAGTCGATGAACCGCGGCCAGGACATCCCCAACATCGCCGATGCCTCGCTGATCGACGCCTACCGCTTCATGGTGCTCGAGATGAGCGAGGACAAGACCGAGGCGCACGAGGCCTGGCGCGAACGCCGCAAGCCACGCTTCCGCGGGCGATAGACGAGCGAGTCCAGGTATCCGGTCAGAGTGTAGTGACCGCGGCGGCGCCGGGTGTGCGGCGGCTCAGCTCTTCCAAGCTGCGGTGGCGCGCGCGCCGGGCGCCACCTCATCCTCCGTCGGAGACTTCACGTTCTGCATGTGCTGGTAGCGCTGGGCGGCGAACCACAGCGCGTAGTCACCCATCGTGATCGGCGGGTACTTCGGCGGATTGTCGACCGACTGGCACGACGGCAGGCACTCGATCAGGAAGTCGTGGTTGGGATCGCAGAAGAACGGGATGGCGTAGCGCAGCACGCCGGAGACGTTGCGCACGCGGTGTGGCGTCGACAGGAATCGCTCGTTGGTCCAACGGTGCAGGATGTCGCCGCCGTTCACCACGAAAGCGTCCTCGACATAGGGCGCGTCATGCCATTCGCCGTTCGGCAGGTTGATCGACAGACCCTGCACCTTGTTGGGCGGCAGCAGGGTCATGAAGCCGGAGTCGGTGTGCGGCACGAGGCTGGCGATCCTGTCGTCGGCCCCGTCGATCTGCGGATAGCGCGACTGGCGCAGGATGACGTGCGGCGTCTCGAAATAGCGGTCGAAATGATCCTCCGGCAGGTCGAGCGCCAGCGCGTAGAGCCGCACCAGCTTGCGGCACAGCGCCTCCAGCGCGCTCATGTACTTCAGCGTCTGCTCGCGAAAGCCGGGCAGGTTCGCCGGCCACCGGTTCTGCACATGGAAGCGGCGGCCGGCGATCACGTTGGGATCGTTGGCGTCGCGCTCGCGCCGCACGAAGAACGCCTCGTTCTGGCTGGGCTTCTTGCCTTGAGCGGCGGCGTTGGGCGGTGCCGTCTCGGGGATCGGCATGAAGCCGATCGTGTGCTCGTTGACCTCGACCTTGAGCTTCTCTTCCATCGGCTGGGCATGGAAGCGCGCCGCCTCGGCATACTGCGCCTCGATCAGCTCCTTCGGCACGCCATGGCCGGCGAGATAGTAGAAGCCGACATTCTCGAATGCCCAGGCGAGCTCGGCCGCGGCCTTCTCGGCGGCGCCCGGCGTTCCGGCCAGGAAACCGGCGACATCGATCAGCGGGATCACGCCGCCGATCAGCACCGGCGGCGGAGCGGGGACGAGGGTGCGGGCAACGGTCTGGTCCAGGGCTGATTTTATCACGCCGGCCAGTTACGCCGGTAGGCCGAACCGCCAACGCAGGAAGGCCAGCACGTCAGCCGCGCTTGCGCAGACCGGCGGTCGAGCCGAACAGCATCAGGCTCTTCACCTTTTCCGGCGCCTTCATCGCCAGGTTCTGGGCGATGTAGCCTTCCCCCGAATTGCCGACGACGTGGCACGCCTCGACGCCGGGATGGACCAGGAGTTCCTCGACGTCGGCCATCAGGCGGGCCATGTCGAGCGTCGAGGACTCCGGCGGCACCTGCGAGGCGCCGTGGCCGCGCAGGTCGAGCCGCACCACGACGGCGTAGCGCTGGCGCCGGCTCTGTCTTCCTCCCTGCGCGAAGCGGGGAGGTGTCAGCGTCATACGCTGACGGAGGGGTCAGGGGTAACAGCACGGCCGCTGCTTCTGACCCTCCGTCGCGGATAGAGCTGTCACGCGAAGCGTGAAATGCTGACGCGCCACCTCCCCGCGCTGCGCGCAGGGAGGAATCCTGAGGGGCGTGCGGCGCGAGTCGACCGCCATGCGGTACTCTCCCCCAAGGTCGTCGAAAACGCTGGCAGCGGCCTTGGGCACTGTCAAACTGCGTGGCCATGATCGTCGATCGCATCGAACCCATCGCGCTTCGCATTCCCGCGGCCGGCGGCAACACGCTCTGCCTCACCATGAGCCGCGTCGTGACGCGCGAGGGTGTCGAGGGCTACGGCGAATGCCTGTCGCTGCGACCGCCGATGCAGCGGGCGCTCTACGCCACCATCCGCGACGCGATCGCGCCACACTATGTCGGCAAGTCGATCGACGATCGCGAGGCGCTGAACCTTGCGGCCCGCAAGCGCTTCGCGAGCTTCGGCCGTGCCGGCACGGTGCTCAACGCGCTGGCCTCGGTCGACATCGCATTGTGGGACATCGCCGGCAAGGTGGCGAACAAACCGGTGTCGGCGCTGCTGGGCGGCGCCCGGCGCGCCCGCGTGCCGGTGATGGCAAGCCTCGACAAGTACGACGATACCAGGCGCACGCGGGCGCGAGTCGAGGAGGCGCTGGCGGCCGGCGTGGCGGCAGTGAAGGTGCACGAGCATCGGCTCGAGGTCGCCGAGGAATCGCGCCGTGTCGTTCCGGCGGCGATGCCTTACGTCGTCGATTGCAACAATGCCCATACTGTGGCCGATGTCCGGCGCGACGAGAAGCGCTGGGCGGCGATGAATCTCATGTTCCTCGAGGACCCGCTGTGGCCGCCCGAGGAGCTGCTGTCGATGCCGGCGATGCCCGGCATCACCGTGGGCATGGGCGCCGATCTCGGTTCGGCCGAGCAGATGGCGCTCTACACCAGGGCACCGCCGATCGGTGTGCTGCAGCCCGACGTCTGCATGCTGGGCGGCCTGTCCGAAGCCAAACGCGCACTGGCCGTGCTGGCCGCGGCGAAGAAGACCGCTGCCCCGCATACGCCATTCGTCGGCCCTGCGGCACTCGCCTCGCTGCACATGCTCGCGGTCGCGGAAGGCGAGGGCTACTTCGCCACCGTCGAGGCCGACGATTCGATGGACCCCTACGGCTTCGGCCACACCCGCTGGAAGGCCTCGCTCGACGTGCCGACCGGCCCGGGCCTCGGCTTCGATCCCGATCCGGGCTTTCTCGACCGGTACGACTATGCGAAGGAGTGAGCGAGGGCGATCGCCCTCATATTCCTCTCCCCCGCTAGGGGGAGAGGCTAGGTGAGGGGGCTGCGCAAGATGCCTGTAACCCCCTCACCCCACCTCTCCCCCTCGCGGGGGAGAGGAGAATGAACGGAGGACTCTGATGCCATCGCCGCTTTTCGACCTCACCGGCAAGGTCGCCGTCGTCACCGGCTCGAGCAAGGGCATCGGCAAGGCGATCGCCATGCATCTCGCGCTCGCCGGCGCCCGGGTCGTGGTGTCGTCGCGCAAGGCGCCGGTCTGCGAGGAGGCCGCCGCCGAGATCCGCAAGGCCGGCGGCGACGCCACGGTCATCCCCTGCAACATCTCCGACAAGGCGCAGGTCGAGAAGCTGATCGCCGGGACGAGGAAGCAGGTCGGGCCGGTCGACGTGCTGGTCTGCAACGCCGCGTCGAACCCGTATTACGGGCCGAACGAGAAGCTGCCGGACGAAGTGTTCATGAAGGTGATGCAGAACAACATCCTCTCGAACATGTGGCTGATCAACCAGTGCCTGCCCGACATGCGCGCCAGGAAGGACGGCTCGATCATGATCGTGTCGTCGATCGGCGGGGTGCGGGCGAGCACGGTGATCGGCGCCTACTGCATCTCCAAGGCGGCCGACATGCAGCTCGCGCGCAACCTCGCGGCCGAGTACGGGCCCGACAACATCCGCGTGAACACCATCGCGCCCGGCCTGATCGTCACCGACTTTGCGCGCGCGCTCTACGAGGACCCGGCGAAGCGCGCGGCGCGGGAGCAGGCGACGCCGCTGCGTCGCCTTGGCCAGCCCGACGACATCGCGGGTCTCGCGGTGCTGCTGGCCGGCAAGGCGGGAGCCTTCATCACCGGCCAGACATTGATCGCCGACGGCGGCACCTGCAGCGGGGGCTGATCCTCCCGGATTCAATTTTTTGTGAGCCGGTACCGATCTTCGCCGTGAGCTGCTGATCGCCGGACGATTGCGCGAAGTCGCCGATTGATCCACTATCGATCCGTGCATGCGGGGGCATGCGGGCGAAAGGGGGGATGCTTTGGCGTCATGGGCTCTTGCGCGCGCATCGCGGGTTGCCGTCCTGGTGTCGGTGCTCGTCCTCTCGGGATGCGCCGGATATGCACCGAATTTCAACCTTCTGGCGAGTGGCCCGAGCCCTGTGCTCGACGCGACCGTGCAGCAGGCGGCCGCCGACAATCAGCAACAGGTCGTCATCCAAATCAGCCGGATGGCAGGCCTGGGTCCGAGGGAACCGGCAACGCCGGCCGAATGGCAGGCGTTCGTCGTCGCCGCGATGACCCGGGGGCGCATCGAGTGCAACGCCTATCTCACCGAGATCATGAAGCTCGAGGAGCACCGCCGCACGGTGAACTCCCAGCTCGGGCTGTTCGGGGCCGCCACGGCCGGCATCCTCGGCCTGTCCGGAGCCGCCAGCCAGGCGATCGCCATCACGGCGATCGCGTTCGGCCTGGCGCAGGGGACAGTCGATAACATCACGACCGGCTTGCTGTATTCGCTGGGCGCCGAGCCGGTCTCGGCCCTGATCACCAACCTGCGTGCGGCCTACATCCAGGGACTGAACCAGTCTTCATGGCAGGACCGGGCGAGCGCCTTTGCGACGATTTACGGCTACCTCGAGCTGTGCACGCCGGTCGTCCTCCGCGAGAAGATCAAGACAGCCGTCACGGTCGCGACACCGGCCGCGACCGACGCGAGCCCGCTCGGCGCGCCGCACGTGACGCTCATTCCGAGCGCCCGGACGCCCATCGTGGTGCCACCGGCGCCGCCGCGGCAGCCCCTCACCGATCCGCGCGAAAGAGGGGTGACCTCCGCCATGATCCGCGACATTCAGCAGACGCTATGTGTCGCCGTCGATGGCGACGCCGGCGGATTGCCCGGGTCGAAAACCAGCAACACGCGACGCGCTATTCGCGAATTCCAATCCGCCCTTGGCAGTGGCGATCCGGACACGGCGAATGATTTGCTGACGTCGTCGAGGTTGAGTCAGGCTGCGGATCTGGCGCGCGACGCCAGCGGCTCTGTCACGACGTGCAAGGCGCGCGGACTCGAGACTGCCTTCGAACTGGGCGCGTTCGGAATGGGGGACGCAGCGGCACAAAGGAGGCAGGTCCTGCTCTATCAGGGCCAGATCAACAAGAAGCTGCCTGCGGACAAGCAGATCACCCTCGACGGCAACCTGACGACGCTTCATGCGGCGGTCGGTGCGTTGAGAAATGATGGCCGTACGTCGATCGACCATGCCTTTTTCGTCGAACTCTTCAAATAACGGAGAGCCGTCATGACGATTACCACGAGAGCTGAAATCGTCAGGGACAACCCAAGGGGCGCGCCGCTGTTTTCCGTGGACGAGGGCGAGGCGGTAAACATCCGGGGAGCCAGGGACGACTGGGTGAACGTGGAGTTCCCGCAACGTCCGCCGGAGACGCTGAAAGGATGGCTGCCGAAAGATGCCGTGGGCGATGGTGCCGCGGCAGTGGCCGCGATCAAGAAGCAGGATTTCGCCCGGAGGATCGCCTTCGAGCAGGGGCGCGTCCTGGTCCAGGGCCACTATCTGGCGGCAATCGCCCAGCTTCGCTCGAAGCTCGCCGATGGCAAGGCGGGTGGCGAGCTCGGGATCTACCGGATATTGCCGGATGAGTGGACGGCGGATTGGAGCAACAAGTCCTTCGGAGTCAGCCTGCCCCAGGATCCGATCAACAACTGGCGCGACCAGGCATCCCATTTCGCCCTGATGGCGCGCGCTGCCCAGACCGGGGTGATGAAGGCCAAGGATGTCACCTACGTCGACCTTTACCTTGCACAACTGGTCGGCGTGCCGGCGTTCAAACTGTTGAAGGCGACGGCGAGCATGTCGGTCGAAGCCGCGCTCGACACGGTCGGTCCGACTCAACTTCCGGCGGGCAACAGCTCGACGAAGCAAATCCTGGAGCGATACAAGCCCCTGCTTCAGAAAGACGGGGTGCCCGCAACGGGTGCAGAGGCAGCCAAGCAGATCGAGACGGCGCTCGACCAGGCGCTCGACGACACGAGAGAGCTGTTCCCTCAGAAGGGGCCCGCCAAGGACGTGAAGCCCATCGCCGGGGCGGGGGCAGACGTGGAATCCGGCGTCGCCGGTGTCGGCGCCGTGACTGGTCGCAGCGACATGGCCAGGCTGATCGTCGAATCGTTTGCCAAGGCAGGCTACAACCAGATTCAGCAGATCGCCGCGCTCGCCAATGCCATCGAAGAATCGGGGCTCGATCCGACCGTCAAGGCGGCGGGAGACGAGCAGAGCTTCGGCCTGTTCCAGATCAACCTGAGGGGCGTGGGCGTGGGTCAGAATCCCGAGGACCTCAAGAACCCACAGTTCAATACCGATCTGATCATCAGGGAGGCGAACAAGACCGGCCTGAAGAATGCGGCGACCCTGGAGGAGGCCGTGCGGATCTTCGTCACGGAGATCGAGCGTCCGGCGGATCAGCGGACGGCCATCGCCAAACGCCTCGCCACCGCCCAGAAGCTGATGGTGGCCTGATCTTCAGGCTGTCTTGCGAAACGTCACCACCAGCACGTCGCGATGGGCGGGCTGGGCCGGATTTTCCGGCTCGACCGGGGTGACGCCATGGTAGCAGCGGGCATCGTCGACCAGTGCGCTGTCGAGCGGGTCGGTCAGGGTGAAGCTGCCGAGGGTGCGCTTGTCGAGGTCGTGGATCGTGGTCGTGCCGCTGCGGATGTTGCGGCGGTCGACCATCATCACCAGCACGTAGTCGACGCCGTCGCGATGCATGCCTTCGGGTGTCGGCTTGCCGTTCTCGCCGCGTCGCGCCTCGATGCGGAACTGGTGGACCTCGATGTGCCAGCGCTCGGTCTCGGGGGCCAGCCGGCCGAACAGGGCGCGGCAATATTCGAGGATGGTGCGCATGGTGGCGCCGTCGCCGATTGCCGGTGTAATCGGCTCGAACCAGCGCTCGATGCCGCCGTTCAGCGTGTTGTAGTCGAGGCTCTGATAGTGCGGCCGGTGGGGGCCGCGCTCGATCGCGCCGTGCCTGCCGGCGCTCCAGACGCCGAAGCGGCGGCGGCGATAGCGGCCGCCGTCGGCCATGTAGGTGTCGGTGAGGAGATCGTTCCAGCTTGCGGCGAAGGCCGGCCAGTCCGCCAGCGTGCCGAAGCGGCCGAGCGCGGTGCGCATGGCGGAGGCCTCGACGAAGGCATAGCCCGCGCGAGCAATGCCGTCGCGGATGCCCGTGGCGTTCTGCAGTCCGGTACCGATTTCACTCATATGAACACCCTATCATCGGCAGGCCCTTGTGCGGCAAGCAGCCGGCATGAAGGATTCTATGGTTGGCATGCGCCGCGGGTTCCGGGGCACCATACGGTCCCGAAGGAACCGGACTGGGGACGCTTCCTCAATCTGGGCCATGCAGGACGAGCAAGGATGGGGGGAAGCGATGCCTTACGCGACGACCGACGACGGCGTGAAGCTCCATTACGAGGAGGTGGGCAGCGGCACGCCGATCGTGTTCGTGCACGAGTTCGCCGCCGACCATCGCTCGTGGGAGGCGCAGATGCGCTTCTTCGGCCAGCGCCATCGCTGCATCACCTACAGCGCGCGCGGCTATCCGCCGTCCGACATCCCGGAGAAGCCGACCAGCTACAGCCAGGACCGCGCGACCGACGACATCCTGTCGGTGATGAAGCACCTCGGGCTCGACAAGGCGCACGTGGTCGGCCTGTCGATGGGCGGGTTCGCGTCGCTGCATTTCGGCCTGCGCCATCCCGCGCACGCGCTGTCGCTGGTGGTGGCGGGCGTCGGCTACGGCGCCGAGCGCGACCAGCAGGCGAAGTTCCGCGCCGAGGTCGAGGTGGTGGCGAAGTCGCTGCTGAGCGAGGGCATGAAGTCGTTCGCCGAGAAATACGCCTACGGCCCGACGCGCGTGCAGTTCGAGAACAAGGACCCGCGTGGCTTCGCCCAGTTCAAGAAGGAGCTGGGCGAGCACTCCGCGCTGGGCTCGGCCAACACCCAGATCGGCTGCCAGGGCCAGCGCCCGTCGCTCTACGACCTGGTCGAGGGCATGCGCAGGATGACCACGCCGACGCTGATCCTGACCGGCGACGAGGACTGGCCGTGCCTGACGCCGGCGGTGCTGATGAAGCGCGAGATCCCGACCTCGGCGCTGGCGGTGATGCCCAACTGCGGCCACACCATCAACCTCGAGGACCCCGATCAGTTCAACCGCATCGTCAACGAGTTCATCGTCCAGGTCGAAACCGGCCGCTGGCCCAAACGCGACCCGCGGGCCATGGCCAATTCGATCACCGGGATGAAGACCTGAGTGGCCTGGCTACGCCGTGAGGC
>JAFEFF010000175.1 GCA_018240745.1 Pseudomonadota bacterium
AGCTCTACAGGGCGACCGGCCCGGAGCTGGCGGCCGATGCGCGGCGCGCCGCAGAGTGGATGGACCGCTACAATGCCTCCCGCGCGCGCTCCTCGCGCGACCATTTGGCGATGCTGCGCGAGCTGTTCGCGCAGGTCGGCGACGATGCCATCGTCGGCGCCGGCGCCGTCGTGACACGCGACGTGCGCGAGGGTGCTACGGTCGTGGGTAATCCAGCGAAAGAGCGTGCAGCGTGACGGATCTCACACCCAATATTCCTGAAGTCGTCGCCGAGGTGACGGCGCTGTTCGAGCGCTACGAGCAGGCGTTGATCGACAAGAACGTCGAGGTGCTCGACGCCACCTTCTGGAACAGCCCGTACACCATTCGTCTCGCCAATGCCGAGCACGGCTACGGCTTCGACCGCATCCATGCGCATCGCGAGGCCCGCCTGCCGGGACCGGGCACCAAGGAGAAGCGCCTGCGGCTCGACGTGCTGACGCTCGGGCGTGACATCGCCACCGTGACGCTGGTCTACAAGGTGCGCGGCCGCGACATGACCGGGCGGCAGACGCAGACCTGGGTGCGCTTTGCCGATGTCGGCTGGAAGGTGATCGCCGCGCACGTCTCTATGATCGCGGAGCAGCCTGTTCTGTAGGAAAGAGTTGGAGGAAACCATGGCGGCAGAAACGACGCCCACGCTCGGCAATGTGATCGCGCCCGATCTCGACTGGGTGGCCAAGACCACCGAACCGGCACTCGAGCCCGACCTGCCGATCGTCGACCCGCACCACCACCTCTGGCAGCGCGCGGGCAACGACTACATGTTCCACGACCTGCTGGCGGACACCCGGACCGGCCACAACATCGTCGCCACCGTCTTCGTCGACTGCCATTCGATGTATCGCAAGGAAGGGCCGGCGGAGATGCGCTGCCTCGGCGAGACCGAGTTCGCCAACGGCGTGGCGGCGATGAGCGCCTCGGGCATCTACGGCAACCTGCGCGCCTGCAAGGGCATCGTCAGCCATGTCGACCTGCGGCTGGGCAGCAAGGCGGGTGCGGTGTTCGATGCCCAGATCGCCGCCGGCAACGGCCGCTTCAAGGGTATCCGCTACCAGACCGGTTGGGACGCCGATCCCGGCATCCGCAACTCGCGCACCGATCCGACGCCGGAGCTGACGCGCGACAAGACATGGCGCGAAGGCTTCAAGGAGCTGGCCAGGCGCGACCTCACCTTCGATGCCTGGCTTTACCATCCACAGATCGGCGAGATCGCCGAGCTGGCCGACGCCTTCCCGAACACCTCGATCATCCTCGACCACATCGGCGGCCCGCTCGGCTATGCCGGCTATGCGAGCCGCCACGACGAGGTGCGAGCAACCTGGAAGAAGACGATGGCCGAGCTCGCCAGGCGCCGGAACATCACCGTGAAGGTCGGCGGCCTCGGCATGGCGATGGGCTGGTTCGACTTCTATCGGCGGCCCAAGCCGCCCGGCTCGCAGGAGCTGGCCGATGCCTTCAGGCCGTGGGTCGAGACCTGCATCGAGCTGTTCGGCGCCGATCGCTGCATGTTCGAGAGCAACTTCCCGGTCGACAAGATCACGTCGGGCTACGGCGTGCTGTGGAACGCCTTCAAGCGGCTCGCCGCCAGGGCCTCGGCCGATGAGAAGACAGCGCTCTTCAGCGGCACGGCGTCCCGCGTCTACAAGCTCTAAGGGAGGTTTCGATGCGTCGTCTCCTGCTTGCCTTCGCCGTGCTGGCGGCCTTTTTCGCCGCGCCGCTTGCCTCGGCGCAGACCTTGAAGGTCGTGATGCATTCCGACGTCAAGGCGCTCGATCCGGTGTGGAGCGGCGCCTACATCACGCGGAACCTCGGCTACATGCTGTACGACACGCTGTTCGCGCTCGACGAGAGCCTGCAGGTCAAGCCGCAGATGGTCGAGAAGTGGGAGACCAGCCCGGACGGCCTGACCTGGACCTTCACCTTGCGCGACGGGCTCGAGTTCCACGATGGCGCGCCGGTCACGTCGGACGACGTCGTCGCCTCGCTGAAGCGCTGGGCGCAGCGCGATTCGATGGGCCAGAAGCTCGCCGCCTATACGGCCGAGTGGAAGGCGGTCGATCCCAGGACCTTCCAGATCGTGCTGAAGCAGAAATTCGGGCCGTTGCTCGAGGCGCTCGGCAAACCGTCCGTGGTGGTGCCGTTCATCTTTCCGAAGAAGGCGGCCGAGGCGCAGGATGCCTTCAAGCAGAGCGACAACGTGACCGGCTCGGGCCCCTTCATGTTCAAGAAGGACGAGTGGAAGGCCGGCGAGAAGGTCGTCTTCGTCAAGAACCCCAGGTACAAGCCCCGGCCGGAGCCGATGTCGGGCCTCGCCGGCGGCAAGGTCGTCAAGCTCGATCGCGTCGAATGGGTGTGGATCCCCGATCCCGAGACGCAGCTCAACGCGCTGGTCAACGGCGAGATCGACATGCTCGAGAGTGTCAACTACGACCACCTGCCCATCCTCGAGAAGACACCGGGCGTGAAGGTCCTGACCAGCCGTACCTCGAACCAGTACACCTTCCGCATGAACTGGCTGCAGCCGCCGTTCAACGACGTGCGGGTGCGCCGCGCCGCCGCCTATGCGCTGAGCCAGCCCGAGTTCCTCGAGGCCAATATCGGCGACAAGCGCTTCTACCGGACCTGCAAGGCGCTGTTCACCTGCGGCACGCCGCTCGAATCGACTGTCGGCATGGAAGGCTTGATCGAGGGCAACGTCGCCAAGGCGAAGGAGCTGCTGGCCGAGGCCAAGTACGACGGCGCGCCGGTGGTGATCCCGCAGCCGACCGACCTCGGCGTCATCAAGCAGCTCGCCCCGGTCGCCAAGGCGCAGCTCGAGAGGGCGGGCTTCAAGGTCGAGGTCCAGCCGATGGACTGGCAGAGCATGGTGAGCCGCCTGATCAGCAACAAGGGCCCGGTCAGCCAGGGCGGCTGGAGCGCCTTCGGCACCAGTTGGGTGCAGGTCGACATCCTCGATCCGCTGATGACGCCCAATCTCGCCGCGACCTGCGAGAAGGCGCGTGCCGGCTGGCCGTGCGATGGCGAGCTCGAGAAGCTGCGCGACGCCTTCATCGCCGCCGCCACCCCGGCCGAGAAGAAGGCAGCGGCCGAGGCGGTGCAGAAGCGGGCGATGGAGATCGTGACCCACATCCCGCTCGGTGAATGGACCGGCGTCTGGGCGGTGCGCAGCAACGTCGAGGCACCCGCCAGGACTGCGCCGGTCACGGTATTCTGGGGGATGAGCAAGAAATGACGCAGGAAAGATCGCTCGGCTTCGCGTCGGGACGACAGTAGACTCCCGCGCCTGAAAAAAGGAGGCGTGGGTGTTCGGTAAAGGTTTGACCCGTCGGGCGGCGCTGGCTGGCGTCGTTGCGGCACCGCTCGTGCGCACGGCGTGGGCCGAGGATCCGCCCAAGGCGTCGGTGGCGCTGCTGCGGCTTTCCTCGTCGGGGCCGGTGTTCTTCGCGCAGGAGAAGGGCTGGTTCAAGGAAGCGGGCCTCGACCTTGCGATCAAGGACTTCACCGCCGCGGCCCAGCCGCCGCTCGCCGTCGTTTCCGGCGATGCCGACTTCGGCATGACCGCCTTCACCGCGGGCTTCTACAACCTCGCCGCCAAGGGCGGGCTCAAGGTGATCGCCGCACAGAGCGCGGAGAAGCCGGGCTACCCGCTGGTCGCGATCGCCGTCACCAAGGCGGCATGGGATGCGGGCATTCGCTCGATCAAGGATTTCGCCGGCAAGCGCATCGGCATGACGACTGCCGGCTCGTCGATGCACTATTCGATCGAGATCGTCGCGCGCAAGCATGGCATCGATCCCAAGACCATCACCATGGTGCCGCTCAACTCGCTGCCCAACATGGCGGCGGCCTTCAAGGGCGGCAATGTCGACGGCGCGCTCTTTCCGGTCACGACCTGGCGTCAGGTCGAGGCCGATTCCGGCGGGCACCTCATCGCCTGGGTCGGCGACGAGACGCCGTGGCAGCTCGGCGGCGTGTTCACCTCGCCCAAGACGATCGCCGAGCGGCGGCCGGTGGTCGAGAAGTTCATCGCCGGATACCAGCGCGGCGCCACCGCCTACAACGAGGCGTTCGGCAAGCGCGAGAACGGCAAGATCGTGCCGGGGCCGGGCTACGACGAGCTGCTGAAGATCGTGGCGACAGCGGTGAAGCAGTCACCCCAGCTGGTGTCGGAGGGGCTGCCCTATATCGATCCGATGGGCCGGCTCGACGTCGGCGATATCTACAAGCAGGTCGAGCTGTGGAAGGCGCAGGGCCAGGTCGCGCGCGACGCCGACCCGAAGACCTTCGTCGACCTCACCTTCGTGAAAGGCCACTTCAACGTGCCGGGTTGAGCGCGCCCTGTCACGCACCCCTGTCACGCGGCCTTCAGCTCTGTCTTCCTGGCGGCACGGTCCTCCGCCTGCCAGCGCACGGCGACCTCGCCCAGCTTCTCCAGCACCTCGTCGAGCTCGTGCCCGCGCGGGGTGAGGGAGTAGGTGACCTTCGGCGGGATCGTCGCCTCGTAGTCGCGCTTGATCAGGCCGGCGCCCTCGAGGGTGCGCAGCCGCTCGGTCAGCATCTTGGCCGAGATGCCGGCGACCCGGCGCTTCAGCTCGCCGAAGCGCTGCGGCCCGAAGGCGCGCAGGTTGTAGACGATGTACGTGGTCCATGGACCCATCAGCATGCGCAGGATGTAGTCCATGGGGCAGGCGGCGCCGCCTTCCTGGGGGGCCGGAGCCGCTGTCTCTTCGGTCGAGATGGTCATGGGGAAAATCTCTGCAGTTACGATTTGGTACCTACTTGAGGTTATATAGTGGGCCTCCCAACTGTTTCCAGTCACTTGAAGTAATCTACTCAGGATTGGAGACTTTTATGACCACCGTCGCTATCGTCTATCACTCCGGCTACGGCCACACCCAAGCCGTCGCGGAGGCGGTCGCCGCGGGCATCCAGGGCGTTCCGGGCGCCCAGGCGAAGCTGATCCCGGCCGGCGAAGCGGAAGCCCGCGAGGCTGAGCTCGATGCCGCCGACGCCATCGTCTTCGGCAGCCCGACCTACATGGGCGGCGTGTCGGCCGACTTCGCCAGGTTCAAGGACTGGACGTCGAAGAAATGGATGGCGCGCGCCTGGCAGGACAAGCTCGCGGCCGGCTTCACCGTCTCGGCGTCGTGGGGCGGCGACAAGCAGAACACGCTCTACCAGCTTCTCACGCTCGCCCAGCAGCAGGGCATGGTGTGGGTCGGGCTCGGCCTGGCGCCGGGCTACAACCACTCCAAGGGCTCGCCCGAGGACCTCAACCGCACCGGCGCCTCGCTCGGCGTGATGGCCCAGGCCAATGCCGACCAGGGCAACGAGGGCATCGGCGGCAGCGAACTGCGCACCGCGCAAGCGCTCGGCAAGCGCGTCGCCGAAGCCGCGTTGCGCTGGAAGAAAGTGCCGCTCGCGCAGGCGGCCTAGGCCTGGAGAAGAGGAAAGGTCCCTCGCTACGCTCGGGATGACAACAATGGTGTCATCCCGAGGCGAAGCCGAGGGACCTTTCGTTCAGTTCTTCTTGCTGATGTTCCACACCACCGGGACCGGCGAGGCCAGCCAGCCCGCGAGGCGGTCCTTGCGATACGCACCGAACGCCTTGTACAGGCCGACCGGGGCGAAGAAGCCCTGCTCGATCGCGCGATCGGAGATCGCGAGACCCAGCGCCTTCTGCTTCTCCGGATCCTGCTCGTGCAGGAAGGCGTCGCGCAGCTTCTCCATCTCGGCGTCGCACGGCCAGCCGAACCACGCCTTGTCGCAGGCGCCCGACGCGAAGCTGTTGAACCCGGGATTGTTCGAATCGAGGGCGATGTTGGTGGTGAAGAAGATGTCCCAGCCGCCCTGTGCGACCGGTTCCTTGCGCGAGCGGCGCGAGACCACGCTCTGCCAGTCCATGTCGACCATGTCGACCTTGAAGCCCGCCGCCTCGAGCTGCTGCTTGGCGACCGGCTGCACGTTGTTCGACGATTGCAGGTCGGTCTGATGCATCATCAGCACCGGCGTGCCGTCATAGCCGCCCTCCTTCAGCAGCGCCTTGGCCTTGGCGAGATCGGGCTTGATCAGCAGGTTGCCGTATTCCTTGCCGTAGCGGGTGCCGCAGATGAACGGCGCGTTGCACACCTTGTAGATCGCCGGATCGCCGACCTGGGCCTGCAGCATCGGCTCCTGGGCGAGCGCGTACATCGCCGCCTGGCGGATCTTCACGTTGTCGAAGGGTTTGTGCAGCCAGTTGAAGCGCATGACGATCTGGCTGCCCGATTCGTTCCAGCCGTAGAGCGCGACGTTCTTGTCCGACTTGAAGAGCGGGAAGAGGTCGGGCGGCGGCGATTCGATCAGGTCGATCTCGCCGGCGAGCAGTGCGTTGGCGGCGGTGTTGGGATCGGGAATGGCGAGCCATTCGACGCGATCGACCTTGGCCACCTTGCCGCCGGCCAGCATCGACGGCGGCTCGTTGCGCGGCTTGTACCTGGGGTTCTTCACGAACACCGTCTTGTCGCCGGGTTTCCACTCGTCCTGCTTGAAGATGAAGGGACCCGAGCCGGTGTAGTCGGTGATCTGCTTGTACGGATCGGTTTCGGCGACCCGTTTGGGCATCATGAACGGCACGTTCGACGAGATCTTGCCCAGCGCCTCGAGCACCAGGCCGAACGGCTGCTTGAGCACGATCGCGAAGGTCTTGTCGTCGATCTTCTTCAGCTCGCCGGTCGCCTTCATCAGCGCCTGGCCGAACGAGTCACGCGCGCCCCAGCGCTTGATCGAGGCGATACAGTCGTCGGCGGTGACCGGCGTGCCGTCGCTCCACACCAGCCCGTCGCGCAGCGTGATGGTCCAGGTCATCTTGTCGTCGGAGACGGTGTACTTCTCCGCCATCTGCGGCTGGACCTTGAGGTCGGCGTCGGTGGAGAACAGCGTGTCGTAGATCATGTAGCCGAAGTTTCGGCTGATCAGCGCGGTGGTCCAGATCGGGTCGAGGATCTTGATGTCGGCGTGGCTCACCATGCGTAGAGTTGTCTGGGCCATCGCCGGCGCGGCGACCGACGCCCATATAGCCAGGGCAAGAGCCGCCCGTTTGTACAAACCACGCATGAAAACCCTCTTCTCCTTTTACCGATTTCAGATGTTGTGTGAGGATTGAAGCAATGTCGATGCCGTCAGTCTTCGTGTCGCACGGGTCGCCGACCCTGATCCTGGAAAACCTGCCGGCGCGGGATTTCCTGTCGACCCTCGGCACGCTCCTGCCGCGGCCCAGGGCGATCGTCGCAGTGTCCGCGCACTGGAACACCGAGCGGCCGGCCGTCTCGACCGCCGAGCGGCCGGAGACGATCCACGACTTCTATGGCTTCCCCGACGATCTCTACCGCCTGCACTACGAGGCGCCGGGGGCGCCCGAGCTCGCCGAGCGGGTGGCGAAGATGACCGGCGCGGTGTGCGATCCGAGCTACGGTCTCGACCACGGCGCCTGGGTGCCGGCGATGCTGGGCTGGCCCGAGGCCGACATCCCGATCTTCCAGCTCGCGGTGCAGCCCTACATGACGCCGGCGCACCACATCGCGCTCGGCCGCAAGCTGGCGCCGCTGCGCGAGGAGGGGATCCTGGTGATGGGCAGCGGCAGCGCGACCCACAATCTGCGCCGCCTGATGCGTGGCCAGCACGGCGCCGAGCCCGAGCCTTGGGCGAGGGAATTCGACGACTGGGTGGCGGAGACCGTCGCGAAGGGCGACGAGGCGGCGCTGGCGAACTATCGCACCGAGGCGCCGCATGCCCGCGATGCCCATCCGACCGACGAGCACTTCCTGCCACTGCACGTCGCCTTCGGCGCCGGCGGCAAGGGCGCCAAAGGCAAGCCGCTACACCGCAGCTTCACCTCCGCCAACCTGTCGATGGCGGCGTATTCGTTTTCGTGATTCTTGTGCTGGGGGCGCGCCACTCCGTGGCGCGTCATGAGTCGGGAAGCAGCGTTGTCTGCAAGCCTCCACACTGCGGGCCCTGCAGTTCGGCCTGCGGCCGACCGGCGCGGCGGGGCGCGCCTACCGCTACGGGCCCGCCGGCGCGTGTGAACGCGCTTAGGCGGCGGTCGCCAGGCTGACGCCCTTCTCTTTCATCAGCTGCTCGAGCTCGCCGCTCTCGAACATCTCGCGGACGATGTCGCAGCCGCCGACGAACTCACCCTTGACGTAGAGCTGGGGGATGGTCGGCCACTGGCTGAACTCCTTGATGCCCTGACGCATGTCGGGGTCGACCAGGATGTTGATGCCATGGAACTTCACGCCGAGCTGGCTCAGCACGTCGACCACGGCGGCCGAGAAACCGCACTGCGGGAACACCGGCGTGCCCTTCATGAACAGAAGCACGTCGTTCTTGCCAATCTCGTCACGGATGCGATCGAACACGTCGCTCATCAGGAACTCCCAGGAAATTACTCAGGAATATAGGGCGCTCAGGCCTTGGGCGCCATGGTCGTGAGCTTCAGCGCATGCAGGACGCCGCCCATCCGGTCGCCGAGGGCCCGGTAGACCATCTGGTGCTGCTGGATCTTGGACTTGCCGGCGAAAATGGGCGAAACGACGGTCGCGGCCCAATGATCGCCGTCGCCCACCAGGTCCTGCATCTCGACCTCGGCGTCCGGGATGCCCTGCTTGATCAGGGCAACGATGTCTTCGGCAGCCATCGGCATGGCGTCAAATCCCCCTATTCCACGGTATCCATATAGGCCGGCAGCCAGCCTTCGTGCGCCTGCCTGATCTCGGCCAGCGGCAGCGAGACCAGGCCCTCGACCGTCAGCGACGCTCCGCCCGAGTAGCCCAGCAGGACCGCCGGCACGCCGGCCCTCCGCGCCGCCTCGAGGATATCGTCGCCCGAGCCCGAGGCGATCAGATAGCGGGCCTGATCCTCGCCATAGAAAAACGCGTGCGACGGAATGCCCGTTCCGGCCGGCTGCCGGATCGTGACGCCCGTCCCGCCGGCGAGGCACATCTCGGTCAGGGCGACCAGCAGGCCGCCGTCGCTGAGGTCGTGGCAGGCATCGACCCGTCCGGCCCAGATCTGCCGCCGCACGAAGTTGCCGTTGCGCCGCTCGACCGCGAGATCGACCGGCGGCGGCGCGCCTTCCTCGCGGCCGTGCAGCTCGCGCAGGTACAGCGACTGGCCGAGCCAGCCTTCGGTCTCTCCGATCAGGATGATCGCCAGGCCTCCCTGGGTCAGCCGGGAGCCGACGGCATGGGTGATGTCCTCGATCACCCCGACCGCGCCGATGGTCGGCGTCGGCAGGATCGGCCGGCCCTCGGTCTCGTTGTAGAGCGAGACGTTGCCCGACACGACCGGGAACTCGAGCGCGGTGCAGGCCTCGGCCATGCCCATGATGGCGCCGGCGAACTGGCCCATGATCTCGGGCTTCTGCGGATTGCCGAAGTTCATGTTGTCGGTGACGGCGAGCGGCAGGGCGCCGGTCGCGGTGATGTTGCGCCACGCCTCGGCGACGGCCTGCCGGCCGCCGGTCTCGGGGTGGGCCTGCACGTAGCGCGGCGTGCAGTCCGATGTGATCGCGAGACCCTTGTGGCTGGTCCCGGTCGGCGCCTTCGGAACGCGCACCAGCGCGGCGTCGCCCTCCTGCGGGCGAATCGAGGTGTTGCCCATGATCAGGTGATCGTACTGGCGCCAGATCCACGCCTTGCTCGCGAGATCGGGACAGCTCATCAGCTTGATCAGCGAGGCGTTCCAGTCGGCCATGGAGCTACCCGGCGCCGGCACCTTCCCGGCGTCGAGCACCGGCGGCAGCTCGGTCAGCGTCCACGGCCGCTCGTAGACCGGCGCCTCGGTGACCAGCGGCGGGATCGGGATGTTGGCGACCACGTCGCCGTGCCAGGTCAGCACCATGCGCTCGGTGTCGGTGAGATGGCCGATCACCGCAAAGTCGAGCTCCCACTTCTCGAAGATCCTGCGCGCCAGCTCCTCGCGGCCGGGCTTCAGCACGATCAGCATGCGCTCCTGCGATTCGGAGAGCATCAGCTCGTAGGGGTTCATGCCCGTCTCGCGCATCGGCACCTTGTCGAGCTCGACCACGACGCCGAGGCCGCCCTTGGCCGCCATCTCGAACGAGGAGGAGGTGAGGCCGGCTGCGCCCATGTCCTGGATGGCGACGATCGCATCGGTCGCCATCAACTCGAGGCAGGCCTCGAGCAGCAGCTTCTCGACGAACGGGTCGCCGACCTGCACGGTCGGACGCTTCTCCTCGCTGTCCTCGTTGAACTCGGTCGAGGCCATGGTGGCGCCGTGGATGCCGTCGCGGCCGGTCCTGGAGCCGACATAGACCAGCGGATTGCCGACGCCCGCCGCCGCCGCATAGAAGATGCGGTCGCTCGCGGCGACGCCGACGGTCATGGCGTTGACCAGGATGTTGCCGTTGTAGGCGGCGTGGAAGTTGGTCTCGCCGCCGACGGTCGGGATGCCCATGCAGTTGCCGTAGCCGCCGATGCCCGCGACCACGCCCGACACCAGGTGCCGCGTCTTGGGATGTGCCGGATCGCCGAAGCGCAGCGCGTTGATGTTGGCGATCGGCCGTGCGCCCATGGTGAAGACGTCGCGCAGGATGCCGCCCACGCCGGTCGCCGCCCCCTGGTAGGGCTCGATGTAGGAGGGGTGGTTGTGGCTCTCCATCTTGAAGATGGCGGCCTGGCCGTCGCCGATGTCGATGACGCCGGCATTCTCGCCCGGACCCTGGATCACCCACGGCGCCCGGGTCGGCAGCTTCTTCAGCCAGACCTTGGACGACTTGTAGGAGCAGTGCTCGCTCCACATGGCGGAGAAGATGCCGAGCTCCACCATGGTGGGCTCGCGGCCCATGATCTTCAGCAGCCGCTCGTATTCGTCGGGCGCGAGGCCGTGCTCGGCGACGACCTGCGGGGTGATCTGCGGCTCGTTGGGAAGCTTGACCGGCGGGTTCTTCTCGGCAGCGATGGTCACGGCGACGTACTCACGAAAGAGCCTCGACCAGGCCTTCGAACAACGCCTTGCCGTCGCAACCGCCGAACAGCGGCTCCACGGCGTTCTCCGGATGCGGCATCAGGCCCATCACCGTCTTGGTCTCGTTGAATACGCCGGCGATGTTCCGGATCGAGCCGTTGGGGTTGGCCTCCTGACCAAGGGGGCCATCGACCGTGCCGTCGGGCGCGCAGTAGCGGAAGGCGACCTGGCCGCGATCCTCCAGGCGCTTCAGCGTATCGGCGTCGGCGAAGTAGTTGCCCTCGGCGTGGGCGACCGGGACCTTGATCACCTGGCCGGCCTGGTAGCGGTTGGTGAACAGGCTCTGGCTGGTCTCGATCTTGAGGTGCACGTCGCCGCACACGAACTTGAGATTCTCGTTGCGCATCAGCACGCCGGGCACGAGACCCGCCTCGGCGGCGATCTGGAAGCCGTTGCAGATCGCCAGCACCGGCACGCCCTGGGCCGCGCGCTTCTTGACCTCCGCCATCACCGGCGACTGCGCCGCCATGGCGCCGCAACGCAGGTAGTCGCCGTAGGAGAATCCGCCCGGCAGCACGATCAGGTCGGTCTTCTCGAAGTCGCCGTCGCCGTGCCACACCATCTGCGGCCGCCGGCCGGTCACCAGCTCGATCGCCTGCGCGACGTCGCCCTCGCGGTTGGAGCCGGGGAAGACGAGGACTGCGGCTTTCATGTCGTGAGTTCCGCTGGGGGCGCGCCACTCCAGTGGCGCGTCATTGTTGGCACCAGGGAAGATCGCGCCACTGGAGTGGCGCGCCCCCGGCGAAAGAGCGCATCCACCATCAGCCCACCAGCTCGATCGAGTAATTCTCGATCACCGTGTTGGCGAGGAGCTTCCTGCACATGTCGTCGAGACGGGCCCGGGCCCTGGCCTTGTCGGTCTCGGCGAGCTCGAGCTCGATGTACTTGCCCTGGCGGACGTCGCCGACCTCGGGGAAGCCGAGCCGATTGAGCGAATGTCCGATGGCCTTGCCCTGAGGGTCGAGCACGCCGTTCTTGAGGGTTACGTGAACTCTGGCTTTCATGGGGGCTTTCATCTCGCCTCTTGTTGGAGCGTGCCTATTGGAGCGTGGTAGGACCGCGGACGTCGCCGGGGCCCTGGTCGATCAGGATGCCGAGCCGGCGCGCGACTTCCTGGTAGGCCTCCTCGACCTTGCCGAGGTCGCGTCGGAAGCGGTCCTTGTCCATTTTCTCGTTGGTGCGCAGGTCCCACAGCCGGCAGGAATCCGGGCTGATCTCGTCGGCAAGCACGATGCGGACCATGTCGTCCTCATATAGGCGGCCGAACTCGACCTTGAAGTCGACCAGCTTGATTCCGCAGCCGAGGAACAGGCCGAACAGGAAGTCGTTCACGCGCAGGGTCAGCGCAACAATGTCGTCGAGGTCCTGCGGCGTCGCCCAGCCGAAGGCGGTGATGTGCTCCTCGGTGACCATCGGGTCGCCGAGCTGGTCGTTCTTGTAGAAGAACTCCATGATCGAGCGCGGCAGCTGGGTGCCTTCCTCGACGCCGAAGCGCTGGGCGAAGGAGCCGGCCGCGACATTCCGTACCACCACCTCGAGCGGGATGATCTCGACCTGCCGGATGAGCTGCTCGCGCATGTTCAGGCGGCGGATGAAATGGGTCGGCACGCCGATCTCGCCGAGCTTGGTCATCAGGAACTCGGAAATGCGGTTGTTGATCACCCCCTTGCCGGTGATCGTGCCCTTTTTTTGATTGTTGAACGCAGTCGCGTCGTCCTTGAAGTACTGGACGATGGTCCCGGGCTCTGGCCCCTCGAACAAGGTCTTGGCCTTGCCCTCGTAGATGCGGCGGCGGCGGGACATTTGGCTACTCCTGTGCGGACGGCCGGAACCATCCACCCCCTTGTGACGGGGTATCGGGCCGGAATATGGCGGAAACCCCATGGAACGGGACTGGGGAAAAATCCATTGAAAAAGATGACCCTGTCGTCATTATTTGCGAAGGGGTTGGAGGCTCCAAATGGCCCAGCAGATCACCTACGACAAGGCCTATGACGCTGTTGCGCCGGAGAATTTTCCCGCAATGCTCGAAGTGCCGCGTTATGGCCGGCGCAGCAATGCCTTCGACGCCATAATCTCGTCGACCCACGATCATTTCTGGGACCCGCTGGACAAGAACTACATCGACTTCGACCAGCCGTTCGACCTTGCCGGCACCCCGATCATGCCGGCCGAGGCCATCATCGAGCTGCGCTGCGAGGCGATCACCAGCCGGCTGGACGAGCGCCAGAAGGTGCAGCTCGGCAACGATGTGACGCACTGGTCGATTTCCAACCTGCTGCACGGCGAGCAGGGGGCACTGTCGCTCTCGGCCAGCCTGTGCCACGTGCTGCTCGATCCGGGCGCGCAGGAATACGCCGCCAACCAGGCGCGGGAAGAGGCGCGCCACGTCGCCGGCTTCACCCGCTACATCGCCCGGCGCTGGGGCGAGCCGCTGCCGGTCGGCAAGACGATCGAAGGGGTGCTGAAGGATCTCGTCAGCACGCCGGAGGTCTACAAGAAGATCGTCGGCATGCAGATGCTGATCGAGGGCCTCGCCATGGGCGCCTTCGCGACCTTCAACGCCAAGACCAACGATCCGGTGCTGCGCCGGCTGGTTCAACTGGTGATGAGCGACGAGGCGTTCCACCACCGCTTCGGCCGGATATGGGCGGCCAAGACGATCAGCCGGCTCAGCGACGAGGAGCACAAGAAGGTCGAGGACTGGGCGGCGCAGCTCTTCCAGATGCTGCTGTTCAACCTGATCAACACCGAGCAGAAGAAGGTGATCTACGCCAAGTACGGGCTCGACTGGGAATGGGTGCGCGACGCGCTGAAGGAGACGTTCGGCGACGAGGAGCGCCGCGCCCAGCTCAAGGAGAGCACCAACATCTTCCGCGTCCTGATCAAGACGCTGCTGCACGCCGGCATCATCACCTCGCGCACCGCGCCGCTCTACGCGGTGTGGGTCGACATGGAAGAGCTGAAGGCCGAGGGCGACGCCATTCCCGGCGACGTCGTCGCCGAGGAGATGCTGGTCGTTCTGCGTGAGATCAACGCCAGGCGCAAGCGCATCGGCGCCAAGGACGTCGTGGCGGCCTGACTGGCGCAAAAAACGAAGGCGCGGGCAGTCCCTTAGCCTTACCCGCGCCTCGCATTGTTGCTGGCGGTGTCAAGTCCAATCCGGGTCGCGAGCAATCTCGAAAGAACGACGGCGGCGGCCCTAAGAGACCAGCCCATCCATTATATGAGGCGCGGAGAGTGGGGGACAAGGGATTCGAACCCTTACGAGATTGCTCTCCGCGCCGTGACAGGGCGCTGCGTCTGCCAGCTTCCGCCAGTCCCCCTCAGTGCCTGCTCGGACACCATAGGGAGGCGGAAAGCAGTCGACAATCTCAAATAGATATGAGAAAAAAATACAACTTTAGGGATGCTATGGCTTCCGTGCCAGCACGAACGCCGACAGGCCGGCGAGGCGGTTGATTGGGAACAGCCGCAGTTCGATCGCGCAGGCGGCGGCGAGCAGGCCGTTGGTCAGCGCGCCGTGCTTCCTGAGGCTGCTGCGCGGCGTCGGATCGCTGCGGGAGGCGAGGCGGACGGCGGCGGCGAGCGGGAAGATCGCGCCGAAATAGTAGGCGCCGCGCACCACGTCGAGGCCGGCCTTGCGCATGGTCCGCTCGATCTCGGCCAGGGTGTAGCGCCGCTTGTGCTCGAGGAAGACGTCGTGGCCGCTCCACAGGAAGCGGAAGGCCGGCACCGTCACCAGGAAATGCGCACCCGACGGCACCTTGGTCGCGTAGTGGCTCACCAGCCCGGCGTCGTTCTCGACATGCTCCAGCACGTCCATCATCAGCACGAGATCGCAGTCGGTCGCGTCGCAGTCGCGGCGGTAGAGCACCGGCTTGCCATTGACCGTCTCGTCCCAGCTACGCTCGTAGCCGACATCGACACACAGCGCCGATTGCGCGCCGACGGCCAGCAGGTGCCGCGAGAAGAAGCCCGAGCCGGCGCCGACATCGAGCAGCCGCTGCGGCGCGAGATGCCCGACCATGCGGCGCAGGGCAGCAGCCTTGGACTGGTAGTACCAGTGCCGGCCGATGTCGTTGCCGAGGATGTCCTCTTCCTTGAGGTCCATCAGGCCTTCGGCTTGTCTTCTTCGTAGACGCCCTCGACGACGTAGATCGGCCGGCCCTTCACCTCGAGGAACAGGCGGCCGAGATACTCGCCGATGATGCCGATCGACACGAGCTGGATCGCGCCCATGCCCAGCACGGCGATCAACAGCGAGGCGTAGCCGGGCGTGTCGATGCCGAAGATCAGCACACGCCCGATGATGAACAGGGCGTAGAGCACGGCGATCGCCGCGATCACCAGGCCGCCGTAGAACGACGCGCGCAGCGGGACGGTCGAGAAGCTCACCACGCCGTCGAGCGCGAAGTTCCACAGCCGCCACAGGTTGAACTTGCTCGAGCCCGCGGCGCGCTGCGGCCGCTCGTAGGGCACGCCGATCGCGTTGAAGCCAACCCAGGCGAACAGCCCTTTCATGAAGCGGTTGCGCTCGGGAAGCTGGCGCAGCACCTCGACCGCGCGGCGGTCGACCAGGCGGAAGTCGCCGACATTGGTCGGGATGCGCACCGGCGACATGCGGTTGAACACCCAGTAGAACCAGCTCGCCGACAGCCGCTTGCTCATGGTGTCCCAGGCCCGCAGCTCGCGCACGCCGTAGACGATGTCATAGCCCTCGCGCCAGCGCTCGATGAACGGGCCGAACAGGTCGGGCGGGTCCTGCAGGTCGATGTCGATCGGGATCAGGATGTCGCCCCTGGCATGGTCGATGCCGGCGGTGAGGGCGGCCTCCTTGCCGAAATTGCGCGACAGGTTGACGACGCGGATCCGGGCATCGCGGCGGCTGGAGTCGAGCAGCCGGCTCAGCGTGTCGTCGCGCGAGCCGTCGTTCACGAACACGATCTCGAAGCGCAGGCCGGCGCGCTCGAGGAACGGCTCGACGGCCGTCAGGAAGAGCTCGATCGACTCCTCTTCGTTGAACACCGGCACGACCAGCGACAGCAGCGGGTCGGCCGGCCGGCGCGCGCGCTGCGCCGCGAGCTGGCGCTCGAGCGCGGACGACGACTTGGGCGCGGACGCGGATTGGGGCGCGGACGCGGATTGGGGCGCGACGGGTAGGGTCGAATCGGGCACGAACTGCAGCTTACACCATCCTCAGGAGGTGACGATCTCCACCTTGCCGTCGAGCGCCATGATGCCGGTATCGACGCCGAGCTTGGGCTGGCGCTGACCGACGGCGGCCCGGAAGGCGCGCAGGGCTTCGGTGTGCTTCTCGGTTTCGAACGCGCGGTCTGTCTTGACGCGATCGCCATAGGCGACCGCAGCCGCGCCGCAGTCGCGGTGGGTGAGGCCGATGACCCGCCTGATGCTGTGAAGCTGCACGGTGATGGCGAGATTGTCCCAGAACGTCTTCTGCCAGTCGGCAAATTTCGGCGATACGACGCCGATCGGGCCGCCGGCGATCGCGAACTGGCTGTAGCGGTCCTTCATCCCGTTTTCCGCCATGTAGACCCAGCTGGAGGTGGTGAAACGCGGATCGATGCAATTGAGCATCATCGCCTCGTAGTCGCCGTAGGCGGCCAGCGCCGGGAAGGCCATCATCGCGCCCCCGGCCAGGCCGAGGCCGAGCACGCCGCGACGCGACAGGGCAGGCCGGCAGCAGCAGCCGGCATGGTGGACATGGTGAGTCATCGGAACGTTACTTTCCCCTGTTGAGCCAACCCGCCCTTGGCGTTGGCGATCCATGTGGCGAGCGAGCCGTCGGCCTCGCGCCGCGCCGCGACCGTCATCGGCGCGCCGGCGAAGACCGGCGACAGCGCGCGGAATTCGAAGCTGCGTGGCGTCCGGCCGGCGGCGGCGCGGCGGGCCAGCTCTATCTGCAGCAGGCCCATCAGCGGCCCATGCACGATCAGGCCGGGATAGCCTTCGGCGCCGGTGACGTAGGGCTGATCGTAGTGGATGCGATGGCCGTTGAAGGTGAGGGCGGAGAAGCGGAACAGCAGAACCGGGTCGGGCACGATCGTCCTGGTGGTGCTGGAATCGGACGGCGCGGGCTTGGGCTCGCGCGCGGTCTCGCCCGGCCTGGCCGCCTCGCGATAGACGATGTCGTGCTCCTCGAGCAGTGAGACGCCCCTGGGGCCCGACAGGGTATGTTGCACGGTCACGAACACCATCGAGCCGCTCGAGCCGGTCTTGGGCTCGATCGACTTGATGGTCGACACCCGCCGCGCCGTGTCGCCGAGGCGAAGCGGCTCGCCGTCGAAGCTGAAGCGGCTGCCGGCCCACATGCGCCTCGGAAGCTCGATCGGCGGCAGGAAGTCGCCGCGCTCGCCATGGCCGTCGGGGCCGATTTTCGAGGCCGGCGCCGCCTCGAGGAAATAGAGCCAGTGCCAGAGCGGCGGCAGGGGATCGCCCATGCGCGGCTCGGGGTCGTGCTCGTCCAGGGTGGCGATCAGGGCCTTGGCCGGCCAGGGGGCGAGGAAATCCTCGACCGTCTGGCTCCGGCCGATCCAGCGGCGCATGTCATCGAGCGGCATCAATGCGAATTGTGCCACCGCCGGGCCGGGGTGGAAAGGCTGCGTCGGGCTGCTATAACCCGCCGCGACACGCCACTGCGGAGCGGGTGAGATGACGACCTTCGACGATCGCGAAAAGGCCCTGGAGAACGTGTTCAGCCACGATATGGAGCTGCAGTTCAAGGCGCGCGCTCGCAAGAACAAGATGCTGGGCCTGTGGGCCGCCGGCCTGCTGGGCAAGACCGGCGCCGACGCCGAGCACTATGCACGCGACATCGTGATGGCCGACTTCGAGAAGCCGGGCGAGCACGACGTCATCCACACCCTGATGCATGACCTTGCCGCCGCCGGGAAGCCGCACGAGGAGCACACCATCCGCAAGCAGGGCGAGCGCTTCCTTGTCGAGGCGACCCGCCAGGTGATGGCCGAGGTGAAGCGCTGATCTTCCGGGACCGCGGGCGTCTCGCCCGCTCATTGGACCGATGAAGCATGAGCGGGCGAGACGCCCGCGGTCCGGCAAGACTAGCCAAATACCCGCTTGAAGATCGTGTCGACATGCTTGGTGTGGTAGCGCATGTCGAACAGGGCGACGAGCTCGTCGTCCGCCAAAAATTCCCGGATCTCCTTGTCCGAGCGGCACAGCGCCAGTAGCGAGGCGTTGCCGCGCCAGGCCTCCATCGCGTTGCGCTGGACCGCGGCGTAGGAGGCCTCGCGGCTCATGCCCTTCTGGGTCAGCGCCAGCAGGATGCGCTGCGAGAAGACGAGACCACCCAGCGAATCGAGGTTGGCCTTCATGCGATCGGCGTAGACCACGAGCTGCTCGATCACGCCGGCCATGCGGTTGAGCGCGAAGTCGAGCGTGCCGGTGGCATCGGGCGCGATGTAGCGCTCGGTCGAGGAGTGGGAGATATCGCGCTCGTGCCAGAGCGTCACGTCCTCCATCGCCGGCACGACGGCGCTGCGCACCACGCGGGCGAGGCCGGTGACGTTCTCGGTCAGCACCGGATTGCGCTTGTGCGGCATCGCCGAGCTGCCCTTCTGGCCCTCGGCGAAGAACTCCTCGGCCTCGCGCACCTCGGTGCGCTGCAGGTGGCGGATCTCGGTGGCCAGGTTCTCGAGCGAGCAGGCGACGACGCCCAGCGCCGCAAAGAAGGCGGCGTGGCGGTCGCGCGGGATGACCTGGGTGGAGACCGGCTCGACCGCAAGGCCGAGCTTCCCGGCCACGAATTCCTCGACGCGCGGGTCGATGTTGGCGAACGTGCCGATCGCACCGGAGATGGCGCAGGTCGCGATCTCGGCGCGCGCCGCGACCACGCGGGCGCGGTTGCGGGCAAAGGCGGCATGGTGGCCGGCGAGCTTGACGCCGAAGGTCGTCGGCTCGGCGTGGATGCCGTGGCTGCGGCCGATGGTCAGCGTATCCTTGTGCTCGAAGGCGCGCTTCCTGAGCGATGCCATCAGCCGGTCGATGCCGGCCAGCAGGATGTCCGATGCCTGGGTGAGCTGGACCGCGAAGGCGGTGTCGAGCACGTCGGACGAGGTCAGGCCCTGGTGCACGAACCGCGACTCGGGCCCGATGAACTCGGCCAGCCAGGTCGTGAAGGCGAGGACGTCGTGTCGGGTCACCCGCTCGATGGCGTCGATCTTGGCGATCTCGGCGTCGGGATCGACCTTGAGCGCTTCCATCGCCTTGGCACCGCCGGCCCAGATGGCCTTGGCGGCGTCCTTGGGAATCACGCCCAGCCCGGCCATCGCCTCGCAGGCATGCGCCTCGATCTCGAACCAGATGCGGAAGCGGTTCGCCGGCGCCCAGATGGCGGCCATTTGCGGGCGGGAATAGCGGGGGACCATGGCCGGGTTTTTAGCCCCGATGCCCTGTCCGCGCCATGTTAAGAAGTCGGCAATGAAACCGCTTTCCGACTGCCCCCGGGCCACTCTGGCCGCCATCCGGGGCGTACTGACCGACATCGACGAAACCGTCTCGACGGAAGGTCATCTCACCGCCGAAGCCTATGCCGCCATGGAGGCCCTGAAGAAGGCCGGACTGCTGGTCATCCCTGTCACCGGCCGGCCGGCCGGCTGGTGCGATCTGATGGCCCGCTTCTGGCCGATCGACGCCGTGGTGGGCGAGAACGGCGCCTTCTGGATGTGGCACGACGGCGAGGCCAGGAAGCTGCGCACGCGCTTCATCCAGTCCGACGAAGAGCGCGCCGACGGCCGCCGCCGCCTCGAGGCGGTGCGCGCCGACGTGCTGCGCGAGGTGCCGGGCGCCGGCATCGCCTCGGATCAGCCCTATCGCCTGGCCGACCTGGCGATCGACTTCTGCGAGGATGTGCCGCCACTCCCGCGCGCCGATGTCGACCGGATCGTGGCGATCTTCGAGCGCCACGGCGCGAAGGCGAAAGTGAGCTCGATCCACGTCAACGGCTGGTTTGGCAGCTACGACAAGCTCACGACCAGCCGGACCATGATGACCGAGCTGTTCGGCATCGATCTCGGACGTGACGCCGGGGATTACGTGTTCTCCGGCGATTCACCCAACGACTCGCCGATGTTCGGCTTTTTTCCCAATGGCGTCGGGGTTGCCAATGTGCGTGACTTCGCCGATGCCATGCCGCATCTGCCGCGCTGGATCACGACTGCCGCGTCGGGTGCGGGCTTCGTCGAGCTGGCCCAGGCCCTGATCGCGGCGAGATCGTGAGGCGCGATGACGACGACGTTCACCCATACCCTCGTCTACGAGCTGGTGACGCTGTTCGTCATTCTCGACCCGGTCTCGACCATCCCGGTCTTCCTCGCCGCCACCTTCGGCCTGCCGCGCAACGACCTGCTGAAGGTTGCCGTTTATGCCGTTTCGGTCTCCTTCGGCGTCCTGCTGGTCTTCATCGTCGGCGGCCAGTTCCTGCTCGGGGCTTTGCACATCCCGATGCCGTCCTTCCAGCTTGCGGGCTCGCTCGTGCTGCTGCTGTTCGGGCTCAAGCTGGTGCTGGGCAAGGTCACCGAGGAAGCGGCGGCGATTCCGGCGGGCACGTCGCTGTTCGAGCGCGCGATCTATCCGCTGGCAATCCCGGGCATAGCCGGGCCCGGTGCGATGCTCACCGTGGTGCTGCTGACCGACAACAACACCCGGACGGTCAAGGAGCAGGCGATTACCACCGGCGAACTCGCGGTCTGCCTCGCGATCCTGCTCGGCATCTATGCGCTGGCGAGCCTGCTGTACCGGATGCTCGGCCGCGGCGGTATCGAGATCGTCAGCCGTGTGTTCGGGCTGATCGTCGCCAGCATCGCGGTCAATAACCTGATCATCGCGATCAAGCTCAGCTTCGATCTCACCCCTTGAGCAGGGCGCCGATCACTGCACCGGCGCGACCACGAGGGAGCCGAAGTGGATCACGCTGTCGGCCTGGCTCCAGACGCCGACCGTGCCGGGCTGGCGCAGGCTGCCGTCGGTGGCCTTGAACATCGGCTTGCCGTCGAGCGAGACGTCGAAGCTGTCGCCCTTCAGGATCACCCGTAACGCATGCCATTGGTCGCTTGCCACGTCGGCGTTGTCCTGCCCCTTGATCAGGGCCCGCCGGCCGCCCAGCATCCGGTAGAGCCGGACCGAATGGTCGAGCGCATCGGCACGCACCACATAGTAGTCGTTCGCGCTTTGGCCCCGCAGCACCAGGCCGGCCGCCCGGGCATGATTGCCGCCGACCGCCTTGAACCGCAAGGTCGCATCGACGTCGCGTGCGATGGTCTGCGTGGAGATGCACAGCGGGAAGTGCAGGTCGGTGGCGTCGCCGCCGGTTTCACTCAGCGCCCAGCCGCCCAGGGCCGCGGGATCCTTGATCGCCTCCCACTGGGCCGCCCGGCCGACGCCGGTGATGCCCTGGAGGCAGGCGATCTTGCCGTCCGAGGTGGTGAGCGGCGCCACCAGCTGGGCTGCCGCTGGCGTGGCGAGCAGCGCCAGGGCAGCGGCCAGAAGAAGCGAACGCATGCTTCGCACGCCATCGGAAGCCGACTGGCTTGACCGAGTGCACGGGACGGAGGAGTTTACGCCGCACTCGGAACTCGGGGCATTCGAAGGGGGAAGCATTATGCGTCTTTGCACCATCAATAGTGGCGGAAAGCCGGCCGTCGGCGTGAAAATGGGCGACGGCAAGGTGATCGACCTCAGCAAGCAGATGCCGCGCGGGCCGAAGTCGGTGGTCGAGATCCTGGCCGGCGGCAAGAAACTCCAGGCCGCGGTGGCCAAGGCCTGTGCCAAGCCCAAGGCCGGTGCGACCGTCTCGGAGAAGTCGGCCAAGTATCTGTGCCCGATCCCGGCGCCGGGCAAGATCCTCTGCATCGGCCTGAACTACCGCAAGCACGCCGAGGAGACCGGCAGCCCCATCCCGTCCTATCCGGTCGTCTTCACCCGCTTCAACAACACGCTGGTGCCGCACAACGGCAAGATGCTGTCGACGACTCATTCCGAGCAGTACGACTGGGAGGCCGAGCTCACCATCGTCATCGCCAGGAAGTGCCGCAATGTGCCGAAGGAGAAGGCGCTATCGGTGATCGGCGGCTATGCCTGCTTCAACGACGGCTCGATCCGCGACTGGCAGCGCAAGTCGGGCGGCCAGTTCACGCTCGGCAAGAACTTCGACGGCACCGGCGGCTTCGGCCCCGACATCGTGACGCCGGACGAGCTGCCGCCGGGAGCGGCGCCGCTGCGCATCATGACCCGCGTCAACGGCAAGGTCATGCAGGACAGCAACACCGACGACCTGATCTTCGACGTGCCGACCCTGGTCCACGAGCTTTCCAAGGTCATGACGCTCGATCCGGGCGACATCATCATCACCGGTACGCCGTCGGGCGTGGCGATGGCGCGCAATCCGCAGCCGTGGCTGAAGAACGGCGACGTCTGCGAGGTCGAGATCGAGAAGATCGGCGTCCTGCGCAACGTCATCGCGCAGGGCGGCTGAACACCCCCTCCGTCGCCGTATGACGGCGCCACCTCCCCCGAAGACGGGGGAGGGCGATGAACATGAGACCTCGCCTCTCATGCCCTCCCCCGTCTTCGGGGGAGGTGGCGCGGTAACCCGCGCCGGAGGGGGTCAGGAACCCTTCTTCGGCAGATTCGCGATCCCGCCCATCATCAGGCGGGTCGCGAAGTCGATAGCGCCCTCGGTGTCGATCGGATCGCGCGACACCATGGCGACCGAAATCTCGAACACCACCCCGGACAGCGTCGCCGCGAGGTACTGCGGGTCGACATCGGGCAGCACGCCGCGCTCGATCGCGGCGCTCAAGTCCTCGATCAGCTGGCGCGCCATGGTCTGGATATCGGGCTTCTCCATCAGGGCGCGGATCGGCGTGACGTTGTTGCGGCCGAACGCGAGGATCTCGGGATCGTTCACCACGAACGTGATGTAGGTCGAGATGTGGGCGCGGAAGAATTCCTCCGCGGTGCGTGCCTTGGCGCGGCCGCCGCGGTGGCGCCGCATCAGCTCGACGCTCATCTCGCGCACCACGGCTTCGAAGATATCGGCCTTGTCGTTGAAATAGTTGTAGAACGTGCCGGAGGCGAGGTCGGTGCGCCGGACGATGTCGCGCACGCCGGCCGCGCCATAGCCGATTTCGGCGAACACGGTGCGCGCGGCCTTGAGCAACGCCGCGCGATTCTCCGCCTTGTTCTGCTCGCGCCGCCCGGCGCGCTCGCCTGACGTCGCCGTCCGTACCGTCATGGTTCCCGGATCACTCATCTGCGTAGGCCCCAAATCACCGACCGAGCCCCGCCAACTCGTGGCGCAAGCCGGCCACCATATCATCCATTGCCCGTGCTGCCGCCTGCAAAGCGCCGCGCATGCCGACGAAGCCGTGTATCAGCGAGTCGAATTCGCGGTGAAAGACCTTCACGCCGGCGGCCGTCAACTTCTCGGCATACGCCTGGCCCTCGTCCCGCAGCGGGTCGAGCCCGGCGGTGAAGATCATCGCCGGCGGCAGGCCGGCGAGGTCGGGGCTGCGCAGCGGCGAGACCCGCGGATCGGCGATCTCCGAAGGGTCGTTGAGGTAGAGACTGCGCATCCATTCCATGTCTTCCCGAGTCAACAGGAAGCCTTCTCCGCAGGAGGCATGCGAAGGCATGTCGGCGGCGAGGTCGGTGGCGGGATAGATCAACCACTGCAGGCACGGCGTGCGTGTCTCGCTGCGCACCGTCTGGGCGACAACGGTCGCGAGCGTGCCGCCGGCCGAGTCCCCGGCGACGACGATGCGGTCGGGATCCATGCCGAGCGGCACCGCTTCGCTCGCCAGCCAGCGGAACGCGGCGACCGCATCCTCGAGCCCGGCCGGGAACTTGTGCTCGGGCGCGAGGCGGTAGTCGACGGCGACCACCGCGCACCCGGTGCGGGCGCAGAAGAAGCGGCAGGGCAAGTCGTAGGCCTCGAGGCTGCCGATCACCCAGCCGCCGCCGTGCAGGTAGAGGATGGTGGGCAGCAGCCGCGCCACCGAGCCCGAGGGCCGGTAGATCCGCACGCGAAGTCGGCCGGCCGGCCCGGTGATGGTGCGGTCGACGATCTCGCCGACCGGCGACGGGCGGCCGGACATCATGGTCTGGAACATGTCGAACTCGGAGCGCGCCTGTTGCACGCCGAGTCGGTGCAGGGGTTGCTGTCCGCTGCGCGCGAGGAGCTGCAGGAACCATTGGGTTCGGGTGTCGAGCGTTCGGCCGTCGACCGTGATCGGCGAGCCGGCCAGCAGGTTTACCCAGGCGATCGGCATGCGCAGGGCCGCGTTGGCCGCCTTGCCCTGCAATTCGCGTGCGATCTCCTTCAGCTCCATCGCGAATTTCCTAGCATGTCCTCGACGCGCGGGCATCCGCCGGCATAGCCTTGGCGCATGGCCGAAACTTCCGGCGACTTTGCCCAGGCGCTTCGCGGCGAGATTTTGCGCAGCGAGCGGCAGCGCATGAAGGTCGTCGCCGCGATCCTGACCTTTATCTTGTTCCTCACCACGTGCGGCTTGCTGCTGCTGCCCGAGGTGGTCGAACGCCTGTTCCCCGGCGGCATCTCGCCCTGGCTGCCGCTCGCCGGCATCGGCCCGTTCATCCTGTTTGAGCTGGGCGCACTCACGGTGCTCACCCGGCGCATCGCCCGCAGCAAGGACTTCCCGCAGCCCGCGCGATTTCTGAACGTGCTTGTGGAGACCAGCCTGCCCGGCGTCCTGATCTTCGTGCTGTCCCAGCACATGCCGCCGCAGTTCGTGTTCGGCTTCTGGCCGCCGATGCTCTATTTCGTGTTCATCGTGCTGTCGACGCTACGGCTCGATTTCTGGCTGTCGCTGTGGACCGGCGCCGTCGCCGCGGTCGAGCACCTCGGATTGGCGTTCCTGCTGCTGCCGCTTGATCCCAACGGGCAAGGCCCGGAGGACGCCATCCTCTACCACCTGAGCCGCAGCGTCATGCTGATGCTGGCGGGCGTCGCGGCGGCGATCGTCGCGCGGGCGCTGCGCCGGCAATTCGAGAACTCGGTCGCGGCCGCCGTGGCACGGGACAAGGTCACCAACCTGTTCGGCCAGCACGTCTCGCCGATGGTGGTCGAGCAGCTGCTCGGCACCCACGTTCAGAGCGAGCGGCGCACGGTCTGCGTGCTGTTCCTCGACATTCGCGGCTTCACGGCGATGACACGCACCTGCTCGGCCGACGAGACGGTGAGCCTGCTCAACGACTTCTTCGCCGAGATGATCGAGATCGTCGATCGTCACAACGGCTTCATCAACAAGTTCCTGGGCGACGGCTTCCTGGCGCTGTTCGGCGCGGCGCTGGCCGATCCCGCCGCGGCCGCCAATGCGCTGGCTGCCGGGCGCGAGATGCTGAAGGCGGTCGACGCCTGGAATGCCACGCATCTCGAGCGCCAGCTCAAGGTCGGCATCGGCGTCCATATCGGCGAGGCGATCACCGGCTCGGTCGGCTCGCCGCGGCGCAAGGAGTATACGGCGATCGGCGACACCGTGAACCTCGCGGCGCGACTCGAGCAGCTCACCAAGGACACCGGCGCGCGGCTGCTGCTCAGCGAGCCGATGCGCAAGGCGGCCGAAGCGAGCGATGCGGTCGATCTCGGCGACCTGCCGATCCGCGGCTACGAGCGCCCGGTGCGCGTCTGGAGGCTGCCATGATCTGGTACTTCGCCTACGGCTCGAACATGAATGCCGCCCGGCTCGCCGACCAACGGCTGAAGGAGCGGTGCAGATGGGGTCGCGTATCGGCGGCCGGCTCGACGGCTGGCGTCTGGTGTTCAACAAGATCGCGCGTACGCCCGAGGGTGCCGCCGCCGGCAACATCGTCGAGGCGCCGGGCGAGGTGGTGCACGGCACGCTGAACCAGATGCCCGATGCCGGGCTCGCGGTGCTGGATATCTGGGAAGGCGTGGCCGCCGGCCACTACAGGCGCCGGGTCGTGCCGGTGGTGCGCGCCGAGACGGTCGAGGCCGTGACCTACATCGCCCTCAAGGTCGGCGAAGGGCTCAGGCCCACGCGCGAATATCTCGGCCACCTGCTGGCCGGCAAGGATCTCCTGCCGGCCGCGTACTGGGCGAAGCTGAAGGAAACGCCGACCCTGGATTAGGCCGGAACCTTCGCCTTCTTCGTCGGCTTCTTCTGCGCCTTCAGGCGGTCACCCGGGACCTTGCCGGAGTTGTCGATCTCCGGGACGTCGGCCTCGTGCCAGAAGTTGAGCTCGATCATGATGCCGTCGGGATCGTGCAGGAAGACCTGCTGCAACGGCCGTGCCGGCACCTTGCGGACCTCGAACGGGACGTTGTCCTTCTTGATGCGGTCGATCGTGCCGCGAATGTCGGCGCAGTTGATCGCGACGTGGTCGATCGCGCCGCCGCCATGGTCCTTGCGTCCGCTTTCGGACACCAGGTGCAGGATCGGCTTTTCGCCGGCGTACAGCCAGGCGCCGGGGAAATTGAACGGCGGACGGTCACCGTCCCGCAGACCGACATACTTCTCGTAGAAGGCGACGGTCTTCTTCAGGTCCTTGCAGAACACATTCCAATGGTCGAGCGAGAGAGCGGGCATGGATTCCTCCTTGCAACGCCCGAGCTTACACCGAACCCCGCTGGCCGTGGCAGCACGAATCTTGGGGTCTTTCGGTGTATTCGTCGTGGCGCCGGACCCAGTCGGTCAGGTTGCCGCCCGGCGGTTCGTTGCGACCCTTGGGGGTGACATCGAGGAAACCATAGACCCCGCCCAGCAGCTCGGTGCCGCGCGCGAAGGTCGATAGGTGTGGAAGACGTTGCCGGCCTCGTCCTTGTAGAAGACGCTGTAGCCGGGCAGCTCGTCGAACATGTAGGGACCGTTCTCGAAATTGTAGAAGGCCCGGTTGGCCTTCTTCTCTTCCTCGGTGAAGGAGACGTGGTAGTCGTAGTTGAAGTCGCTGCCGAACGACGACACCCACTTGAAGGTCCAGCCCATGCGCTTGTGGTAGGCCGCGATCTCGGGATAGGGCGCGCGGCTGATGGCGACGAACATCACATCGTGGTTGATCAGGTGCACCACCGAGCCGTCGACCTGGTCGGCGCCGAACGAGCAGCCGAGGCAGCCTTCCTTCCAACCCGGGCCCATCATGAAGTGCTTGACGATCAGCTGGCTGCGGCCGGCGAACAGGTCGGACAAGGTCTCCTTGCCGTCGGGGCCCTCGAACACGTAGGTCTTGTCGACCCTCACCCAGGGCAGCTCGCGCGTCCGTTCGCGCAACGCGTCCTTGGCCTTGAGCAGTTCCTTCTCCTTGGCGAGGAGCGCGCGGCGGGCTTCCAGCCATTCCTCGCGCGACACGGTCTTGTGCGCTTGCATCGGGACCTCCTTCAGAGCGTTTCGCGACGGTTGCGGACGGCGTTGAACACGGTCGCGGGCACTTTCACGCGCGGATCCTGGTAGATCGCGCGCAGCTCGCCGAAATGGCGGTCGGGCTCGACGGTCAGCGCCGCCAGCCTGTCGATCAAGGCCATGTCGATCTCCTCGTCCTTCCGGGCCATCGCGCCCCAGACGTCCCACGGCAGCATGACCCGGTCGTTGAGCGCGGCGACGTCGCGGATGACGTTGCTGGCGATGAACCACAGCCCGTACATGTCGAGGATGCCGAAAGCCCTCGGATCGAGCCGCCCGGTGCGGCAGCGCTGCCAGGCATCGCCTGCCACCAGGAACTGGTCGCGCGGCACGTCGACCGGATCGAAGGCGATCCTGAAGATCTCGCGCTGCCGGGCGTCGAGCTGGGCATCGACCAGCGTCCAGGCCTTGGCGCCTGCGTTCCGGTATTCGGTCACCCAGTGGTCGAGATACTTGCCCGCCTCGAAATAGGCGGCGAAGCCGCAGCGGGCGCGCGCCCGCACCCCCGCGCGGCGCAGCATCGCGACGTGCAACAGCGTGAAGTGCCGGCACACGCCGACCTGCCGCTCGCCCGGCGGGCGCGCCTCGGCCAGCGGCCGCGCGTCGTGCGCCACGATCCGGCGGACGATCTCCTCGACCGGCCGCGCATGCGCCTCGGCGTGCTGGGCTTCGGTCAAGGTGAGGCCGTAGGCGGGTGCGACGTGCTCGTGCATCAGCAGGCCCTGCACGACGCCCGCCAGCGCCGCGGGATCGGTCGGCAGGCCGGTGAAGGCCTGGTCGAGGGTCATGCGAGGAAGGTCTCCAGCCTGTCGAGCGCCACGTTCCAGCCGCGGCCGTGATCGTCGCGCGCCTTCTCGTCGAAGAACTGCTCGTGGGTCAGGGTCAGCATGGTGCCTTCGATGATCGGGTTGAGCTCGATCGTGACCAGCGATTCACGCTCCGGCGTGGACTGCCACGCCCACGAGAAGGAGAGCTTGCGGTTGGGCACGACCTCCCGATAGAGGCCGCTCACGCTGTGATGCTCGTTCCTGGGATCCCAGAACTGGACGCGGAAGCGGCCGCCGACGCGCAGGTCGGTCTCGGCGACCGGCGGCTTGGGGCCTCCGGCGACGCCCCACCATTGCGTCATCTGCTCCGGCTTGGTCCACGCTTCGTAGACTTTCTCCGGCGCGGCTTTGAGGCGTCGCTTGAGGACGAGGGAGGGTTTGGTTGCCATCGGTCTTCCTCCAGGAATGCGGCAAGGCGATCGAGCTGCTCGGTCCAGTAGCGCTCGTAGCGGGCGAGCCATTCCATCGCTTGCTCCATGGGCGCCGGCGTGAGCTGGCAGGTGACCGTGCGGCCGGTCTTGGTGCGGCTGATCAGGCCCGCATCGGACAGCACGTCGAGATGCTTCATGATCGCCGGCAGTGATACCGGGAACGGCCTGGCGAGCTCGCTGACCGACAGGCTGTCCTCCTCGTCGAGCCGCGCCAGCAGGGCGCGCCGCGTCGGGTCGGCGAGGGCGGCAAAGGTGCGGTCGAGGACGGCGGGCTGATAGTTAACCATAGGGTTAAATATTGGCCCTGAGCCCGCCTTCGTCAACCCCCTCACGCCCTCCCCACGTCTTCGGGGGAGGTGGCGCGGCAATCCGCGACGGAGGGAGTCAAAAATACAACCAGAGATGGCCGAAACCGACGCAATTGCGCCACTTCATGAATCCACCCTCACGGCATGAACCGCTTCGCCCGCACCCTCCGCAAAAACCCGACCGACGCTGAAGCCCACCTTTGGAACCACCTCCGCGCCCGGCGCCTCAACGGCTACAAGTTCCGCCGCCAGCGACCGTTCGGCTCCTACGTCCTCGACTTCGTCTGCCTCGAGGCGCGTGTCGCCATCGAGCTCGACGGCAGCCAGCATGCCGAGCAGGCGTCATATGACGACCATCGCGACGCATTCATCCGGTCATACGGGCTTCGTATCCTGCGGTTCTGGAACAACGACGTCCTGTCCAGGACAGACACCGTGCTGGAGACGATCTGCGAAGCGCTTCGTCGGCCGGAGATGGACGGGCGGTACGACTGAGAGCCATGACCCCCTCCGTCAGCGTAAGACGCTGACACCTCCCCCGAAGACGGGGGAGGGCGATGCAGTTTGGGCGGACTTTTCTCCCCAATGCCCTCCCCCGTCTTCGGGGGAGGTGGCGCGGCAATCCGCGACGGAGGGGGAGAGCCGCAGACAAGATGTCGATCATTCCAGACCATGATCTGCAATGAGCAACACCTGCTGGGCTGCCTTCCCCCTCCGTCAGCGTAAGACGCTGACACCTCCCCCCAAGACGGGGGGGGCGATGAAGTCAAAGTCTCTCGATCAGCGCCATCGCCGCGGCGGGGTTGCGCACCTTGGCGCCGGAGATGAAGTAGATGAACACATCGCCCTTCTTGGCCCACGTCTTGGCCTTGTTGGCCCACTTGTCGAGGTCGGCGGGCTTGTAGCCGGTCTTCACCTTGTCCTCGGTGCCCATCAGGCGGGCGTAGGTGAAGTCCGCCGTCGGCTCGTCGATTTCGGGGAAGTCGGGGTCATGCGCGAAAATGATCGCGACATTGTGTTGGCGGCAGAGATCGTAGAAGCGCGGGTCCTTGAAGGTGTCGTTGCGCACCTCCAGCGCATGGCGCAGCGGCAGCTTGCCGACTTGCCTGGGCAACAGGGTCAGGAACGCTGCGATGTCCTGGGGGTCGAACTTCTTGGTGCCCATGAATTGCCAGTTGATCGGCCCGAGCCGGTCGCCGAGCTCGACCAGCCCCTGGTTCACGAACCGCTCGACCGATTCCTTGGCCTCCGCCAGCACCCGTCGATTGGTGCAGAAACGCGACGCCTTCATCGAGAAGACGAAGCCGTCCGGCGTCTCGCTCTTCCACTTCGCCCAGCTCGCCGGCTTGAAGCTCGAATAATACGTGCCGTTGATTTCAATCGATGTGAGTTTGCGGCTGGCGTACTCGAGCTCACGCTTCTGTGTGAGCTCCTTCGGATAGAACACGCCGCGCCAGGGCTCGAAGGTCCAGCCGCCGATGCCGACATAGGTCTTGCCAGCCATACTGCGCTCCCAATTGGTCTTGGATGTGTATACTCCAGCCAACGCTACAAGAACGAACGAGTACAAGGGTGGGCCTTCCGGGACGTCTGATCATGGCGCTGGCGCTGCTTGCCGGTACACCGGCGGTGGCGCAGATGCCGGGCGGGCCGCCGCCGGCGGTCGGCGTCGTCGCCGCCAGGCAGGAGGCGATCACCCGGTCGAGCGAGTACATCGCCCGTATCCAGGCGACCAACCGCGTCAACCTGGTGGCTCGCGTCGCGGCCTATCTCGACGAGGTGCTGTTCACCGACGGCGCCGAGGTGAGGAAGGGCCAGCTCCTGTACCGGCTGGAACAGGGGCCGTTTCAGGCCGACGTCCAGGCCCGGGAGGCCTCGATCGAGCAGTTCAAGGCGCAGTTGCGCAACGCCGAGATCGTGCTGCAACGCGCCCAGACGCTGCTGAAGACTCCGGCCGGCCAGCAAGCGACGGTCGATACGGCGCTGGCTGCCCAGGATGCGCTGAAGGCGCAGATCCTGGGGGCCGAGGCGCAGCTGCAGCAGGCGAAGATCAATCTCGGCTACACCGAGATACGCGCGCCGATCGACGGCAAGATCGGCCGTACCGCCATCACCGCCGGCAACTATGTCAATCCCGCGAGCGGCACCCTGGTGTCGATCGTCAGCCAGGACCCGATGTACATCGTCTTCCCGGTGTCGACGCGCAGCGTGATCGAGCTGCAGCAGCGCGCCGGAGGCAAGGCGGGTGCGCTGGTGATCCGGGTACGCCTGCCCGACGGAAGACTGTACGACCAGCCGGGCAAGCTCGACTTCATCGACAACTCGGTGACCGGCAACACCGACACGATGGTGCTCCGCGGCATCGTGCCGAACCCCAGGCGACTGCTGGTCGACGGCGAGCTGGTGCAGGCGATCCTGCAGGACGTCAAGCCGACCGAGGCGCTGGCGGTGCCGCGCGCTGCCGTGCTGGCCGACCAGCAGGGCGACTACGTGTTCGTGGTCGGCAAGGACAACAAGGTCGAGAAGCGCCCGGTCAAGCTCGGCCAGTCGACGCCGGCTCTCGCAGCCGTCACCAGTGGCCTCAGCGAAGGTGAGAACGTGGTGGTCGACGGCATTCAGCGTGTGCGGCCGGGCCTCACGGTCTCGCCCGGGCCTGCCGCGCAACAGGTCCAGCCGCCGGCCGGAACCATTCCGCAGGCGGCCAAGCCGTGATCTCCGCCGCCTTCATCCGGCGGCCGCGCTTGGCCGTCGTGATCGCGATCGTCATTACCATGGCCGGCGCGATCGCGATGCTGCGCATTCCCGTGGCGCAGTTTCCCGACATCGTGCCGCCGCGCGTGCAGGTCAGCGCGAACTATCCCGGTGCATCGGCCGCCGTGGTCGAGGCGGCGATCGCCCAGCCGCTCGAGGCGCAGATCGTCGGCGTCGACAAGATGATCTACATGAAGTCGACCAGCGGCAACGACGGCAGCTACAACCTCACCGTCTCGTTTGCGGTCGGCACCAATCCCGACACCGCCACGGTCAACGTCAACAACCGCGTGCAGACGGCGCTCCCGCAGCTGCCGCAGGCGGTGCAGCTTCAGGGCCTGACGGTGATCAAGCGCTCGGCCGCGGTGCTGCAGTTCATGAACCTCTACAGCGAGACCGGCCAGCTCTCGCCGGTGCAGATCACCAGCTACGCCACCATCAACGTGCTCGACGAGCTTTCCCGCGTCACCGGCGTCGGCCAGGCTCTGCTGTTCGGCAAGCTCAACTACTCGATGCGCATCTGGTTCGACACCCGGCGGCTGACCAGCCTGAACCTGGCGCCGTCCGACGTGGTGCAGGCGATCCAGGCGCAGAACGTGCAGGCGCCGGTCGGCCGCATCGGCGCGCGGCCGGTCTCGGACGACCAGCAGTTCCAGCTCAACGTGCAGACGCAAGGGACTCTCACCACGCCCGAGCAGTTCAGCAACATCGTGCTGCGCGCCAATCCCGACGGCTCGTTGCTGCGCATCGGCGATGTCGCGCGGGTCGAGATGGGGGCGCAGAACTCCGATACCGAGACGCGCATCAATGGCCGGCCGGCGGTTGGCGTGGCGCTCTACCTCGCGCCCGACGCCAATGCGGTGGCGACCGCTGCCGCCGTCGAGCGCACCCTGAACCGGCTGCGCGCCCGCTTCCCGGCCGACCTCAAGGCCTATGTCGTCTACGATTCCACGGTATTCGTGAACGACACCATCCACGAGGTGCTGAAGACGGTGTCCGAGGCCTTCGTCCTGGTGGTGATCGTCGTCTTCCTGTTCCTCGGCAGCGTGCGCGCCACCATCATCCCGGCGGTCGCGGTGCCGGTCAGCCTGATCGGCACCTTCGCCTTCCTGCTGCTGGCCGGCTATTCGGCCAATACCGTCTCGCTGCTCGCGCTGGTGCTGGCGATCGGCATCGTGGTCGACGATGCGATCGTCGTGGTCGAGAACGTCGAGCGCGTGATGCAGGAGCATCCCGACATGGAGCCGCACGAGGCGACGCTGGAGGCGATGCGGCAGATCACCGGCCCGATCATCGCCATCAGCCTGGTGCTGCTGTCGGTGTTCGTGCCGGTCGCCTTCATCCCCGGCATCTCGGGCCAGCTGTTCCGGCAGTTCGCGGTGACCATCAGCATCGCCATGCTGATCTCGGCGCTCAATGCGCTGACGCTCTCGCCGGCGCTGTGCGCGATCTTCCTGCGCCACGAGATCCCGACGCGCGGCCCGATCTACCACGTGCTGCACGCCATCAACCTGGTGCGCGACGGCTACGCCCGCGTCGTGCAGCGGCTGATCCGGGTGGCGATCGTCTCGCTGCCGCTGGTCGCGCTGATCGGCGCCGGCATCTTCGGCCTGGCGCGCATCACGCCGACCAGCTTCCTGCCCGAGGAGGACCAGGGTGCGTTCTTCCTCAACGTCCAGTTGCCCGACGGCGCCTCGGTGGCGCGCACCAGCGAGACCATGCGCCAGGTCGAGGCGACGCTGAAGAAGATGCCGCAGGTGCAGGACGTGTTCGCGGTGATCGGCTTCTCGCTGCTCGACGGCGCCAACGAGGCCAACACCGCCTTCGCGGTCGCCAAGCTGAAGCCGTTCGAGGATCGCCGCACCGCGGCCGATTCGGCGCAGGCGCTGATCCGGCGGACCTTCGCCGAGGCCGCGCAGATCCGCACCGCCAACATCGTCGCCTTCAACCTGCCGCCGATCATCGGCCTCTCCACCAGCGGCGGCTTCGAGTACCAGCTCGAGGCGCTCGAGGGCCAGGATCCGGTGCGGCTGGGTGCCGTGATGGGCGGCGTGGTCGCCGCCGCCAACCAGGATCCGCGACTCGCGCGCGTGTTCTCGACCTTCACCGCGACCAACCCGTCGATCTACCTCGACATCGACCGCGACAAGGCGCAGGCACTCGGGCTTGCGATGAACGACGTCTTCACCGCGCTGCAGTCGACCCTGGGCGGCTTCTTCGTCAACAACTTCAACCTCTACGGCCGCACCTGGCAGGTCAACATCCAGGGCGAGGCGAACGACCGCCGCCGCATCGAGGACATCTTCCAGATCCAGGTGCGCAACCGGCAGGGCGAGATGGTGCCGCTGCGCTCGATCGCCGAGCTGCGTTTCGTGCTCGGGCCGCAGGTGATCACCCGCTACAACAACTACCGCTCGATCACCATCAACGGCGCGCCGGCGCCGGGCCGCTCCTCGGGCGACGCGCTGGTCGCGATGAAGGAGGTGTCCGACAAGACCCTGCCGCCGGGTTTCGCCTTCGAATGGACCGGCACCGCCTTCCAGGAATACGAGGCGGCGGGGCAGACCGGGCCGATCCTCGCGCTGGCGGTGGTGTTCGCCTACCTGTTCCTGGTGGCGCTGTACGAGAGCTGGGTGATCCCGATGCCGGTGCTGCTCTCGGTCGCGGTCGGCGTGCTGGGCGCCTATGGCGGCATCCTGATCGCCAAGCTGACGCTCGACCTCTACGCCCAGATCGGCCTGGTGGTGCTGATCGCGCTCGCCGCCAAGAACGGCATCCTGATCGTCGAGTTCGCCAAGGAGCAGCGCGAGAAGGGGCTCGAGCTGTTCCATGCCGCCACGCTCGGCGCGCGCATGCGGTTCCGCTCGGTGATGATGACCTCGTTCTCCTTCATCCTCGGCCTGGTGCCGCTGGTGTGGGCGCACGGCGCGGCGCAGATCAGCCGGCGCGACATCGGCACCTCGGTGTTCGCCGGCATGCTGGTCGCCAGCACCGTCGGCATCTTCCTGATCCCGATGCTGTACGTGGTGTTCCAGCGCCTGCGCGAGTGGAAGCCGGGCCGGCTGCGCAACCGCGAGGTCTCCGGCCACTTCCCGAGGAAGCAGCGCGAGCACTGAGCCGCCGCGGCGCGTTGCTTCCAGGTCGCCGGACAAGCGGACGTTCTCGGCTGATGCTACACTCGACCGCCGATTCGCGCGCATCGGAGGCCAGGCATGAGCATCCAGCAGGCTCTCGCTGGAGGGCGCGTCAGGCTCAGCCGGTACCGCCCGCCAGCCTGGCGCAGCCGGCTGCACGGATCCGAGTTCACCTGGGCAGTCGCGTTCATCGTCCCGTATGTCGGCGTGCTGCTGGCTTTCGCCGTCTTTCCGATCGCCTACGGGTTCTGGATGGCCAGCGATCCGGCGCTGTACGTCACGCTGTTCTCGAGCGACGAGTATGTCGAGGCGCTGATCAGCACCGCGCTGTACGTCGGCATCGGCGCGAATGCCAGCGTGTTTCTCGCGCTCTTGTTGTCCGGCTTCTTCATGCGTCGCGGCTGGTGGATCAAGGCGCTCTTGGTTCTCTCGATGCTGCCATGGGTCCTGTCGGCGCAGACGTCGTTCATCTCCTTCCATTGGATGATGATCTACTGGGGCTTCCTGAACAGTCTGCTCGAGAAATTGCTCGGCATCGCCGGCCCGGATTGGCTCGGCCACTACTGGCTCGCGCTTGGCGCCAACATCATCGCCTACACCTGGAAGACCATGCCGTTCTGGACCTTGATCTTCCTCGCCGGGCGCATGGCCATCCCGCAGGACCTCTACGACGCCGCCGCGGTCGACGGCGCCACCGGGCTGCGCCGTCTGGTCCATGTCGTGATCCCGCTGCTGGCGAACCTCTATTTCATAAGCACCTTGCTCGCGACGATCTGGATGCTCGGCGACTACAACACGCCCGACACGGTGTCGGGCGGCGCGCCGCTTGGAGCCACCGAGGTCCTGGCCACGGTAGGCGTCGAGTTCCTGCTCGACAACGGTCGCCCCGACCTCGGGGTGGCCGCCGTGATGGCGGCGCTGCCCGTGCTGATTCCGGCGGGAGTCCTGCTGATCCGCCGGCTCCAGACGAGGGAGGTGCAGCTATGAGCGTCGCGCTCTCCTCGCGGCGGCGCTCGATCCACCGGTGGCGTCGAAGGGCCGATGCGGTTGGCTCGGCCGTGCTTTCGGTTGCGCTGCTGGTCTGGTGGCTGCTGCCGATCTACAACATGCTGCTGATCGCCCTCGACCCCGAAGGCGAGACCGAATTCAAGGGCGATCTCTGGCCATCGGACCCGACGCTGAAGGCCTTCGCCGGGGTGTTCTTCGAAGGCTACTGGTATCTCAAGGATTTCTGGCTCCAGTTCGGCAACAGCTTCTTCATCGGCGCCATGACGATGGTGTTGACCGCGCTGATCGGTTCGCTCGGCAGCTTCGCGCTGGGCCGCATGTGGCGCGGCCGGGCCGGCGTGATCTCGACCGCGGCGCTGCTCCTGTACACCGTGCCGGTCTATTTCCTGGTCATCCCGTTCTACCTGCTGATGCACAAATACGGGCTGAACGACACCCTGTGGGCGGTCATCGCCGCGAACGTGACCTTTGCCGTCCCTTACGCGCTGCTGATTCTCCAATGGTACGGACGGCTGGTTCCGCTCGAGCTCGACGATGCCGCGCGGATCGACGGCGCAACGCCGGTCCAGGTCTACATGCGGATCTATCTGCCGCTCATGGCGCCGGCCCTGGCGGTGATCGGCATCCTGGCGTTTCTCACCGCCTGGAACGAATATCTGTACCAATTCATCCTGCTCAGCTCCCCCGGCAACAAGACCGTGGCGATATCGCTCGCCACCTTCTTCGACAACGAATACACGCCCTGGAACTATCCGGCAGCCGCCTCGCTGATCTACGCGCTGCCCCCCATCGTCCTGTTCTTCGCGGTCCGCCGCTGCATCGCGGCGGGACTGGGATCGCGACGCTTCCGACAGTGAGCCGCCTTCCCGGTCACCCGGAAAACACACAGTTTCGGGCGTTCCCCGGGGCCGGGAGGCATGCTACAGTTTCTTCAAGTCCAACGTAGTTGGTGTTGAGGCGGGCCCGTAGCGTCTGTCCTCCGAGCCTGGCTCATCAGTCGTCCAAAACCAAAAAAATAGCGTCAGCGTCACGTACGCGGTGCGAACAGGGAACAGGAGACGACCATGGCTCTCATGCGGCGTTCGCTGCTGCAGGGGTCGCTCGGCTTCGCGGCCGGCAGCCCTCTGGCACGGCCTTATATTGCTAACGCTCAAGCCAAGACGATGTCCGCGTGGTTCGCGCAGGGCTTCGTCGAGGACGAGGACATCGCCCTGCGCAAGGCCGTCGCCGGCTACGAGAAGGCGAGCGGCAACAAGGTCGAGCTCAGCATCATCCCGTTCGCGCCGCAGCGCCAGAAGATCGTCTCCGCGATCACCAGCGGCGTCGTCCCCGACGTGACCCAGAACAACCCGGCTGAGATCCTGCCGCTGTACGCCTGGCAGGACAAATGGATCGAGACCGAGGACATTGTCGAGACGCAGAAGGCGAGATTCAGTGAAACCGCCCTGAAGTCCGCCCAGGCCTACAACGATGTCACGAAGAAGCGTGCCTACTACGGCGTGCCGCTCCGCGGCGCCTGCGTGCCTTGTCATACCTGGAAGTCTCTGGTCGAGAAGGCAGACATGAAAATGGCGGATCGTCCGCGGACCTGGGAGGGCTATTTCGACTTCTACAAGAAGGTCCAGGACAATCTGCGCAAGAAGGGCGAGCGCAAGGTCTATGGGCTCGGTTTCCAGGTAACGGCCAACGGCGTCGACCCGGCCGCCCTGTTCAATGCGTTCATGCACGGCTACGGCGGCCAGGGCATCGTCACGCCGGAGGGCAACCTCAACCTCGACGCGAGGATCCGGGAGGCGGCGATCAAGGCCGCCGAGTATCTCGGTGGGGCATATCGAGACGGCTACGTGCCGCCGAGCGCGATCAACTGGAACGACGCCGACGACAACAACGCCTTCCACGCCAAGCTGATGGTGATGGATGTCGATGGCACGATTTCGACCGAGGTCGCGGTCAAGGCCAAGCACCCCGAGTGGTATTTCGACGAGATCGTCACCGATGGCCTGCTTTATCCGACCACCAACGATGGCAAGCCGATCACCTGCATCACCGCGATGCTCAATGCGGTGATCCCCAAGGGCGCCAAGAACGTCCCGGTGGCCAAGGAGTTCCTCAAATTCCTCATCCAGCCGGAAGTCCTGCAGGACACCGTCGAAACGGGGTTGGGCCGCAACCTGCCTCCGATGCCAGAACTCGCCAAGACGCCGTTCTGGCAGAACCCAAAGGACCCGCATTTGAAGGGCTACGTCCAGCAGGGGCTGCTCGGTCCGACCCAGCCGGACTACTACGTCTTCAATCCGGCGATGGCGGAAGTCTACGCGCAGCACGTCTACAGCAAGGCGATGATTGCCGTTGCCAAAAAGGGCAAGGCGACCGACGCGGTCGACGCCGCCTTCAACGAGATCAAGGAGATATTCGCCAAGTATCCGATCAAGCAGTCGTGAGGGGTGGGACGATGACCGCTACGACCGTATTGGATGTCGGCGCGTCTTCTCCGGGTAAGAGGCGATCGCTCTGGCGTTATTGGCGCGGGAATCTGAAGGGGTCGGAGTTCACCTGGGCTCTCGCCTTCAGCGTGCCGTACATCGCGGTGTTCCTGGGCTTCGTTGCCTATCCCGTGTTCTACGGCCTCTGGATGGGCAGCGACCCGGCCCTGTACTCCGACGTGTTTTCTGACGTGATCTACCAGGACACGGTGATCAACACCCTGGTTTTCGTGGTGCTCGGGGTCAACCTCAAGCTGTTCCTGGCGCTGCTGCTGTCCGGCGTGTTCATGCGGCCGGGCTGGTTGACCAAGGTGATGCTGATGCTGTTCGTGCTGCCCTGGGCCGTGCCGCAGCTCCCGGCCTTCATCTCGCTCCACTGGATGCTCAACGGCGAGTGGGGCCTGCTGAACAACGCGCTCTGGATTTTGGGCGGGATCGAGGGTCCGTCGTGGCTGAACGAGCGCTGGACCGCGCTCGGTGCGGCGATCGCCTCGCATCTCTGGAAATGGACGCCGTTCTGGACCGTGATCCTGCTCGCCGGCCGCATGTCGATCCCGCAGGACATTTACGACGCGGCGAAGGTCGATGGCGCCACCGGGCTGAACCGGTTCCTGTTCGTGACCTTCCCGCTGCTCGCCAACCTCTACCTGGTGTTGACCCTGCTCGCGACGATCTTCCTGCTCGGCGACTTCAACACGGTATTCTTCGTGACCGGCGGCGGACCCAACAACGAAACCCACCTGCTGGCGACGCTCGGCATCCGCAACGCCTTTGACCTTGCCCGGCCCGATCTCGGCGTCGCGGTGGTGATGACGGCACTGCCCGTGCTGATCCCGCTGGTGATCATCCTGATGCGCAAGCTGCGGACCACGGAGGTCCAGCTATGAGCATGCGAGGCTTCGCAGTCTCCGGCCCGCTGGCGATCGCGGCGACGTCGGATCGATCCACCCGCGCGGGGCGCGCGGCGCGCCGCCGGCGCCATGCAAGCAACGCGGCGATCCTCCTGCTCTATGCCGTGATGTTGGTGTGGACCCTCACACCGATCTACAACATCGTGATGATCGCCCTCGAGCACGAAGGCGATGTCTACGGCAACAGCATCGTCCCGGTGCAGCCGTCGTTCGACAGCTTCTGGGTCGTCGTCAGCCAGGGGTACTGGTATCTGGAAAATTTCTGGCATCAGTTCGGCAACACCGTATTCATCGCCGGCATGGTGACCTTCCTGGTGCTGCTGATCGCGTCGATGACCAGCTTCACGGTCGGGCGCATGCGCTTGCGCAACGGCTGGCTACTGACCAACGCTGCGCTCCTGACATACGTGATTCCGGCATCGTTCCTGGCGATCCCGTTCTACCTGATCATGAACCGCTACGGGCTGGCCAACAATCCGTGGTCGGTGATTGCCGCGCTGGTGACCTTCGCGACTCCGTACGCGATCTTCATCTTCCAGGAGTACGGCCGAAGCATCCCGCTCGAGCTGGACGAGTCGGCGCGGATCGATGGCGCCTCGCCGCTCGTGATCTATCTGCGCATCTATCTGCCGCTGATGTCGCCTGCATTGGTCGCTGTCGGCACCTACGCGTTGCTGCTGGCCTGGAACGAATACCTGTACCAGTTCCTGCTGCTGTCGGATAAGCGGAGCATGACCGTGCCTGTCGCCCTGGCGCAGTTCCTGAACAGTGACCAGGCGCCGTGGAACTACATGATGGCGACGGCGATCATCTATGCGCTGCCGCCGCTCGCCACCTATTACGCGTTCCGGCACCGCATGAGCTCCGGCCTGACCATGGGCGGCGTCAAGGGCTGAACCGCAGGAGCGCGGCCGCTCCTACGCCGACACAAAACGGCGAAATAGTGAAAAATGGACCGGCCTCACAACAGCCCGAGGCTCCTGAAGCTCGAATGACCCTTGCGGCCGATCACCAGGTGGTCATGGATGGTGATGCCGAGCGGCTCCGCGGCGGCGCGGATCTCCTTCGTCATCTCGATGTCGTCGCGCGACGGCTTGGGGTCGCCTGACGGGTGGTTGTGCACCAGGATCAGGGCACTGGCCTCATGATGCAGCGCGCGCTTCACCACCTCGCGGGGATAGACCGGCGTGTGGTCGACCGTGCCGCGCTGCTGCACCTCGTCGGCGATCAGCTCGTTCTTGCGGTTCAGGAACAGGATCGCGAAGCGCTCGGTCTTCTCGTGCGCCAGGGTGGTGTGGCAGTAGTCTAGGAGCTGCTGCCAGTTGCCCAGCACGGGCTTCTTCGCGACTTTCTGCTGCGCCAGCCGGCGACCCGAGTCGCGCAGGGCGCGGAACAACACCAGGGTGCGCTGGTCGATGTCGAATTCCCGCAGGTGCGCGGGGTCTGCCGCGAACAGGTCGCCCAGCGTGCCGAAGCGCTCGATCAGCCGCTTGGCCAGCGGCTTGGTGTCGATGCGCTCGATCGAATAGAACAGCAGCAGCTCCAGCAGCTCGTAGTCCTCGAGCCCCTCGGCGCCCGACTTCAGGACCCGCTCGCGCACCCGTCCGCGATGGCCGTGATAGTGCGGCTTGGGTTCGAGCGGTGCGGCGCTGTTGTGGCCGAGTGCCGGCACCGCTTCGAGCGCGGCGGCGAGCCTCGCTGTCGGGTCCTCGCCAGTGAATTCCCAGCACATGTCGAGCCGGTTCCAGGTGCCGCCGGCGTCGCGCAGCAGTGAGCGGTGTGGCAGTGTATTGCCGCTCACCCGCCACAGCGTATCGTTGGCCTGAAGGCGAAGGCCCGCGGCCAGCAGCGACAGCAGGGCTTCGTCCTGAGTTGCGTTGTCCTCGGCGGCCTTCGTTTTCGCTCTCCCCATGCGCCGACTTTTCCCGCCAACCGCGGCGGAAAGGCGGCAGGAAATGGTTAAAGCCGTGGATTACGCTCGGGTGATGATCGAGATCGACAAGGCCTGCGCCGATTTTGCCCGGCAGGAGAACCTGCCCGGCCTGCTGGCGGGCATCGTGCAGGGCGGTGAGCTGGTGCACCTCACCACGCTTGGCCACGCCGACCGCGACGCGGGACGCGCGGTCACCCGCGAGACTGCCTTCCGCATCGCCTCGATGACCAAGAGCACCACGGCGCTCGCCATCCTGGCGCTGCGCGATGCGGGCAAGCTGGCGCTCGACGCGCCACTCGCCGATACCATCCCGCAGTTCGCATCCGTGGCTCCGGCGACCCGCGATAGCGCGCCCGTGACGGTGCGCCACCTGCTCACCCACACCGCGGGCTTCGTCACCGACGATCCATGGGGCGACCGCATGCTCGGCATGAGCCCGGCGGCCCTCGATGCGCTGATAGCGACCGGCAAGCTGTTCGCACGCCCGCCGGGTCTTGCCTTCGAGTACAGCAATCTCGGCTATGCGCTGTTGGGGCGGGTGATCACCAATGTGAGCGGGGCGCCGTATCAGAGCTTCATCCGCCGCACGCTGCTGCAGCCGCTCGGCATGATGCGCACGACGTTCGATGCTTTCGAGGCGGCGCGCGGCGACTTCGCCTGCGGCTATCGCTGTGACGACGGCGTCTGGGCACGCGAGCGGCTCGAGCCTGACGGCGAAGTCGGCGCGATGGGCGGGCTGGCGACGACCGCCGCCGACTACACCCGATACCTCACGTTCCTCCTGAGCGCCTGGCCGCCCCGCGATGACCCCGAGACGGGGCCGGTCCGCCGCGCGAGCGTCCGCGAGATGGGCCTGTTCCACGCGCCGCCGTTCCTGCCCGATGTCGTCGATGGCCGCGCGGCGTCGGCGAGCGCTTACGGCTATGGCCTGGTCGATGCGGCCGATGCAACGCTGGGACGGCGCCTGCATCATCCTGGCGGCCTGCCGGGCTACGGCTCGCACATGCTGTTCCTGCCGGAGCGCAGCGTGGGCGTGTTCGCCTTCGCCAACCGCACCTATGCGCCAATGTCGCGACTGACGCCGCGTCTCGCCGAGCTGTTCCTCGCCATCCAGCCGAAGCCCGCGCCGCTCCCAGCGTCGCCGTGGCTGAAGCGCGCTGTCGACGCCGTGGTGGCAGCCTACGCCGCAGGCCGCATCGAGACGGCTTCATCGGTGCTCGCCGCGAACCTGCTGCTCGACGTGCCGGCGCCCCTGCGAAATGCGGAGCTGGCGGGGTTGAAGCAGCAGCTCGGCGAAGGGGGCCTGGAGTCGATCGAACCGATGCACGCCCTGTCCGGCCGCTTCGTCATAGCCTGCGCCAACGGCCGGCTGCGCGGCACCATCATCCTGTCGCCCGAAGCCGAGCCCGGGATTCAGAAGCTCGTGCTCGCCGCCGAATCGCGGTGAGACACCTCCTCGCGGCCGGCGACCTCATCCGTCTGGTCTCGATGTCCCCGGTCAGGCCGAGGCCGCCTGCTTCGCGGGACTGGAGAGCTTGCCGAGATCGTACGGTGGCTTGGTGAGGCTGGCGGGCGAGAGGGTGAAGAACTCGACGCCGGTCTCGGTGATGCCGATCGAATGCTCGAACTGCGCCGAGAGCTGCTTGTCGCGCGTCACCGCCGTCCAGCCGTCGCTCAGGATCTTCACCTGCCAGGTGCCGACATTCACCATCGGCTCGACGGTGAAGAACATGCCGGGTCGCAGCTCCGGTCCGGTTCCGGGTCGGCCGTAGTGCAGGATGTTCGGCGCGTCGTGGAAGATGCGGCCGAGGCCGTGGCCCGAGAAGTCGCGCACGACCGAGAAGCGGTTCGCCTCGACGAAGGTCTGGATGGCGTGGCCGATGTCGCCGACATGGCCGCCCGGCTTGGCCGCGGCGATGCCGCGCATCATCGCCTCGTACGTCACGTCGCACAGCCTGCGCGCCTTCACGCCGACCTCGCCGACGAAGAACATGCGGCTGGTGTCGCCGTACCAGCCGTCGAGGATGGTGGTGACGTCGATGTTGACGATGTCGCCATTCTGCAGCCGCTTGTCGCCCGGGATGCCGTGGCAGACCACGTGATTGATCGAGGTGCAGATCGACTTCGGGTAGCCGCGATAGCCGAGCGGGGCGGGGATCGCCTTGTGGTCGAGCGTGAACTCGTGGCACAGCCGGTCGAGTTCGCCGGTCGTGACGCCGGGCACCACGTAGGGCGTGATGAAGTCGAGCGTCTCGGCCGCCAGTCGGCCGGCCCGGCGCATGCCTTCGAAGCCTTCCGGGCCGTGCAGCTTGATGGTGCGCTCGTCGCGCCGCCAGTAGTCGACGCTGTCATCCGGGGTGTCGCGGGGACTGCTCATGACGGTTATTTGGCATCAGATGCCGGCCGTAACAAGGCCGTGCTAGGTTCTCGAGATGCCCGAGAGTTCCAAGACCGTCACCGCCTGCATCCTGGTCATCGGCAACGAAATCCTGAGCGGCCGCACCAAGGACGCCAACATCCAGTACCTCGCCACCGAGCTCGGCCAGCTCGGCATCCGGGTCATGGAATGCCGGGTGATCCCCGACATCGAGCGGACCATCGTCGACACGGTGAACGAGGTCCGGGCGAAGTTCGACTACGTCTTCACCACCGGCGGCATCGGCCCGACCCACGACGATATCACCGCCGACTGCATCGCCAAGGCGTTCGGCGTCGGCATCTCCGAGCATCCCGAGGCGATCGCCCGCATGACCCGCCACTACGGCGACGCGGCGCTGTTCACCCCGGCGCGCCGGCGGATGGCCCGGGTGCCCCATGGCGGTACGCTGGTGGACAACCCGGTCTCGGTCGCGCCCGGCTTCCAGATGGAGAACGTGTTCACCTTCGCCGGCATCCCGACGGTGGCGCAGGCGATGTTCCAGTCGATGAAGCACCGGCTGGTCGGCGGCGACCCGGTGCTGGCGCGCACCGTGCGCACCAACCTGCCCGAAGGCATCATCGCCGAGCCGCTGGGCGCGTTGCAGGGCCGCTATGCCGACATCGACATCGGCTCGTACCCGGCCTTCCGCAACGGCCGGCCGAGCGTCTCGCTGGTGCTGCGGGGCACCGATGATGCACGCCTCAAGACGGCCGCCGCCGAGCTCATCCAGACGATCAAGGGGATGAACGGCGAAGCGGAGGAGTTCGTCCAGTAGCGATGCCGCAATCCGCGCCAGGGGCCGCACCATGGGCCGCGCAGTGGGCCGTCCTGGTCGTCCTGTCGGCCGTGCTTGCGGCGCTGTTGCTGTGGGTTCATGCCCCGGCCGCGCTGATGCTCGGGCCCCTGGCAGCGGCGATCGTGGTGTCGTCGTACGGCGCCAGGCTGCGCCTGCCGCTGACGCCGTTCGTGCTGGCGCAGGGTGTGGTGGGTTGCCTGATCGCCAAGATGGTGCCGCTGTCGATCGTCGGCGACGTGCTGCAGCACTGGTTCCTGTTCAGCGTCGGCGTGCTGGCGGTGGTGGCGATCTCGAGCCTGCTCGGCTGGCTGATGACCAAATGGCAGATGCTGCCCGGCACGACGGCGCTGTGGGGCACCAGCCCGGGCGCCGCCTCGGTGATGACCATCATGGCCGAGTCCTACGGCGCCGACGTCCGCCTCGTCGCCTTCATGCAGTACGGCCGCGTCGTGCTGGTGGCGGTGGTGGCGGCCCTGGTGACGCATGTCTTCGGGGTCGACACCGCGCAGGCGCATACCGAAGTCGTGTGGCTTCCGCCCGTCCACTGGCTGCCGCTGGGCGAGACCCTGGCGCTGGCGGTGTTCGGCCCGTTGATCGCGCGGCAGCTCAATATCCCGGCGGGCGCGTTCCTGGTGCCGATGATCGCCGGCATCGTGCTCAGCCACCTCGGGCTCATGACGGTCGAGTTGCCGCCCTGGCTGCTGGCGGCGAGCTACGCTCTGGTCGGCTGGAACGTCGGCCTGCGCTTCAGCCGGCCGCTGCTGATCCATGCCGCGCGCCAGCTGCCGCGGGTGATGGCCTGCATCCTCACGATGATCGCGCTGTGCGGCGGCGTCGCCTGGCTGATGGTGCTGGCGATCGGCGTCGATCCGCTGACCGCCTACCTCGCGACCAGCCCCGGCGGCTCGGACTCGGTGGCGATCATCGCCGCCTCGACCAACGTCGACGTGTCGTTCGTGATGGCCATGCAAACCGTGCGCATGATCGCCGTGCTGTTCATCGGTCCGGTCCTGACCAAGTACATCGTGACCCACAGCAATCCGGTGCCGGTTCCTCATGCGGACAAGGACAAGACCCGCTAAGTTCCCGGCATGACCATCCATGACATGACCGCGGTCGATCTGCTGGCCGCCTACAAGAGCAGGAAACTTTCCCCGGTCGACGTCGTCGACGCCGTCATCGGGCGCATCGAAGCCTGGGAGCCGAAGCTGAAGGCGCTCTACGCGCCGGATTTCGCCGGCGCGCGCAAGGCCGCCAAGGCGTCCGAGAAGCGCTGGCAGGCGGGCACGCCGCAGGGCGCGCTGGACGGCGTGCCGATCACGATCAAGGAGAACATCGCCACCAAAGGCGTGCCGGTGCCGCTCGGCACGGCGGCGAGCGACATGACGCCGGCGGCGGCCGATGCGCCGGCCGCGGCGCGGGTGCGCGAAGCGGGGGCGATCCTGCTCGCCAAGACCACCATGCCCGACTACGGCATGCTGTCGTCGGGCCGCAGCTCGTTCCATCCGCTGACCCGCAATCCCTGGAACCTCGCCTGGAATCCCGGCGGCTCGAGCGCCGGTGCGGGTGCCGCGGCCGCTGCCGGCTACGGACCGCTGCATCTCGGTACCGACATCGGCGGCTCGGTGCGCCTGCCGGCGTGCTGGAACGGCATCTTCACGTTGAAGCCGAGCCTCGGCCGCGTGCCGGTCGATCCGCCGTTCCTCGGCCGCGTCGTTGGCCCGATGACGCGCACGGTGGCGGACTCCGCGCTGCTGATGGGCGAACTGTCGAAGCCCGATCCGCGCGACCACATGAGTCTGCCGCTGGCGACCATCGACTGGTCAGCCGGTCTGCTCGAACCGAAGGGTCTCAGGATCGCGCTTTATCTCGACGCGGGTTCGGGCCTTCCGGTCGAGGCCGAGACCAAGGCCGCGGTCGAGGCGGCGGCCAAGCTGTTCGCCGATGCCGGCGCGGCGGTCGAGCCCTTGCAGGGCTTCCTGTCGCCCGAGATGCTGCACCTGCAGGACCTGTTCTGGCGCGTGCGCAGCTGGGTCGATTTTTCGGCGCTGAGCCATGCCAGGCAGGCGAGCGTGCTGCCGTTCATCGCCGACTGGTGCCGTGGCGGCGCCGACGTGTCGGGCGCGATGGTCATCAGGGGCGTCAACAACTACATGGCGATCCGCGCCGCGGCGACACGTGCGACGCAGCCGTTCGACTACGTGCTGTCGCCGGTCTCGCCGGTGCCGACTTTTCCCGCCCAATGGGAGACGCCGACCAACGACGTCAACCGCCCGCTCGAGCACATCTCCTTCACCATGCCGTTCAACATGAGCGAGCAACCCGCGGCGTCGATCAACTGCGGCTACACGAAGGAAGGCAAGACGATCGGGCTGCAGATCGCCGGCCGCCGCTTCGACGACCTGGGGGTGATGCGGCTCTCGAAGTGGTACGAGCAGGCGCGCGGGCCGCAGAAGAAGTGGCCGGAGCCGTCATGATCTTGCGGACCGCGAGCCTCCGGTTCGCTCGTGATCCCGAGCGAGCCGGAGGCTCGCGGTCCATATGAGCATGAAGCCGCTCGGCATCCTGATGCTCGATACACGCTTCCCGCGGATCGAGGGCGACATCGGCAATCCTGCGTCGTTCGACTTCCCCGTGATCTTCCGCACCATGCGCGGGATCGGCCCGGAGGACGCCGTTGCCGCGCATCCCGACCGGTCGCGCGTGCTGGCGGCGCTGAAGGCGAATGCCGAGGCGTTGGCGGCCGAAGGTGCGGTCGGGCTGTCGACGAGCTGCGGATTCCTCGCGCTCTACCAGCAGGAACTCGAGGCGCTGTCGCCGGTGCCGGTCGCGACCTCGGCGCTACTGCTGATCAAGGGGCTTCCGGGCAGGCGCGTCGGTGTTCTCACCGCTTCCGCGGAGAATCTGACGCCGGCGCATTTGGCGGCGGTCGGCGCGCCGGGCGGCACGCCGGTCCAGGGGCTGCCGCGCGACGGCGCCTTCGCGGCGACCTTCCTGCGCAATGGGACGACCCTCGACCGCGATGCCGTCGAGCGCGAGACGGTGCAGGCCGGCCGTTCGCTGATCGCCCGCCATCCCGGGATCGACACGATCGTGCTCGAATGCACCAACCTGCCGCCCTACAAGCCGGCGCTGGAGCAGGCGCTCGGCCTGCAGGTTCTCGATGTCCTCGACCTCCTGCGCGACTTTCGGAAGCGGCTGGGCTGACGGGCATCGATTTTGCTGCGATAGTTTGCGCACACAAAAGAAGGGGGTCTTCATGCGTGGACAGGGATATTTGCTGGCGGCAGCGCTTGCGCTGGCGTCGTCCGGCGTAGTGGCGGGCGCGGCGGCACAGGACATCGGGATCGGCATGATCGTGCCGCTGTCGGCGCCGGGCGATGCGACCGGCGGCCAGCTGATCCGGCGCGGGGCCGAGATCGGTATCGACATGATGAACGCCCAGGGCGGGGTGCTGGGCAAGAAGCTCAAGCTCTTCGTGCAGGATTCGCAGGGCAAGCCCGAAGCGGGCGTCGCCGGCTATCGTCGCCTGGTGAGCGAGGACAAGGTGGTGGCGGTTCCCGGCTTCTTCCACAGCTCGGTGGCGATCGCCGTCAACGAGGTCGCCAAGGAGATGGGCGTGCCGACCATGTCGGTGCAGGCCTCGGCCTCGGAGATCACCTCCAAGCACTACGACATCGCCTTCCGCACCCACGCGGTCGATCCGGTGCGCGTCTCGACCTGGATGGAGTTCATCAAGCAGAAGGGCTTCAAGCGCGTCTCGCTCATCGCCGAGACCACCGACTACGGCATCGGCCTCGCCGACGAGACGCTGGCGCAGGCCAAGACCATGCCGGGCGTCGAGATCCAGAAGGTGATGTTCGACCGCACCTCGACCGACCTCACGCCGCAGCTGCTGCAGGTCAAGGCGTTCAAGCCGGATCTGGTGATCAACATCGGCGTCGGCCAGCCGCTCGACCTGATCATGGATCAGGCGACGACCATCGGCCTGCTGCCCAACACGCCGATGCTGATCTCCTACGATGCGCCGACGCGGCCGCAGTTCTGGCAGCTGCATGAGAAGAACGGCAACGGCATCTACTTCATCGCCTACTACTCGCCCAAGTCGAAGCTCAGCGACATCGGCGAGCAGTTCGCCAAGGCCTACAAGGAGAAGTACAAGGAAGACCCGGTCTACGGCGCGCTGAACGGCTTCGGCTCGATCGCCATCCTCACGCAGGCGATGAAGACGGCCAACAGCACCGACCCGAAGGCGTTGATCAAGACGCTCGAGACCGGCACCTACAAGAGCTGGCCGGACGCGCCGGTGACCTTCCCGAGGGCCGACGGCGTCTACTGGCACAACTGGGTGCCGCCGGTCCTGATCCTGCACTACACGGCAGCCAAGCAGGACTGGAAGGCCGCCGAGATCGTGGTCACCTACTCCAAGAAGTAAGACCCCAATTGTCATCCTGAGCCGCAGGCGAAGGATCCTTCGCTGCGCTCAGGATGACAAGTGAAGCCAATGTACTCGACCGAGCTCGTCGTCCAGACGTTCATCTCCGGTATCCTGATCGGCGTGCTCTACGCCCTCATGGCGCTGGGGATCACGTTCATCTACTCGATCATGCGCATGATCAACTGGGCGATGGGCGAGTTCTACATGATCGGCAGCTACCTGCAGTACATGCTGGTGGCCTGGCTGCTCGGCCCGGACCTGTGGTGGCTCGCCATCCTGGTCTCGACCGCGGGCGTCTTCGTGCTCGGGCTGTTCACCGAGTGGAGCCTGCTGAAGCCTATCTTCAGCAAGCCGCCCGAGATTCGCAGCGACTACGCGACGGTGATCACGCTGGCGCTGCTGCTGATGCTGCGCAGCCTGGCGACCGGCATTGCCGGTCCCAACCAGTTCACGCCGGGCTCGAACCTGCCGATCGTGATGGTCGGCCCGATGCCGCTTGCCGGCGCGCGCGTCGCCGCCTTCGTGTTCGCCCTGGTGGCGCTCGGCGTGTTCTGGGCGGTGCTGCGCTACACCTGGTACGGGCTCGCGCTGCGCGCGACGTCGCAGAGCCGGGTCGGCGTGCAGACCGCGGGCATCGACGTGCTGCGGGTCGATCGCGTGGCGTTCGGCATCGGCGTGGCGCTGGCCGGACTCGCCGGCGCGCTGCTGGCGCCGGTATTCCTGGTGTTCCCGACCAACGGCCTGGTCACGACCGTGAAGGGCTTCGAGATCGTGGTCATCGGCGGGCTCGGCTCGATCCCCGGCGCGCTGATCGCGGGCGTGGCTCTCGGCCTGGTCGAATCGTTCGGCGCGGCGTTCGTCGATTCGGCCTACCAGAACATCTACGGCTTCGCCCTCGTGCTGCTGATCCTGGTGCTGCGGCCCAACGGTCTGTTCGGCGAGCGCGGCCGCGAAGCATGACCTCGGCGCTGGAAGCCATCGGCCTGCGCAAGCGCTTCGGCACCCTGCAAGCGGCCAACGACGTGACATTGAGCGTCGACGCAGGCGAGATCCGGGGCCTGATCGGCCCCAACGGTGCCGGCAAGACCACGCTGGTCAATCTCCTCACCGGTGTCTACGCGCCCGACTCCGGCGAGGTGAAGCTCGGCGGCCGGACGATCTCGGGGCTGGCAATGCACGAGATCGCCCGGCGCGGCCTGGTGCGCTCCTTCCAGGTGACGCGTCTGTTCGGCAACCAGACGGTGCGCGAGAACCTGATGACCGCCTTCTACGCGCGCCGGCCGGCGAACGTCGACGGCGAGGCGGCGGCAGAGCGCATGATCCGGCTCACCACGCTGGGCCCGCTCGCCGACACCCAGGCCAAGAAGCTGTCGGGTGGCCAGCGTGCGCTGCTCCAGATGGGCTGCGGCTTCATGGTGCCCGGCAGCTGCTACGTGCTCGACGAGCCGTTCGCCGGCATCAACCCGGTGATCAAGGAGACGATCCTCGAGATGATCGTCGCGGTGAATCGCGAGCAGGGCGCGGCGTTCCTGGTGGTCAGCCACGAGATGGCGATCATCCGCCAGCTCTGCCCGCAGGTGACGGTGATGATGGAGGGCCGCGTCGCCGCTCAAGGCACGCTCGACGAGGTGGCGCGCCTGCCGGCCGTGATCGCGGGCTATCTCGGCAAGGCGCTCGAATGACGACCCTGCTGTCCGTCGACAACGTGTTCGCCGCCTATCAGCCGGGCGTCGACATCCTGCAGGGAATGTCGCTCACCGTGCCCGAAGGCGGCTTCGTGCTGGTGATCGGCCCCAACGGCGCCGGCAAGTCCACGCTGCTCAAGACGGTGTTCGGCATGCTCGAGGCGCGCGGCGGCATCGCGCTCGACGGCAAGCCGATCGCGAACCTGCCGAGCCACGAGATCAAGCGGCTGGGCGTGAGCTACCTGCCTCAGGAGCTCAACACCTTCCCGCACCTCACCGTCGAGGAGAACCTCAAGGTCGGCGGCTGGACGCTGCGCAAGCAGCCGGCGCTGCTGAAGGAGCGCATCGCCAGGATCCACGAGATCTTCCCCGTGCTGGCCGAGCGCCGCCGTTCCAAGGCGGGCTCCCTGAGCGGCGGGCAGGGACGCATGCTCTCGGTCGCGCGCGAGATGATCGCCGAGCCGCGGCTGATGCTGGTCGACGAGCCGACGGTCGGCCTCGCCCCCAATCTCGCCGAGCAGGTCTACGAGCTGCTGCAGATCGCGCGGCGGGCGATCTCGACCTCCATCCTGCTGGTCGACCAGAACGTTTCCGACGCGCTGCGCCATGCCGAGGACGTGGTGATGATGAACCTCGGCACGGTGAAGGCGGCCGGGCCGGTGGCCGAGTTCGGCGAGGCCCGGGTGCGCGCGCTGATCCAGGAGTGCCTGCTGGGATGAGCGCCTCGTTCCGCCGCTCCGCCGCTGCGATCGCGCTGGCCGCGGTCCTCCTGGCGCTGGTGCCGCTGGTCACCGGCAGCTTCGTGGTGCACGTGCTGACCATCGCGCTGTACTACGTGATCCTGGCGGCGAGCTGGAACCTGCTGGCCGGCTACACCGGCCAGTTCTCGCTGGCGCATCATGCCTTCGCGGCGATCGGCGCCTACACGTCGGGCCTGATGGGCTACCACCTCGGCGTCTCGCCATGGATCGGCATTCCCTGCGGGGTCGTGCTGTCCGCCATCTGCGGCCTGATCCTCGGCCGGCTGGTGCTGAAGATGCGGGCGATCTATCTCGCCATCGCGACCTGGGCTTTCGCCGAGACCTTCCACATCTATCTCACCGCCGACTACAAGTTCACCCGCGGCGAGCTGGGCTTGAGCGTCAAGTCGCTCTACGGCACCACCAATCCGGTGCCGTACTACTACACGTTCATCGTGCTGGCGGTGCTGGTGCTGCTCGGCCTGCGGCTGCTGATCGATTCGCCCATCGGCTACTTCATGCGTGCCATCAAGGACGACGAGCTGCGCGCCAAGAGCCTCGGCATCGACACCACCAGGGTGAAGATCGCCGTGTTCGCCATCTCCAGCGCCATCGCCGGGCTCGCGGGCGGCTTCTACGGCCACTATGTCGTGCTGTTGAGCCCGCAGATGATCGACTTCTCGGAGATGGCCAAGATCGTGGTCATGGTGGTGATCGGCGGCTTCGGCACCTTCCTGGGGCCGATCGTCGGAGCGGCCCCGGTGCAGGTGGTGATGACCTACCTGCAGTCCTACGGTGAATGGAACCTCGCGGTGTTCGCCCTGATCGTGATCGTGCTGATGCGCTTCAGCATGGAGGGACTGGCCAGCCTGTTCACGCCGCTCTGGAAGCGGGTATGGCATCTGAAGTGAACCTCGACGTCGTGGTCGTCGGCTCGGGCGCGGCCGGACTGGCGGCGGCGCTGGCCGCGGCGGTCGACGGGGCCAAGGTGCTGGTGCTGGAGAAGTCACCGGTGCTGGGCGGCACCACCGCCATGTCGTCGGCAGGCACCTGGGTGCCGGCCAACCACCACATGCTCGCCGCAGGTCTCGAGGACTCGCCCGACGAGGCGCTCACCTACCTGCGCGCGACCGCACCGCCGGGTTGGGCGAAGGACGAGGACGAGCTGTGGCAGGCGCTGGCCGAGCACTCGGCGCCGATGCTGCGTTTCCTCGAGGACAAGACGCCGCTCCGCTTCGAGCTGGTCAACCATCCCGACTTCTATGTCGAGGCAGCCGGCGGCAAGCTGTTCGGCCGCATGGTTTCGCCGACCCTGATCAGCCGCTACATCCTCGGCCGCTGGTGGAACAAGGTGCGGCCCTCGGTGAAGCCGCAATACTTCACCTACAAGGAGATGATCGGCGGCATCCTCAAGGATCCCTGGAGGAGCGTCCTGCGCATGGGCCCGTCGCTCGCCTGGCGCTTCGTCTCCGGCAAGGTCGGCCTCGGCAACGGGCTGATCGTCGGCCTGATCCGCGGCTGTCTCGACCATGGCTGCGAGATCGAGGTGAACGCCGACGTGAAGCATCTGCTGCAGGAGGGTGGCGCCGTTACCGGCGTGGAGGCCGTGATCGACGGCAAGCCGCGGACAATTCGCGCCCGCAAAGGTGTCGTGCTGGCAACCGGCGGCTTCGACTGGGCGCCGGACTACATGCCGAAGCACTTCCCCGGCATCGAGCTGATCGGGGCGCCGCGCAGCAACACCGGCGACGGCCAGCGCATGGCGGCGGAGGCCGGCGCCGCGCTCGACCGCATGGACCAGGCCAACATCGCGCCGGTGACCTTCACCGGTTACGAGGGCCATCGCCACGCCCAGCCGCTCTACGAGACCTATACGCCGCACTGCATCCTGGTGAACCGCCACGCCGAGCGCTTCGTGAGCGAGGGCAGCGCCGCGCTGGGCTCGGCGCTCGACGAGCGCGGTCCCGACGGCAAGCCCAGGCACCTGCCGGTCTGGCGCATCTTCGACAGCCGCTACGCGCACACGCTCGGCATGCACTACGCGTCCAAGGACCCGGCGTTCGTGCGCAGCGCGCCCAGCCTCGAGGCGCTCGCGGAAAAGATCGGCCTCGACCCGGCTCGGCTGCGCGCCACCGTCGAGCGCTTCAACGGCTGGTCAAGGGAGGGCGTCGACCGCGACTTCCATCGGGGCGAGACGGCGTGGGAGCGCTACTACACCGGCACCGTCGAGCGGGCGCTCGGCACGGTCGAGCGGGCGCCGTTCTTCGCCGCGCCCTTCCTCTATGCCAGCCTCGGTACCAAGGGCGGTGCCCGGACCAATGCGCGCTGCGAGGTGCTTCGGCCGGACAAGAGCGTGATCGGCGGCCTGTACTGCGCCGGCATCGCCATGGCCCATCCGATCGGCACCAAGGCGGTCGGCGCCGGCACGACCATCGGCCCGTGCCTCACCTTCGGCTACATCGCCGGCAAATCAATCGCCCGGCGCAACGCGTGAGGTGGTGGTGGGGGTGGTGGTGACCGCGGCATCGGGTAGGGGCCGCAGCAGGCGGCGATAGATCGGTTGCAGCAGGGTCGGGATGACGTAGATCGGCACCTGCACCGCGGCGATGAACAGGAAGATGTCGGGATCGGCCGCGATCGGCAGCACGGCCATCAGCAGCGCGTTGTTGCGGCCGCCCGAACAGTAGCCGGCGGTGAGCGCGCTGCGGCGGTCGAGAAAGGGCAGGCAGCCCAGCACCGCCACCGCGTTGGTCAGCAGCGCGCCGGCGAACGAGGCGGCGATGAATCCGCCGAGCTTGGCAGGATCGGCGATGGCGCGGGCGACGACGCCGTCCATCAGCGGGATGGCATAGACGATCAGCACGGCGATCGACAAGCCGTCGATGCGCTCGGCATTGTGGCGCAGCCGCCCGACGCCAAGCCAGGCGCGAATGGCGATCGCGCCGACCAGCGCAACGACCACGATCGTCAGCAACCGCAGGCTGAGCGCGCCGACACCGATATGGAGGTCGAGATCGAGCAGCCAGAGAGCGAGCGGCGGCAGCGTGAGCGGTACGGCGAAGTTGGTGATCAGGGCGATCAGCAGTGCCAGCGAATTGTCGAGCCGCAGGAAAGTCGCGGTGGTCGCGGCCGAGATGACGGTCGGAGCCATGGCGCTGAGGCACAGCGCGGCGATCAGGCCGCGCCAGATCGGCATCAGGCTCCAGAACGGCCAGACCGCCAGCGGCACGGCGACCAGCAGTGCCGCCGACAGCGCGAGCGCAAGCGCCGGCCGCTGCAGCAGCGCCCGCACGCGCGGCCAGTCGGTGCGCAGGAGGGCGAGCATCAGCAGGAGGGTGGAGAGCGGGCCGACCAGCGGCCGCATCGCCGAAGCGAGGTCCTGGAACACGATGCCGACCAGCAACGAAAACGGCAGCAATGCGGTCGCATGCCGCCCCATGCGCCGCAGAACATGATCCAGCCCATCCATTGCGGGCACCCTAGCACAGGCTAGAGTACCGGCATGCTGCGGCGCTCCTTCGCTCTTTTCCTGCTCGGAACGGTGCCGGCGCTCGCCCAACCCGTACAGGTTCCCGACTGCACCGCCGACGTCACGGTGCACGAGCAGCTCTCGCTCGATGTCGCCTATCGCTGCCGCAGCACGCACGCGGTCTCGTTCGAGCCGGTGAGCGATCGCACGGCACAGTACGCCCGCGAGGCGCCGAGCGGTCGCATCGAGCCGATCAACGGCCTCGTCGAGGCTCGCTATCGCTTCGATCTCTCGGGCTTCGCTCGCGCGGTCAACTCGCCGTCGGAGGGTATCCAGCGCGGCAGGGGCGTCCTGGCGCCGCTCGGCGCCTGGCTGCTCGAGCCGCACGGCTACCAGAAAATCCCGACCATCGACATCCGCGCGCATACGCCGGACGGCATGAGCTTCTCGAGCGGCCTGCCGCGTGTCGGCGATGCCTGGCGCCTCTCTGGCGCGACGGCACGCTTCGCCGGCTACACCGCGATCGGCAAGCTCGAATTGCACGAGCTGCCGGCGCCGGCGGTCGGCAGCCTGCGGCCTTCTCCGGGTAACAAGGGCGAGGCGAAGAAGGACGGCGTGCTGAGGCTGGCATTGCTCGACGGGTTCGGCGCGGCGACGCGGCCGGCGATCGTCGACTGGGTGAAGCGCACCATCGAGGCCGAGTCGCACTACTGGCACGGCTTCACCGCCGATCAGATGCTGGTCGGGCTGGTGCCGATGCCGCGCAACGGCGTCGGTTATGGCCGCACCCTGCCGGGGGGCGGTGCGTCGATCATGATCGAGGTCGGCGATGCGGTCGACGCGCGGCGGCTGTTCGACGACTGGGTGCTGGTGCACGAGCTGATCCACTCCGGCATGCCGTTCATCAGGGGCCGCGGCACCTGGTTCATGGAGGGCGCGGCGACCTACATCGAGCCGATCATCCGTGCCCGCGCCGGCTGGAAGACCGAGGAAGAGGTCTGGCACGAATGGGTGACACAGATGCCCCAGGGCGAAGGTGTGTTCGCACGCGGGCTCTCCCAGGCGAGCGGGCGCGAGAACTACTGGGGTGGCGCGATCTTCATGCTGCTGGCCGATCTCGCGATCCGCCGCGACAGCAACGGCGCCAAGGGGCTGGAGGACGGCCTCGCGGGCGCGCTGTGGCGCGGGCTGGGTGGCGCCGACCGCGTCGGCCTCGATGTCTACGCCCAGGCGTGCGACGGCGCGACCGGCACGAGGTCGATGAGCACGCTGCTCGACCGCCATTTCTACAACGTCCGGCCGGTGGATCTGGCGGCGCTGTGGAAGGAGCTCGGCGTGGCGCTGGTCGGCGACCGCATCGTGCTCGACGATTCGGCACCCCGGGCCAGGTGGCGCAAGATGATCGTCATGGGACCGCCCGATCAGCCGCCCAAGCCTGTGAAGTTGCCATGGCAGTCATGATCAATTGGACCGCGCGCACCCTGCGCGCTCTCGGGCGGGCTGGAGCCTTCGGCTCCGCTCAGGCCAGGAGCCCGCGGTCCACATGACCATGACCGGTGTCTGGCTCGAGGAGCTGACGTGGCCGGAGGCGAAGGCGCGGTTCGATGCCAATGCCGTCGTCGTCATCCCGATCGGCGCGGCGTCGAAGGCGCATGGCGCGCACCTGCCGCTCAAGACCGATGCGCTGACGGCGCGGGCGCTGGGGCAGAAGCTGATCGAGCGGCTGCCGGTGGTGACGGCGCCGGTGGTGGGCTTCGGCTACTACCCCGCGTTCACGTCGTTCGCGGGCAGCCAGCATCTGACCGCCGACACCTTCAAGGCCGTGCTGCGCGAGCTGATCGCAAGTTTCACCGCGCACGGCGTGACGCGCATCGCGCTGGTCAACACCGGCGTCTCGACCGAGAAGCCGATCGACGAGATCGCCGCCGAGACCGGCGCGCTGGCGCTGCACATGCGGCTCATGGGCCGGTCGGCCGAAGCCCTGGTCGAGCACAAAGAGGGCGGCCACGCCGACGAGCGCGAGACCTCGGTCGTGCTGGCGCTCGATCCGCGCAGCGTGCGGATGGCCGAGCTGAAGCCGGCGGCCGATTTCAAAGTGTCCGCCGCGACCGGCGATCCGACGCGCGCCTCGGCCTTCAAGGGCGAACGGCTGCTCGCGGCGCGCATCGACGACATGGTGAAGGCGCTGGTCGAGAAGTGGCCTGATCTCCGCTAGCTTTTCCTCCCCGCGCTGCGCGCAGGGAGGAAAGATGATCATCGCCGCTCGAAGTCGATCCGTTCGTCGACCGGCAGGCCGAGCAGGTGCCGGCGCAGGCAGTCGAGCCCGAGTTCGGTGGCGCCGGTGCGCACCCACTCCCGGCCGCCGACCAGGCGGGCGACGCGCTGGACCATGCCCCCGGGGTCCGCGATCTGCACCGTGATGGTGGCGCCGAAGTCGGGCCGGTCTCCGCCCGGGTCGAGCTGCATGAGCACCGCCAGCGCATGGCTCGCGCCGCTCTCGGTGCGCAGCCGGCCGGCCGCGACGTCGCCCGCGATCACGCCCTTCCTGAACACCGCCTCGGCGCCCGGCAGGGGAGCGAGGCGGCTGGCGATCGCGCCCGAGGTGAAGGTCTCGCCGATCGCCAGCGTGTGGCCGCCGGCCTTGAGCTTCTCCACCACCACCTGCTCGAGCGAGCTCTCGTCCTCGGCGACCACGAAGTTGCCGAGCCGCCGGCGCACCTCGGCCTCGACCGGGGCGAGCTTCGCGTCCAGCTCGGCCTCGGTCGCGCCACGCGCGGCGAGCTTGGTCTCGAGCTCGGGGAAGTGGGCCTGGAAGCCGAGCTTGATCTCGCCGTCGATGGCCAGGCCCGGGATGCCGGCCAGCATCTCGTCGGCGCGGCTCTCGCCGATGCCGAAGGAGTGGAAGCGCTTCAGCCTGGTCACACCGGCGATACCACCCAGCTTCAGCAGCCGCGGGATCACCTGCTCGTCGAGCATGCGCCGCATCTCGCGCGGCACGCCCGGTGTGAAGAAGAACCGTGCCTTGCCGATCGTGACCGCGAAGCCGCACGCCGTGCCGATCGGGTTGTCGATGAACTCCGCCCCCTCCGGCAGCATCGCCTGCTTGCGGTTGTTGGCCGGCATGATACGGCCGCGCCGGGCATAGGACTCGGTCATGCGCTGCATCCAGTAGTCCGACAGCACCAGCTTCACGCCGCACGCCTCGGCGGCGGCTTCCTGGCTGAGATCGTCGACCGTCGGCCCCAGGCCGCCATTGACGATCACCGCGTCGGCCCGCTCGCCGGCGCGCGCGAACGCCGCCAGCAGGCTCGCCCGGTCGTCACCCACGGTTGTGCCCCAGATCACGTCCAGCCCGACCTCGCCCAGCCGGCGCGCGATGTGGCTGTAGTTGGTGTTGATCGTCTTGCCGGTCAGGATTTCATCGCCGGTGCACAGGATCTCTACACGCAAGGTCCGTTTCCCCGTTGTTGCATCCCACCCTTGTAAAGGAGGCTAGTCTCGCCTGCCCGACGATTCGTCATGATGCGAGCATGGTGTTCATCTCCCGGCCGGTCGCCGGAGCGCCGTCGCTCACGCTCGACAATACGTCGCTTGCCCTCGATTACGAGCGCATCAGCGCCACCCGCCACATGGCGGCCGGCACCGCGCTGGTCGAGGATCTCGCCATCGGGCCGGGCGAGCGCGTGCTCGACGTCGGCTGCGGCACCGGCCTTCTGGCCGAGCATATCGCCCATATCGTCGGGGCTTCGGGCCACGTGCTGGGCGTCGATCCGTTGCCGCTGCGCATCGGCCTGGCCACTTCCCGCGCACGCGACAACCTCTCGTTCGAGCTGGGCGACGCCTACGACCTCGGTCGAATAGCCGACCGCAGCTTCGACGCAGTCGTGCTGAACGCCGTGCTGCACTGGCTGCCGGACAAGACCGGGCCGCTGCTCGCCTTCTGGCGCGTGCTGAAGCCCAACGGGCGGCTGGGGATCAGCACCCAGCTCAAGGGCGACGTGCCGCAACTGGTGGCGACTGCCCGCGCGGTGCTCGCCGAGCCGCCGTTCGACCGGCACCCGCGGCCGCGCGAGGGCATCACCTTCAGGGTCGACGCCGAGGAGCTGCGCGCGCTGCTGCAGACCACCGGCTTCCAGGCCAACCGGCTCGAGGTGCGCGAGACCCAGACCCGCCATGCCAGCCCGCAGGACGCGCTGCGCTACATGGAGGCGTCTTCGTTCGGCAACATGGTCGGCCACCTGCCGCCCGAACTGCGCGACCCCGCCCGCGCCCGCATGCGCGAGCGCTTCGCCGCGCTCGCCGGACCCGAGGGCATCGTCAGCACCAACCGCCGGGTCGTCGCGATCGCCGAACGCCGCTGACGCGAAATTCGCCGGCCCATTGATCTATCTCAAGTTGCACCGGGCGGCCGTCCGCTAGTCTTTGTCCAAGCTCAAGAGTTCCACGAGGCGCTTTCGCGCATCGCGCGTATGAGCCCAGTTGGGAAACTTTTGACGGAGAGAGACATGTTGAGACAGATCCTGGTGGCGTCGGCAGCCGCGCTCCTGCTGGCCGCCTGTCAACAGCAGCCGCAGGCGGTGACCGCGCCCATGGCGAAGAATTACACGGTCTACTTCGACACGGACAAGGCAACGCTGTCACCTGAGTCGGTGGCGACCATCGCCACGGCGGCCAATTCCTTCAAGGCGAGCGGCGCCCGTGCCGTGGCCGTCAGCGGCCATACCGACACGACGGGCACGGCGGCGTACAATCTGGACCTCTCGAAGCGGCGCGCCGCTTCGGTCAGTGCCGAGCTGCAGCGCAACGGCGTGCCGGCCGGCGCGATCGCGGCCCTGGGCTACGGTGAGACCAACCTGCCGGTGCCGACCGCTGCAAACGTGGCCGAGCGGCGCAACCGCAGCGTCGACATCGCCATCTCGGAGCGCGAGGCGGCATCGCTCATGAGCGATACCCAGTATTGCAAGGCGCTGAGCAGCACCTACCGCCGCTATCGTCCCAACCAGATCGACGAGACGGCTGCAGCGGCGATGGCCCGGTGCGAGACCGCCGACGCGGCGTCGGCCATTCCCGTACTCGAGCAGTCGCTGACCTCGATGAAGATCCCGCTGCCCGCGCGGAGCTGACGGGTCCTGCCCAAATCCAGCGAACGGGGGCCGGTCTTGCCGGCCCCCGTTTTCATTTCGGTCGATCTCGAAGTCGGAGGAGGGCGGCCGCCGGAGAGGATTGCGGCTTTGTCATGACCGGCTGCCTGCGGGGTGCGCGCGGCAACGGACGCCGCCGCCGTACGTTCGGAGTCCGAGGGCGAGGTATTGCCCAGCGAGGTACTCCATGTCGAACTTCGAGGACAATCGCTACACCGTCAGCAACCGCCACCGCCGGACGTGGGGCTGGCTGACCGGCATCGTCGCCGTCATTCTCGTGGTGGTCGGCGTGCTCTTTGCGACCGGCCGTTGGGGCGAGAACGCCACTCGCACCGGTGGCGGCGCGCCCAAGGAGCAGGCGCTGTCGGGCGGCGGCCCGAGCCAGCCCGGCGTGCCGAATGTGCCGACCCGGTAGTCCCGCCGGAGTCCGGCAACGCCGCGGATGCCTCTGCGTCTCTTGCGGCGATCTCACCACATTTCTGCCGCGGTGCTCGATTGTGCTGCGCGTGGTCCAGGATGGGGCCAGGATCGGGAAGGAGTTTCATGTCGTCGGACAAAGCGCTGCGCTTCGTTGCCAAGTGCATTCACTGCGGCCGGGCCAAGAACATGCATCGCGCCTTCACCCTCGACTGCCCGACCGGCAAGCGGACGCCGACCGGCTACACGACGTTCGGCCCGAAGTGCTTCACGCTCGCGGAGGAGCAGTCGCCGGAGTCGGACCTCACGGCGGAAGCGGAACGCCAGGACGGGTGAAAGCGTACGGTCCGGTGCTCCCCCCTTGCGCCGCTTCTCGAAGCGAGTGCATTTGACAGCCGACCGGCCGCAAGGCCGTCGCCCCGTTTCAGGGCCGTCGGGTGAACGGCCTTGCCACCCAGGGCGGCATCTCAAACCGCTCATGGTTGCGTGGCTTCCCAACCCCCCGGCGGGAAGCCTGTGGGTATCCTGAGGGCCGTCGCCCCCGGCGGCGGCCCTCTCCGTTTCCGGCGCGGCCCGATGCGGCGCGTCAGCTCTTGCCGAGCTGCTCTTCCGCGTGCTTGAAGGCGGCCAGCGCGTCCGCCAGGGCTTGCGGCGCGTCGGCCGCCCCCGCCTTGGCCTTCGCAGAAGCATCTTCCAGTGCCACCCGTGCCGCCGCCAGGGTGGCCGTCGCCGCCACCTTGGCGGCGCCTTCCGCCGGCGTGCCCGGAGGCGGGGCCGGCTGGCGGACGACGCCATCGAGCAGGCCGAAGGCGCGGTCCTTGAACAGGCCGACGAGGAAGCCGACCGCGCCGGCCGTGAACGGGTTCATGATGTCGATCTGCGGGCTGTCCCCGGTCACGAACACGAAGGTCCCGCTGCGCATCAGGATATAGACCGCGAAGCCGGCGCCGAGCCCAAGGGCGATGTCGCGCAGGGTCGTGATGCCGTCGATCCGAAGCCCGGCGATCAGGCTGCCGATCACTGACGCGACCAGCACCAGGGAGAAGTAGAGCGGCTCCTTCGCCCGTTGATCGAGCGCCAGCCAGCCGGAATAGGTGAGCGGACCCGGCGTCAGGATCTCCTCGTAGATCACGAGCTCGTCCTTGTTCTGCAGCCCCAGCGTGTCGGCGATTTCGCGTGCGCTCGGGACCGGCTGCCCGTCCTTGACCCGCGGGTTGAGCGTCGACGGCGCCGCGCTCATGACCTTGACGCAGTCCTCGGAGAATCCGCCGAGCGGCGCGGCGAACACCGCCGCGATGCTGCATCGATCGAGCGCCCCCATGGAGTTGAGGCTGTTGTAGAGGCTGACCTGCCGGGACGCGTTCTCGATCCGCCCCTTGATGTCTTCCGCGGGATCCATCGGACAGGTCTTGTCCGCTGCCGGGTTGCCGACGCAGCTCAGCAGCCACTTCTGGGTGGCGACGACCCGGGCATAGTCCTGGTTGCGGGTGGTGATCTCGCAGGTGATGCCGATCGCGATATACAGCAGCACCACGATGGCGCCGAGGTTGAGCCCGGTCGCCCACCACTGCACCCGCCGCTGCTTGCCGACGTCGGTCATCTCCGGTTCTCCCTGAGACGAAGCCTCCAGCCCACTTCCGCCATGGTGGCAGATCGGCCGGCCGGCGCAACCGGTTCCGTATCGATTCGCGACCCCGTATACGCCCGTGGCGGCGCCAGCCTCCGCGCCGGGCGAGCCTTGGCGCCTGGGATGAAGAACCGTGGCCCCTATCGCCGGGGCTGGGGCGGCACCAGGAAGAACGGCGTGCCCGACCGGTGCCTGGGCGGTGCGGGCGAGATCGCCTCGCGCGCCTCGACCACGCGGTTGCCGAGCTGGAAGCCGCGGCGCGAATACGCCCAGAAGTGCTCGCCATAGTCGGCGATCTGCGACGCCGTATAGGCGAAGGCGAGCCGGCGGAAGGGAAAGCCGTCGGTCGCCACCGGCACCCGCCGCCATTGCAGCTTGCGCGGGGTGTAGCCGGGCGGCACGAGGTAGTGCCCGCCCAGCCCGCCCTGGGCCAGGACCGCGGTGCCGTGCGCGATCTCGTTGCGCCGGTCGGCCAGCGGCGCGATCTCGCGCTCGAGGAAGGCCACGATCTCCGCCTGCAGCGGCCGCGGGATCGCCGCGCGCTGCGCCTCGAGCGCGCCCTTGATCAGCCGCAGCCGGGACCGCCCCGGCGCGGCCTTGCGATAGGCCGCCGCCGCGGCGCCGCTCTTCGCCTGCAGGATGGTGCCGTGGAGATAGGCCAGCGCGACCTCGAGGATCTCCCAGCGGCTGAGCGCCAGGCCGACGGCATGGTAGATCTTGGCGGCATCGGCATCGCCCGCCCGCGCGGTCGGCGCGACGTCCCACGGCTCGCGCGCCGCGCGCGCGACGCGGGCCGCCGTCGAGGACGGACCGGCAACGCTCCGGGTTGGCCGCACTCTCTTCCCCCCTGCGGTCGTCTTTGTCGGCAAGGTTACCATCGAGGGTGGGCGATGCCCGGTGGGAGAAGCGGCTGGGTTGCCGAATTCCCGTCGAACCGACCGGTCGTCGGCCTGGATCACGCCGTCGCCCAGCCCGCCGGCCCTCCCGTCGTCTCGACCGGAGCGCGAAGCGCGGAGCGGAGAGACCTTCTCTCGACGATATGTGGCTTATCGTGGAGAGAAGGTCTCTCCACGCGGCCCGGAGCCTGCCCCGAGGGCATCCGAGGGGGGCCTTGGTCGAGACGACGGGAGGCCTTATCGATAGCCTCGGGACGACGGGGCAGTCACGCCGCCTGGGCGTCCTGCAGTGTGTGCGGGCTGACGCGGAAGCCGACGTTCAGCCTGTAGAAGGCGTTGATGGCGCCGATCAGCAGGGTGAGCTTGACCTGCTCGTCCTCGCTGAAGTGCGCCTTCAGGTTGGCGTAGGCCTCGTACGACGCCCCGCCCGGCCCGAGCCGGGTCAGCGCCTCGGTCCATTCCAGCGCCGCCCGCTCGCGGTCGTCGTAGAGCTCCGATTCGCGGAAGGCGTCGAGCAGGAAGATCCGCTGCTCGCTCTCGCCGGCCTGGCGCGCCTCCTGCGTGTGCATGGCGAGGCAGACCGCGCAGCCGTTGATCTGCGAGGCGCGGATCTCGACCAGCCGGGCGATCGCCGGATCGAGGCCCTTCTGGGCGGCCATCGCGTAGGCGATCAAGGGCTTCAGCTTGTCCATGTGGGCGAAGGGGGTGACGCGTGTCGTCATGGCTTGCTCCTTCGTCAGGGATTGCTCTCTGCTGACCTGACGAACGAGCGGGCGGGGAATCGACATCTTTTTCGGCGGTCCGCGGGCAGTGTGCCAATTGCCACAGAATGGCGGCGGCAGGCGTGCTTCAGGGAAGGTGCGATTGCATTAGCCCGTCATCTGAGGGGAAGGCGGTCAATATGAGCACTCGTACTTTCCTGACCATTCTCTGTGCGATCATGCTGCTCTCGGGACCGGCGCTGCTGGCCGCCAGCGTGGCGACCAGCCCTCTGGCCAACGCCCAGGCCTGTCCCAACCATCGCTGTCCGAAGTAGGGAGGCTGCCATGACCAGCCTCCTCGGCTCCGCCCAGTTCTGGTTCGGCGCGCTGCTGCTCTGCGCCTTCCAGTTCGCCAAGTTCAACGAGATCAAGCCGCTCGACACCGGCCTGAAGGCCTTGTCCGCGGTGCCTGACCTGCGGGCGCGCGACTTCGTCGGGCTGCTGCCCTACCGCGTCACGCTCGTGCTGTTCGTGCTGGTCACGCTGGCCGGCTACGTCGTGCTGTGCCTCGCCTCGCCGTCGCTGATCGGCGGCTGGCTGCGGATCGTCGGCCAGCAGAGCGATGCGGCCGAGATCGACGGGATCGCCCAGTCGTCGGCCTACCCGCTATGGATCGCCGCCGCCTTCATGGGGCTCGCCCACCAGACCATTCCCGGCCTGGCGCGGATCTCCAACGTCCAGCGCGACATGTTCCACGACCTGGTCGGCATCCCGCGGGCGCTGGTCGAGACATCGGCGCACTTCTCGACCCAGATCCTGGCCCAGTCGCTCGACCGGCGTTCGCGCGGCGAGCGCCTGGCGCTGATGTGCAGCGACCGCTGGCGCGCCGGCATCGAGCCGATCGCCGACATCGGCTTCCTCGAGGCCCAGCTCGAGCGTCTGAAGCTGGACGACGAGGACGACATCAAGGACGCCCGCGCGGGCTCGGTGCGCGAGCTGCGCGCCTCGATCGAGCAGGTGGTCTGCGTCGCCTGCATCGCCACCGTCCGCAAGGGCGGCATCGACGCCCTGGCCGAGCTGGCCGGCCATCTCGGCGTCGAGAAGCCCAGGGCGCAGCCCGGGCTGTGGCAGGACCTGCTGGCGCCCGCGCTCGGCTGCTTCACCGCCCTGGTCGTGCTGCTGTTCCTGCTGCCGATGGCCACGCCGCTCGCGGCCCGGCTGATGGGCGGCGAGGTCGTCTTCTGGCCGAGCGGCGAGGGGGCGCTCTCGTCCTCCGCGGTCTACCTCGTGGGGCTGGTGATCCCCGTGCTCGTCGCGGCCGCCATCCTGGCGTCCTGGACACCGCGCAAGGCCGATGCGGAGGGCTCGCTGCTCGTCGTCGGGCTGTTCGTGGTCTTCTACGACCTCGCCCAGACGCTGTGGGACTACGGCTTCAACAACGTCAGGCTGAACCAGGACACCGGCCAGTTCATCGGCCACATGGTGCCGTTCATCGCGCTGCATGCGCTGGTCGTGATGGCGATCTGCGGCTTCGTCCAGTGGCGCGTCACGCAGCCGGCGCCGGCAACCGTCTCGCGCCAGACCCTCGACGTGCTCGAGACGGTGCTGGTGGCCGCGGTCGTGTCCGCGTTCTACGGCTGGGCGCGAATCGACTACCAGTGGGCCAAGCCGCAGCCGTTCGACCTCGTGCCGCTCACCGTCCTGCTGAACGGCGCCGCCGCGGTGATGGCCTTCGTCGCCTACCGGTCGATCTGGCGCCGCCGTCAGGCCCGCCAGCAGAGCCTCGCGCCCCCCGAGCCGCTGCGCTTCCCGGCCGCGGCCGACTGATTTCGATCTCGTTCGCCTCTCCGCCTGGCGGGCAGGCTATCGCGTATAGCTTGCCCGTCGTCTCGACCGGAGCGCGAAGCGCGGAGTGGAGAGACCTTTTTTCCGCCGATAGCCGGCTTTTCGCGGAGAAGAGGTCTCTCCGCTCCGGCTCGCTCCGCTCGCCTCCGGTCGAGACGACGGAGACTACCGCGCCTTCCGTTCCACCGGCACCACCGTCCGATGCGAGTTCGACGAAGAGCCCTCCCAAGCGTGTCGGAGGTCAGGGTAGAGAGGCGGAAGCGAGGGCGTCGAGGCTCGCCCCTGCTGGCTGGCGTTCGCTGCGACGGCGCCGAGGGCCGGTCAGCGGCCGTCGCCGACCAGGGAGTAGGGCGCCCAGAACAGCGGATGGGCGTAGGTGAACACCGTCTGGCCGTGAGCGTCGGCGAAGCCCTTGCCGTCGATCAGCGCGACCATCGCCTGTCGTAGCGCCTCGGCGCGCGACAGGCCAGGATCGGCGGTCTGGCGGCGGAACAGATCGGTGACGAGATCGCGCGCCGATCGCGAATGCACGGACCAATTGGTCGCCAGCACCGCGCGCGTGCCGGCATAGAAGAACGCCCGGCCGAGGCCCGAGGCCGGTTCGGCGTTGGTGCTGGTGCCGGCGGCGGTATTGCAAGCCGACAGCACCACCCAGTCGGCATCGAGCTTGAGCGCCAGTATCTCGTCCATGGTCAGCAGCCCGTCGCCTGGCACCCGGGCCACCTCGGGTGCGGTCAGCGCGAGCGCCGGCTGGCTGAGGCCGTCGAGCTCGCCCGGCATCAGCCCGTGCGTGGCGAACACCACGACGCGGTAGCGCGCGAGGTCGGCGGCTTTGACCGCGTCTTCGTTGGCCGCCTTGCCGAGGTGAAGCGCCCGGTGCGCATCGACCCGCAGCGCCGCCGCGATCGCCCGAAGCTCGGCAGCCGTATCGGCGAGCCTGGGCAGCGAGGCGAGCGTCACCGCGTCGTCCGCAGGCGGCGCGGACCGGCGCGCCAATGGCACCCCGCGCGTGGCGTTCGCTTCGCTGCCCGCTGCGTCGCCGGCCGCGGCCTGCTCGGCATTGAAGAAGGGATCGCCGAAGCCGATCAACCACTCGCGCGCGCGGCTGGCGGGCGGCAGCCGCCGCAGTGCCTGCAATGCCGCCGAGGAGGGCACGAGGCTGACCGCATGACTGCGCGCCAGCCATTGCACCTTGCGGTAGCCGGCAAAGCGCGGCGGCGATTCGGCGTCGAGTTCGGCCGGCGCCACCGGCAACAGGCCGAGCGGCAGCAGTCCCAGCGAGCCGTTGGTCGAGACGATCAGGCTCTTGGCGTCGCGCCACGCCGCCTCGACCGGCTGCAGCAGGGTCTTGTAGAGAGCGTGCGCGGCGGCGAGGTCGAAGGCCGGGATCTCCTCGATCGTCGCCGCGTCCGGCTGCAGCGCCTGGCGAAGATGCGCCACCGCCTTCTCGATCTCGGCGGCATTCGCGTCGACTGCCGCCATCGTCACCGGCCCGTCCTTGCGCAGCACCCAGACATAGCTCTTGTCCTGGCCGAGATGGATCGAGACGTACGCCTCGTCGGGCGCGAGCAACGGCCGCAGCTCGCGCAAGCCGGGTGGGCGCGGCGCGGCAAGCGCGCCGTAGTCGGGATATTTCTCGCGCACCTCGCGGCGGAGCGCATCGCGCTCGCCGCGCAGCTGCGTGACCGCCGCGCGCCGCGCCTCGACCGCCTGTGGGTCGCGCTCCTGCGAGGGCTGGCTGAGCAGGCCGTTGAGGCTCGCGAGCGCCACGCCGACGCGCCGCTCGGCGTCCTGCTCGCGCCGGGCGAGGTTCGCGAGCGCCGGATCGCGCGCCGCTGCGCGCACCGCCGAGGCGGTCAGCGCCTTCTGCACCGCCCGGCCGCGGATCGCCTCGGCGAGCCGCAGGCTGTCCGACGCGGCATCGCCGCCGCCCTGGCGCACCAGCAGGCCGATATAGGCCTCGATCACGGTCTGGACGCGATGCTCGCGCGTCGCCGCAAGCGTCGCGTCGTCGGCGTCGGTCTGCACGTCGCGCAGGCTGGCGATCAGCGGCTCCGCGACCTCGCGCAGCTCCGGCTCGGCCTCGGCCGCGCGGTCGCTCTTCAACAGGCCAACCGCGCGCATGCCGCGTGCCAGCGCGAGATCGGGATGGTCGGCGGCAAAGCCGCGCGCCCGCTCGCGCGCGATCATGCGGTCGGCCACTGCGATGCCGTCCGCGACGCGGCCGGTCTGGTAGAGCGTGGCGACGCGCGTCAGCCGTAGTTCGTCGTCCTTGCGGTCCTGCGGCCATGCCTTGAGCGTCTCGTCGAGCTCGCCATAGATCGCCGACGCCTCCTGCCACTTGTTCTGCAGCGCCAGCACGCCCGCGAGCTGGTTGAGTGTGATTACCGTCCATTCCGCGTCCGGCGCCGCGCCGACGCCGCGATAGATCTCGAGCACGCTGCGAATGATGCCCTCGGCCTCGGCGAGCCTCGCCTCGTCGACCAGGGTCATCGCGAAGTAAAGCGCAATGCGCGCGCTGTTGAGGTTGTACTTGCCGCCGATCCTCAGCCAGTTGGTGACCGCGCGGCGGCCTTCGACCTCGCCGTCGGCGACGCGGCCGTCGAGCACCAGCGCGCGGCCGGCGCGCGCCACCATGAAGTCGGCCGCCTGCTCGAGCACCGGCCGCGCCGGCATTCCCGGGGTTTGCGTGTACTGGGTGAGGGCGGCGCGAAAGCGCTCCTCGGTCGCCAGGTAGCCTTTCGCGGCGTCCGCGTAGTTGCCCTGCGCCTCGGCGAGTGCGGCGTCGCCGAACGCCACCTGCGCCTCGGCGACGCTGCGCAAGGGGCTGGCCGGCCACTCCGGTTGCTGCTCGGCCTTCGCCAGCAGCTCGTGGTTCTGCCGCACGATCGATTCGGCGGCGCCGATGTCGCCCGACTGGATGTCGTTGATCACCATCCAGCGATTGACGTTGATGCGCTGCACCAGGGCCTGAACGCTGCCGCGCTTGCCGCCGACCTCGGATGCCTTCTGGAATGCCGCGTTCGACTGCCGCCGCTCGCCCAGCCAGCCCTGCAGCTGGCCGAGCTGCACATAGGCCTGTCGCAGCAACGGCTCGGCCGATTCCTGGCGCGCGAGCTCGATCGCCGTCGTGGTGTCGGCGATGGCGTCGGTGATGCGGCCGAGCTCAGCGCGCGCCTGCGAGCGCTGGAAATGGCGGCGCGCCCGCTCGACCGGCGGGGCGCTCTCCGGGATCGGCGCCGCCGCGGCCTGGGCGAGCCGGGCCTGCCGGGCGCTGTCCGGTTTCTCGCGGTCGAGCAGCGTCTGCACCTCGCCGACCTTCGCCGGTGCTGCAGATGCGGCGGCGTTGAATGTCAGGTGGCAGACATAGGCCAGAGCGACTGCAAACCCGCGCAAACTCACCGCTGCCCTCGGTGGGATATTGATGCTCGCGCGGCATCCTGTATTTAATTCCGTCCCTGAGCAATGGGGTGGGGCGGCTGATGCGTTGGTGGTCGAGGTGGTTGGCGGCGTTGTGTGGCGTGCTGCTCGTCCTGCCGGCGTCGGCAGCGGAGCTGACGGGCTGGGGCGTCGTGGTGCTGCACGGCAAGTGGGCGCCGGCGCAAGGCGGCGGATCGAAGGGAGTCGCCGCGACGGCGAAAGCGCTGCGCGAGGCCGGCGCCGTGGTCAGCCGGCCGTCGATGCCGTGGGCCGAGGGCGACACCTACGTTCCCTATGAGCAGTGCATCGACATGGTGGCGCAGGAAGTCGCCGGCCTGCGCGCCAAGGGCGTGCGCAAGGTCGCGGTGGTCGGCGCCAGCATCGGCGGCAACGTCGCGATGGGCTACGCCGCGACACGCCGCGGCATCGACGCGGTGGTGGTGATCGCGCCCGGCCATTTCCCGCAGCGCTTCATCAGCCAGACCGGCAACGACCTCGCGCGCGCCCGCGCCGCGATCGCCGCCGGACGAGGCGGCGAGGTCGGCAGCTACATCGACAACAACCAGGGCACGACGCGCCAGGTCCACGCCACTGCGGCGGGCTACCTGAGCTTTTTCGATCCCGACGGGCCCGCCAACTTCGCGCGCTACACCGGCGCCGGCGGCATCCCGCAGCTCTGGATCATCGGCAACGGCGATTCGATCGCCCAGGGCGCGGCGCAGACCTCGGGCGGCAGCATCGTCACCCTCAATGCCACGCACAGCGAGCTGCCCGCAGTCGCGGCGCGCGACGTCGTGGCCTGGCTCAAGACCAAGTAGCAACGCAGGAGGAATCGTGCAGCATCGCATCGTTATCGGTCTCAGCAGTCTGCTCATCCTGGCCGCCAGCAATGCGGTGGCCGACGCCGAGACGCTGATCACCGCCCAGGAGGCGGCCCTGCCGGCGGCGGCCGACACGGCGCTGGCGACGCGCGGCGTGACGCGCGGGCCCAAGATCGAGCTCGCCTCGCCGGCGGCGCAGGGCGGCACCGTCAAGTCGCCGGTCGACCTCAAGCTCAAGTTCCAGAGCTTCGGCGGCACCGCGGTCGATCCCGACAGCGTCAAGGTGACCTATCTCAAGCAGCCGGCGGTCGACCTCACGCCGCGGCTCAGGAAGTACATCAAGCCCGGCGGCATCGAGATGCCGTCGGCCGAACTGCCGCCCGGCCAGCACGAGCTGCGCGTGAGCGTGAAGGATTCCGACGGCCGCACCGGCACCACTCCCCTCAAGCTGGTGGTCGGCCCGTAGGCCGAGCCCGCGAGGTGAACTGCCCGTTCTGCTGCGAGCCGGTCGCCGACGCCGCCACGGTCTGCAAGACCTGCCGGCGCGACATCAGCGTGCCGCGACCGCTGATGGAGGCGAACCGCAAGCTCGACGAGCGGGTGCGCGCGCTCGAGGCGGAGCTCGCCGAGCTGCGCACGGCGGCGGCCGCGGCCGCGCCGGTCGAACGGGCACCGGTCGAGCGGCCGCCGCTCGGGCCGGCGGGCGCGGTGCTGCGCTTTCTCGTCCTGCCGATCCTGCTGATCCTGCTCGCGCACTACCTGCTGGTGATCAAGTTCGACGCCCGCCTGGTCTGGCTGAGGGCCGCGTCGATCGTGCTGCCGGCGCTGTTCGGCTACTGGCTCGAGGTGTCGCGTGGCCCGCGCTGGTACGTCGTCGTGGCGGCCGGCGTCGCGACCGCGCTGGCCTCCGTGTTCGGCATGTCGGCCGTGGTCTCGCTGGTCGACGGCGATCCGCTGCTGCCGGGCAGCGCCGTGGTGTGGCGCGAGACGCTGGAATACGCCGCCAGCATCGCGCTCGCCTACATGCTGGGCACGCTGATCGCCAACACCTTCCACCCCGCGCTCGCGGTCCGGCTGCGCGCGCGCAATCCGCTGGTCCGGCTCGCCGCGCTGCTGGCGGTGCCGGACAAGGACGGCAAGGCCAAGGCCGGCGGCACGCTCGAGCAGCGCATCGAGCGGCTGGTCAAGCTGATGAACCTCGGCATCTCGGCGGCGACGGCGGCGGGTGCGATCTATGCGGGGTTCAAGGGCATACTGTGAGGCGCGAGACCGGCGCGGCGTGTATGAGGGGAGTGCGATGAGTATCTCTTCCAGCGAAGCTGAAACCTTGCGTGACGTAGCAGCGACCATGATCCCGGCGCACGAGGCGTTCGGCCTGCCCGCCGCCTCCGACTCCGCCATCCTGGCCGACATCGTCCGCTCGATCGGCCGCGACCTGCCGCTGATCCGCACCGCCCTGGCCGAGATCGACAAGCGCGCGGGCGGGGCCTTCGCCGCGCTCGACCGCGAGCGGCGCGAGGCGCTGATCAACAACTGGTACGCCGCGGGCGGCGCGCCGGCGAGGGCGCTCGGGCGGGTCGTGCTCTCCGCCTACTACCGCGACGACCGCGTCCTACGGGCGTTGGGGCAGGAGGCACGCGCGCCGTTCCCCCAGGGGCATGTGGTGGAACAGGGGGATTGGGGGTTGCTCGATCCGGTGAAGCGACGGAAGCCGTTCTGGCGGGATGATCGGGGCCGGTAGTCCGGACCCCGGCAGGGGGAAAGGGCACCTTATTGCGCCGTCGTCTCGACCGGAGCGCGAAGCGCGGAGTGGAGAGACCTTCTGTCTATGATAAGTGGCTTGTCGTTGAGAAAAGGTCTCTCCGCGCGGCTGAGGAGCGCGATCAACGCCCCGGCGATCGCGGAGGTGGCGTGTACGCTTCCGTGCGCTGACGGCCGAAAGGCCTGTGGATAACAGGGGCGCGAAAGAGGGCCAGTTGGGCATTGGCCCCGGGGTTCGGGCGGCGATTCCTTCGGGAATCGCGGAGGCCATTGCCCAGAATAGGTGTTCGCCGCGGACCCGCGCTAGACTCCGGCGATGATGCGCCAAGCCTGTCTTCGTCCGCCGCCTGCCGGGCGGAAGCGTGTTTTTCACCGGGGCCGGGATCGGTGAATTCGTGGACTCCGGGCCGGAAATGCCGATGCCATCGGCATCCAAGCGGTCCACTCGGGTGTGGACTCCCGTGGACTCCGTCAGCCGCTTGGGTTGGGTTCGCGGCATTTCCGGCATTTCCGCCATTTCCGCCACCCGCCTTCCCCCGCAGACGGGGGAAGGCATGAGTTTGAGCGTGAGGAGTAACCGGCCATGACCACGTCGCACGACAAGGTCGACGTCCTGATCGTCGGCTCGGGCGCATCGGGGGCGGCGGTGGCGTGGAGCCTGGCCGACACGCGCATGCGCATCCTCTGCCTGGAGCAGGGCGACTGGGTGCGCTCGACCGACTTCCCGGCCAACGGCCGCGACTGGGAGGCGCGGCGCGCCGGCGGCGACTGGGACATCCGCCCCAACATCCGCGGCCGGGCGACCGACTATCCGGTCAACGACGACAACTCGATCATGAAGGTCGCCAACTTCAACGGCGTCGGCGGCGGCACGGTGATCTACACCGCCCACTGGCCGCGCCTGCACCCGTCCGACTTCCGGGTTCGCTCGCTCGACGGCGTCGCCGACGACTGGCCGATCGACTACTGGACGCTGGAGCGCTTCTACGAGGAGAACGACCGGATGATGGGCTCGTCCGGCCTCGAAGGCGATCCGGGCGTGCCGCCGCGCCACCCGCCGATGCCGCCGATCCCGCTCGGCAAGACCGGCGCGGCCTACGCGCGGGCGATGAACAGGCTCGGCTGGCACTGGTGGCCCAGCGACACCTCGATCGCCACCCAGCCCTACGAGGGCCGCGCCCAGTGCATCAACATGAACCACTGCACGCCCGGCTGCGCCCAGGGGGCCAAGGCGAGCACCGACATCACCTACTGGCCGCTGGCGCTGCGGATGGGCGTCGAGCTGCGCACGCGCGCCCGGGTCCGCGAGATCACGCTCGATGCGGGCAGCGGCATGGTGTCGGGCGCAATCTACTACGACGCCGACGGGCAGGAGCATTTCCAGCCGGCCGAGCTGGTGATCATGGCCTGCAACGGCGTCGGCACGCCGCGGCTGCTGCTGAACTCGGTGTCCGGCAGGTTCCCGAACGGGCTCGCCAACTCGTCCGGGCTGGTCGGCCGGAACCTGATGCTGCATCCCTGGCCGGTCGTCTCGGGCACGGTCGAGGAGACGCTCGACGGCGGGCGCGGGCCGATCACCTCGCTGTGGAGCAAGCAGTTCTACGAGACCGACACCAGCCGCGGCTTCGTGCGCGGCTACACGCTGCAGTTCAATCGCGGCACCGGCCCGGTCAACACGGCGCTGCAGGCGGTCGCGGCCGGGCAGTTGCCGTGGGGCCGCGACCATCATCGCGCCTATCGCGAGCTGCTCGACCACCGGGTCGGCATCGGCGTCGCCTGCGACGACCTGCCGGAGGAGCACAACCGCGTCACGCTCGATCCGGTGCTGAAGGACGGCAACGGCATCCCGGCGCCCCGGATCGACTACACGATCGGCGACAACACGCAGCGCATGATGGAGCACGGCATCGCCCGCGCCGAGGAGATCCTCGAAGCCTGCGGCGCCACCCGCATCTTCTGCTCGCGCGAGGTGCTGAACTATCCCGGCCATCTGCTCGGGACGGCGCGCATGGGCCGCGACCCCGAGCGCTCGGTGGTCAACGAGTGGGGCAGGAGCCACGACGTCAGGAACCTGTTCATCGTCGACGGCAGCGTGTTCGTGACCGGCGGCGGCGTGAACCCGACCTCGAGCATCCAGGCCATCGCGCTCTACATCGCCGACCAGATGAAGCGACGGTTGGCGACGCTGTTTGATTGATGCACTCCGTCGTCCCGACCGGAGCGAAGCGGAGCGGAGGGACCTTTTTTCTATCACTTGCCGCAAGTGGTAGAAAAAAGGTCCCTCCACTGCGCCTCGCTGCGCTCGGCTCCGGTCGGGACGACGGGGGCCTAAGGCACCAACCCCGCGTCCTTGTAGTAGGCGAGCACACCCGGGTGCAGCTCGTCGAACAAATTCACCAGCACCTGCCGTCGATGCATGATTCTGCCCAACACCAATGATCCCGCACCGTCCTGCGCGGCGACTCACCAAAGATGCAAATCAGGGCGGGGTCGGCGCCTTGTCCGGATCGACCGCGCGCACCACGTAGGTCTCGGCCTCGGGCCGGTAGAGCTCCCACAGGAAGCGCAGTTCGGTCAGCGGCTGGCTGGCGAGGTCGACGCGCAGGTCGACGTAGGGGAAGCTCTCGCGGTGCACGACCAGCAGGCCGGCCGACTTCACCTGCTTCAGCTCGCCGCCGGCCGCCAGCCCGGCCTCGATCGCGCGCACCAGTCGCTCCGCCAGGGTCTCGGCTTCGTTCGCCTCGAAGCTCTCGACCATCGCATCGATCACGGAGGGCGTGCGCAGGATGTTGCCGATCGCCACGCAGTCGCGTCCGACACGACCCTTGGCGATCGACGTGATCATGCTGCCGTTGAAGAACGCCGCCTTGCCGTCGGCGGCGATCGCCGCGAGCTGGCGCCATCCGAGGTTCGGGTCAGCCGCCTCGAGCGCGCGCAGCACCGCCTCCGGCGCTTCGCGGTGCAGGCCCTCGAGCATCTTCGGCCCCAGCCGCGGATCGGTGCGGTGCTGCGTCAATACCGCACCGACGCCCGCCCGCGCATAGGCACAGCGGCCGCCGACTGCCATAGAAGAGGTGGTGACGACGGTACCCAGCATGCCCGTGCGCGCGCAGCGGCCGGCGATCGAGAAGGTCATTTCCGTCTTATAACAGGCGTGGGTTCCTGTGTCGGAGGTCACGATGGCAAGCACCCTGTCCGAGAAGGAGCGCGGCCTGATCGATGCCTGGTGGCGCGCCGCCAACTACCTGTCGATCGGCCAGATCTACCTCTACGACAACCCGTTGCTGCGCCGGCCGCTCGGCAAGGAGCACATCAAGCCGCGCCTGCTCGGCCACTGGGGCACCACGCCCGGGCTGAACTTCGTCTACGTCCATCTCAACCGGCTGATCCGCTGCGACGACCTCGACATGATCTACGTCACCGGCCCGGGCCATGGCGGGCCGGGCATCGTCGCCAATACCTGGCTCGAGGGCACCTACAGCGAGATCTATCCCGACGTGTCGACGGACGCGGCGGGCATGAAGCGGCTGTTCACCCAGTTCTCGTTCCCCGGCGGCATCCCGAGCCATGCCGCGCCCGAGACGCCGGGCTCGATCCACGAGGGCGGCGAGCTGGGCTATGCGCTGTCGCACGCCTATGGCGCCGCCTTCGACAACCCCGATCTGATCGTCGCTGCCGTGGTTGGCGACGGCGAGGCGGAGACCGGGCCGTTGGCGACGAGCTGGCATTCCAACAAGTTCCTGGACCCCGTCACCGACGGCGTGGTGCTGCCGATCCTCCATCTCAACGGCTACAAGATCGCCAATCCCACCGTCCTCGCCCGCATCACGCCCGAGGAGCTCGAGCACCTGTTCCTCGGCTACGGCTACACGCCGTACGTCGTCGAGGGCGACGAGCCGATGGCGATGCACGAGAAGATGGCGGCGACGCTCGATGCGGTGATGGCCGACATCCGCCGCATCAAGGACGAGGCGCGCACCGGGGGATTCTCCGGACGGCCACGCTGGCCGATGATCGTGCTGCGCACGCCCAAGGGCTGGACCTGCCCGAAGGAGATCGACGGCAAGCGCACCGAGGACTACTGGCGCTCGCACCAGGTGCCGTTGTCCGGCCTGCACGACAATCCCGGGCATGTCCGCCTGCTCGAGCAGTGGATGAAGAGCTACCGGCCGGACGAGCTGTTCGACGCGGGCGGCCGGCTGCGGCCCGAGATCGCCGCCCTCGCGCCCGCCGGCGCGCGCCGCATGAGCGCCAATCCCCACGCCAATGGCGGCCTGCTGCTGCGCGACCTGCGGCTGCCCGACTTCCGCGACTACGCCGTCGAGGTCGAGGCGCCCGGCGCCGTCGCGGCCGAGGCGACGCGCGTGATGGGCCACTTCCTGCGCGACGTGCTGAAGGCGAGCGCGACCGAGCGGAACTTCCGCCTGTTCAGTCCCGACGAGCTCAACTCGAACCGCTGGCAGGACGTGCTGGAGGTCACCGACCGCGCCTGGGTCGCGGCGACGCTGCCGTGGGACGATCATCTTGCGCCCGACGGACGGGTCATGGAGATGCTGAGCGAGCATCAGTGCCAGGGCTGGCTCGAAGGCTACCTGCTGACCGGCCGACACGGTTTCTTCTCGTGCTACGAGGCGTTCATCCACATCGTCGATTCGATGCTCAACCAGCACGCCAAGTGGCTGAAGGTGTCGCGCCACATCCCGTGGCGGCGGCCGATCGCCTCGCTGAACTACCTGCTGTCGAGTCACGTCTGGCGCCAGGACCACAACGGCTTCAGCCATCAGGATCCCGGCTTCCTCGACCATGTGGTGAACAAGAAGGCCGAGGTGGTGCGCGTCTACCTGCCGCCCGACGCGAACTGCCTTCTGTCGGTCACCGATCACTGCCTGCGCAGCCGCAACTACGTGAACGTCGTCGTCGCCGGCAAGCAGCCGTCACCGCAGTGGCTGAGCATGGATCAGGCGATCAAGCACTGCGACGCGGGGCTCGGCATCTGGGAGTGGGCGAGCAACGACCGCGGCGGCAAGCCCGACGTGGTGATGGCGTGCTGCGGCGACGTGCCGACGCTCGAGACGCTGGCCGCGGTCGACCTGCTGCGCCAGCACGCGCCCGAGCTGCGGGTGAGGGTGGTCAACGTCGTGAACCTGATGAAGCTTCAGCCGCCCAGCGAGCACCCGCACGGCCTGCCCGATGCCGAGTTCGACGCGCTGTTCACGACCGACCGGCCGGTCATCTTCGCCTTCCACGGCTATCCCTCGCTGATCCATCGTCTGGCGTATCGCCGCCAAGGCCATGCCAACTTCCATGTCCGCGGCTATCGCGAGGAAGGCACCACCACGACGCCGTTCGACATGTGCGTGCTGAACGGAATCGACCGGTTTCATCTGGTCGGCGACGTGGTCGATCGCGTGCCCGGCCTGGGCGAACGCGCCGCCTACGCCAGGCAGGCGATCCGCGACAAGCTGATCGACCACAAGCAGTACATCGCCAAACACGGCGACGACATGCCGGAGATCAACGGCTGGCGCTGGCGTGGCGGCGGCGCGGCGGTCAGCTAACGAGGGGTGGCGTGCGGACGGTGCATGACGCAAAGTCCCGCCATGACTCTCGACCTGCTGCTCAGCGGCGATTCCATCCTGCAACGCCGGCTGCAAAGCCACAGCGACGCCGAGCTCAAGCCCCTGTTCGACAAGGTGCGCGCCGCCGACGTCGCCTTCACCAACCTCGAGGTGCTGGCCAACGACTATCGCGGCGATCCGGCACTGGAGTCGGGTGGTTCGCACTTCGGTGCGCCGGCCTGGGTGCTCGACGAGCTGGTCGAGGCGGGCTTCGGCCTGTTCGCCACCGCCACCAACCATGCGCTCGACTATTCGATCTCGGGCCTCGTGCATTCGATCGAGGCGATGGAGCGGCGCGGGATTTGCTTTGCCGGCGTCGGCCGTCATCTCGAGGATGCGCGGCGACCTTGCTACCACACCCATCCCGCCGGGACCGTGGCGATGATCTCCTGCGCCTCGTCCTTTGCGAAGGGCCAGGAGGCGGCGGCCGCGCGGCCGGATCTGCCGGGCCGTCCCGGGCTCAATCCGCTGCACTTCGAGACCATGCACGAGGTGACCGAGCAACAGCTCACCGCGCTCCGCGACATCGCCGACCAGCTCGGGATCGAGGCGGACCGGCAGGCCAGGATCAAGATGGGCTTCGCCTACCCGCCGGCCGATCCGTCGGTCTTTCCGTTCGGCGACATGAAGTTCAAGACGGCCAACCGCGCCCAGGTGCGCACCACCGCCAACGCCAAGGACATCGCGGCGATGACGCGCTGGATCGAGGAGGCGCGCGGCCTCTCCGACCTCGTCGTCGTCAGCCTGCATGCGCACGAGCAGGCCGAGAGCAAGGAAATCCCGGCCGAGTTCATCCCTGTCTTTGCGCGGCAGATGATAGACGCCGGCGCCGACGTGGTGGCGGGCCACGGCCCGCACCTGCTGCGCGGGCTCGAGCTCTACAAGGGCAAGCCGATCTTCTACTCGCTCGGCAATTTCATCGGCCAGAACGAGCTGGTGCACAAAATCCCGTCGGACGGTTACGACCGCTTCCGTGCCGACCCCGATCTCAAGCCCGGTCAGGTCTATCAGGTGCGCATGCGCAACGATCAGGCCGGTTTTCCGGCCGACCCGCGCTACTGGGAATCGGTGCTGCCGCTGCTGACCTGGGAAGGGCGCGAGCTGCGCTCCATCGAGCTGATCCCGATCAGCCTCGGCTGGAAGGAGCCCCGCCACAAGCGCGGCCGGCCGCGGCTGGCCGGCAAGGACGAGGGCCGCTCGGTCCTCGAGCGCTTCGCCGCGCTCAGCCAGCCATTCGGCACCACCATCGACGTGGCGGGCGCGAGCGTCGCGCTCTCTTAAACGCCGTCCTTGGCGGGCGGGGCGTTCGTCGCGGCGCACTTGGCGGTCTGCAGGATGGCCATCGCCGTATCGGTTTCGGACGTCCGGTCGTTGAGCGCGGTCAGCTTGTCGAGCAGCAGGGCGGCCAGCTTGCCGGGCGAGCCCATCCAGTCGGGCAGGTCGGGCGCGCTGCGCGACCAGAAGCGGCGCTGCGAATCCCAGAAACCCAGCCGATCGAGGAAGCGCACGCCGTAATAGTAGGTGTCGGCCGGCGCGGTGTCGGTTTCGGCGTTGAAGCCGCCGGCGGTGATCTCGCCCAGGCACCATTGCAGCAACTGGCGGATGCGGACGCGCACCGTCTTCTTCTGGTCTGCCGTCATGTGCGGCCATCCGAGCGCGAAGATCGTCGCCACGTCGTAGTTGTTGTGATGGCTGCGTTTGGCGCCGTTGCTCGGCGTCCAGCCGGCCGGATAGATCAGCGGCTCGATGTCGAGGGTGGTGTCGATGATGGTCGGCCAGTTCGCCACGTTCCCCTGGCGATAGTTGATGACGTGGAAGGTAAAGGACAGGTCCTGCACCTGCAGAAGCTTGCCCCCGATCCGGTACCACGGGCCCCAGTAGCCGGTGCGGGGATGCTGGGTCTGGCCGAGGAAGTCGCAGTAGATGTCCTCCAGCGCGGGCGTGACGTCGAAGCCGAGCTCGGGTCGATCCTTGAACAGGTCCCGCAGGTTGTCCTTGAAGATCAGCTGCGACAGCGCCGTCTGCATGGCGCCGAGCTCATCGCGGTTGTTGCGGCCGGTCGCGCGGATGTCGGTAATCTGCAACCGCCACAGCCCGTCGAGCGTCGCCTGGGCGTTCTTGAAGGGCGACATGAAGAGGAGTGGGCCGACCTTTTGGCTGTCGGGCAGGACCTGCAGCGCGTCGACCGTCGGCTCGAGCTTGCGATACCACTCGCTGATGCAGCCGCCCCATGAGCCGTCGATTGCCGATTGCGGCGGATCGACCCGGTCCTGGTCGATGGTGGCCATCGCCTTGGTGAGGTCGCCCAGCCTCGCGTCGGCCTTGTCCCAGTCGGTGCAGTACTTCGCGAGCCAGCCGAGCTCGAGCCAAATCTGATAGGCGCATGCCGCCGGCTTTCCGTCGTGCTGGCGCTGGGCGATGATGTTGCCGGGATCCGCGAGCTTGGCCAGCAGGTCGCTGCGCAGCTTCTTGTAGTCCTGCCCGTGCGCGTTGCCGTAGGCCACGAACTCGGCACGAATCATGGTCAGGAGATCATCGCGGTCGATATATGGATTCTGTGTCGGCACGTCTTCCTCCCCGTGCAACTTCAGGACGATATCACGTCGGCGATGCTCGCACTACGGCAGTCGACGGAGCGTTGACCCTGCAAAATGGGGCGCCGAGAAGGCTACACGTTTGTGCGCTTTCGGGCAGACTTCGTCCACGGTGTCACCCAACCGCGGCCCGAGGTCTTGTTGAGGATGGGGGAAGCGATTCATGGAGGTGATCCGATGTTCTCTCGTCTTCTCACTGTCGCTCTTCTGACCGCCGGCACGGCGCTCGCCTTCTCGACGGCGCAGGCCCAGACCAGCGGCACCAGCAGTGGCACCGGCAGCAGCACGATGCCCCCAAAGACCACCACCAGCCCCAGCACCAGCTCCGGCAGCTCGAGCATGGGCTCCAGCGGCTCCAGCAGCATGGGCAGCACGGGGTCCCACACTTCGACCCAGCAGGCGCAGCAGCCGATGAGCAGCGGCAGCTTCAACGCGGCGAACTACAAGACCAAGACCGAGTGCCTGAACGCGGCATCGGCGCAGCACGCCGACCGCACGCTGTGCGACATCCTGAAGTAGGCAATCGGCGCGTCAGCGTCTGTGCCTTGCGGCAAGGCAAGGAAATCGAGGAACGCCCGGGGGGTCACAGCTTGGGCGTTTCGCGCGTCGGGTGTCAGCCCGGAATGAGTGCACGCGCTTTCAACACGGCCTTGGCTTGCGGGGACTTCAAGTAGTCGAGGAATTCCCGGGCGCTCTCGGCCTGGGCTGCGTCGCGGGCGATGCCGCCGGTATAGCTCAGCACGTAATCCAGTTCGGCCGGCACGGGCCCGACCACGTCGAGGCCGTTGGCCGTCAGGACGTTGGTTGTGAAGATCCCGATTTCGGCCTGCCTGCCGGCCATGATCTCGACCAGTTTCGCCGGATTGGCGGCGGCCTGCAGCTTGGCTCGCACGTCGTTGGCAATGCCCAGCCGCTCGAACAGCTTCATCACCCGAGCACCCGCGGCGCTTGCCGGAATAGTGGCCACTGTCCTGGCATGCAGCAGCGCCCGTTTCAGCGCCTCCGGCGTGCCGATGTCGGGCCTCGGTGCGCCGGCATGGACGGCCACGCCGAGGCCGACATGGGCGATTTCGGTGGTCGGGCCGGGCGCCAGGTGCGCCGCCACGCCCTCGTTCTTGAAGACCTCGCTCGGCGTGACGGCCAAATCGAACGGCGTGGTCGTGGCGATCTCGATCAATTCGGGTGCGGTGCCGTAGCGGATGACGACCTTGTGTCCGGTAGTCTGCTCGAATTGTGCCGCGATCTCGTCCAGCGGCACGGCGATGCCGCCACCCGCGATCACCCGCAGGTCGGCGGCGCGCGCCGGCACGACGGCGGCGAGCGCCAGCGCCAGCGGACTCAACAGCCATACGCCCATGTCCTGGACTCCCCCCGCGGCTCCTACTCGATCTTCACGTCCATGCTGTAGCGTGCGTTGCCGCGCGTGCTGCCGATCACGATCAGGTAGGTGCCGGTGCGCGGCAGCCGGCCGCTCCAGCGCGTGGCGTCGTCGCCGTCGTCGGCATGGGCCATCGCCTTGCCGGTGAACTGCAGCAGGCCGTCGGCATCGCGGCCGATCTGCGTGCCGGGCTCGTAGATCTGGAAGACGGCGTTGTCGTCGGGCGCGGTGATGGTCACGGTCATGATTTGGCCGGCGCCCCCCTTGACCGAATAGAGGTCGCGGTTGCCGCGCAGCACGTGGCCGCCGACGCTGCCGCGGGTCGAGCCGGAGGGGAAGAAGATCATCTTCGGGGTCGGCACGGGCTCGGCCGCGCCGGCTGTCATCGCTGCGGTCGCGCCCACGAGCAGCACCAGAAGGAACGCCATCACGCGCATGCAGGTCACTCGGCCGTCCGGGTCTCGAACTCCGCCGGCATGGTGATCTCCAGCACTTCGAAATCGTCCGAGTGGGCGATCTCCTTGTGCTTGATCCCCGGCGGTTGATAGACGGTCGAGCCCTCGACCAGCTTGTGCTCTCCATAGCCCTCGTACTCGAAGATCGCCCAGCCCTTCAGCACATAGACGAACTGGAAGTCGAGCGCGTGGGTGTGGCGCGGCGCATCGGCGTGCTTGCCGGGCTTGGCGCGGATCACGTGGGCGCCAACGCGGCCGCTGGTCAGCTTCTCGAGGCCGAGCGGGCGGTACTCGAAGAACGGCCTGAGGCCGTCGGGCCTGAAGGAATCGGGGCCGAGATGGTTGACGATGCCGAGCTCGAGCGCCTTGTCCTTCTCGGCCTCCTCGGTAGTCGGGAACAGGTCGGGCATGAATGTCCTCCCGGACGGGATGTCGATGTCCATACTGACTCGGCAGCGTGCTCGGGCCAAGGTGCGGCCACGAGCACTCTCGATCTGGTCCTCCGCAACGTGCGCCGAGCCGAAGACCGTACTGGCCTCGGCATCGGCGTGAAGACGGGAAGGATCAGCTCGTCTCTTTGTCGACGCCCACTTCCCATGCCCGGTCCCGACATGGAGCCGCGCCGCGCGCGGGCGGATGGCCTCGACCAGGTCGTGCACCTGAAGCACGGCGAAACCGGCGTGTCCCGGTTCCCGGCCGTAGCCTCGACCGAACAGCTTCGCCCCGTCGATCGTATCGAAGGGGCGCACCTGATCGCCGAGAGTCTGCCGCACAACGCATGGCTGCATCCGGAAGGCCGCCCGGCGACTACGGATCTCACGCTCGACGCGATGTAAGCCTCTCCATTCGCTGCAGAAATATGGATTCCCGCACGCGCTGTGCGGGCATGCTTTTTCTTCCAATAGTCGTCCCCAGGCCCTAGAATGCCTCGCTTTCCCGGCTTCTGGAGCATCTGGAAAGCACATGGCGCACATCAGACTGAATACCCACCCATCGCAGGGCGGCCAGGCGGCCCCGGCGGTGACTTGGGGCGCGCGCGATCCGAAGGTCCGCGGGCCCGTGGTGGGCACGGTGGCCGATCCGGCGCGGCGCAACGCGATCGGCGTTCATTCCGGCAGCTACGGCATCTATCGTGCGCTCGCGATCGCGGCGCAGGAGCTGAAGCCCGGTCATCGCCCCGACTTCACCAACACCATGCCGGCCGAACCGATCGGTCCGTTCGAGAGCTGGTTCGATCCCAGGAAGATCGTGTCGCTCGATCCGTGGGGCCACATGGTCGCCGACGTGTTCGCCGACAAGCTCGCCGCCGGCTGGGACATCCGCCCGACCATCGCGGTGACCAAGGCGCACGTGCAGATGCCGGAGATCAAGGACGCGATCGCGGCCGGCCGGCTCAAGCCCGACAACGACCTCCTGACGCCGAACGGCGACGTGCGCGTGACCAAGGCCGCGGTCGAGCCGGTGTGGTGGCTGCCCGGCATCGCGGAGCGCTTCGGCGTCAAGGAAACCGACCTGCGCCGCACGTTGTTCGAGCATACCGGCGGAATGTACACCGAGCTCGTGACGCGGCCCGACCTCGAGCTGTTCCTGCCGCCGATCGGCGGGTCGACGATCTATTTCTTCGGCGACGTGAAGCAGCTCGGCAAGCCCGAGACGAAGATCGCCTGCCGTCTCCACGACGAGTGCAACGGCTCGGACGTGTTCGGCTCCGACATCTGCACCTGCCGGCCGTACCTCGCGCACGGCATCGAGATCTGCATCGAGATGGCGCAGAAGGGCGGCGTCGGCGCGGTGATCTACAATCGCAAGGAAGGGCGCGCGCTGGGCGAGGTGACCAAGTTCCTGGTCTACAACGCGCGCAAGCGCCAGCCCGGCGGCGATTCGGCGGCGCAGTACTTCAACCGCACCGAATGCGTCGCCGGCGTGCAGGACATGCGCTTCCAGGAGCTGATGCCCGACATCTTCCATTGGCTCGGCATTGCCCGCATCGATCGCTTCGCCTCGATGAGCAACATGAAGTCCGACGCCCTGCGCGCCCAGGGCATCGACATCGTCGAGCAGGTGCCGATCCCCGACGAGCTGATCCCGGCCGACGCCCAGGTCGAGATGGATGCCAAGAAGGCAGCCGGCTACTTCACGCCGCAGAAGCCGCTGGCCGCCGACCTGGAGAAGGCCAAGGGCCGGGGGCTGATGGAGTGAGGCGCTTTGCGCAGCAAAGCGCCTGGCGGCGTATAGGGCTGCAGGGCGCGCAGCGCCCGAAGCCCGGGCGCCGCACGGTTCCCCTTGCGCACCTCTTGAGCGGACCTGGACGTCCGCGGTCCGCATGAGCATGAAATCGTCTGCCGCCGACCTGGCGTATCTCCGCACGCCCGCGGCGATCCGCGAGCGTGCGGCGCAGGTGCTGAAGTATGTCGAGGACGGCCGGTCGGCCTGGTGGTCGGTCGATGCCAACGGGCTCGAGCAGGCAGTCCAGGCGACGCTCGCCGTCACGCGCAAGCGCTTCGCCAATCCGGCGGCGATTCCTTTCCATTCGCGCTGGCGGCACTTCGAGGTTGGCGGTCATGACCGCTGGGCCACTCTCGCGCCACGCCTGGCGTCCTTGCCGAAGGAAGAGGTCGCGCGCCGTCGCATCGATCTCGCGGTCGTGTCGGTGCTGCTCGATGCGGGCGCCGGCCCGGCTTGGTCCTATCGCGAACCCGATACGGGCGAATCCTACGCGCGCTCGGAAGGCTTGGGTGTCGCGAGCTTCCACATGTTCGCCAATGGTGCGTTCAGCCGCGATCCCAAAGGCGATCCGCTGCGGGTCGATGCCGAGCGTCTGGCGGCGCTGACGCCGGTGGATATCGCCATGGGCTTCCAGGTGAAGGCGCACAATGCGCTGGTCGGACTCGAAGGTCGCGCCGACCTGTTGCGCAAGCTGGGGGGTGTCGGGCTCGACCGGCCTGGCGCGTTGTTCGACGTCATTGTGAAGGACGGCGGCACGGTGAAGGCTGCGTCGATCCTCGCCGCGGTGCTCGACAAGCTCTCGCCGATCTGGCCGTCGCCGATGGGGGATATGTGGCAGCATCCGGTGATCGGCTGGGTGCCGTTCCACAAGCTCTCGCAGTGGCTTTCGTACTCGTTGGTCGAGCCGATCGAAAACGCCGGCCTTCCGGTCGTCGAGCTC
>JAFEFF010000176.1 GCA_018240745.1 Pseudomonadota bacterium
AGGGCGCGCTGGGCGGTGATCAGGGAGCCCGAGCGCTCGGCCGCCTCGATCACGATGACGCCGACCGAAAGGCCGCTGACGATACGGTTGCGGCGCGGGAAGGAGCGGGCGACCGGTGGCGCACCCAGCGGCATCTCTGCCAGCAGCAGGCCGCGTTCGGCTATGGCGCGCTGCAGGTCCGCATGCTGGGGCGGATAAACCTGGTCGATGCCGCCGGCGAGCACGGCCACGGTGCCGGTCGGCAGGGCGGCCTCATGGGCGGCGGCGTCGATGCCGCGCGCAAGGCCCGACACGACGACGAAGTTGGCCTGGCCCAAGGTGGCCGCCAGTTCGGCCGCGAACCGCCGGCCGGCGAGCGAGGCTTCGCGTGCACCGACGATCGCCAGCATCGGCCGCGCCAGCAGCGCAACGTCGCCGATCGCCGACAGTACCGGCGGCGGGTCCGGGATGGCCGCAAGCGCCGTTGGATAGTCGGCATCGCCCAGCACCATGAACCGTCCGCCCAGCGCCGCCAGCCCTCGTTCCTCGCGCGCGATCTCGGGCTCGGGCGCCACCTTGATCTCGCGACAGGCGCGGCGCGCCGAGCCGAAATGCTGCAGGGCCTCGAGGAAGCTGACCGGCCCGATGCGCCGGCCGCGCGCCAGTCGAACGCGCGCCTGACGTTCCGCTGGATCTGTTTCAGGCGTCGGCGGGCCATCGAACATGACAGTGATCGTAAAGAGAGAAATATATCCTGTAAAACAACTTCAGATAGTAATCTTCATCCGCCGGTTGGCCATGGCGCCGGCAGCGCCCAGCACGCTGAGCGCCGCAGCGAGCGGCCCGAAGCCTTCGAAGCCGACGGTGCTGATCATGATCGCGCCCAGCGCCGCGGCGCCGACCCAGCCGACGCTGGCCGTCGCCCCGTTCAGCCCCAGCACGGTGCCGCGCACCTGCTCGGGCACGTTGGCGAGCGCGGCCATATAGGACGGCCGGCCGATCGCATTGACCAGCGCATAGACGAAGCCCAGCACCACCGAAACCGTTGCCCCGGGATGCCACAGGAACAGGGCAAGCGCCGCAATGGCCTGCAGCATCATGGCGACCGCGAAGGTGAGCAGTCGGTCGCGCAAGCGGTCGGCGAGTTGGCCTCCCAGTACCGTGCCGCCGATATTGCCCAGCGCCACCAGGGCGAGCGGCACCGCGAGGCCGGCCAGCGACAGGCCGTAGAGCTCCTGCAGGAAAGTGGCGAAGTATATCGTCGCGAGTCCGTAACAGATGCGTTCGCTGATGCCGGTGGACAGCAGGCCGACCACGCGCCGCGACAGGGCGCTGCGCAGCGACGGCGTACGCGCCCCATGGCCAGCCGTTCCCGTGCGACTGACGGTAGCGAGCAGGGCGATCGACCCCGCGAGCGACAGTCCCGCCATGCAGACGTTCCAGCCGCGCCAGCCGATCATCGAGCCAATGTAGGCCGCGAGCGGCACGCCGACGACAAGCGTGAGCGACTGCCCGGTCATCACCCAGCCGAGCGCCCGGCCGCGCTGGTAGTCTTCGACATGGGCCGAGACCTCGGCATAGACCACACCGGTGAAGGTGCCGGCGCAGGCGCCGCCGAGCGTGGCCCACACCACCACCCAAAGGAAGTTGCCGGCCATTGACTGGCCAAGCATCGCGATCGCGAGCACGAACAGGCCGCCGACCAGCATCGCCCGGCGGCCGATCCGATCCGACAGCGAGCCGCCGACTGCCGACGCGATACCCCACGAGGTCGCGGTGAAGGACACCAGGTTGGCGACCAGCGCCACGCTGACGCCGAGGTCCTGGCTCATCTCGATCAGGAAAGGGGCGCGGGTGGTGCCGCTCGAGGTGGCGGCAAAGGACCCGAGGCAGGCGGCGCCGATCAAGGCCCACGGCATGGTACGCTGATTCATTCCCGCTGCCGTATACAGAGGAAGAGGGCGGCATGTAATCGTGGCCGTTCGACCCGCGGCACCCGCCGGTCGTCCCACCGCGGCTGCGCGCGGTGAAGGACAAGGCCGCCCACGACGGTCTGTTCTCTGCCCACCACGGCGTCGGCAGCGAGGACTGGAGTGCCGACGGTCTTACGCCGCTCCGCTGGCGCTCTTGCCGATTCTCGGCTCGGTGCCGTTCAGCAGCCGGCGGATGTTGGTGTGATGGCGCACCCACACCAGCGCCGCCAGCAGGCAGACCACCGGCGCGGCGACGGGCACGAAGTACCACGCGGCGACGGCGCCGATCAGGATGCTGAGCAGCGCGGCGAGCGAGGAGTAGCGGAACAGCGCCGCCAGCACGAGCCAGACGGCGCACGTGGTCGCGCCGAGCTGCCAGCTCAGGCCGGTCAGCACGCCGAGTGTGGTCGCCACGCCCTTGCCGCCCTTGAAGCCCAGCCACGGCGGGAACATATGGCCCATCACCGCGCCGGCCGCCGCCGCGACTGCCGGCGCCGGTCCCCACATCTGGTTGAAGACCAGCACCGGCGCGAGGCCCTTGATCGCATCGAGCAGCAGTGTCGCTGCGGCCAGCTTCCTGTTGCCGGTGCGCAGCACGTTCGTCGCACCGATGTTACCCGAGCCGACCTTGCGGATGTCGCCGAGACCTGCGGCGCGAGTCAGCAGCAGCCCGAACGGGATGGATCCGAGAAGGAAGCCAACGACCGCAGGCAGCAGGTACGCCAGTATCCACGGCTGTGCCGTCATCTCAGGGACTCAGCACGCGGCAGTTGGTGCTGTCGACGAACGTCGTGGTCGGCGGCCCGATCAATTCGGTCGAGACCTGCTCGCCGGCGGCGAGCTGCACGGGGCCGAGATAGGCGTCACCGACCGAGCGACCGCCATTGAGGAAGCTGCACTTCACCTGGGTGTCGACGGTACGCGCGACGTTCGAGGTCACCGCGACCGTTACCTGCCAATAGCGCGCCGCGCCGTAGGTCAGGTTGTTCACCTGCAGCGTCACCACCGGCATGTTCGCGCCGGAGCTCGGCACCGGTCGCGGGCCGGTGCGCCGCAGCGGCGGCTGCGGCCGCGGCATGGAGCCGGCGGGCGCCTGGGAGGCAGAGGCGCTGTGCGGGTTGAAGGCGGCATCGGGATCGCCCTGCGACGGCGGGGCCAGCGGCGTCGGACCGGAAGAGGGCGATCCCGGCGGCGGCGCATAGATGGATGACGAGGGCGCGTTGCCCCCCAGGGTCGCCTGGCCGCCGCCCGGCACCATCAGCGGCGGCGGCGCGAGCGACGTCTGGCCGACCTGGCCGGCAGCAACCGAACCCGAAGGCGGCGGCGGTGGTGGCGCGTTCGGCGGCGGCGGAGGCGGCTGATTGCTGGCGAGCGGAGTCGGGGTCGGTGCGCGCGCCGGCGCGCTGCCGACATCGGTCTGCACCTTGTCGTAGCAGGACAGCCGCGCCTGTGAATCGCTGATCTCGGCGCAGATCTGGATGTGGCGCGTCAGGGCATCGAGCAAGTCTTCGCGCGACCTGTTCTGCTGCGCGTCGGCGGCGCCCGCGACGGTGAGCAGCGCGGTGCCGAGGAGAAGGGAGTATCGGAGCGTCATGACAGGACCATAGCAGACGATACGGCGGTTTCGAGGCACGCCTGGGTCAGGCTGCCGCATCAGCCGGTGCGAAATTGTCATGCCGGTAGATCGTGCGGCCACCGACGATGGTCGCCATCACCAAGCCTTGTACCGGCCGTTCGTCGAACGGCGAGTTCTTGGTCTTGCTCCACAGGTCGTCGCGATCGACCCGCCAGGCATAGTCCGAATCGAACAGCACCAGGTCGGCGGGTGCACCCTTGGCGAGCTTGCCGCCCGGCAGGTTGAACAGCCGCGCCGGCGCCGCCGACAGACGCTGGAAGAGCTGCGGCAAAGTGAGGTGCCTGTTGTGCACCAGCTCGAGCGAGATCGGCAGCAGGGTCTCGAGTCCGATGCCGCCCGGCTCGGCCGAAGCGAAGGGCACACGCTTGCTGTCCTGATCCTGCGGCCGATGGTCCGACACGATCGCGTCGATCACGCCGGCCCTGAGACCCTCGACGATCGCCTCGCGATCGGCCTCGGAGCGCAAGGGTGGCACCAGCTTGCCGAAGGTGCGGTAGTCGCCGACCGCCAGATCGTTCAGCGCGAAGTAGGGCGGAGCGGTATCGCAGGTGATCTTGAGCCCGCGCGCCTTGGCCGAGGCGATCGCCTTCACCGACTCCGCCGTCGAGATCTTGGTGAGGTGCAGCCGGCCGCCGGTCATCTCGGCGAGACGGATGTCGCGCTCGACCATGATCACTTCGGCCAGCGGCGGCACGCCGGACAGGCCGAGTCGCGTCGCCATCAGGCCGCTCGTCATGTTGCCGCCCGACAGGCTTGGCTCCTGCGGCAGGTGGACGATCAACGCGTCGAATGCCTTGGCGTAGTACAGCGCCCGGCGCATCACCTGGGCGTTGCCGATCGCGTGGTCGGCGTCGGTGAAGGCGACGGCGCCGGCTTCCGCCAGCAGGCCCATCTCCGCGAGGTGCTGCCCCTCGAGACCGACGGTCAGCGCGCCGTAGGCATACATGTTGGCGAGCTTGACCTGGCGTGCACGGCGGGCGACGAACTCCATCAGCGAGGCATCGTCGAACGGCGGCTCGTTGTCGGGCAGCAGGACCAGCGAGGTGATGCCGCCGACCGCCGCGGCAATGCCGGCGCTTTCCAGCGTCTCCTTGTGCTGCTCGCCCGGCTCGCCGGTATGGACGCGCGCATCGACGATGCCGGGCGCGAGATAGAGGCCGCGGCAATCGACCGATTCGATGCCGTAGGGCGCCCCCGAGGCGAACAGGTTGGGGCCGAAGTCGGCGATCTTGCCGTCGCTGATCAGGATCGCGCCGGTGTACTCGGCGTCGGCCGTCGGATCGACAATGCGCGCGTTGATGAAGGCGGTCGATCCCGTGTGCGGCGCCGCCCCGCGCAGAACGTTCCCGCTCATGGCTGGGATCTTTCGCTGGGGGCACGCCACTCCAGTGGCGCGTCTTCGTCGATGGAGCACAAGACCGCGCCACTGGAGTGGCGCGCCCCCAGCGCAGACGTCATGCGGCGGCTCCGATCGCGTTGCGGCGGCCGCCGATCAGGGCGTCGAGGCAGGCCATGCGCACCGCCACGCCCATCTCGACCTGCTCGTGGATGACCGAGCGGTCGAGGTCGTCGGCGACCTCGGAGTCGATCTCGACGCCACGGTTCATCGGGCCGGGATGCATGATCAGCGCGTCGGGCTTGGCCACCTTGAGCTTCTCGCTGTCGAGGCCGAAGAAGCGGAAGTACTCGCTGATCGACGGTACGAACGAGCCCTGCATGCGCTCGGTCTGCAGGCGCAGCATCATGACGATGTCGACGTCCTTCAGGCCGGTGCGCATGTTGTAGTGGACCTCGACGCCCATCTTGTCGATGTCGGTCGGCATCAGGGTCGGCGGGCCGACCACCCGCACGCGGCCGCCCATGATCTGCAGCAGGTGGATGTTCGAGCGCGCGACACGGCTGTGCAGGATGTCTCCGCAGATCGCGACCAGCAGGCCCTCGAGCTTGCCGCGTCGCCGGCGGATCGTGAGTGCGTCGAGCAGGGCCTGGGTCGGATGCTCGTGCTGGCCGTCGCCGGCGTTGATGACGGTGCAGTTCACCTTCTGCGACAGCAGGCTCACCGCGCCCGACTCGCTGTGCCGCACGACGATCGCGTCGGGCCGCATGGCGTTCAGGGTCATCGCCGTGTCGAGCAGGGTCTCGCCCTTTTTCACGGAAGAGGTGGCGACGTCCATGTTGATGACGTCGGCGCCAAGCCGCTTGGCCGCGACCTCGAAGCTGGTCCGCGTGCGTGTGGAATTCTCGAAGAACAGGTTGATGACGGTGCGGCCGGTCAGCAGGTCGCGCCGCTTGTCGATCGACTGGTTCTGCGGAATGTAGCTTTCGGAAAGGTCGAGCAGGCCCGAAATCGTTTCAGGCGACAGCCCTTCTATGCCGAGCAAGTGGGGCAACCTCGGCACGCCCGCGCGTTTCTTTGTCACTAAAGCGCTGCTTTAACCACGCGTGCGCTGACCCCGCAAGCCGCTCCATTCGGGCGGTCAGGTGGATAACACCACCTCGGCGCACGAACAGACCCGCGCCGGTCCCTTGGGCGCCGGGAAATCGGCCCAGATCGCGTTGTGACGGGCGATGATCTGCACGGCCGAAAGGGGCGGCCGATCGACCGTGGTGTGACCATCGGAGGGCACGATCGTCGGCCAGCCGCGGCCGAGCGCCGAGCGCACCGTGGTGTCGACGCTGTAGTCGGTGGCGCAGCCGGTGATTATCAGCCGGTCGATGCCGTTGTCCCGCAGCACCGCGTCGAGCGTGCTGTTCAGGAACGCGTCGCAGGAGGTCTTGTGCACCACAGTGTCGTCGGGCTTGATCTCGAGCGTGCTCAACAGGCGCCAGCCGGGTTCGTCGGGATGGCGCGGATCGCCGGGCGGGCCGTCGTGCTGGATGAAGATCACCGCGCCGCCATCGGTGCGTATCTGGCGCGCAAGGCGATTGAGGCGAGTAACCAGGCCGGCCGCGTCGTGCCGCGGCGCCTCGGATCCGAACGAGCCCTGCTGCATGTCGATCACGATGAGTGCATCGGTCATGGCGGCCTCACGTCGTTGGCCGCGGACCCGTATACCGCGCGCGCGGGCGAATCAAGCTGCCCTCGGACTGTTCGATAGCGTGCGCGATCCAGCCGACGGTGCGGCCGAGGAGGAACATCGCCAGCGCCGAGTCCTGCGGCAGGCCGAGCACGCGCTCGATCGTCACCGTGGCGAAATCGACATTGGGCTTGCGGCCGGTCAGCTGCTCGCCCGCTTCGGCGATCCGCTCGGCGAAGACCAGTTCCGGCGCGTCGACGGCCGTCTCGCGCAGGATCTCGAACAGGGTCGCGGCGCGGATGTCGCCATCGGGGTAGAGCGGATGGCCGAAACCCGGCAGGTCGTGGCCGTCGGCCACGCGCTGCCGCAGCGTGGCTTCGATGTCGGGCTCGACCTTCAGCGAATCGAACAGCGCCGTCACGCGCCGAGTCAGGCCGCCATGGCGAGGGCCGTTGATGGCGGCGAGGCCGGCGATGGTCGAGCCATGCAGGTTGGCGCCGGTCGAGGCGACCACGCGGGCGGCGAAGGTCGAGGCGTTGAACTCGTGATCGGCGGAAAGCACGAGCGCGGCGCGAATCAGCGATGCCTTGTCGGCCGGCACTGTCCACGTCGTGGCGAGTTGCTCGTGAATGGGCAGGGCGGAGAGCGGCTCGAGTGTCACGGCGGCGGTGAGCAGCCGCAGGATGCGCACGCCGGTTTCGAGCATGGCGCCGCGGTCCTCGACCCAACTCGGATGGTCCCAGCGCGCCGCGGCCGGCAGCAGCAGCAGGCAGCGATCGACCGGCGCGAGAGTCGACGCGGCCTGCCAGGCCTGGCGCAATGTGGTCGACATCGACGGCAGGTTCTTCTCGTCGAACGGCCGCTCGTCGCACTGCCACAAGAGCTGCGCCACGCGCTCCAGCGAGGAACCGCGCGCCAGGTGAGACGCATCCCAGCCGCGATAGTAGAGCCGGCCCCGCTCGATCAGGGTGAGCGACGATTCCAGCACCGGCGTGCCGAAGTCGAGCGCATTGGCGGCGATCGACTCGGCTTTGCGACCGACGTCGCGCCGGCGTTTCAGCAATGCGACGTCATCGGCGCTGTAGCGCCGCTCGCGCTGGCCGTTGCTGCCCTCGGAGCGCAGCAACCCGCGGCTCACATAGGCATAGAGAGTCGCCGACGAGACGCCGAGGCGTCGCGCGGCTTCCCTGGAACTCAGCCATTCCTTACCCATGACTTATTGTGGATCAATCCAATCAATATTGACAATACATATGTGCAGACCGACTTTCCCACGACCAACCAAGGGGATTGCGATGCTGCAGACACGGGTGAACAGCGGCCTCGACGGCGTGATCGTCGCCGACACGGTGATGAGCGAGGTCGACGGCGAGGAGGGGCGGCTGATCGTCCGCGGCCATGCCGTCGAGGAATTGGTCGAGACGCGAGGCTACGAAGGCGTCGCGGCGCTGCTGTGGGAGGGCTACGGCGAGGGCGGCGGCGATGAGGCGGCGGTGCGCGCCGGGATGTCGGCGGCGCGTGTGCGCGCGTTCGAGCTGGTGCCGAAGCTGCTGATCGCTGCCGAGGGTCTGACGCCGGTCGAGGGCCTGCGGGTTGGGCTGGGCATGCTGCCGGATTCCGATCCCATCCCGCCTCACTATCTCGTCTGCGGCGCGCTGCCGGTCTTCCTGGCGGCGCTGCTGAATGCCGCCAGGGGCCTGTCGGCGATCGCACCCGATCCGACGCTCGGCACGGCGCAGGACCTGCTGCGCATGATCCGCGGCCAACGCGCTCCGGAGGTGTTCGAGAAGGGTCTCGACACCTATCTCGCCACCGTCGCCGACCACGGCTTCAACGCCTCGACCTTCACTGCGCGCGTGGTGGCGTCGACCGACGCCGGCCTGATCTCCGCCGTGCTGGCGGGGCTCTGTGCGCTCAAGGGACCCAAGCATGGCGGCGCACCCGGGCCGGTCCTCGACATGCTCGACGAGATTGGCGATGCGTCTCGCGCAGAGACGTGGTTCGACGATGCCTTTGCCCGGAACGTGACGCTGATGGGCTTCGGCCATCGCATCTACAAGGTGCGCGATCCGCGTGCCGACGTTCTGAAGGAAGCGGTCGCCAAGCTGCCGGAGACGTCGGGCCGGCTGGCCTACGCCTCGGAGGTCGAGAAGGGCGCGATCGCCGCGCTGCGCAGGCACAAGCCGGGTCGCCGGCTCGACACCAATGTCGAGTACTACACCGCGCTGCTGCTCGAGGCGCTCGACATCCCACGGGAGGCCTTCACCGCGCTGTTCGCGGTCGGCCGGGCCGCCGGCTGGTCGGCGCACGTCTTCGAGCAGGAGAAGGGCGGTCGCATCATCCGTCCGCAGTCCAACTACGTCGGCGAGCGCCCGAGCTGACTCGCGCCGTCGGCGGGCATCGCCATGGCTCCGTCGTCGGCCAGGACGTTGCGGCGCCTCACGGCGCCATGCGGCGAAAGACTCCGTCGCGGCGGAGCAGATCGTGGCGCGCCACCGCGCCGAGGTGAAGCACCAGCACGCCGATCAGCGTCCAGGCGAGCCAGTGGTGCAGCGTGCGCAGCGCGGTGAACAGGGCAGGATCGCGCGGCACCAGGTCGGGCAGGGGGAGGATCGCGAACCAGATGACCTTCACGCCGCCGGCCGAGCTCATCAGCCAGCCGCTGACCGGCAGGGCGAGCAGCAGCACCAGCAGCAGGATATGCGCCCACGGCGCCGCCACGCGCTCCCACGGCGCGACCGTCGCCGGCAGGGCCGGCGGCGGATGCCGGGCGCGCCAAGCCCAGCGCAGGAGCGTCAGCAGCAGCACGCTGAGGCCGATCCATTTGTGCCAGGCGAAGGCGTACAGCTTGGTCAGGCCGAACGGCAGGCCGACCATCCACAGGCCGAGCGCGATCAGGCCGAGAACGGCGAGAGCGGTCAGCCAGTGCAGGACCCGGGCGATCGGTGTGTAAGTGTCAGCGCCAGGCATCGGTGCGGATGGAGAAGTCGACCGTGTCGCCCACGACGTCGATGTACTTCACCATGCCGAACTCGGAGCGCTTCAGGCTGCCTTCGGCGCGGAACCGGGCATAGCGCGCGCCGGCCGCCGCGTCGGGCTTGCGGTCGGTCACCGAGACCGCGAGCTCCATCGGCCGGGTGGTGCCGCGAAGGGTGATCGCGCCCTCGACTTTGAGCGTGCTGTCGCTGGTGCGGGTGACCTTGCTCGACACGTAGGTCATGTTCGGGAACTTGGCGACGTCGAAGAAGTCGGCGTCCTTCAGCATTTCCGACTGCTGCGCGTCCATCATCTGGATGCTGTTGGTATTGACCTTGACCTGGACCGTACTGCGCGCCACGTCCGCATCGTCGACCCGCACCAGGCCCTGCCATTCCCTGAACGAACCGGTGGTGCGGAAGATCTTGGAATCGCCGATCGCGAAATCGATGCTGCCGCGCGCCGCGCCGATGTGGAGCTGCTCGGCCGCGGCGGCAGGCCACGGCAGCAGCGCGGCCGCGCCGCCCAGCAGGAAGACCCGCCGGGTCTCAGACACGCGCTTCCTCGAAGGTCGTGAAGAAGCGCGTCCCGCTGCCGCGCTGATTTTCGTAGATCGAGCCCTGGTGATCGGCTGGCGGCAGCGGCAGGCGCACCGGCGCCGGCACGATGCGCGGCTGGTTGGTCGTCTCGCCCACCACCATCTTGGCGTTGAACTCGTCGAAGTCGCCGACGCCCAGCAGCGGGAAGGCGTCGGCCGCAGTGTATTCATGCAGGAGCAGGCGGCGCTGGCGATTGGAGCGGTTGAGCGCCGAGCCGTGCACCAGCCGCGCGTGATGGATGGTCATCGATCCGGCCGGGCCCATGAGCGGCACCGCCGTGGAGAAATCGAGGTCGCAAGCCGCCGGATCGATCGCCCCGCAGAAGCGGCCGTCGGCGTGATGATCGTAGGTCGGGCCGTGATGCGTGCCGGGCATCACCAGCAACGGGCCGTTGTCGAGATCGCAGTCGTCGAGATAGATGCCGGTCGCCAGCACGTCGTCGTTGGTGTGCGGATAGAACGCCCAGTCCTGGTGCCATTCGACCGGCGAGCCGTAGCTCGCCGACTTCATGTTGAGCTTGCCGCCGTAAAGACGGATCGACGGACCCAGAAGCTGCTGCAGGATCGCGACGATTTTGGGTTCGCGCACCAGCGCATGGAAGAAGGCGTAGCGCTTGAAGATCACCGGCTTCAGCCGCCGCACCCGCGGCAGCGCCGGCGAATGGCTGGGCTCGAGGTCGTAGAGCTCGTCGTTCTCGGTAACGCCGCGCGCCTCGGCGACGATGCGGTCGGTGAGCGCGCGCAACTCGGCGAGCTGCTCGCCCTGGATCAGGCGCGGGATCACCAGGTAGCCGTCGCGCCGATAATCGTCGATTTGCTTCCGGGTCAGCATGCCGAAAGCATAGCACGACGGCCGGCGTTCACGGATAATCACGCTATGGCGATCAGGGCCTTGTTTCCGACATTTCTCTATCACGGTGCGCTGGCGAAGGCGGCCGGTGCGCGATTCAACCGTACGCTTCTCGACGAATGCCAGGCGCTCGCCGCCTCCGACGCAGCGGGCCAACGCTGGTCGGCCAGGAACTATCTCGGCGGCTACACCTCCTATGGCTCGCTCGATCGCTTGCATGAGGTTTCGTCCGTTTTTGCCGGACTTGCCCGGCGCATCGAGGGGCACGTCAGGACGTTCGCGCGCCGGCTGCCCTACGATCTGCGCGGCCGTTCGCTCGCCATGACCGACTGCTGGCTGAACGTGATGCCGGCCGGCGTGGTGCATTCCTTGCATCTGCATCCGATGTCGTTCATCAGCGGTACGTATTATGTGCAGGTGCCAAAGGGAGCCGGTGCGTTGAAGTTCGAGGACCCGCGGCTCAGCAGGATGATGGCCGCGCCGCCGGGCCGCGCTTTCGTCAGCATTCCAGCCAGGGCAGGCGAAGTCGTCCTGTTCGAGAGCTGGCTGCGCCACGAGGTGCCACCGGCGCGCTATGCCGGCGAGCGCATCTCGATCAGCTTCAACTATGCCTGGACCGCAAGAGGGAAGAGCGCAAAGAGGGAGCGCGCGCGATGAGGCGGATACTCGCCGCGCTGCTCTGTCTCCTGCTGTCGGGTCCGGCGTGGGCGGGCGACTGCCCGCTCGATCTCGGGCACGGCACGGGCATCGTCATCTTCTCCGACCGCTACATGCTGGCGCTGCGGCCCGAGCCGATGCGCGTCGAGGTCGGTCAGCCGTTCAGCCTGCTGATGAACGTCTGCACCAAGGACGGCGAGCCCGCCGAGCTGGTCGATGTCGAAGTGACCCTGGATGAGGGCGCGCACGCCGATACGCCGCGCGTGCTGCCGGAGGACAATGGCCGTTATCGCGTCGAGGGGTTGATGCTGCCTACGCCCGGTAGCTGGGAACTTGCGTTCGACGTGCGCACCGGCGACGGCAAGGTCGAGCGGCTGACCCACGACATCGTGCTGAAGTGAGCTTTCCTCCCCATTCGTATGGGGAGGAATTGCTTCAGCGCAGACGGGCGAGCGCGCTCTCGAGGATCCAGGCGGCCGCGGCGGCGTCGACCCGATCGGCGCGCTTGGCACGGCTCATGTCGTAGTCCTCGATCATGCCGCGCGTCACGGCGGCGGTGCTGAGCCGCTCATCCTGGAACAGCACCGGCAGCGCCGCAAGCGCCGGCGGGCCATGGCGCTCGAGGTTGGCCGCGAACTGGCGTACCGACTGGCAGCGCGGACCCTCGGTGCCATCCATGTTCAGCGGCAGGCCGACCACCAGCGCCCGCGCCTCGTGCTTGCGCGCGAGCTCGGCCAGTGCCGCGAGGTCGGCCGCGAGCTTGCTGCGTTTCAGCGTCGCGAGCGGCGTGGCGAGGCTGCGCAGCACGTCGGACGTGGCGACCCCGACGGTCTTGCTGCCGACATCGAGCGCCATCAGCCGGCCCTCGCGCGGCAGTTTCGCCCTGAGCTCGTCGAGTTCGACGATCGCCATGGCGCGGTTATAAGCTGACAGGCCGGTCCCGCAAGGTAAGTTCGTCCCCGAGTAAATGACTGTAAGCGATTCGATCCACGCCCTGCTTGCCATCGCGATGGTGTTGACGCTCGCCAGCCTGCTGGTGCCGCTCGCCGATCGTCTGCGCCTGCCGCACACGGTGCTGCTGGCGATCGCCGGCATGGGCCTCGGCTTCCTCGGCACCTATATCAATGCGCAGGGCCATGACTTCGGGCCGATCGCCGACATCTTCACGGAGCTCGACCGGCTCGAGGTCGCGACCGACATCTTCCTGCCTCTGTTCCTGCCGCCGCTGCTGTTCACGGCCGGCCTGACGATCGATGTGCGCCGGCTGTTCGACGAGGTGTTCGCTGTGCTGCTGCTGGCGATCGTCGCGGTGCTGGTCTGCATCGCGGTCGTCGCCGGCGCGGTGCACCTCGCGACCGGCATGGACATCGCGGTCTGCCTGCTGCTGGGCGCTGTCGTCTCGACCACCGACCCGGCGGCGGTGATCGGCATCTTCCGGGAGGTCGGCGCGCCCAAGCGGCTGTCGATCCTGGCCGAGGGCGAATCGCTGTTGAACGACGCGGTCGCGATCGCCGCATTCGGCTTCTTCATCACCTTCGTGCTGCGCCAGGGTGGCGATCCCGACGTCGTCCGGTCGGTGTCGGGCGACGTCACCAATCCGCTGGTTGCCTTCGCGCGCGAGTTCCTGGGCGGCCTCGTGTTCGGCTTCGGCCTGGCGCGCGTGGCGATGCTGATCCTGCCGCGGCTGGGGGAGTCTGATGCCGCCATCGCCTCGGTCACGGTGAGCCTCGCCTATGCGGCGTACGTGCTTGCCGACCACTATCTGCATGTCTCGGGCGTGATCGCGGTCGTCGTGGCGGCGCTCACCGTCGCCGCCTACGGGCCGACCCACCTGCATCCGCGGCGCTGGACGGCGCTGAAGCAGCTCTGGACCCAGCTCGACTTCTGGAGCAACTGCCTGATCTTCATCCTGGCCTCGATGCTGGCGGCTACCGTGCTGCCGAAGATCAGCTGGCTCTATGTCGTCGCCCTGGCCGCGGTGGCGCTGGGCGCCTTCGTCGCGCGCATCATCGTCGTGTTCGGCATGCTGCCGGTGCTGGAGATGGGCCGCCTCGTCGAGCCGGTCGACCGCCGCTACAAGGTGATCCTGGTGTGGGGCGGCCTGCGCGGCGCGGTGACGATCGTGCTGGCCATGGTTGCGGCGAGCGATGGCCGGCTGTCGGACGACGTCCGCGAGTTCGCCGCGGTGCTGGCGACCCTGTTCGTGCTGTTCACGCTGTTCGTCAACGCCACGACGCTCGGCGTGGTGATGCGCATTCTCGGGCTCGACAAGCTGACGCGGCTGGAGCTGGCGCTGCGCGACCGCGTGCTGGCGCTGTCCCGCATCAACGTCACCCACCACATGCAGCAGATCATCCGCGAGCACAACGCGCGGGTCGAAGGTATCGACGCCGACCCGCTGTCCGCCGGCGACGAGTCGATCGACGCGGCACCGGCCGAGCTGGCGCTCGACCCGGAGGAGCGGCTCACGGTCGGGCTCGTGACGCTGTGCACCCAGGAGCGCGAGCTCTATCTCGACCAGTTCGAGCAGCAGACCCTGTCGCGCCGCATGGTCGCCACCCTGATGGCGCGCGCCGACCGGCTGGTCGACGCGGTGCGCGCCCGCGGCGCCGAAGGTTACCAGGAGACGATCCGCGCCTTCGCGCTGCCCGACGGCACGTTCCGGCTGGCACTGTGGCTGCAGCGGCGCCTCGGCATCGACCGCCTGCTGACCAAGCGCCTGGCCGACCGCTTCGAGATCCTGATGGTGCAGCAGGACGTGCTGGCCGAGCTTGCGCTGTTCAACGTGCATTCGATCGGCGACCTGCTGGGCGCCGATACCGAGCAGCGGCTGGGTGAGGTGATCGGCGACCGCCAGGGGCTGGTGGCGCTCGCGCTGCACGCGCTGGTGCTGCAGTATCCGGGTTATGCCGAATCGATCCGCGACCGCCAGCTCGAGCGCGCGGCGATCCGGCTGGAGGCGGCCGAGTACGCCCGCCGGCTGCGTGAATCGATCATCGGCCGCGAGGTCTATGCCGACCTGCGACGCCGGCTCAACAAGCGGCGCGACGCGATCGCCGACCGGCCGGCGCTCCATCTCGGCCTCGAGCTGCAGGCCATGATCGCCCGCGTGCCGCTGTTCGCCGGCCTCGACAAGGCGGGGCTGACCGCGCTCAGCCGGCGGCTGCGCGCGGTGGTGGCGCTGCCCAACGAGAAGATCATCGAGAGCGGCAGCCGGCCCGACGCGATGTACTTCATCGCCGCCGGCGAAGTGACGGTGGAGTACGATGGTGGAAGCGCGCAGTTGCGCGAGGGGGACTTCTTCGGCGAAATGGGCCTGCTCGACAACAAGCCGCGCAACGCCGACGTGATCTCCGACGGCTACAGCCATCTGCTGGCGCTGTCGAAGGGCGACTTCAACCGCCTGCTCGCCCAGCGGCCGGAGATCCGGACCGCGATCGCGGCGGTGGCGGCGCAGCGCATGGCGGCGCCGACGCCAACCGGTACCTGACCATGGCGATGATGCATCTCGCGCAGTTCCTGGTGCACGGGCCGACCTATCACAGCCTTGCCATGTGGCGGCATCCGAAGACTGCGGCGGCCGGCTACGACTGGACGCGGCCGCAGCTCTACCAGCACATCGCGCAGGTCTGCGAGCGCGGCATGTTCGACATGGTGTTCTTCGCCGACCTCAACTACATCTCAGACACCTATCGCGGCTCGCTCGATCCGGCCTTGCGCTACGCCGCGCAAGCGCCCGAGCACGATCCGATCCCGCTGCTGTCCTACATGGCTGCGGTGACCAGGCACATCGGCGTCGCCTCGACCTTCTCGGTCAGCCAGCACCATCCGTTCTATGCCGCGCGGCTGTGGGCGACGCTCGACCATCTGACCGACGGCCGCGCCGGCTGGAACGTGGTCACCTCGATCAACCACAACCAGGACGCCAATTTCGGCGTCGACCGCCCGCCGACCGACGTTCGCTACGATCGAGCGCACGAGTTCATCGAGGTCTGCCGCAAGCTCTGGGCGAGCTGGGACGAGGACGCGGTGGTGATGGACCGCGCGGGCGCGCAGTTCGCCAACTCGGCCAAGGTCCGGCGCATCGAGCACAAGGGCGAATTCTTCAGGTCGCGCGGGCCGCTCAATGTCGTGCGCTCGCCGCAGGACGGGCCGGTGATCCTGCAGGCCGGCACCTCGCCCAAGGGCGTCGACTTCGCCGCCAGGTACGCCGACGCGATCTTCGCCATCCAGCCGCGGCCGCAGGACGCCAAGCGCTACTTCGACACCATCAAGGGCCGCATGGCCGAGCTCGGCCGCCCGCCGGAGCATTGCCGCATCCTGTTCGGCATGCAGCCGATCATCGGCTCGACCGAGGCCGAGGCGCGCGAGAAGCAGGAGGAGCACAACGCCCTGGTGCCGCTCGAAGGCGGCATGGCCATCCTGTCGGCGCACGCCGACTACGACCTGTCGAAGATCGACCTCGAGGCGCCGATGGCCGATCGCACCGAGCCGGAGCTGCAGCGGCTGAAGAGCCGTTTCCGCAAGCCGTCGGGCGAGTCGCTGACCCTGCGCGAGGTGGCGCAGCGCCATGGCCAGAGCGTCGGCCTGCCGCAGTTCGTCGGCACGCCGGCATCGATCGCCGACCAGATGGAGGCGTTCCTGCGGGAGGCAGGCGGCGACGGGTTCATGCTGTCGCCGATCTACTGCCCCGGCGCGATCGAGGAGTTCGTCGACCTGGTCGTGCCCGAGCTGCAGCGCCGCGGCCTGGTGCGCACGGAGTACCGCGGCCGCACCATGCGCGATCTGCTGCGGCAGGACGATTGACATGGGCGAACCGACCATCGTCGTGAGCGATGCGCCCGATCCGCGCGACGTCGAGGTCATCGGGCGGGGATTGGCCATCTATAACCACGAGCAGACCGGCATCCACGACCACAAGCCGCTTGCCGTGCTGGTCAAGGATGCCGACGGCAACACGCTGGGCGGTATTAGCGGGCGGTCCTCGCTCGGGCTGCTGTTCCTCGACCTTGTCTACCTTCCCAGGACCCTGCGCGGCGGCGGGATGGGCCAACGGCTGCTGGCGATGGCCGAGGAGGAGGGCCGCAAGCGCGGCTGCAAGCGGGCGGTGCTCTACACCATCAGCTTCCAGGCGCCGGAGTTCTACAAGAAGTTCGGCTGGCGGGTGTTCGGCGAGATCCCGTGCGACCCGCCGGGTACCAGCCGCATCTTCATGACCAAGGAACTGTAAACCGTCGTCTCGACCGGAGCGCGAGGCGCGCAGTGGAGAGACCTTTTTTCAGCGATAGGTCGCTGGTCGTCGAAAAAAGGTCTCTCCGCGCGGCCCTTCGGGCCTTGGTCGAGACGACGGGGAGGGAGGTCTGCGCCAGGGAGAGGAGAAAGAGGGGCGGTTGCCCGCTTGGACCAAACCGGCTACCAACCGCGCCGAATCATACGAATTCCGGAGCTTTCGAGATGTCGCTCGACAAGGAGACGGTGGCGCGCATCGCGCGGCTGGCGCGTCTGAAGGTGCCTGAGGAAGAGCTCGAGCCGCTGGCCGGCGAGCTGTCGGGGATCCTTGCCTGGATCGAGCAACTGAACGAGGTCGACACGGCCAATGTGGCGCCGATGGCCAGCGTCTCCGACGTCACCCTGCCGATGCGCGAGGACAAGGTGACCGACGGCGGCATCGCCGAGAAGGTGCTGGCCAATGCACCGGGCGGCGCGGTCTACATCGACCCGACCGACAAGAACGCCGGCGGCTTCTTCACCGTTCCCAAGGTGGTGGAGTAGACGATGGCGGGGCTGACCGATCTGACGCTCGCCGAGCTGTCGGCGACGATGAAGAAGAAGGAAGCCAGCGCCGTCGAGGTCGTCGACGCGCACCTCAGGAAGCTCGACGAGCATCGCGCGCTCAATGCCTTCATCACCGAGACGCCGGACAAGGCGCGGGCGATGGCCAAGGCGTCCGACGAGCGTCGCGCGCGCGGCGAAGCCGGCCTGCTCGAAGGCGTGCCGCTCGCCGTCAAGGATCTGTTCTGCACCGAGGGTGTGCAGACCACGGCGGCGAGCCACATCCTCGAAGGCTTCGTGCCGCCTTATGAGAGCACCGTGACTTCCAATCTCTGGAAGGCGGGGGCGGTGATGGTCGGCAAGACCAACCTCGACGAGTTCGCCATGGGCTCGTCGAACATGACGAGCTATTTCGGCGGCGTCGAGAACCCGTGGAAACGGCGCGGCGACAACCGCAAGCTGGTGCCGGGCGGCTCGTCCGGCGGCTCGGCGGCGGCGGTCGCGGCCTACATGGTGCCGGGCAGCACCGGCACCGACACCGGCGGCTCGATCCGCCAGCCGGCCTCGTTCTGCGGCATCGTCGGCCTGAAGCCGACCTACGGCCGCTGCTCGCGGTGGGGCGTCGTAGCGTTCGCCAGCTCGCTCGACCAGCCCGGTCCGTTCGCCCGCACGGTCGAGGACTCGGCGATCCTGCTGCAGGGCATGGCGGGCCACGACCCGAAGGATTCGACCTCGGCGCCATTGCCGGTGCCCGACTTCGCCGCCGCGGCGCGCAACCCCGACATCAAGGGCATGAAGGTCGGGATCCCCAAGGAGTACCGCGTGGACGGCACGTCGCCGGAGATCGTGGCGCTGTGGGACAAGGGCATCGAGATGATGAAGGTGGCGGGCGCCACCATCGTCGAAATCTCGCTGCCGCACACCAGGTACGCGCTGCCGGCCTACTACATCGTGGCGCCGGCCGAGTGCTCGTCCAACCTCGCGCGCTATGACGGGGTGCGCTACGGGCTGCGGGTGCCGGGCAAGGATCTGATCGAGATGTACCAGAACACGCGCGCGGCGGGCTTCGGCAAGGAAGTGCGCCGGCGCGTGATGATCGGCACCTACGTGCTGTCGGCCGGTTACTACGACGCCTACTACAAGAAGGCCCAGCAGGTGCGGGCGCTGATCGCGCGCGACTTCAAGGATGCCTTCCAGAAGTGCGACGTACTGCTGACGCCGACCGCGCCGACCGCGGCCTTCGCCGCCGGCGAGAAGATGGACGATCCGGTGACCATGTACCTCAACGACATGTTCACCATTCCGGCGTCGATGGCCGGCCTGCCGGGTATCTCGGTGCCGGTCGGCCTCGACAAGGACGGCCTGCCGCTCGGCCTGCAGCTGATCGGCCGCGCCTTCGACGAGGAAACCATGCTGAAGGCGGCGGCGGCGCTCGAGCAGGCGGCGGCGTTCACGGGACGCGCCGCCGGCTTCTAGCCGCTTCGTCGTGCAGCGCCCCGGCGCAGGCGTCATGACCTTCCGGTCCGGAAGAGCATGAGAAGACTCCGAGCAAAGGCACGTCCATTTAAGGCCGACGGTGCTACCATCAGGCCCTCGACGGGGTGCTCCGGGCGGAAGGAGGCAGCGATGCGGTGGCGTTCGTTGGCTGGAGTTCTGGTTCTGGCGTCCGTTCTCGGGGCCTGTGCACACCAGCCGCCGCCTTCGGGCGGGGCGCCGCTGCCCGGGCTCCTGCTGGGCTTCGTACACGGCTACATCTCGCTGTTCTCGCTGATCGCGAGCCTGTTCTTCCCGGTCCGCATCTATGAGTTTCCGAACGCCGGCTTCTTCTACGATCTCGGCTTCATCGTCGGCGTGTTCGCCTTCTACGGCAGCGGCCGCACGACCTACGTCTACACCTCGTCGCGCTGGCGCTGACGTTGGGGATAACCGAGCGTTTGCGAGTCTCACCTTGGGCAATGGCCTGGCTTCGGCGTCCAGTTTTGCGGCGGAATCATCGCGGCCATTGCCCTTATTAGGTGTTTCTCCGCGTGACGAGGCAGACTGGGGCGCATGAGCGCTCGCCTCGTCCGTCAATTCGCCTGGCTTGCACTGCATGCGATCGATACGACGATGGAGGGGTATTTTTGAGGGCCCGGGAGGGGGTGCGGGCAGGATGGCAGAAACCGCCGAAAACGCTGGCCTGCCTGCAACAAATCACTGCCACGGCGACTGGCAGTCCGTGGCAGTCTGGCGATTCTGCGGAGAGTGGCGCGGGAATTACCGCAATTTCCACTATTTCGTGCCGCGGTCTCGGCGCGCTGGTCACGCCGCGAGCTTCAGCCCGAAGCCTTCGAGGCTGGGGGCGATACGGTCGGTGATCAGGCCGACCTTGCGCAGGTTGCGCACCAGCCCGTCGTGCAGGTCGCGGCGGAAGTACTTGCGGAAAGCGGTCTCGTCGCCGCCGGCGGCCCGCTGGCGGCGGAAGTGCTTGATCTCGTCGAGCTCGCTCTTGCCGAAACCCAGCTCCTGATAGACCGCGAGCGGGAAGGTACCGGCGAGCGTGCGGCCGAGCGCCCACACCGCGAAGTCCTCCATCTCCCGATGCTCCGCCTCGGTCGCCTGGGCGACGAGATCGGGCAGCGAGAGCATGGCGAAGCCCATGTGGCGCGCCTCGTCCTGCAGGATGCGGCGACAGACCTGGCGGAGCACCGCGTCCTTCGACGACTCGGCGAGCATACGGAACAGCGACACCGCGAAGGTCTCGGCGACAAGCTGCAGGCCGATCGTCTTGAGGTACCAGGAGGAGGTGCCGAGCAGGGTGTCGAAGATCTCGCGCACGTTGCCGCCGACCGGATAGATCTCGCCGTCGAGCCGGAGGTCGATGTAGCGCTGCAGCACCTCGTTGTGCCGCGCCTCGTCGGCGACCTGGGTCGACTGGAAGAGCTTGGCGTCCTGGCCCTGCACGCAGTCGACGAGCTGGCTGCACAGCAGCATCGCGCCATGCTCGCCCTGCACCAGGGTCGACAGCCGCCAGCGCGTGACGCGCCGGTTGAGCTCGACGCGGTCGGCCTCCGGCATCGCGTCCCAGAAGCGTGTGCCGTTGATGTCGACCAGGTCGTCCGAGATCAACCCGCCGTCGCCCTCGAGCGGCACCGCCCAGTCGATGTCGCGGGCGGCATTCCATTGATCGACCTTGGCCTGCTCGTAGAGCCGCCGCAGGTCGGACTGGTCGCTGCCGTAGTCGTGGCGGAAGTAAGCGGTGTTATGCGTCTCGACCTGGTGTCCGTTGGTCACGGCAAATCCTCCCAGTCGTCATTTCGGCGAATGGTAGAGGCACCAGCCGGCCGCGTAAACCGCGCCGAACGATCACTTCGCCAGCCGGACCCGCGGCTGGTGCACCGGCCGGGACGGCCCCCAGCCTGTCGCCAGCGCCGCCAGGCCGACCGGATCGTCGGGCGGCCCGTGACCGCGCCAGACGATGTGCAGGTCGGGGCGCAGCAGGAACACCGACGCGCCGTAGACGTCGCGTACGCGCTTCTCGTCGAGCTGCAGGACCTCGATCGGCGCGCCGCGCTGCCGGAACGCCGCGACAAGAGCGCTCGCGTCGCAATCGCCCGCGAGGTCGAGCAGCGTGTAGTTGTCGCCCAGCCGGTCCTGCAAGGCGCTGCCGTCGCTCAGCCACATGTGCGGGATGCGCGCGCCCGGCACGGCCTTGGGAACGTAGCGGCTGACCTCCCATTCGGCGGCATTGCCCGGCTCATCGGCGATCAGCGGCGAGCCCGCGTACGAATAGCCGGCCTCGACGCCGACCATGCCGTGCATGCGGCGATGATTGACGTCGAACGACGCCGCGATCTCCTTGCGATGCGCCTCGCCCTCGGGCGTGTCGGCATTGATCGTGTCGATCTTCAGCAGCGCCCGCCAGATCGGCACGCCGGCCGCCGCCCAGCTCGTCGCCTCGACGTTGCGCACGCCGACCGGGCGGCGCTCGTTCTCGTAGCCGTCGAGCAGGCCCGGCCCGCCCCAGCCATGGATCGTGCCGGCGAGCTTCCAGGCGAGGTCGAAGGCATCGCCCACGCCGGTGTTCATGCCGAGCCCGCCGGTCGGGATGACGAGATGGATCGCGTCGCCGGCGAGGAACACGCGGCGGTCGCGGTAGTGGTCGGCGATCAAGAGATTGTGTCGCCATGGGATGACCTGGAGGATCTCGAACGAACAGGGGAAGCCGATCAGGTCGGCGATCACCGGCCGGAAATCCGTGTCGGCCGGCAGCGACGAATGCAGGGTGAACTCGGTGCGGCAACCCTGGGCGATGATGGTCGAGCCCACGGCGTCGACGAAATTGTAGTGCCGGCCGTGCCCGGTGCGGATGCGCCGGTAGAGCTCGTCCGACCTGAAGATCACCTGCACCAGGTCGCGGATGCGGCCGCGGCCGTCGAGCTTGATGCCGAGCTTCTTGCGCACCCGGCTGCTGCCGCCGTCGCAGCCCACCAGGTAGGTCGCGCGCAGCGTCTCGTCGCGGCCATCCGCGGTGCGGGCCGATATGGTCACGCCGTCGGCGTCCTGCGCCAGGTCCATCAGCTCGCAGCCGTAACGGACGGTTACGTTGGGCGTGCCCTCCGCCACCTCCTTGAGCAGCGGCTCGAGCTTGTTCTGCGACACCAGCTGGTAGGGCTCGAGCAGCCAGCGTCCGTCCTCGCTCTCGGCGATCTGCCTGCGCCGCTCGGCGACCGACGGATATTCCAGCACTGCGATCGGCGGGTCGCTCAGCCGTGAGCAGAGATAGACGTTCATCGAGTTCTCGGGCGGATAGCCCAGCGCCCGCACGCGGTCGACGATGCCGATGCGGCGGTAGAGTTCCATCGTGCGCGCGTTGGAACGGTCCATCTTCGGGTACGGCGCGGTCGTCGGGTTGCGCTCGATCAGGGTGCAGCGCACGCCGCGCCGCCCGAGGTCGATCGCCAGGGTCAGGCCGACCGGGCCTGCACCCGCGACCAGGACCTCGGTCTCTTCCGCGCTCACGCGATCACCATCCACTCGACATGGCCGAGTTTGTTGGAGCGGATCATGCTAAAGGTTAGGCGAGATATGAAGCCTTCGGCAAATCTGCTCTGGCTGGGCGCGGCAGTCACGCTGAGCGCCTTCGTGTCGGCGTATGTGGTCGCAATGTTCGTCGCCGACCGGCTGACCGACTGCACGACACCGGCAGTGCTGCCGGTCGCCTACTTCATCATGCTGGGCTACGCCGTGATCGCGGCCCAGGTCGGCATCATGGACATGGTGAACTCCGGCCGCCCGCCGCCCTATGTCGACGAGCTGCAATGGGCGAGCTTCGTGGTGATCGGACTCGGCCTGTTCTGGGTCGCGCTGGAGTACAGCATCTGGCTGGTCCTGGGTTTCCTGATCCTGTTCTTCGTGCCGCTGGGCGCGGTCTACCTGATCGTCGGCATGCCGGTCTTCGCCGCGGTCCTGAAACTTTACGAGTGGGTTGTGCCGGACCTCGACGCCTCCACGGCCTGGCCGGCGATCGTCCTGGCGCTGGCGCCGTTCATGGTCTTTCCGCTGCACGATATCGACGCGCGCTGCATCATGTAGTCGGGCGAGCTGTGGTAAGCTTACGGCCGAACCCGGGAGCGAAATGATGGCCGACTACGACCTGATCATCCGCGGCGGCACGGTGGCCGACGGCACGGGCAACGGCACGCGCGAGGCCGATGTCGCGGTCGAGGATGGCACGATCACCGCGGTAGGCGCCGTATCGGGCAGGGGCGCCGAGGAGATCGACGCCAGGGGCCTGCTGGTGACGCCCGGCTTCGTCGACATCCATACCCACTATGACGGCCAGGCGACCTGGGATTCGCGACTGCAGCCCTCGAGCTGGCACGGCGTCACCACCGCGGTGATGGGCAATTGCGGCGTCGGCTTCGCACCGGTGCGGCCGCAGGATCGCGACCGCCTGGTCGAGCTCATGGAAGGCGTCGAGGACATCCCGGGTGCTGCCCTGCACGAGGGGTTGAGCTGGTCGTGGGAGTCGTTCGGCCAGTATCTCGATGCGCTCGAGGCGCGGCCGCGCGACATGGATCTCGGCGCGCAGCTGCCGCATGGTGCGCTGCGCGTGTTCGTGATGGGCGAGCGCGCGGCGCGGCTGGAGGAGGCGACTCCCGACGAGGTGGCGCAGATGCGCGCCCTGACCGCCGAGGCGATGCGTGCCGGCGCGCTCGGCTTCTCGACCTCGCGCACGCTCAACCATCGCACCGTGAAGGGCGACCCGACGCCCTCGCTGCGCGCCTCCGAGGCCGAGCTCCTGGGCATCGCGTTGGGCATGAAGGACGCGGGCTCCGGCGTGATCGAGTTCATCTCCGACTTCAACACGCCCGATCCCGAGAGCGAGTTCGAGATGATCGACCGCCTGCTGAGCGCGAGCGGCCGCCCGTTCTCCGTGTCGCTGGCGCAGCGTCACACCAGGCCGGAGAGCTGGCGGCGCCTGCTCGGCCTGGTCGAGGGGCTGGCCGGCAAGGGCCACGCGGCCAAGGCGCAGGTGGCGCCGCGGCCGATCGGCGTGCTGCAGGGCCTGCAGGCCTCGCGCATCCCGTTCTCGATGTGCGCTTCGTACAAGGCGATCGCCGGGAAGAGCGTGGCCGAGCGCGTGGCGATCATGCGCGATGCGTCGTTCCGCGCGAGGCTGCTGGAGGAGAGCCGCCAGCCGCTGCGCTCCGACATGGCCGCGCGCCTCACCGACTACGATCGCATGTTCCCGCTGGGCGATCCGCCCGACTACGAGCCGGCGCAGGAGACCTCGCTCGGCGCGCAGGCGCGCCGCCAGGGCCGCGATCCGCGCGAGGTGATCTACGACTACCTGGTCGAGAACGAGGGCAGGAACTTCATCTTCTCGCCGTTCGCCAACTTCGCCGCGTACAATCTCGAGTGCTGCCGCGAGATGATGCAGAGCCCGCATACGCTGATCGGTCTGGGCGACGGCGGCGCGCATGTCGGCCTGATCTCCGACGGCTCGTTCCCGACCACCCTGCTGGCGCACTGGGGCCGCGACCGCGCGCGCGGCAAGCTCGACGTGGCGTGGCTGGTCAAGCGCCAGACGCGCGACAATGCCCGCGCCGTCGGCCTCGGCGACCGCGGCGTGATCGCAGCCGGCTACAAGGCCGACCTCAACGTCATCGACTTCGACAAGCTCGGCGTCGAGGCGCCGGTGATGAAGTGGGACCTGCCGGCCGGGGGCAAGCGCCTGTTGCAGAAGGCGCGCGGCTATCGCGCGACCATCGTCTCGGGCGCGGTGACCTACCGCGACGGCGAGGCGACCGGCGCGCTGCCGGGCAAGCTGGTGCGGGGGCCGCAGGCAGCGCCCTAGCGCGTGCCTTCGACGATCGCCCTGTCCGCGCTGCCATCGCTGCTGGCAGCCTGCGTGATGCTGGCGATCGGCGCCTTCCTGGCGGATCGGGTGACGCTGCTGGCGCGCTTCAGCATTCCCGCGCCGATCGTCGGGGGGCTGCTGTTCGCCGGTCTCACGCTGCTGTTGCAGCAGTTCGCGGGCATCGCCTTCACACGCGACACCACGACCCGGTCGACGCTGCTGTTGCTGTTCTTTGCCTCGATCGGCCTCACCGCCGATCTGTCGCTTCTGCGGCGTGGCGGGCCGCGCCTGCTGCGCTTCCTGCTGGCGCTGTTCCCGTTCCTGATCATGCAGGACGCGCTCGGCATCGTGATGGCGCAGATCCTGCGGCTGCATCCTGTACTGGGGCTGGTTGCGGGCAGCGTCACGCTGGTCGGCGGTCACGGCACCGGGGCGGCCTATGCCGAGCGCTTCGCGGCGGACTATGGCCTGCTCGGCGTGATGGGCCTCACCATGACGTCGGCCACCATCGGCCTGGTGATCGGCGGTGTGCTGGGCGGGCCGGTGTCCGGATCGTTGATCCGGCGCATCGGTGGCCTTCCGGCCGCGCAGAAAACCGGCGACGTGGTCGGCGGTCCGGCGGAGCGCCCTGTAACGACCGGCGCGCTCACCGTCGCCCTGGCGGCGGTGCTGGCGGCCGTCATTGCCGGACAAGCCGTGTCGGGCGCCCTCGAAGGAGGTGTCGTCACCGTGCCGAGCTTCCTGTGGTGCCTGCTGATCGGCCTCGTGTTGCGCAATGTCCTTGCCGCCGTTCGGCTGCGTCTGCCCGACACTGCTACCGAGCTGATCGGCTCGTTCAGCCTGTCGTTGTTCCTGGTCTGGACGATGATGAACCTCGACCTGGTCAGCGTGGTGACGCTTGCAGGGCCGTTGCTGATCATCCTTGCCGGGCAAACCGTGCTGGTCGCGCTGTGGGCGAGGGTGGTGGTCTTCCGCATCTGCGGCCGCGACTATGAAGCGGCGGTGTCGGCGGGCGCGTTCTGCGGCTTCGCCATGGGCGCAACGGCGACCGCGATCGCCAACATGCAGGCGGTGACTCGCCGCTACGGACCCGCGCCGGAGTCGTTCGTTGTCGTGCCGATCGTCGGAGCCTTCTTCGTCGACCTGATGAATCTCGCCGTCCTGACCTTCTTCCTCATCCCCGGCCTCGTGGTCGGGCGGTGATCGCGCGGTAGGTCTCGGCAATCAGCTCGTCGACCAGCGGCGGCGGCGGCTCGCGGCGTTCGAGGTGCTGGCGCACCGCGGCGATCGGCACCTCGGCCAGCACGAAGGTGGCGCGGCGCAGTTCCGACGGGCCGGCGCGGCCGAAAGCCCGGCGCGAGAACGCGGCGAGGCAGCCTTCGAAGCGCTCGGCCTGATCGCGCACGCCGCGTTTGAGCGGCGCAGGCCAGTCGCCCTGCACGAAGTCGTGGCGGCTGTGGAGCAGCAGCAGGCGGGCATCGTCGAGATGGCGGCGCACCCAGGCGGGCGTATGCAGGGCCGCGGCCAGGCCGTCGCCGGCCTCGATCGCTGCGACGAAGCCCTGCTGGTAGGCGAGCACGGTGGTGAGCCACAGCTCGCCCAGCAACAGGTCACGCGAGGCGAAGCGGTAATAGAACGAGCCCTTCGGGGCCCCGAGCCGCGCGGTCACCGAATCGACCGTCACGGCCGCCGGTCCGCGCTCGGCGGCGAGGGAGCGGGCTGCGGCCAAGAAATCCGCGTTGTCGAACAGTGGCCGGCCCATGCGTTGTAGACTATATAGTCTAGACGTGATGGTCAACAAAGGAGTGAGCGATGTCGAACGAGACGACGCGGCTGCTGGACGGGGCGGCGAAGACGATGGCCGGCATGTGTTACTGCTGGCTGATGACGACGGCGGAGGACGGCATCCATGCCCGGCCGATGGGGCGCATTCCGGCCGCGCCGGGAGAGGATGCGCTGACCGTCCGCTTCCTGGCCGATAGCCGTTCGCGCAAGGCGGCGGAGATCCGCCGCTGCGGCAAGGTCACGGCGATCTACGAGGATCAGCCGAGCGACGGCTACGTCGCCGTGACCGGCACGGCGATCCTCGAAGACGACCCGGCGGTGGTGCGCCGGCGCTGGAAGCGCGGCTACGAGGCCTATTTCCCGACCGAGGCCGACCGGGCGCACGCGCTGTTCGTCGAGGTCTCGATCGAGCGGATGGAGCTCTGGATCCGCGGCGTCACGCCCGAGCCGTTTGGCATGAAACCGACCGTGCTCGAGCGCGCGAAGGAGGGTTGGCGCCTCGTCGGCTCCTGACGCGGAGCGTCAGGCCACCAGATCGTATTCGAGGCGGACCTGGTCGACGATCTTGACCAGGGTAATGAAGCAGCCGGGCTGCAATTCGGTGAAGCCGTCGACCGTCCAGTTCGGCGCGCCGTCGCGATGGACGGGCAGCGGCTTGGGGAGCCCCGCTGCACAGCCGCGAAACTTTGGCTCGCGCGCCGCCAGCCGCTCGATGCGCTCACGGAGGTCGGCGTGGATCACTTCAGCCGTCGCGCGCTTCTTGATCGTCACGGAGTGCTGGGCAACTGCGGCGTCGAGGCGCTGAAGAAACATGTCGGGCATCGCTCGGCTCCTTGTACGCGGGCCTTCGAGAGGGGAGACCCATTCTGCCATACGAGCGCCCGGAGCCAAGCGTGCCCTGTCCGAGTCAAGACGCCGCAGCCCGCGCCGACGAGGCGGTGTTGCGCAGGCTGGGAATGACATGCCGGCCGAATTCGGCATACCACTGCTTCAATGTTTCCGGCGGCTGGGACCGGTTGAAGTTCGCTGCGAAGTGCCCGGCACCGGCCGACCGGCATTGATCGATGATTTGTGCAGAGACCGAGCTGGCTGTGCCGGCAATCACCTCGTCGTCGCCGATCGAGAACGCATGCGCCGTCGGTGTATCGAGGACCGCCGGCCGGTCCGGCGTATCGAGCCGCGGGTCTGCTTCGAGATACTTGCGCATGTTGCGCAGTACCGTATCGACGACCGTTGCGGCGTCATCGTCGTCGCCGAGCATCGTGACTTGGCGGCGGATGCACAGATCCTCGGGCCCTACGCTGCGGCCAATCTTGCGGGCCTCGTCTCGGAAAGCGTCGAAGATCTCGATGATCTTGCTCAACGGATGAAAGCCGGTGCAGAGCTTGGCGCCGCGTCGCGCCGCCTTGCGTGCCGACGATGCACTGACCACCGTGACCCAGATCGGTGGCGCCGGCTGCTGCAGCGGGCGAGGTGTCAGGCGGAGGTTGTCGAAGTGCCAGAACTTGCCATGGTGCGAGATGACCAGGCTCTTCAGGGCGGCATCGAGAATGTCGAGTACCTCGTCG
>JAFEFF010000177.1 GCA_018240745.1 Pseudomonadota bacterium
CTCGACGACACCTCCCTGATCGTGTCGCCCTCGACCAGCACCTCGTACCCGCCCCGCGCCTCCTTCCAGTTCGGATCGAGGAGATTGAGGTTCTTGAACAAGTACGACGACATCTCGGTAAGCGCTCCCTTGTCATCCCGAGGCCGAAGGCCGAGGGATCCTTGCTGGCCCGGAAAGATCCCTCGCTACGCTCGGGATGACAGGTTGTTCTTATGGAACTGCCCGCCCTTCATGATCATCGGCAGGTGCCTGCCCTGGTCGAGGAAGAGCTCGAGCTTCTTCACGGGATTGCCGTCGACCGCGATCAGGTCGGCGTAGGCGCCTTCCCGGAGCGTGCCGAGCTTGCCGTCCATGCGCAGGATCTCGGCGCCGACGGTGGTCGCCTGGCGGATGATCTCGATCGGCTTCAGCACCTTGGCGCGATGGATGAACTCCAGGCTCTGGTCGACCTGCAGCGCGCCCAGCAGGTCGGTGCCGTAGCCCACCTTGACGCCGGCCCTCTTGCAGATCTCCAGCGAGCGCAGCGCGCCCTCCAGCACGATGTCGTTCTTGGCCAGCATCTCGGGGGTCATGCCGAACTGCGCCGCCCGCTCCTTCATCGAGAAGTAGGTCACCAGGTTGGCGATCATGTAGCCGCCCTTGGACTTGATCAGCCGCGCCGACTTGTCGTCGATCAGGTTGCCGTGCTCGATGGTGCGCACGCCGTTGTTCATCGCGCGGGTGATCGCCTCGGGCGTGTAGGCGTGGGCCAGCACGTAGCGGCCGAACGCCCTCGCCTCGTCGGTCGCCGCCGCGATCTCGGCCTCGGAGAACTGCAGCGAATCGAGCGGATCGTAGGGCGAGGCGACGCCGCCCGAGCACATGATCTTGACCTGGTCGGCGCCCTGCCGCATCTGCTCGCGCACGCACTTGCGCACCTCGTCGGCGCCGTCGGCGACCGCCATGACGTAGACCATGGCGTTGCAGCAGCCGCAGGACGCCTGCTGGTAATCGGTGCGGCGGCGGGAGTCGGAATGGCCGCCGGTCGGGCCGATCGCCTTGGCGGAGATGAACAGGCGCGGGCCGGGAATGAGCCCCGATTCGACGGCGGTCTTGATGCCCCAGTCGGCGCCGCCGGTATCGCGCACCGTGGTGAAGCCGCGGTCGATCATGCCGCGCATCAGCTCGGCCGACTTGGCGGTCAGCAGGGTGAGCGGCACCGCCTCGAGGTGGCGGATGTTCACCTCGGTCAGGAACACGTGCACATGGCAGTCGATCAGGCCCGGCATCAGGGTGCGCTTGCCGCCGCCGTCGATCACCCGGGCATTGCCGGCCTTGATCGGCTTGCTCGAGACCTGGCGGATGGTGTCGCCCTCGACCAGCACCTCGTAACCGCCGCGCGGCTCGTCCCAGCGCGGGTCCAGGACGCTGAAATTCCGGAACAGAAACTGCGACATCGACGCTTCCCCCAAAGACGGCGGCAACCCTACGCTGGCTCAGCGCCGGACGCTACAGTCCGTGCGCTGTGCGGCGCGTTGTCGTCTTCGGGACCACGGGGTCGGGGAAGAGCTGGCTGGCTGATAGGCTCGCGGCGCGCCATGGCCTGCGCGTCGTCGAGCTCGACAAGCTCAATTGGGGCCCCGACTGGCAGCCGGCGCCGATCGAGTTGCTGCGCCATCGCGTCGAGCGCGAGACCCGCGACGGCGACTGGATCGTCGTCGGGAACTACGATTCGGTGCGCGACCTCACCTGGCGCGCCGCCGATACGCTGGTCTGGCTCGACCTGCCGTTCCCGCTGGTGATCTGGCGCCTGTTCCGGCGGACGCTGCGCCGCTCGGTGACCCGGGAGAACCTCTGGGGCAGCGGCAACACCGAGTCCCTGGTGCGCTCCTTCTTCACCCGCCAGTCGATCCTGCTCTACGCCATGAAGACGCACCGCCGGAACCGCCGGCGTTTCACCGTCGACACGGAGTCTCTGGGCAAGGACAAGAAGGTGGTGCGGCTCGGCAGCGCCCGCGAGGTCGAGCGCTTCCTCCTGTCGCCCTGAAAAGGCATAGCCCGTCGTCCCGACTCGCGCGGATCAAATCCGCGCTTTAGCGAAGCGGAGTGGAGGGACGACGGATGTCGTTCACGACGGCAATAGGCTAAGACTTCGCCTCATGTCCGTGCATACCTTCTCCTGTCTCGACGGCCACACCTGCGGCAACCCGGTGCGGCTGGTGTCGGGCGGCGGGCCGCTGCTCGAGGGTGCCACCATGAGCGAGCGGCGGCTCGACTTCCTCGCCAGGCACGACTGGATCCGCCAGGCCCTGATGTTCGAGCCGCGCGGCCACGACGTGATGTCGGGCTCGATCCTCTATCCGCCGACGCGGCCCGATTGCGACATCGGAATCGTGTTCATCGAGGTCTCGGGCTGCCTGCCGATGTGCGGCCACGGCACGATCGGCACGGTGACGATGGCGATCGAGAACGGCCTGGTGACGCCGGCGACGCCGGGCGTGCTCAACCTCGATGCGCCGGCCGGCCGCGTGGTGGCGCGCTACGACCTGCAAGGCCGCTTCGTCGAGAGCGTGCGGATAACCAACGTCGCCTCCTATCTCGCCGCGACCGACGTGGTGGTCGACGTGCCGGGGATCGGCGAGCTCGCCTTCGACATCGCCTATGGCGGCAACTACTACGCCATCCTCGAGCCGCAGAAGAACTTCGCCGGGCTGGAGTCGATGTCGGCCGGCGACGTGCTGCGGCTGTCGCCGGTCGTGCGCCGGCTGCTCAACGAGAAGATCCAGCCGGTCCATCCCGAGAACCAGACCATCCGCGGCGTCAGCCACGTCATGTGGACCGGCAAGCCGCGCGATCAGCGCGCGCACGCTCGCAACGCCGTGTTCTACGGCGACAAGGCGATCGACCGCTCCCCGTGCGGCACCGGCACCTCGGCGCGCATGGCCCAACTCGCCGCCAGGGGCAAGCTGAGGGTCGGCGACGACTTCGTGCACGAGAGCATCATCGGCTCGCTGTTCGACGGCCGCGTCGAGGCGACGGCCAGGGTCGGCAACCACGGCGCCATCGTGCCGTCGATCTCCGGCTGGGCGCGCCAGCACGGCATCAACACCATCTTCGTCGACGACCGCGATCCGTTCGCGAAGGGCTTCCAGGTGATGTGATCAACAATCCACCGCAAGCGGTGGATAAGCCATGCGCACACGGGTCGTCGTGGGCAATGGACCGGGTGACGCCCATTGATTCGTCTGCGGAATCTTGCCGGCCATTGCCCTTAATAGGTGTTCCGCCCGCGATGGTGCAGGGTGGGCGCATGGCGATGCCCATTTCAATCAAGCCTGCTGCGTCGCTGAGGCGAAGAAGGCGGGTTATGCGTCTCCCTCACCGGGGGTGCGGGCCGAGTGGCAGGACTCGCGGAAAATGCCGGCCCGCTTGCATCGAAGCACTGCCAACCCGTCTGGCAGTTGTTGGCAGGGATGGCAGGGGCGTGGAGTTTCCGCCATTTCCGCCATTTCCGCTACCCGTCGGCGGCTCAGTCCGCCGCCTTGGCGGGCGCCGCCTCCGATGGCCGGCCGATGCCGCCGCGGCTGAAGATCGCCTCGATCTCCGCGGCGCTGTAGCCGAGCTCGCTGAGGATGTCCGGGCCGTCCTCGCCGATATGGGGCGCGTGCTGCTGCGGCTCGTGCTCGGCGGCGCGCGGCAGGCCGGGGATGTTGGCGACCGGCAGGCGGCCGACGCGCTCCTGCTCGATCCAGTCGATCGCGCCCGACGCCTTGACGTGCTCGTGCTCGAGATAGTCGGTGTAGTTGTTGACGCGCTCGCAGAACACGTCCTTGGGCTGCAGGATCGCGATCCACTCCTCGGTGGTCCTCGACGGCATCGTCTCCTGCAGCGCCTTGATGATCTTGGGCGCATTCCTGATGCGCGCCTCGTGGCTCTGCAGCTCGGGATCGCTGGCGATATCGGGGCGGCCGATCAGTTCGAACAGCAGCTTGAAATGATGCGGCCGCATCGCCGACACCATGATGTAGCCGTTCTTGGTCCGGTAGCTGCCGGCCGGCATGTAGAGCACCGGCGGCGCGCCGTTGGAGAAGATCCATTCCATCAGCTTGCCGCCCTGGAACGCCGCGGCCGAAAGCATCAGGCTGGAATCGATGTAGCAGCCCTCGCCGAAGCGGAATTGCCGCATGATGGCGGGCGCCAGCGCCTGGAAGGTGTAGAGGCCGGTCGTGACGTCGACGGCGATCATGCCCTGCCGCCACGGCGTGCCGTCGGGCAGCTTGTTCATCACCATCATGCCGGAGAAGGCCTGGATCAGCCCGTCGACGGTCGGCCGCTTGCTGTAGGGGCCGGTCTGGCCGAAGCCCGACACCGAGCAGTAGACGACCTTCGGATTGATCTTCCGGATGTCGTCGTAGCCGAAGCCGAGGCGCGAGATCACGCCCGGGCGGAAGCTTTCCATGACCACGTCGGCCCTGGCGGCGAGCTTCTGCACCACGGCGCGGCCGTCGGCCGACTTGAGGTCGAGGGCGATCGAGCGCTTGCCGCGATTGTAGGCGATCGAATGGGCGCAGTGGTCGCCCTTGATGTCGCCCAATGCACGGCCCCAGTCGCCTTCCAGCGGCTCGATCTTGATGACGTCGGCGCCGTGCAGCGCCAGCAGCATGGAAGCGTGCGGGCCGGCGATGCCCTGCGTGAAGTCGAGAACGGTGATGCCGTCGAACGCGCCTTTGACCATCAGTCCACTTCCTCCCGAAGCAGTGAACGTACGTTCAGCAAGCCGGGCCGATCAAGGCCCGGGGGCCCGGAATTGACGCCGCGGGTGCATGGCACGCATCTTGTTCACGATGCGCTATCCGGTTCTCATCCACGATGCGACCAAAACCGCGGCGTTCGGGGTCGTCGTGCCCGACTTGCCGGGCTGCTTCTCCGCCGGAGATACGCTCGACGAAGCCGTCGAGGCGGCGAAGGAAGCCGCGGCGGCGTGGATCGATGCGGCTCTCGACAGCGGCCAGCCCATTCCGCCGCCCTCGAGCCTGGAAGCGGCGCGCAACCTGCGCGGCTACAAAGGATGGGCCGTGGGGGTGGTCGACCTCGAGGACAGTTTCTTCGACGACACCGTCGAGCGGATCAACATCACTCTCCCGCGGCGCATCCTGCGGCGTCTCGACGATATCGCCCGCTCGGCCGGACAGAGCCGCAGCGGCTTGATTGCGCGATTGACCATGGCCTCCTCGAGGGAGGAGCCGAAGCCGAAGACCGTGCGCCGCGCCGACCGGCAGTAAGACGGTCAAAGGATCGCGAGTCGCGAATTCAGGAGGTCGGTCACCAGCATATAGCCCGGCGCATGGGTGATGCAGAAGTCGGGCTTGACCGTCGCCACGACCGACTGCGGGGTGACGCCGCACGCCCAGAACACCGGCAGCTCGTCGTCGTGCACCGGAACGGCATCGCCGTAGTCGGGCTTGGCGATGTCCTTGATGCCGATCAGCTCCGGCTTGCCGAGATGCACCGGCGCGCCGTGGACGGACGGGAAGCGCGTCGTCACCTGCACCGCGCGGATGGCGTCGGCCGGCTTGAACGGGCGCATCGACACGACCATCGGGCCGTGGAACGGGCCGGCCGGCGTGCACTCGACGTTGGTCCGGTACATCGGCACGTTGACGTTGCAGCTCTGGTGGCGGATCTCGAGGCCGTTCTCGACCAGCGCCTCCTCGAAGGAGAAGGAGCAGCCGAGCACGAACGACACGAGGTCGTCGCGCCATACCTTCTTCAGGTCGGTCACTTCCTCGACCAGCTCGCCCTTCTTCCAGACGCGGTACAGCGGGATGTCGGTGCGGATGTCGAGGTCCTCGCCCAGCATCGGCAGGCGGGGATCGCCGGGCTCGCTCTGGCCGAGCAGCGGGCAGGGCTTGGGGTTGAGCGCGCAGAAGCGGGCGAAGTCGGCGGCGAATTCCTTCGGCAGGATGGCGAGATTGCCCTGCACGTAGCCCGGCGCCATGCCCGAGGTCGGCGCGATGTTGTTGCCCTGGGCGCGGATGCGCCGGCGCGCGTCGCGCCCGGTTTCGCCCTTCAGGTTGGTCATCGTGTCCATGACGTACTCCTAGACGTGCTGGCCGCCGTTGATCTGGATCTCGGCGCCGGAAACATAGGACGCACCCTTCTCGCACAGGAAATGGATCACGTCGGCGACTTCGTCGGGGGTGCCCAGACGCCGCATCGGAATCTGCTGCTCGACGATCTTCTCGGTGCCCGGCGACAGGATCGAGGTGTCGATCTCGCCCGGCGCGATGGCGTTGACGCGGATGCCGCGCGGCCCGAAGTCGTGCGCCATCTCGCGCGTCAGCGAGGCGAGCGCGGCCTTCGACGTCGCATAGGCCGAGCCGGCGAAGGGATGCACGCGACTCCCGGCGATCGAGGTCACGTTCACGACGCAGCCCTGCGCCCTGGAGAGCTCTTCGACCAGGCCGCGCGCCAACGCCACCGGCGCGAAGAAGTTCACGTTGAAGACCTGCCGCCACAGGTCGAACGGCGTGTCGAGCGCGCCGAGCCGCTCGCCCTTCGGTCCCTTGGGCGAGATCGCCGCATTGTTGACCAGCGCGTGCAGGCCATCGCCGCCGAGGCGACGGCGGATCTCCTCGATGCCGCGGCCGAGCTCGACCGGGTCGCCGAGGTCGAGCTGCACATGGTTCTGCCCACCGCCCGGCCACGGACAGAGCGCGCTGAAGGGCTGGCGGGAAATCGTGATGATCCGCCAGCCGCTGGCGCCGAACTTCTTCACCGTGGCATGGCCGATGCCGCGGCTGGCGCCGGTCAGCACCAGGGTACGGGTATTGCCGGGCAGGGGTGCATTCATGCTCGAAGTTTACTCTGCCTTGGCGCCCGAGTCCTTCACCACGCCGCTGTTGCCCACGCCGCCTGGCCTGTTGTCGATGGGATGCGATGCGACGACGCATCCGACGAAGGAGCCTTCTTGGAATGCAGGCGGACCATAAGGAGTGGCCCGGCTTGCGTCGAAACGCGAGCTGTTGTGCCTTCGAGTCGTCTCGGAAGATGGTCCACTAGAGCATTGGATTCTACGAAAGATTTTCATTGAGTGCGCCGCAGCCATGTCCTAAGGTTCGCGCGGCTGGGCCCACTGATTTTTCGGGTTTCGGCCGACCTTTTAAGTAAGTGATTTCGAGGATTCGGCCATGACCGAACATCGCACGCGGCGCGGACCAAACCCGCATCTGCAGACCCGGCCCGCGACCATGCTGACCGCCATCGGCTTGTGTGCACTGATCGTGCTCATCCAGCTCGTGCCGGAAGTGCAGAGCATGGTGCGGCTGCCGGCATCGGTGGTGACGACGACGCACTGATCGGCCACCGCCGATCGCGCCGGACGACCTTTCGCGCGCTTGTGCGCGCGGCTGCGAACGCGCATCTAGGAGCGGGATGCGCGTACGATCATGACTTCGGACAATGTCCAGGCCCTGCCCGTCGGCACCCTGCTGGAGGACTACCGGCTCGATTCGGTGATCGGTCACGGTGGCTTCGGCATCACCTATCGCGCCTTCGACAGCCAGCTCGCCAAGGTCGTGGCGATCAAGGAGTACCTGCCGGTCGAGTTTGCCGTGCGCCAGGGCGACAAGGTCGTGCCGCGCAGCGGCCGCTCGGCCGAGGACTTCGCCTGGGGCCGGGAGCGCTTCCTCGACGAAGCGCGGGCGCTCGCCCGCTTTCGCCATCCGCACATCGTCCCGGTGCTGCGCTTCCTCACCGCCAATGGCACGGCCTACACGGTCATGGAGTTCGAGGACGGCCGCAGCCTCGGCGAGATGATCGGCCATTCGGGCCGGCGGTTGCCGCCGGAGGAGGTGCGCCGTCTTGCCGAGGGCGTGCTGCTCGGCCTGGGCGCGGTGCATGCGCAGGGCTTCCTGCATCGCGACATCAAGCCGTCGAACATCATCATCCGCCGCGACGGCGTGCCGATCCTGATCGACTTCGGCGCGGCGCGGCAGGCGATCGGCGGCCGCACGCGCACGCTGACCTCGGTGCTGACGCCGCAATACGCGCCGATCGAGCAGTATACCGCGGAAGGCAAACAGGGGCCGTGGAGCGACATCTACTCGGCCGCCGCGGTGCTGCACCACGCCATCACCGGCGCGCCGCCGCCGGAAGCGGCGAGCCGCATCGGCAAGGACACCTACCGGCCGCTTGCCGACAGAGAGGCGCGCTCCTACGACAAGGCGTTCCTCGCGGCGATCGACTCGGCGCTCGCCTTCGCGCCCGAGCAGCGGCCGCAATCGGTCGCCGACTGGAGCAAGCTGTTCGGCCTGTCGCTGCCGCGCGCGCACGATGCGCCGACCCACCGCATGGAGCAGCCGGGCACCGGCCTCGCACCGCGCCTGGGCGGCGTCAGTCGCGAGACGCGCCAGCCGCTCGTGCCGCTGCCTCCGCCGCCCGCGCCGCGGCAACGCAGCACGATGCGCTGGATCATGGCCGCATTGCTGCTGGTGATCGCCGCCACCGCCTGGCGCTATCGGGCCGAGGTGCGCGATCTGGCGATGGCGCTGCTGCCGTCATCGGGCCTGCCCGCGCCGTCGCAGGCCTCCGTGCCACCATCGACGTCGACGCCGGGCACGCCGGAACCGACACCGGCGCAAACCGGGGCGCCGGCACAGGCTCCGACCGCGCTGCCGCCGCCATCGGCCGCGCCGGCTTCCACGCCGCCCACGGTCACGCCCGCACCGAAGGCACTGGAGGAGCCGGCTCGACAGGCGGGCGCCAAGGCGCGCGAAGTCTTCGACAAGGCCCGGGAAGCGGCGACCGCCGCGCGTGCCATGGCGAGCGAGGCGCGCATCGCCGCCACGCGGGCGGCCCTGCCCGGTCTCGAGAATGCCGAGCGGGTCACCGGCGACGACGGCTCGAGCTATATCGGCCAGCTCGCCGACGGCAAACGCTCGGGCCTCGGCGTGCTGGTCTACAAGGGCAACGACACGCAGGCCGGCGAATGGAAGGACAATGTCCTGAACGGCCGTGGCACGGAGCACCTGAGCGACGGTCCGGTCTACGAGGGCCAATGGAACAACGGTGTGCCGAACGGCCTCGGCGTGCGCGACAAGCCGGGCAGTGAGCGCGCCGAGGGCAACTTCGTCGCCGGCCGCCTCGAAGGTCTCGGCACGCGCCATGCGCTGACCGAGCCGACGGTGACGCAGAGCGGCGAGTTCAAGGCCGACATGCTCGATGGCCTCGGTGTCGAGACGCTGGCGAACGGTGAGCGTTATGAAGGCACCTTCCGCAACGGCAAGCGGAACGGCTACGGCCAGCTGATCGGGCCCGACGAACGGGCGCGAGCCAGCCGCTGGGAAGACGGAAAGCTCGTCGAAGCGGCACCCTGATCCGGTCCGGCAAGCGCGGCTGTTTCTACAGCCCGATGAAGCGAAATCGTTGGCACGACTTGTGCTCCGTTGCGCCCCGGAAAGGGAAGGCCCGCAATGAGCAGAGAACGTTCGACCTGGATCACGGATTGGAACCCGGAAGACGAACGGTACTGGGAGACGACAGGCAAAGCCGTCGCCCGGCGCAATCTGATCTGGTCCATCGTCGCCGAGCACGTCGGCTTCTCGGTCTGGCTCCTCTGGAGCATCGTCGCGACCAGGCTGCCGCAAGCCGGTTTCCACTACACGACCGACCAGCTGTTCCAGCTCGTGGCGTTGCCCGGGTTGATCGGCTCGCTGATGCGCTTTCCCTATACCTTCGCGGTGCCGATGTTCGGCGGCCGCAACTGGACGATCGTCAGCGCGGCGCTGCTGTTCATCCCGACCGTCCTGCTTGCCTGGTTCGTCACGCAGCCGGACACCTCGTTCGGTCTCATGCTCGCCGTCGCCGCGACCGCCGGCCTGGGCGGCGGCAACTTCGCCTCCAGCATGGCCAACATCTCGTTCTTCTATCCCGACCGCATGAAGGGTTGGGCACTCGGGCTCAATGCCGCGGGCGGCAATATCGGGGTCAGCGGCGTGCAGTTGCTGACCCCGATCGTGATCGGCCTGGGAACGACCGGCCTCTATCTCCAGAACGCCGGGCTGATGTGGCTGCCGCTGATCGCGCTGTCGCTCTACGGCGCCGTCCGCCACATGAACAACCTCACGTCGGCGCGCTCCTCGTTCAAGGACCAGCTCGTCATCGTCGCCCGCAAGCACACCTGGGTGATGTCGTACATCTACATCGGGACGTTCGGTTCGTTCATCGGCTACTCGGCGGCGTTCCCGCTGCTGCTGAAGACGCAATTCCCGCAGGTCACCGTGGCGATCGCGTTCCTCGGCCCCCTCGTAGGCTCGCTGTCGCGCCCGTTCGGCGGCCGGCTCGCCGACCGGCTGGGCGGTGCGAGAGTGACCTTCTGGAATTTCATCGTCATGGCCGCCGCGACGGTCGGCGTCCTGTATTTCATCGACCTCGGGAGCTTCGCGGGCTTCCTCGCGATGTTCCTCGTCCTGTTCGTCGCCACCGGCATCGGCAACGGCTCGACCTATCGGATGATTCCGTCGATCTTCCGCGAAGAGAAGCTTCGCAGCTCCAGGATCGCGGACGGTACGGCGCGGCTGCAGGCGATCAGGGACGCCGGCATCGAGAGCGCGGCGGCGCTCGGTTTCATCGGCGCGATCGGCGCGTGCGGCGGATACTTCATCCCGCGCGGCTTCGGGGCGTCGATCGCGATGACCGGCGGGCCGCACCTGGCGCTGGCCGTGTATCTCGCTTTCTACATCACCTGCATGGCCCTGACGTGGTGGTACTACCTGCGGAGGAGCTTCCTGGTCGAGCTCGCCCCGAGCCTGGCAGAGGCGCAGGTGTGAGCGACTTCACCGAACAGCAGAAGCGCTGGCTGGAGGGCTTCACCAGCGGGCTTGCCGCGCGCAAGGTGGGCGCGACGCCGGTGGCACCGGCGACCGGCCAGCCGAGCCTGTCGTCCACCGGGCCGGATGCGCTGCAGCACGCCGCGCAGGATCGAACGGTCGCCGCCGGCGGCAAGCTGGTGGCGGAGGAGAAGGCCAAGCGCCAGCGCCATCCGCTCGACCGCTGGGACGAGGTCGTCGAGCGCGCGGACAAGGGCGACTTCCCCAAGGGCATCGACGTCTTTCTCACCAAGTACCACGGGCTTTTTTACGTCGCGCCGGCGGAAAACTCCTTCATGTGCCGGCTGCGCATTCCCAACGGCATCCTGAAGGCCTGGCAGATGCGCGGCCTTGCCGACGCCGCGCAGGCGCCCGGCGGCGGCTACGCCGACGTCACGACCCGCGCCAACCTGCAGATCCGCGAGATCGCCGCGCGTCATGCGATCGACCTCCTGACGGCGCTGCAGGCGCTCGGCCTGACCTCGCGCGGCTCCGGCGCCGACAACATCCGCAACATCACCGGCAGCCCGACCGCCGGCATCGATCCGCAGGAGCTGATCGACACCCGGCCGCTGTGCAGCGCGATGCATCACTACATCCTCAATCACCGCGAGATGTACGGCCTGCCGCGCAAGTTCAACATCGCCTTCGACGGCGGCGGCAGGGTGCCGGTGCTGGAGGACACCAACGACATCGGCTTCGTGGCCGCGCAGGCCCAAGGAAGGTCCGGGGATGGCGTCTACTTCCGCCTGCAGCTCGGCGGCATCACCGGCCACCACGACTTCGCCCACGAGTCCGGCGTGCTGCTGAAGCCCGAGGAATGCGTGAAAGTCGCGGGCGCCGTGGTGCGCGCGTTCATCGCCCACGGCGATCGTACCAATCGCACCAGGGCACGGCTTAAGTACGTGCTCGACCGGATGGGCCGGGCGGAGTTCCTGAAGGAGGTCGAGAAGGAATATGGCGCGCCGCTGCGCCGCGCGGCCGGGATCGAGCTGGCGCCGAGGGCAATGGCCGACAAGCATGGCCATATCGGCGTGCACAAGCAGAAGCAGCCGGGCCTGAACTACCTCGGCGTCGTGCTGCCGGTCGGCCGCATCACGGCCGAGCAGATGCGCGGGCTGGCCGAGATCAGCGAGCGCTTCGGCAGCGGTACCCTGCGGCTCACGGTCTGGCAGAATCTGCTGATCTCCGACGTCGCCGATGAGGATATCGGTGTCTGCATCGCGGCGATCCAGGCGCTGGGCCTCGGCGTCGAGGCGAGTGCGCTCCGCCGCGGGCTGGTCGCCTGCACCGGCAATGCCGGCTGCAAGTTCGCCGCCGCCAACACCAAGGGCCATGCGCTGCGGCTCGCCGACTACCTCGAGGCGCGGGTCGCCGTCGACCTGCCGATCAACATCCATCTCACCGGCTGCCATCATTCGTGCGCCCAGCACTATGTCGGCGACATCGGCCTGCTCGCGGCCAAGATCTCGCGCCCGGAGTCGAGCTCCGAGGGGGAGAGCGTCGAGGGCTACCACGTCTATATCGGCGGCGGTGCGGCCTCGACCGCCGAGCAGGCGATCGCGCGCGAATATGCGCGCGACGTGGTGTTCGACGAACTGCCGGCGATGCTGGAGAAGCTGCTCGGCGCCTGGCTGGCGCATCGCCGTCCGGCCGAGAGCTTCTTCGAATTCTGTCGCCGCCACGAGATCGAGGCGCTTCGCGACCTGGCGGCGCGCGCCCCGTTGCGTGCGATCGCGGCATGATCCGCACCACCTGCCCCTATTGCGGCGTCGGTTGCGGGGTCGTGGCCACGCCCGACGGCCGGGGCGGCGCAGCGATCGCCGGCGATGCCGGGCATCCGGCCAACCGCGGCCGTCTTTGCTCCAAGGGCGCGGCGCTGGACGAGACGCTGGGGCTGGCAGATCGGTTGCTGCATCCCGAGATCGACGGTCGGCGCGTGTCGTGGGAAACCGCGCTCGATACCGTCGCAGCGGGCCTGCGCGAGATCATCGCCCGCCATGGGCCCGACGCGGTGGCGCTGTACGTCTCGGGCCAGCTCCTGACCGAGGACTACTACGCCGCCAACAAACTGGCCAAAGGCTTCCTCGGCACCGCCAACATCGACACCAACTCGCGGCTCTGCATGGCCTCGTCGGTCGCGGGCCACAAGCGCGCCTTCGGCAGCGACACGGTGCCGGGCCGCTACGAGGACTTCGAGCTGGCCGATCTGGTCGTTCTGGTCGGGAGCAACCTCGCCTGGTGCCATCCGGTGCTGTTCCAGCGGCTCGAGTCGGCCAGGCGCGCGCGGCCGGACATGAAGATCGTCGTCATCGATCCGCGGCGCACCGACACCTGCGGCATCGCTGATCTGCACCTTGCCCTGAGGCCCGGCAGCGACGTCGTCCTGTTCAACGGCCTGCTGGCGTCGCTGCATCGGCGCGGCGCGGTCGCGAGGGACTTCGTCGAGCGCCACACCAGCGGCCTCGACGCGGCGCTCGCGACGGCGCGGGCCAGCGACGTCGTCGATTGCGATCTGCCGGCCGCGGACATCGCCGCCTTCTTCGACTGGTTCGCCCGCACCGAGCGGACCGTCACGCTCTATTCGCAAGGCGTCAACCAATCGAGCGCCGGTGTCGACAAGGTCAACGCGCTGATCAATTGCCACCTGGCGACCGGTCGCATCGGCCGGCCGGGCATGGGACCGTTCTCGATCACCGGCCAGCCCAATGCGATGGGCGGCCGCGAGGTCGGTGCGCTCGCGAACACGCTCGCCGCGCACATGGACTTCGCGCCGGCCGACGTCGATCGCGTGCGCCGTTTCTGGAACGCGCCGCGCATGGCGACCAGGCCGGGCCTGAAAGCGATCGAGCTGTTCGACGCGGTCGGCCGCGGCGAAATCAGGGCGGTCTGGATCATGGCGACCAACCCGGTCGCCAGCCTGCCCGATGCCGATGCGGTGCGTGCCGCGCTGAAGCGATGCGAGTATTCGATCGTCTCCGAGGCGATCCGCGCCAGCGACACCGTCGATGCCTGCCGCATCCGCCTGCCCGCGCTCGCCTGGGCCGAGAAGGACGGCACCGTCACCAACTCCGAGCGCGTCATCTCGCGCCAGCGCAGTTTCCTGCCGGCACCCGGCGAGGCACGGCAGGATTGGTGGATCGTCAGCCAGGTTGCGCACCGCCAGGGCTTCGGTGAGGCCTTTGCCTGGAGCAGCGCGGCCGCCATCTTCCGCGAGCATGCCGCTCTCTCGGCCTTCGAGAACGACGGGACGCGCGACTTCGACATCGGCGCTCATGCCGCGCTCGACGATGCGGCATACGACGCGCTGGCGCCGTTCGCCTGGGGCAAGGAGCGCTTCTTCGCCGACGGCGGCTTCTTCCATCCCGATCGGCGAGCGCGGTTCGTCGCGACGGTGCCGCGCACCCCGGTGCATGCACCGAATGTCGAGCGGCCGCTGCGCCTCAACACCGGCCGCCTGCGCGACCAGTGGCACATGATGACGCGCACCGGAAAGTCGGCGCGGCTCGCAGGCCATCGTCCCGAGCCGATGGTCGAGCTTCATCCGCACGACGCCGCGGCGCGCGGCATCGTCGACGGCTCGATCGTCGCGATCGAGAGCGAGTGGGGCCGCGCGGTGATGCGCGCGCACGTGTCGGATGTCGTGCGTCCGGGCGAGGCGTTCGCGCCGATGCACTGGACGGCGCAGCTCTCGCGTTGTGGCCGCGTGAATGCTGCGGTCAATCCCGTTGTCGATCCCGTTTCGGGGCAGCCGGAGCTGAAGCACACGCCCGTCGAAATCCGCGCCCTTGCCGTGACGTGGCATGGCACGATTCTCGCTCGCCGGCCGCTGATGTTGCCGCCCATGACCTATTGGGCGCGCCTCACCAGCCCGGGGCACACCGCCTATCTCATCGCCGGCGGGCAGCCGCTCGCGGAGGTGCGCAAGGCACTCGCCGCGGCGATCCGTGCCAGCAATCCCGGCCCTTGGCTGGAAGGGGGGCTCGAAGGGCGGCCCGACGCCGTGCAAGGCCTCGGCGCCGTTGTCTCCGACGGCCGTCTCGAAGCCGTCATGGTGACGGGCGAATCGCGCGACGAATCCGCGCGCGACCGCCTGGCCCCCTTCATGGCGATCGAGCGTCTCAGCGTCGATCAGCGCAACGCCCTGTTGAAGGGTGGCGACGCCAGCGATCGCGGCGGCGAGATTTGCGCCTGTTTCGGCGTCTCGTGTCACGCCATCGAACGGGCGATCGCCGACGGTGCGGCCTCGCTCGACGCAATCGGCGAAGCGACGCGCGCCGGCACCAGCTGCGGTTCGTGCCGTCCCGAGATCCGTGCGCTGCTGCGCGCGGCGCGGGTGAAGAAGGCTGCGTGATGCAGGCCTTCCCGATCTTCCTGTCACTGCAGGATCGCCGGGCGCTGGTCGTCGGCGGTACGGCTCCCGCCGCGCGCAAGATGGAGCTGCTGCTGTCGGCCGGTGCGCGCGTGTCGTTGATCGCCGACACGGTGACCGGCGAGATCGCCCAGTTGATCTCCGAGCACCGGATCAGTTGGGCCGGCCGCACTTTCGAGGCCGACGCGCTCGACGGCATGTCGATCGTGATCGTCGCTTGCGGCGATTCCCTGCTGCAGGCGCATGTCTCGCGCGCGGCGCAGGCGCGCGGCCTGCCGGTGAACGTCGTCGATACGCCGGCCTTGTCGAGCTTCACCATGCCGGCGATCGTCGATCGCGGGCCGGTCACGGTTGCGATCTCGACCGGCGGCGCGGCGCCCGCGCTGGCGCGCCGACTACGGGCGGAGATCGAACGCGCGTTGCCGGCCGCGATCGGACGACTGGCGCGGTTCGCCGAAATCTTTCGCGCCCAGGTGGGCCGTACGATCCTCGAGCCACGCGCGCGGCGGCTGTTCTGGGACCGCGTGTTCGAGGGCCGCGTCGGCGAGCTGGCGCTGGCCGGCGATGAAATCGCTGCCCGTCGCGAGCTGATCCGCCTGCTCGATTCGGTGCGCCGGGAACCGGCGCCCGCGCAAGGCATGGTGCATCTGGTCGGCGCGGGGCCCGGCGATCCCGATCTTCTGACCCTGAAGGCACATCGCCTGCTGCAGGGCGCCGACGTCATCGTCTACGACCGGCTCGTCTCCCCCGAGGTGGTTGCCGCCGGCCGCCGCGAGGCCGAACGAGTTTGCGCATCGGTGGAGGAGGCCGCCCGGCGCGTCATTACGTTTGTCCGCGCGGGGCGCAGCGTCGTGCGCCTGGCCTCGGGCTCCAGCGCCGCCGAGTTCGAAGCGTTGTGGGTTGCCGGAATCCCGGTCGAAATCGTACCGGGCGTGCCAGAAATCGCGCCCGCTGCATGTTCTGTGAACATCACCCGCTAAGGCCCTACGAAAAACGGGAAATTTCGCTTTGAGTCGGGAATCGGACTCTGATAGAACCCTCTGTGGCAAAAATGCAACAAAGACAGGGCAGGGGATGCGGAGTTTTGTTCTAGGTCTGGCCGCAACGCTGGCTTTCGCGGGCGTTGCCTTTGCTCAAGCCCCCGAAGTCCTTCGGGGAACCTCCACCACCATCCGCAAGAAGGTCGCGCCGGCCAAGCATGCCGCCGCGCAGCATACGGCGGCCGCGCAGCACGCGGCGACCGCGCACCACCCCGTCTCCATCCCGGTCCGCAGCCGTGTGGTGACGCCGCAGAGCCTGCGCGGCTCGCGTTACGGCGGCTTCGCCCCTTCGGTGCCCGAGCCGCCGCCGGTGCTCGACACCACCAGCCCGCGGACGCTCAGCCTGACCAACGTCAACACCAACGAATCGCTCACCGTCACCTACTGGTCGGACGGCGCCTACCGTCGCGAGGCGCTGAACCAGCTCAACCACTTCCTGCGGGACAGCAAGACCGGCGAGCAGACCGAGATGGATCCGCTGCTGTTCGACGTGCTGTGGCACACCGAGGAGATCACCGGCTTCCATGGCACGGTCGAGGTCCTGTCGGGCTATCGCTCGCCCGAGACCAATGCCTGGCTGGCGAGCGTCAGCCGCGGCGTGGCACGCGACAGCCAGCATATGAACGGCAACGCCATGGACATCCGCTTCCCGGGCGTGCCGGTGTTCAAGATCCGGCAGGCGGGGCGCGCCCTGCAGATGGGCGGCGTGGGCTTCTACCCGCGCTCGGGCTTCGTCCATCTCGATACCGGTCCGATCCGCTACTGGTAGGCCATGACGCGCCTCGAGGTCATCGAGGGCGACATCACGCGGCTCGACGTCGACGCGATCGTCAACGCGGCCAACGAATCCCTGCTGGGCGGCGGCGGAGTCGACGGCGCGATCCACCGCGCCGCCGGCCGTGAGCTGTACGAGGAATGCAGGACGCTTGGCGGCTGCCCGACCGGCGAGGCCAGGATCACCAGGGGATATCGGCTGAAGGCGCGGCACGTCATCCACACCGTCGGCCCGATCTGGCGCGGCGGCGAATCGGGCGAGCCCGAACTGCTGGCGCGCTGTTATCGCAACAGCCTGGCCCTGGCCGAGGAGCACGGCCTGAAGAGCATCGCCTTCCCGGCGATCTCGACCGGCATCTATGGCTATCCCAAGGAGCCGGCGACCGGGATCGCCGTGCGCGAGGTGCGTGCCCGCGCCGCCATCGACCGCGTGATCTTCTGCTGCTTCGACAAGGCGACCGCCGAGCTCTACCGCAAAGTCATCTCGTCCTCTCCGTCCGCGTAGCGGGGGAGAGGACGTTAGAGGGCGGAGGCGGCCTACTGCCCGAAGCGGTCGGCCGTCTTGAGGTAGTCGAGCTCCTCGGCCGTGCTGGTCCGGCCCATGACCTCGTTGCGGTGCGGGAACCGGCCGAAGCGGGCGACGATGTTGCGATGGCCGATGGCGTACTTGTCGTCGGTCTCGTTGCCGAGCATGGCGAACAGCGTGCAGCAGAGCTCCTGGTCGCCCAGCTCCTCGCTGTGATGGAACGGCGTGTAGAAGAACATCCGCATGTTCGGCACGTAGGCGGCCGGGTAGTTGCGCGCGAGGGCGAAGCGCGCCGTCTCGCGCGCCTTCGCGTCGCCCGAGTAGGCGTGGATGGTCCGGCGATGGATATTGCGGGTGAACTGGTCGCACAGGATGGCGAGCGCGAGCGCCCCGTCGGGCGAATTGCGCCAGGAATCGAGGTCGCCGGCGATCGCCTTGTCGACCAGCGCGCCGAAGCGGCCGCGAATCTCCTCGTCGTGCTCCGGCGTGCTCTTCCACCAGATCTCGCGCGGCTTGCCATGACCTGCATCGTCGAGCGGCAGGAACCAGAAATCGAGGATGTCGCGAATGGACGCCGAGTCGGTCACGGCATGTCCTTCTTGCCATAGACGAGGCGCACGCCGGCTTCTGCCGGGATGGGCGGCATCGTCGCGTCCCACGTCTCCCAGGCCGCGCGCATCTCGGCCAGCCGCTCGGGATGGCGCCTGGCGAGATTGGCGCGCTCGCGCTCGTCGCTCACCACGTCGAACAGATATTCGTGCTCGTTCACCTTCAGGTACTTCCAGCGACCGGCGAGCATGGCGCGCTGCTCATTGTGCTTCATGCGCCAGAACAGCGGACGCTCGGCGACGGCACGCGGATCGCCGAGCGGCTTCACCAGCGAGATGCCGTCGCTCGGATAGTCGGGATGCGCTGAGGTGCCCGCGGCCTCGAGGAAGGTCGGCACCCAGTCCATGGTGATCGCGAGCTGCTCGGTGACCGTCCCCGCGGGCGTCCGCGCGGGCCAGCGCACCACGTACGGCACGCGGATGCCGCCCTCCATCAGGTCCATCTTGCCGCCGACCAGCGGCCAGTTGTCGGAGAAGCGCTCTCCGCCATTGTCGCTGGTGAACGCGACGATGGTGTCGCGCGCGATGCCGCCATCGTCGAGTGCGGCGAGAAGGCGGCCGATGCCCTCGTCCATGTGGTGGATCATGCGCCGGTAGGCGTGGATGTTGCCGCCGTCGAGGTGATAGATCGGCCGGCCCTTGCCGAACGTCTTTGCCAGCTCGCCGTCTTCGCGCGTCTCCCACGGCCAGTGCGGCGCGGTGTAGTGCAGGCTGAGCAGGAAGGGCTGCCCGGCGCGCGCGGCACGCGACACGAAGTCGACCGCACGCGCGCTCAGCAGATCGGTGAGATAGCCGTCGCGATGGACTTCCTTGTCGTCCTCGAACAGGTCGTGCATGCCGAAGCTGTCCTGGTGGGTGAAATAGTCGACGCCGCCCGACAATGGCCCGAAGTGCTCGTGATATCCGCTCTTCAAGGGGCTGAAGGTCGGCGGGAAGCCGAGATGCCACTTGCCGATCAGGGCCGTGCGGTACCCCGCCTCGGCGAGCCGCGACGCCAGGGTCGGATGGTCGGGCGGCAGGCCGATCACCTTGTCGCCGCGCATGGCGCTGCCGATCGGCTCCTCGGCCGCGCCGCGAATGCGGTACTGGTAGCGCCCCGTCGCGAGCGCGAAGCGCGTCGGCGAGCAGACGGCGGAATTGGCATAGCCGCGCGTGAAGCGCACGCCCTCCGCCGCCATCCGGTCGATGTTGGGCGAGATCGGCGCGCGGCCGCCGTAGCAGCCGAGGTCGGCGTAGCCGAGGTCGTCGGCCAGGATGAAGATGAAGTTGGTCGGCATTGCCGGCCGAGCTTACTGCTTTGCCAGCATTCCGACACGCTTCAGGTTGTCGATCTCGATCTGGTTCTGCGCCCGGGCCGCCCTGTCGTAGGCGGCGGTGTCGAGATAGAGCGTCGGCATGTTGTAGGTGTTCATCACCGCCTGCGTCGCCGGGTCGAACAGCGCGTCCTTCATGGCGTCGTGGATCTTCCTGACGATCGCCGTGTCCATGCCCTTCGGCCCGCACACGCCGTAGGGCGAGTTGACCTCGAGGTCGATGCCCGCCTCGCGCAGCGTGCGCACGTCGGGAAACAGCGGCATGCGCTTGGAACCCCATACCACCAGCAGCCGGAACTTGCCGCTCTGCACCAGCGGGATCCAGCCGCTGGCGTCGGCAATGGCGTCGATCTGGCTGCCGAGCAGGCCGTTGTAGAGGTCGCTGCCGCCCTTGTAGGGCACATGGGTCATCTTGATGCCGAGCCGCTGCTGCAAGTCGACCATCACCAGGTTCTGCACCGAGGCCTGGCCGAAGGTGCCGTAGGTCAGCTTCTCGGGGTCCGCCTTTGCTGCCGCCACGAGATCCTCGAACGTCTTGTACGGGCTGTCGGTGCGCACCACGATGCCATGGACCGAGCCCGAGAGCTGGATGATGTAGGTGAAATCGTTCAGCGGATCGTAGGCCGGCTTCTCCGCCATCAGGGCGGCGCGGAAGGTGCCGGTGTGGATCTGGCCCAGCGTGTATCCGTCGGGCCTGGCGTCCTTCAGCGCCACGCCACTGAGCGACCCGTTGGCGCCCGGCTTGTTGTCGGGAACCATCGATTGGCCGAGCCGCTTGCCGCTCTGCTCCGCCATCACCCGCAGGAAGGCGTCGGCCGAGGCACCCGGCGGCCACGGGATCACCAGGCGGATGGTGCGGTTGGGATAGTCGCCTTCGGCCCGCGTGACCCCAGGGGCGATCGCCGGTGCCGCCAGCGCCGAGATCAGCACTGTGCGGCGACGCAGATGACGCATACGTGGTTCCTCCGTTTGTCCGGATGTTCCGCGTGACGCTGACAATGCGTCAAGAGTAGCCTTCCGCAAGACAACGGGAGGAACCATGGCGCAGCAGCGCAGCGCGTCGCTGATGACGGGACCGGGCGTCGATCCGGTGACGCTCGAGATCATTCGCGGCGGCTTGCGCGCGGTGCAGTCGGAGATGGAGGTGCTGATCGAGCGCACCGCCATGTCGCCGTTCATCCGCGAGAAGAAGGACTATGCCTCCGGCCTCTACGCCGCCGACGGCCGCATGATCGCGGGAAAGGCGCTGCCGTTCGCGAGCGATCTCGTGACGCCGATCTTCGAAGAGTACCCACCCCGGTCGATGAAGCGCGGCGACATCTACTGGTACAACGACTGCTACCTGTCGAAGGGCGGCGTCACCCACACGCCCGACCAGGTGCTGATCCAGCCGGTGTTCGCCGACGACGGGCTGATCGGCTTCTCGCAGACCTGGGCGCACTTCGCCGACATCGGCGGCATGCGGCCGGGCTCGCTGTCGGCGGACTGCACCGAGATCTTCCAGGAAGGCACGATGGTGCCGCCGGTGCGGCTGGCGCGCGACGGCGTGGTCAACGAGGATCTGCTCAAGATCTTCGTGCGCAATTGCCGCTTTCCGGCGCTGGTGCGCGGCGACTTCCGCGCCATGCTCGCGGCCGTGGCGCTGGGCGAGAAACGGCTCGAGGAGCTGGCCAACCGCTTCGGCGGCGCCACCTTGCGCGCGGCGTTCGACGAATTGCTGGGCCGCACCGAGGCGGCGGTGCGCAGCCGCCTGCAGGCACTGGTCCCGCCTGGCACCTACACCTTCGCCGAATCGGTCGACACCGACGGCCAGGGCAGCGGCCCGGTCACCATCCGCTACAAGCTCGAGGCGACCGAGGACGGCCGCTTCCTGCTCGACCAGACCGCGAGCGACGATCAGACCCGGGGCCCGATCAATCTGGTCCTCAATCCGAAGGCGCCGGGCGTGCTGGTCGGGGTCTACCTGCTGGGCGGCAGCACCGAGGTGTCGCTCAACGCCGGCGCCGAATCGCTGTTCGACGAGGTCAAGCTGCGCGAGGGCTCGGTGCTGTCGCCCAGGTTCCCGGCGGCGCTCGGCCATCGCGGCGTCACCATGCTGCGCAACCTCTCGGGCTATCTCGGCCTGATCAACACCGCGTCGGGCGGCAAGGCCGCGGCCTCGCACAGCCCGTACGTGATCTGGCTGATCCGCGGCACGTCGACGAGCGGCGAACGCTTCCTGATGTCCGACGGCGTCGCCTGCGGCTACGGCGCGCGGCCGTTCGCCGACGGCCATGACGCGGTCTATCTGGTGGCGCAGGAGAATTATCCGGCGGAGTTCGTCGACATCTCCTATCCCATGCGCGTGCGCACCTACGCCATCAATCCCGACACCGGCGGCCCCGGCCGCTGGCGCGGCGGCTGCGGCGTGATCCGCGAGCTCGAGGTGCTGGCCAGGGAGGCGCTGCTGTCGGTGCGACTCGACGCGATCGATCATCCGCCGTGGGGCACTGCCGGTGGGCAGGCGGCGCGCGCCGGCCGCTGCATCGTCAATCCCGGCACGCCGGACGAGCGCGTGCTGAAGCCGCTCAGCGACGGCAACGTGCTGAAGCGCGGTGACATCATTCGGTTGGAGACCGGCGGCGGAGGCGGCTGGGGCCATCCGTTCGATCGCGAAGCCGAGCGCGTGCTGGCCGACGTGCGCGGCGGCTTCGTCAGCCGGGAGAGCGCCGAGCGCGACTATGGCGTGATCCTGAGCGCCGAGGGCCGCAGCATCGACCAGGCGGCGACCGACAAGCGCCGCGCCGACCGGCCCGCGGCCAAGCTGTTCCATCGCCATGGCTATGTGGAGAGCCTGGCATGAGCGAGGCGATCATCGGCGTCGATACCGGCGGCACCTTCACCGACGTCACCCTTTACGATCCGGCGAGCGGCCGGCTGATCGTCGGCAAGACTCCGTCGACGCCACACGACCCGTCGGAGGGCTTCGGCAACGGCCTCGGCACCCTCCTGACCCAGGCCGGCCTGAAGGGCGATGCGGTCGGCCGCGTGCTGCATGGCACGACGGTGGCGACCAACCTGATCCTGGAGCGCAAGGGTCCGAAGGCCGCGCTGCTGGTCTCCAGCGGCTTCCGCTACGTGCTGGAGATCGGCCGCCACGACATCCCGCGTCGCGCCAACCTCTTCACCTGGCAGAAGCCGCCGCGTCCGGTGCCGCCGGAGCACGTCTGGGAAGTCACCGGCCGGGTAGCGCCCGACGGCAGCGAGGTCGAGCCGATCGACGAGGCGGCGATCCGCAGGACCGCGCGCGAGATCGCGGCGGAGGGCATCCTCACCGTCGGCATCGTGATGCTGCATTCCTACGCCAACGCCGCGCACGAGAAGCGGGTGGCCGAGATCCTGCGCGAGGAGCATCCCGCGGTGCTGCTGTCGCTCTCGTCCGAGGTCCTGCCGGTGCTGCGCGAGTACGAGCGCAGCGTCGTGACGCTGCTCAACGCCTACGTGATGCCGACCGTCTCGACCTATGTCGAGAAGCTCGAGCAGCGCGCCGGGCAGCAGGGCATCAGCGCGCCGCTGCTTCTGATGAAGAGCTCGGGCGGCGTCGCCTCGACGCGCGCCATCCGCCGCACACCGGTCGAGACGGCATTGTCCGGGCCCGCGGCCGGCATTGTCGGCGCCGCGTTCGTCGCCGAGGCGGCGGGCTTCGGCGACCTGATCACCATCGATATCGGCGGCACGTCGGCCGACATCGCGCTGATCCGCGCTGGCCAGCCCGGCATCACCACCAACGGCCGGATCGCCGACTGGCGCGTGACCCTGCCGATGGTCGATCTCACCACCATCGGCGCGGGCGGCGGGTCGCTGGCGCGCATCTCGGAGACCGGCGGACTCGTCGTCGGGCCGCAAAGCGCCGGCGCGGTGCCGGGGCCGGTGTGCTACGGCCGCGGGGGCACACAGCCGACGGTGACCGATGCGCATCTGGTGCTGGGCCATCTGCCGTTCGGCCTGCTCGACGGCAGCTTCACGCTCGACATCGCGGCGGCGCGCCGGGCGATCGACGACAAGATCGCGCGGCCGCTCGGGCTGTCGGTCGACGAGGCGGCGCGCGGCATCCTGGAGATCGTCGACAACACCATGCTCGGCGCCATCCGCGTGGTCTCGGTCGAGCGCGGCCACGATCCGCGCGACTTCGTGCTGGTGCCGTTCGGCGGCGCCGGCCCCCTGCATGGCGGGGCGCTGTCGCGACTGATCGGCTGCCCCGTGCAGCTCGTGCCGCCTGCGCCCGGCGTGCTGTCGGCGCTGGGCCTGCTGGCGTCGAGCCTGCGCGCCGAATTCTCGCGCAGTTGCGTGCAGCGCAAGGGCCGCTTCGATCTCGACCAGATCGATGCGGCGTTCGCCGATCTCGAACGCGACGCCAGGGCGTGGCTCGCGGCCGAAGGCGTCGCCGACACCGCGCGGCGCATCAGCCGGCATGCCAGCCTGCGCTACGAGGATCAGGGGAGCGAGCTCACCCTGCGCTGGGCCGACACGCTCGACGCCACGCTGGCGGCGTTCCATGCCGAGCACGAGCGACTCTACAGCTTCCGGCTCGAGGACGTGCCGGTCGAGATGGTGACCTTGCGCGTCGACGCCGTGGGCCTCCTGCCGGCGCTCAGCCTGCGCGAGATTCCGAAGATGGGCCCGGCCGACACGGCGATCGTCGCGCGCCAGATGATCTCGCTCGCCGGTGGCATCATCGAGGCGCCGGTCTACGACCGCACGAGGCTGGGCGCTGGTGCGACGATCAAGGGCCCGGCGATCGTCAAGCAGCTCGACGCCACCACGCTTCTCCTGCCGGACCAGACCGCCGAGATGCACCCATCGGGCTCGCTGATCGTGCGCGAGGAGTAGCCCCCGTCGTCCCGACCGACTAAGCCAGCTCGTACTCGGCGATAAGCCAGGGCTCGTGCCTGGCGGCGTCGATCCACTCCTTCATCGCGGGATGGTTCATCACCGCGGTGCAGTAGGCGTCGGTGTCCTTGTCGAGCTTCACGCCGTAGGTGCGAAGCCGCGTCGCCACCGGCGCATACATCGCGTCGGCCGCGCAAAAGGCGCCGAACAGGAAGCCTTCGTCCTTCTGGAAGGCGGCCGAGAAGCGCTTGCGGCAGTCGCGCCACAAGCCGGTGATGCGCTCGATATCGGCACGCACGCCGGGCGTCATGCCCTTGCCGGGGTACGACGCGCGGATGTTCATCGGCATCTTGTCCCGCAACTCGGCGAAGCCCGCATGCATCTCCGACGAGATCGAGCGGGCATGCGCCCGCGCCGCGGCCGCCGACGGCCACAGACCCGCCTCGGGCTTGAGGTCGTTGAGATACTCGGCGATCGCCAGCGACTCCCAGACCGCCAGCCCGCGATGCAGCAGCACCGGCACACGGCCCGACGGCGAGTGCTTGCGGATCGCGGCCTGGGTCTCGGGCAAATCGAGCGGGATCACGATCTCCTCGAACTCGATGGCGGCGATCCGGGCCATCAGCCAGCCGCGCAGCGACCAGGACGAATAGTTCTTGTTGCCGATCACGAGCGTGAACTCGGCCATGCAACTCCCCTCCTGACTTGACTTGCCAGCCGTCGACCGGCCCGGCAATTGTCCTCCTTTGCACTACAGTTTGGTGAGCATGTCCATGGCGCTACCCTTCGTCGACCGGTCGAACTCTTCCTTGCCGGTGCAGTTTGTCGTGCCGTCGAAATGGAGGGCGTGGCTGAAAGGGCAGAACGCGCCGCGCCGTGGCTGGCTCGAATCGACCGGGGTGACGGGCCAGGCGGGCGACTTCGCCGTGCTGCCGGGGCGCGACGGCAAGGCGAGCGGTGCAGTGCTCGTGCTCTCCGCCAGGCCGACCCTGTGGGACTTCGGTGCGCTCGCGACCAAGCTGCCGGCCGGCGCCTGGAAGCTCGGCGACACCGCGCCGGTCTCGCCGACCGATGCCGCCGTCGCGATCGGTCTCGGGACGTGGCGCTTCGAGCGCTACAAGGCGAAGAAGGGCAAGGCCGGGCCGAAGATCCTGTGGCCGCAGGGCGCCGACAAGGCGCGCGCGACGGCGATCATCGAGTCGATCTGCCTGGCGCGCGATCTCATCACCACGCCGTCGTCCGACATGGGACCGGTCGAGCTGGCGGCAGCGGCGCAGGAGCTCGCCAGGAAGCATGGCGCGAGGATCAAGGTGACGGTGGGCGACGACCTGCTGAAGCAGAACTTCCCGATGATCCATGCGGTCGGCCGCGCGAGCGCGCGCGCGCCGCGGCTGATCGATCTCACCTGGGGCAAGGACAGCGATCCCAAGGTGACGCTGGTCGGCAAGGGCGTGTGCTTCGATACCGGCGGCCTCGATCTCAAGCCCGCCGCCGGCATGCTCAACATGAAGAAGGACATGGGCGGTGCGGCGACGGTGATCGCGGTCGCCTCGATGGTGATGGCCTGCAAGCTGCCGGTGCGCCTGCGCCTGCTGGTGCCGGCCGTCGAGAACAGTGTGGCGGGCAACGCCTTCCGCCCACTCGACGTGGTGCCGACCCGCAAGGGCATCTCGGTCGAGATCGGCAACACCGACGCCGAGGGCCGGCTGATCCTGTGCGATGCGCTGCACGAGGCCGCCTCGGAGAAGCCGACCATGATGGTCGATTGCGCGACGCTCACCGGTGCGGCGCGCGTCTCGCTCGGCACCGACCTGCCGGCGCTGTTCTGCAACGACGACGAGCTGGCCAACGGCCTGCTGGCGTCGGGCGAGGACGTCGCCGACCCGATGTGGCGCATGCCGCTGCACCGGCCCTATCGCAAGCTGCTCGACAGCAAGGTGGCCGACATCAACAACGTCTCGGCCGGCGGCTTCGGCGGCGCGATCACCGCCGCGCTCTACCTGCAGGAGTTCGTGCCCGACGAGGTGCCGTGGGCGCATTTCGACATGATGGCCTGGAACAATGCCAGCCGGCCGGGCCGTCCGGAGGGTGGCGAGGCCCAGGCCGCCCGCGCTATCTTCGCCACCATTGAAAAGAGGGTGAAGCCATGACCTACACGCTCGAGCAGCTCTCCGCCGACATCAAGGCGGCGCTCAAGGCCGATCCGGGCAGGGCCGGCAAGGAGGCCGTCTGCAAGCTCGTCTCCAAAGTCTGCCTCGACAAGGAATTCATCGCCCGGCACCTGACGCCCGAGAACTGCAAGCCGCGCAAGGTCCTCTACGAGGATCCCGAAACGGGCTTTTGCGTCTGCGGCCACGTCTACATGAAGCCGGCGCACGGCGAGCCGCACGACCACGGCTCGAGCTGGGCGATCTACGGCCTCGCCGAAGGCGATACCGAGATGACCGACTGGAAGGTCGTGCGCAAGGGCGACGGCACCAATCCGACTCTGGTCGAGCCGGAGCGCGTCTATGTCCTGCGCCCGGGCGACGCGCATTTCTACGACGTTCACGTGATCCATTCGCCCAAGCGCGACACGGTGACGAAGCTGGTGCGCATCGAGGGTGCGAACCTCGATCACATCAAGCGGTCGAACATCAAAGCGGCATCGAAGGTCGCTGCGGAGTAGCACCTCCCCCGTCTTCGGGGGAGGTGTCGGCGTCTTACGCTGACGGAGGGGTCAGGAGGCATGAGGGGGCCAAGACCCCCTCCGTCGCCGTATGACGGCGACACCTCCCCCGAAGACGGGGGAGGTGGTCAATACCCGCTCTTCGGGTCGACCGTGTTGATCAGCGGCTGGCCGGCGCGCAGGCGCTTGACGTTCTCGATCACGCCGGGCGAGGCGGTGCGCGGGTTGGTGTAGCCCGCCATGTGCGGGGTCATGTGCACCTTGGGGTGCAGCCAATAGGGATGCTCGGCCGGCAGCGGCTCGGTGTTGAACACGTCCAGCGCCGCGCCGGCGAGATGGCCCGAATCGAGTGCGGCCAGCAGGTCGTCGTCGACCACCTGGGCGCCGCGGCCCATGTTGACCACGAACGCACCCTTGGGCAGCGCGGCGAACAGCTTCTTGTCGAGCAGCCCGCGCGTCTCGCGGGTGAGCGGCAGGACGTTCACCAGGATGCTGCAGCGGCTCAGGAATTTCGGCAGCGAATCGCGGCCGTGGAAGGTCTCGACGCCGGGCAATGCCTTGGCAGTGCGGCTCCAGCCCATGGTCGGGAAGCCGAGCATCGCGAGCTTCACGGCGGTATCCTGGCCGATGCTGCCCAGGCCCATGACACCGACCGGGCGATGCAGGGTGTCGACGAATTCCTCGGGCTTCCACCGCCGTGCGCGCTGGCTGGCGGCGTACTTCGCGATGTCGCGGTGGTGCCACAGCGTCCAGAAGATCGCGTACTCGCTCATCTGGCCGACCAGGCCTTCGTCCATGATGCGGGTGATCGGAACGCCCTCGGGAAGCTGGTCGTCGGCCAGCAGATGGTCGACGCCCATGCCGAGCGACACGATCATCTTCAGGTTCCTGAAGGTGCGCAGCAGCCCGGGCCTGGGCTTCCAGGCGAGCGCGATCTCGATGTCGTCGGGGTTGCCCAGCCCCTCGGCGATGGTGCGGAAGTCGAGCGGGCCGAGCGCGTCGGTGAACAGCTTGCGCCACGCCATGCCGTCGGTGTCGCGGCTGATGTAAGCAATGGCCCCCGCCATGGATGTCCCCCTGTTACCCGACCGCCCGGTTACCCGACCGCCTCGAGATTGAACGCGGCGGCGATCAACGCCTTCGTATAGGGCGTCTGCGGCGCCCCGAACACCTGCTCCGACGGGCCGCGCTCGACCACCTTGCCGTCGCGCAACACCACCACCTCGTCGGCCAGCGCGCGTACCACCCTGAGGTCGTGGCTGATGAACAGGTAGGCCAGCCCATGCCGCTGCTGCAGGTCGCGCAGCAGGTCGACGATCTGCGCCTGCACGCTCATGTCGAGCGCCGAGGTCGGCTCGTCGAGCACGATGAAGCGCGGCTTCAGCACCAGCGCGCGCGCGATCGCGATGCGCTGGCGCTGGCCGCCGGAGAATTCGTGCGGGTAGCGCTCGCGCGCCGCGGGATCGAGCCCGACCTCGCGCAGCGCGTCGTCGATCATCCGCTCGCGCTCGGCGGGCGTGCCGATGTCGTGCACCTCGAGCCCCTCGCCGACGATCTGCGCCACCGACATGCGCGGGCTGAGCGAGCTGAACGGGTCCTGGAAGACGATCTGCATCTGCTTGCGCAGCGGGCGGATGTCGCGCTGGCTGAGCGCCTGCAGGTCCTTGCCGTCGAAATGAATGCCGCCGGCGCTGCGCTCCAGTCGCAGCAGGGCAAGGCCGAGCGTCGTCTTGCCCGAGCCCGATTCGCCCACCAGCCCGATCGTATGGCCCTGGCGCAGCGCGATGCTGACGCCGTCGACCGCCTTCACGTAGCCGGCGGTCCGGCGCAGCACGCCGCGCCTGATCGGGAAGTGCACCTTGAGGTCGTCGAGCCGCACGATCTCCGGCGAATCGGGATCGGCCGGCATGGGCCGTCCCTTGGGCTCGGCGGAGAGGAGGTGGCGCGTGTAGGGATGCTGCGGCCGGTCGAACACGTCGGCGACCGCGCCCTGCTCGACGATCTCGCCCTGGGTCATGACGCAGACCCGGTCGGCCACCTTCCGCACGATGCCGAGGTCGTGGGTGATGAACAGCAGCGCCATGCTGTACTTTGCCTGCAGGCTCTTCAGCAGCTTCAGGATCTGCGCCTGGATGGTGACGTCGAGCGCGGTGGTCGGCTCGTCGGCGATCAGCAGGTCGGGCTCGTTGGCGAGCGCCATGGCGATCATCACGCGCTGGCGCTGACCGCCCGAGAGCTGGTGCGGGTAGGCGCCGAGGCGCTCGGCGGCATTGGGGATGCCGACCTGCTCGAGCAGCTCCAGCGTGCGCCGGCGCGCGGCGTCGCGGTTAAGACCCTTGTGCAGGATCAGCACCTCGTTCACCTGCCGCTCGATCGTGTGCAGCGGGTTGAGCGAGGTCATCGGCTCCTGGAAGATCATCGACACGCGGTTGCCGCGCACCGACAGCAGCTCGCGCTGCGGCGCGCCGACCAGCTCCCTGTCCTGGAAGCGGATCGAGCCGGTCGGATGCCTGGCCATTGGATAAGGCAGAAGTTGCAGAACCGACAGAGCCGTGACCGACTTGCCCGAGCCCGATTCGCCCACCAGCGCCAGCGTCTCGCCGCGGCCGATGTCGAAGCTCACGCCCCTGACCGCGCGCACGGCATTGTCGCCGGTGCCGAAGGTGACCGAGAGGTCGCGGACCTCGAGCAGGCTCATGCCAGCACCTTGCGTGGGTTGAAGGCGTCGCGCACCGCCTCGCCCAGGAACACCAGCAGCGACATCATCAGCGCGATGACGGCGAAGGCGGTGAAGGCGAGCCATGGCGCGTTCAGGTTGTTCTTGCCCTGCAGCAGCAGCTCGCCCAGCGACGGCGAGCCGGGCGGCAGGCCGTAGCCCAGGAAGTCGAGGGCGGTCAGGGTCGTCACCGATCCGGCGAGGATGAAGGGCAGGTAGGTCAACGCGGCGGTCATGGCGTTGGGCAGGATGTGCCGCATCATGATGCGAACGTCCAGCATGCCGAGGGCGCGGGCGGCCCGCACATAGTCGAAATTGCGCCCGCGCAGGAATTCGGCCCGGACATAGCCCACCAGCGCGGTCCAGCTGAACAGCAGCATGATGCCGAGCAGGATCCAGAAGCCGGGCTGGACCAGGCTGGCCAGGATGATCAGCAGGTAGAGCGTCGGCAGGCTCGACCAGATCTCGAGGAAGCGCTGGAAGGAGAGGTCGACCCAGCCGCCGAAATAGCCCTGGATCGCGCCGGCAGCGATGCCGACCAGGGAGCTCAGCACCGTCAGGGTGAAGCCGAACAGCACCGAGATGCGGAAGCCGTAGATCACGCGCGCCAGCACGTCGCGCGCCTGGTCGTCGGTGCCGAGCGGATGGACGAGCGACGGCGGCAGCAGGGTGCCGCGTGCCTCGCCGGTGGTCCGGGTGTCGTAGCTGTAGGGGATCGGCGGCCACAGCGCCCAGCCCTTGGCCGCGATCATCTTCTTGACCTCGGTGTCGGTGTAGTCGGCATTGGTCGGCAGGTCGCCGCCGAAGGTGGTCTCCGGATAGTCGCGGAAGATCGGCGAATAGAAGGCGCCGTCGTAGCGAATCACGATCGGCCGGTCGTTGGCGATGAACTCGGCGAACAGCGAGATCAGGAACAGCACGCCGAATACCACCGCGGAAATCACGCCGCGCCTGTTGGCGCGGAACTGGGCGAGGCGGCGCTTGTTGATCGGCGTCATCGCCGCACCTCGAAGTCGATGCGCGGATCGACCACGGTGTAGACGAAGTCGCCGACGATGTTCATGACCAGGCCGATCAGGCCGAAGAAATAGAGCGTGCCGAACATCACCGGATAGTCGCGGCCGGTCGCGGCCTCGAAGCCCAGCAGGCCGAGCCCGTCGAGCGAGAAGATCACCTCGGTCAGCAGCGAGCCCGCGAACAGCACCGAGACGAACGCCGAGGGGAAGCCGGCGATCACGATCAGCATGGCGTTGCGGAAGACGTGGCCGTAGAGCACGCGGCTCTCGACCAGGCCCTTGGCGCGCGCCGTCAGCACGTACTGCTTGCCGATCTCCTCGATGAAGGAGTTCTTGGTGAGGAAGGTGAGGCCGGCAAAGCCGCCGATCACCATGGCGCCGATCGGCAGCACCATGTGCCAGAGGTAGTCGAGGATCTTGTGGCCGAGGCCGTAGGTCGACCAGTCGTCGGACACCAGGCCGCGCAGCGGGAACCATTTCACGTAGGTGCCGCCGGCGAACAGCACGACCAGCAGGATGGCGAACAGGAAGGCCGGGATGGCGTTCAGCACGACCAGCACGCTCGAGGAAGCGATGTCGAAGCGGCTGCCGTCGCCGATCGCCTTGCGGATGCCGAGCGGGATCGAGATCAGGTAGACCAGCAGCGTGGTCCACAGGCCGAGCGAGATCGACACCGGCATCTTGTCGAGCACCAGGTCGACCACGCGGCGGTTGCGGAAGAAGCTGTCGCCGAAATCGAACACGGCGTAGTTCCTGATCATGATCCAGAAGCGCTCGTAGATCGGCTTGTCGAAGCCGTACATGCGCTCGATGCGATGGATCACCTCGGGCGGCAGGCCACGCGCGCCACGATAGGTGCTGCCGTCGTTCTGCGGTCGCTGGATCAGCTCGCCGCTGCCGCCGCCCGAGAAGCGCTCCGTCGCATTGACGCCGGTGCCCTGGATCTTGGCGATCATCTGCTCGACCGGCCCGCCGGGCGCGGTCTGCACGATAAAGAAGTTCAGCACCATGATGCCGAACAGGGTCGGCACCACGAGCAGCAGGCGGCGCAGGAGGTAGGCGGCCATCAAACTCCTCCCTGCGCGCCGCGCGGGGAGGTGTCGGCGTAAGCGTAGACGGGGTCATGGGCAACGAGCCTGTAGCCTCTGACCCCTCCGCCCGCGCCCGGCGCGGGCACCTCCCCTTCGCGGACTCCGCGAAGGGGAGGATGATGAGTTGTCACTTCTTGTCCTCGTTGCCGCCGCGCTTCAGGACCTTGTCCTTGGCTTCGTCGACCCACCAGGTGTCGGTGGCGCCGCGCGAATACCGGGCGTTCCTGGCCGGCCGGCCGAAGCGGTTCCAGTACGCGAACAGCTCCTTGTTCGAATAGAACTGCGGGATGATGAACTGGTGCCACGACAGCACGCGATCGAGGCAGCGCGTGCGCGTCACCAGGCTCTCGCGGTCGGGAGCCGCGACGATCAGCTCGATCAGCCGGTCGATCGCGGGATCCTTGATGCCCATCGAGTTGCGGCCGCCCGGAATGTCGGCCGCCTTGGAGCCCCAGTACTCGCGCTGCTCGTTGCCCGGAGACAGCGTCTCGGCCCACAGGTCGATGGTCATGTCGAAGTCGTAGGTGTCGGTGCGGCGCTGGTATTGCGCGGTGTCGACCGTGCGCACCGCCATGTCGATGCCCATGCGCTCGAGGTTCTGCTTGACCGGCAAGGCCATCGCCTCGAACGCAGCATCGTGCAGGATCATCTCGAAGGCGAGCTTGCGGCCCGTCTTGTCCGTCATCTTGCCGTCCTTGATCTCCCAGCCCGCGGCCTTCAGCAGGGGGATGGCCTTGCGCAGCTGCTCCCGGAAATTGCCCGAGCCGTCGCTCCTGGGCGGATTGAACTCGGCGGTGAAAACCTCGTCGGGAATCTTGCCCTTGAGCGGCCCGAGGATCTCGAGCTCCTCGGGCGAGGGCAGGCCCTTGGCCTCGAGCTCGCAGTTGCCGAAGTAGGAGCGGGTGCGGGTGTAGAAGCCGTAGCTGAGGTTCTTGTTCTGCCATTCGAAGTCGTAGGCGAAGCCGATCGCCTCGCGGACCCGGCGGTCCCTGAAGATGTCGCGACGCAGGTTGAAGATGAAGCCCTGCATCGGCGTCGGGTTCTCGTGAGTGATCTCGGCCCGCACGATGCGGCCGTCCTTGACCGCCGGCAGGTCGTTGTAGCGGGTCATCCAGTTGCGGCCGGAGTTCTCGCGGCGGATGTCGGTGTCGCCGGCCTTGAACGCCTCGAAGACGATGTTGTTGTCCCGGTAGTAGTCGTAGCGGATGACGTCGAAGTTGTTGCGGCCGCGCATCATCCAGAGGTCCCTGGCCCACCAGTCCGGCACGCGGCGGTAGCTGATGGAGCGGCCGACATCGACCGAATCGACCTTGTAGGCGCCGCTGCCCAGCGCCGGCTCGAGCGACGTCTTCTCGAAATCCTTGCCTTCCCACCACTTCGCCGGCAGCACCGGCATGCCGCCCATGACCAGCGGCAGCTCGCGGTTGACGTTGCCGCGAAAGGTGAAGAGCACCTTGCGATCGCCGACCTTCTCGGCCTTCAGCACGTCGCCGTACATGGTGGCGTAGCTCGGCGAGCCCTTGGCCTTCAGCGTATCGAAGCTCCAGATCACGTCCTCGACCGTGATCGGCGTGCCGTCGTGCCAGCGGGCTTGCGGCCGCAGCGTGAAGGCGACGGAGGTGCGGTCTTCGGGCCATTCGATCGTCTCGGCGATCAGGCCGTACATCGAGAACGCCTCGTCGGGCGAATGCCAGCACAGCGTGTCCCACAACGCGCCGATGCCGCTCGCCGCCACGCCCTTGATGATGAAGGGGTGCAGCGAATCGAACGTGCCCTGTGCGCCGAACTTGACGGTGCCGCCCTTCGGCGCGTCGGGGTTGACGTATTCCGGCGGCGCGGCGTCGGCGGGATATTTGGGCTCGCCATGCATGGCGATGGCATGGCTCACATGCATCTTCGGCTGCGCGCGCACGATCGCGGGGGCCAACCACAGGGCCGCACCGCCCGCCAACACCGTGCGCCGTTCGATTGCCATGCGTGCGCTCCCGAGCCTTTGGTTCGGGCTATATAGCGCGAGGAAGTTGGGCCGCACTATGGCTGCAGCCTCACATCGCTGCCAGGTGAAGGAGAGTGGGCCGTCAGTCCGCCTTGAAGCCCGAGGCGCGGATCACCGGCCCCCAATTGTCGTAGTCCGTGCGGAGAATCTTCGCCATCTCGGCGGGACCGAGGCCGGTGACGTCGAGGCCGAGCGGCTCGAGCTTCTGGCGCACGTCGGGCTGACGCACCGCCTCGACTGCGGCCGTCGCGAGCTTGTCGACGATCGGCTGCGGCGTGCCGGCCGGCGCGAACAGCCCGTACCAGGCCGAGCCTTCGATCTCGTAGCCGCTCTCCCTGAAGGTCGGCACGTCGGGATACTGCGCGAGTCGCCGGGGGCTCGAGACGGCGAGCATGCGGCCCTTGCCCGACTGCTGCAGCGTGCCCCAGTCGGCGACGGTGAGGACCGCGGCCGGGATCTCGCCCGACATCATCGCCTGCATGACGTTGGCGGTGCCCTTGTAGGGCACATGGGTGAGCTGGACGCCGGCGGCCTTGGCGAACATCAGGCCGAAGAAGTGCGGCAGGCTGCCGGCCGCGGCCGAAGCGAAGTTGGCGTAGGTGCCGCCGGTCTTCACCAGCGCCGCATATTCGGCCAGCGTCCTGGCCGGTACGGCCGATCCGACGCCGAGCGCGAGATAGAAGGCGCAGAGCTCGGCGACGGGCACGTAGTCCTTGAACGGATCGTAGTCGAGCCTGGAGTAGGAATGCGGGAACGCCACCATCGGTGCGAGCGGCGTCATCAGCAGCGTGTTGCCGTCGGGCGGCGCCGATTTCACGGCGAGATTGGCGACGATGCCGACCGCGCCCGGCTTGTTCTCGACCACCACCGTGCGGCCGAGCGAAATGCGCATCTTGTCGGCGATCAGGCGGGTCAGGGTGTCGCTGCTGGCGCCGGGCGGGAAGCCCAGCACGAGCTTCAACGGCTCCTCCGCGCGCGCGGCACGCGCGCCGCCGATGGCAGGGTGCCGGCCAGCGCGGCACGACGGCTCAGTCTTTTCAGTGTTGCCTCCCCTTTCATTGCGCCGACCGGGCAGCGCGCAAAAGCTAGGGTCTACCCGCGAAATTGTCACCCGGCGCGAAATTGACTTCGCAGCCGGTCAGCCGCACTTTTGGTCCATGGCCGACACCATCAATTTCGCGCCCGAGTTCGATGCGCCGATCGACTATATGCGGCGTACGCGCGGCTACTATCTCGCGCTGGGTTACGACAATCCCTATCGCTGGGCGCACTACACCGACGCGCCCTTCACGCCTCTGAAGAAGCCGCTGAAGGACAGCACGCTGGCGCTGATCACGACCGCGGCGCCCTACCAGCCCGACAAGGGCGATCAGGGCCCGGGCGCGGCCTACAACGCGGGCGCCAAGTTCTACACGGTCTATTCCGGCGCCACCGCGCACGACCACGACACGCGCATCAGCCACATCGGCTACGACCGCAAGCACACCACGGCCACCGACTCCGGCACCTGGTTTCCGCTGCCGCTGATGCGCGAGTTCGCCAACCAGGGGCGCTTCAAGCTGGCCGCGCGCTTCCACGGTGCGCCGACCAACCGCAGCCAGCGGGTGACGCTCGAGACCGATGCGCCGGAGATCCTGGCGCGCTGCCGGCAGGACCAGGTCGACGCAGCACTTCTCGTCCCGACTTGACCCGTCTGCCACCAGACCGTGAGTCTGGTCGCCCGCTATCTGGAACGGAACGGCATCCCGACCATCGTGATGGGAGCCGCCAAGGACATCGTCGAATGGGCGGGCGTGCCGCGCTTCCTGTTCAGCGACTTCCCGCTCGGCAACTCGGCCGGCAAGCCGCACGAGCCGGACACGCAGCGCTTCACGCTCGACCTTGCGCTCAAGGTGCTGGAGAGCGCGGTCGGCCCGCGCACGACTGTTCAGAGTCCCCTTCGTTGGAACGAAGATGGCGACTGGAAGAACGACTACAACAACCTCGCGCGCATGCCGCCCGAGGAAGTCGCCAAGCGCCGCGCCGAGTTCGACAAGGTCAAGCAGACCGCGCTGGAGCAGCGCAAGAAGGCGGGCGTGGCATGAGTCTTTCGCTGGGGGCGCGCCACTCCAGTGGCGCGTCTTTGTTTGAACCCACCGAAGATCGCGCCACTGGAGTGGCGCGCCCCCAGCCATGAGCAAACCCTTCGCCGGCGTGAAGATTCTCGACTTCACGCGTGTCCTCGCCGGGCCCTACGCCTCCTACCAGCTTGCGCTGCTCGGCGCCGACGTGATCAAGATCGAAAGCCGCGAAGGCGACGACATGCGTTACGGCAATCGCGCGAACGAGTGGGAGAAGCGCGGGCTCGCGGCGCCTTGGGTCGCGGTCAATGCCGGCAAGCGCTCGATCACATTGGATCTGAAACAACCCAGGGCGATCGAGGTGGTCAAGCGGCTGGTGCCGAAGGTCGACGTGGTGATGGAGAACTTCCGGCCCGGCGTCATGGACAAGCTCGGCATCGGTTACGACACATTGAAAGAGATCAATCCGCGCCTGATCTACGCCGCGGTCTCGGGCTTCGGCCAGGTCGGTCCCGACAGGGCGACGGCGGCGTTCGACGGCATGATCCAGGCGATGTCGGGCCTGATGTCGATCACCGGCTTCCCGTCGAACGGCCCGACGCGCGTGGGCTTCGCCGGCGCCGACGTGATGTCGGGCTTCACCGCCGCCTTCGGCGTCGCTGCGGCGCTCTACCAGCGGACGCACACCGGCAAGGGCCAGCTCGTCGACGTCGCCATGATCGACGCCGTGACGGGCTTCCTCGCCCAGCAATTCACCGAGCACATGATGACCGGCCGCGTGCACGAGCAGGCGCAGAACCTCTCGGTGACCCGCAAGCCGACCGGCAACCTGTTCAAGACCAGGGACGGCTGGATGGTGCTGGCGGTGATGACCGATCCGCAGTTCCAGCGCCTGATGAAGCAGCTTGGCCGCGAGGACGCGCTCGCCGAGCCGAAGTTCAAGGACTGGCCGACCCGAATCGCCAACAACACGGCGCTGCACCAGATCGTCGAGGAGGCGATGAAGCAGCGCACCTCGGCGGAATGGGCCGACATCTTCGCCAGGAACGACATCCCGGCCGGCCGCGTGCTCAGCATTCCCGAGACCGTCAAGCTCGACCACTACAGCCGGCGCACCATCATGCAGACGGTCGAGACCGAGCACGGCCCGATCAAGGTCGTGGGCTCGGGTTTCCGGATGGAGCACGACGGAGGCTCGATCGATCGTCCGCCGGCCAAGCTCGGCCAGCACACCGACGAGGTGCTGGCGGAGGCGGGCTATTCGGCTGCCGAAATCGCCGAAATGCGCAAACAGGCGGTCGTCTGATCCGGGTTTTGCTTCCGGGAAATTCCCGCTAGACTGAAGGCGTCCAAGGGGGGCCTCGTCAGGAGGCTGAGATACCGACGGGCCGCCATTACGAGACGATGGCCAGCGCGGTGACCCTTTGAACCTGATCCGGGTCATGCCGGCGAAGGGAACGGATATCTCCTTTGCGCGACACACCGGGTCTCCTTCTGTCGTTTAGCCACGGGAGATCCTCGTCATGGACACCATCGTTCCGACCCCGAAGGTCACAACGGGACCGCTGCCGGCCTCGCAGAAGATCTACGTCACGCCGGAGGCTGCGCCCGACGTCAGCGTGCCTCTGCGCGAGATCACGCTGAGCGCGCCGACCGAGCCCAGGGTCCGGGTCTACGACACGACCGGCCCCTACACCGATCCGGGCATTCCGATCGACGTGGCGACAGGCCTTGCCCGCACGCGCCGTGCCTGGGTGATGGGCCGCGGCGGCGTCGAGGAGTACCAGGGCCGCGCCATCCAGGCGGTCGACAACGGCAACGTGAAGGCTTCGGCGCTGCAGCCGTTTCCCAACACGATCAAGCCGCTGCGCGGCCTCGACGGCCACAAGATCACCCAGTACGAATGGGCCAGGGCGGGCGTGATCACCAAGGAGATGATCTACGTCGCCGAGCGCGAGAATCTCGGCCGCAAGGCCGCGCATGAGCTGGCGGGGGAGCGGTTGGCCGACGGTGAGAGCTTCGGCGCGGCGCTGCCCGAGTTCATCACGCCGGAGTTCGTGCGCCAGGAGATCGCGCTCGGCCGCGCCATCATCCCGGCGAACATCAACCACACCGAGCTCGAGCCGATGATCATCGGCCGCAACTTCCTGGTGAAGATCAACGCCAACATCGGCAACTCGGCCGTCACCTCGTCGATGGAGGAGGAGGTCGAGAAGATGGTGTGGGCGATCCGCTGGGGCGCCGACACGGTCATGGACCTCTCGACCGGCCGCAACATCCACGACACGCGCGAATGGATCATCCGCAACGCGCCGGTACCGATCGGCACCGTGCCGATCTACCAGGCGCTGGAGAAGGTCGGCGGCGATCCGACCAGGCTCTCCTGGGAGGTCTTCCGCGACACGCTGATCGAGCAGGCCGAGCAGGGCGTCGACTACTTCACGATCCATGCCGGCGTCCGGCTGGCGCACGTGCCGCTCACCGCCAGCCGTGTCACCGGCATCGTCAGCCGCGGCGGCTCGATGATGGCGCAGTGGTGCCTCACCGAGCATCGCGAGAGCTTCCTCTACGAGCACTTCGGCGACATTTGCGACATCATGCGGAAGTACGACGTCTCGTTCTCGCTGGGCGACGGCCTCAGGCCCGGCTGCAACGCCGACGCCAACGACGCCGCCCAATTCGCCGAGCTCGAGACCTTGGGCGAGCTCACCAAGGTCGCCTGGGACAAGGGCTGCCAGGTCATGATCGAGGGCCCGGGCCACGTGCCGATGCACAAGATCAAGGCCAACATGGACAAGCAGCTGCGCGAATGCGGCGAGGCGCCGTTCTATACGCTGGGACCGCTCGTCACCGACATCGCGCCGGGCTACGACCACATCACCTCGGGCATCGGCGCCGCCATGATCGGCTGGTTCGGGACGGCGATGCTCTGCTACGTCACGCCCAAGGAGCATCTCGGCCTGCCCGACCGCGACGACGTCAAGGTCGGTGTGATCACCTACAAGATCGCCGCCCACGCCGCCGATCTGGCCAAGGGACATCCGGCGGCGCGGCTGCGCGACGATGCGCTCTCCAAGGCGCGCTTCGAGTTCCGCTGGATCGACCAGTTCAACCTGTCGCTCGATCCCGCGACCGCGGAGAAGTTCCACGACGAGACGCTGCCCAAGGACGCGCACAAGACGGCGCACTTCTGCTCGATGTGCGGGCCGAAGTTCTGCTCCATGCGGATCACGCAGGACATCCGCGACTACGCCCAGAAGGGCATGAAGGAGATGAGCGACAAGTTCAAAGCCGGCGGCAACCAGCTCTACGTGCCCGAGAAGGCCGCCGACTAGGTCACGAATCTGGCGCCCGCAACGGGGGTCATTGCGGGCAATGACCCCTCGTTTTGCTGCGTGTTTGCAGGCATTTTTTCCGAGCCAATGCCCGTAATAGGTGTTCGGCGCGTGATCATGCAGTATCGCGCGCGTGATGATGCTCATCGGACCGCGCCACTCCCGTGGCGCTCATGATTTCCGAGCGCCACGGGAGTGGCGCGGCCCGATGAAGGTGTTTTTCACCGGGTGGGATATCGGTGGATTCGTGGACTCCTGGCCCGAATCCCTTGTGCCATCGGCATCCAACCGGTCCACATCCGAGTGGACTCTTGTGGACTCCCGCCAAGGGCGATGGTTGATCCCGGCACGACAGCGTTCGGGTTCCTCCTCCGGCACCTTCTTGGAGGTTCGGCGTTACAGGCCCGTCCGACGCCGACCTTGCCCCTGCCGCGCCGACGGGGGAGACTCCGACGGCTCCTTACGTACTACGGGGACAGGATTGGCTTGGGGGCGTGCGGTTAGATGACAAGGCTAAGAACCCTACTAGGGATTGGGGTGGGGATCGCCATTGTCGTGGGCGCCGGCTGGTACATCACGACCCATCGTTCGAGCACACCGTCGCAGGCCGGCGGCGGTCGCTTTGCCGCAAACCAGGCGACGCCGGTCGGCATTGCCGCCGCGGTCAAGGCTGACGTCCCGATCGTCATCAAGGCGCTCGGCACCGTGACCCCACTCGCGACCGTGACGGTCAAGACCCAGATCACCGGCCAGTTGGTGCAGGTCGCCTTCACCGAAGGCCAGGCGGTCAAGAAGGACGACCTCCTCGCCATGGTCGATCCGCGTCCCTACGAAGTGGCCGTGCAGAATGCCGAGGGCGTGCTCGGCAAGGATCAGGCGCTGCTCAAGAACGCCCAGATCGACCTGCAGCGCTACAAGACCCTGGTCGCCCAGGACTCGATCGCCCGCCAGCAGTACGACACGCAGGCGGCGTTGGTGCGCCAGTACGAGGCACAGATCGTCACCGACCAGGCCGGCGTCGACGCCGCCAAGCTCAATCTCGTCTACACGCGGATCATCGCACCGGTGAACGGCCGCATCGGCCTGCGCCTGGTCGATCCCGGCAACTACGTCACCATGGGCGACGCGACCGGCATCTGCGTCATCACCCAGATGCAGCCGATGTCGGTGCTGTTCACCATCCCCGAGGATATGCTGCCGCAGGTCCGCCAGCGGCTCCGCGATGGCGCCAAGTTGCCGGTGACGGCGCTCGATCGGGCGCAGATGAACCAGCTCGCGCAGGGCACGGTCAGCACGACCGACAACCAGATCGACACGACCACCGGCACGGTCAAGCTGCGCGCCATCTTCGACAATGCCGACGAGGCGCTGTTCCCCAACCAGTTCGTCAATGTGCGGCTGCTCGCCGACACCGTGAAGGACGCGATCACCGTCCCGGTCGCCGCGGTCCAGCGCGGCCAGCCCGGCACCTTCGTCTATTTCGTGAAGGCCGACGACACGGTCGGCATCCGCGTCATCGAGACCGGCGCGAGCGACGGCGAGAAGATCGCCATCACCAAGGGCCTCGCGGTCGGCGACGAGGTGGTGGTCGACGGCGTCGACCGGTTGCGCGACGGCGCCAAGATCCGCCGGCCGGGCCGGCAGCCCGGCGGACGGCCGGTCGCGGCCGCACCGGACGGCGGCGCGGCGAAGGCCGACGGGGCCAGGCCGCAGGGGCAGCGGCAGGACGGTGGGGACCGACAGGGGGCAGGCGGCGAGCAGCGTGGCGGCGCGAGCCGGACACCCGCTCAGACCAACCAGTAGTCCCGACCGCGACATGAATCCGTCGCGGATATTCATCGAACGTCCGGTCGGCACGTCGCTGCTGATGGTGGCGATCATGATGGTCGGCCTGATCGCCTACCGGTTCCTGCCGCTGGCGGCGCTGCCCGAGGTCGACTACCCGACGATCCGCGTGCAGACGCTCTATCCCGGCGCCGGACCGGAGGTCATGACCTCGTCGATCACCGCGCCGCTCGAGCGCCAGTTCGGCCAGATGCCCGGCCTGAACCAGATGACCTCGACCAGCTCGGCGGGCGCGTCGGCGATCACCCTGCAGTTCGACCTCAAGCTCTCGATCGACATCGCCGAGCAGCAGGTGCAGGCGGCGATCAACGCGGCCGGCAACCTGCTGCCGGCCGACCTGCCGGCGCCGCCGACCTACGCCAAGGTCAATCCGGCCGACGCGCCGATCCTGACCCTCGCCGTCACCTCCAGGACCGACCCGCTGACCAAGGTCCACGACATGGTCGACACGCGGCTGGCGCAGAAGATCGCGCAGTTGCCCGGCGTCGGCCTGGTGAGCCTGGAGGGCGGCCAGAAGCCCGGCTTCCGCATCCGCGCCAACCCGACGGCCCTTGCCGCCTACGGCCTCAACGTCGACGACCTGCGCACCACCATCGCCAACGCCAACGTCAACACGCCCAAGGGCAACTTCGACGGGCCGAGCCGCGCCTACACCATCAACGCCAACGACCAGATCACCGACCCCGAGATGTTCAACGACGTGGTGGTGGCCTACCGCAACGGCGCGCCGGTCCGCATCCGCGATGTCGCCACCATCGCCGCGACCCGGGAGAACAACAAGATCGAGGCCTGGGTGAACTCGACCCAGGCGGTGATCATCAACGTCCAGCGCCAGCCGGGCGCCAACGTGATCGCCGTGGTCGACAGCATCAAGACCCTGCTGCCGACCCTGCGCGAGACCCTGCCGCCGTCGTTCGATGTCCAGGTGCTGACCGACCGCACGCTCACCATCCGCGCCTCGGTTCACGACGTGCAGATCGAGCTCTCCTTCGCCGTGCTGCTGGTCGTGGCGGTGATCTTCCTGTTCCTGGGCGACTGGCGGGCCACCATCATCCCCAGCCTGTCGGTGCCGCTGTCGCTGGTCGGCACGCTGGCGGTGATGTACCTCGCGGGCTTCTCGCTCAACAACCTGTCGATCATGGCGCTGACCATCGCCACCGGCTTCGTGGTCGACGACGCGATCGTGATGATCGAGAACATCGCCCGCTACATCGAGGAGGGCGAGGACCCGTTCGAGGCCGCCCTCAAAGGCTCGGCGCAGATCGCCTTCACGGTGGTGTCGCTGACGGTGTCGCTGATCGCGGTGCTGATCCCGCTCCTGTTCATGGGCGACGTGGTCGGCCGGCTGTTCAGCGAGTTTGCGGTGACGCTGTCGGTCACCATCCTGATCTCGGCGGTGGTGTCGCTCACGCTGGTGCCGATGATGTGCGCCCAGCTGCTGCGCCAGCGCCGCATCCCGGACGGGCAGGAGCGCCAGCAGGCCGAGGCGCTGGGCGCCCGCTGGTTCAACCGGATGATCGGCTGGTACGACAGCGGCCTGGTCGTGGTGTTCCGCCATCAGACCCTGACCCTGATCGTCGCCGTCGCCACCGTCGTGCTGACGGTGGTCCTCTATGTCGTCATCCCCAAGGGCTTCTTCCCGGTCCAGGACAACGGCCTGATCCAGGCCATTACCGAGGCGCCGCAGAGCGTCTCGTTCGAGTCGATGCGGGAACGCCAGCGCAAGCTGGTCGACGTCATCCTGAACGACCCCGAGGTCGAGAGCCTGAGCTCGTTCGTCGGCGTCGACGGCACCAACCCGACGCTCAACTCGGGGCGCCTGCTGATCAACCTCAAGCCGCGCGACGAGCGCCGTTCGACCGCGAGCCAGATCATCCGCCGCCTGCAGCGCGAGACCCGGGCGCTCGCGGGCATCACCCTCTACATGCAGCCGTCGCAGGACCTGACGATCGATTCGACGGTCAGCCGCACCCAGTACCAGTTCGTGCTGGAAAGCCCCAATCCCGACGACTTCAACACCTGGGTGCCGCGCCTGATGGACCGCATGGCGCGGATCCCGCAGATCACCGACATCGCCACCGAGCTGCAGAACAGGGGCCTGGCGATGTACATCCGGATCGATCGCGATGCCGCGGCGCGCTTCGGCATCACCGCGGCGACGGTCGACAACCTTCTGTACGACGCATTCGGCCAGCGCATCGTCTCGACCGTCTATACCCAGTCGAACCAGTACCGCGTGATCTACGAGGTCGAGCCGAAGATGGCCGAGAGCCTCGACTCGCTCTACAGCCTCTATCTGCCGAGCTCGACCAGCGGCAAGCAGGTACCGCTGTCGGCGATTGCCACCTTCGAGCAGCGCACCGCGCCGCTCCGTATCGATCGGCTCAGCCAGTTCCCCTCCACCATCGTGTCGTTCAATCTGGCGGAGGGCGCGTCGCTCGGCGACGCGGTCGACGCCATCACCAGGGCGCAGAAGGAGATCGGCATGCCGCGCTCGATCCAGACGCGGTTCCAGGGCGCGGCGCTCGCCTTCCAGAAGGCGCTCGACAGCCAGTTGATGTTGATCCTGGCGGCGATCGTCACGGTCTACATCGTGCTGGGCGTGCTCTACGAGAGCTACATCCATCCGGTCACGATCCTGTCGACCCTGCCGTCGGCCGGCATCGGCGCGCTGCTGGCGCTGATGATGGCCGGCCAGGACCTGAGCGTGGTGGCGATCATCGGCATCGTGCTGCTGATCGGCATCGTCAAGAAGAACGCGATCATGATGATCGACTTCGCGCTGGAGGCCGAGCGCCACGAGGGCAAGCCGCCGCAGGAGGCGATCCATCAGGCCTGCCTGCTGCGCTTCCGGCCGATTCTGATGACGACGATCTCCGCGCTGGTCGGCGCGCTGCCGCTGATGCTGGGCACCGGCACCGGCTCGGAGCTGCGCCATCCGCTCGGCCTCACCATCGTCGGCGGCCTGATCGTCAGCCAGATGCTGACGCTGTTCACCACGCCGGTGATCTATCTCGCCTTCGACCGGGTCGGCCGTCGCCTGCGCGGCGTGCCGCTCGACACGCCGGCCTATCCGCTGCCGGCCGCCCGGGGCGACGCGCCGAGCCCGGGTGAGCTGCCGGAGAGCTACCAGCCGTGATGAGCTTGTCGTCCCCGTTCATCGCCCGGCCGGTGGCGACGACGCTGCTCACCCTGGGCGTGCTGCTGGCCGGCATCCTGGGGTTCGTGAAGCTGCCGGTGGCGCCGCTGCCGCACGTCGACTTCCCGACCATCCTGGTGACCGCCAGCCTGCCGGGGGCCTCGCCCGACACGGTGGCGACCAGCGTCACCACGCCGCTCGAGCGGCGGCTGGGCGCGATCGCCGGCGTCAGCGAGATCACCTCGACCAGCACGGTCGGCAACGCCCGCATCGTCCTCCAGTTCGACCTGTCGCGCTCGATCGACGGCGCGGCGCGCGACGTGCAGGCGGCGATCAACGCCGCCCGCGTCGACCTGCCGACCGACCTGCGCGCCAATCCGCAATACCGCAAGGTCAACCCGGCCGATGCGCCGGCCCTGATCCTGGCGCTCACCTCCGAGACGCTCGGCCAGGGCCGCCTCTACGATGCCGCGTCCAACGTGCTGCAGCAGAAGCTCAGCCAGGTGAGCGGCGTCGGCCAGGTCACGCTGGGCGGCAGCTCGCTGCCGGCGGTGCGGGTCGAGATCAACCCGACCGCGCTGAACAAGTACCGGATCGGCCTCGAAAGCGTGCGCGCCGCCCTCGCCGCCGCCAACGCCAACTCGCCCAAGGGCGCGCTCGATGTCGGCGACCGGCGCTGGCAGATCTACACCAACGACCAGTCGCGCACCGCCGCCGAGTACCGGCCGCTGATCATCGCCTGGCGCAACGGCGCGCCGGTGCGGCTGTCGGACGTCGCCGAGGTGATCGACGCCACCGAGGATATCCGCAACGAAGGCCAGGCCAACGGCAAGCGCTCGGTGCTGTGCATCATCTACCTGCAGCCCAACGCCAACATCATCGAGACCGTCGACCAGGTGAAGGCGCTGCTGCCCGACCTGCAGGCGGCGCTGCCCAACGATGTCGACCTGATGGTGGCGTCCGACCGCACCACCACCATCCGCGCCTCGCTCAAGGAGGTCGAGCACGCGCTGACCGCCAGCGTGATCCTGGTGGTGCTGGTGACCTTCGCATTCCTGCGCTCGCTCCGTGCCGGCGTGGTGCCGTCGGTCGCCGTGCCGGTGTCTCTGGTCGGCACGTTCGGCGTCATGTACCTGATGGGCTACAGCCTGAACAACCTGTCGCTGATGGCGATGGCGATCGCCGCCGGCTTCGTCGTCGACGATGCGATCCTCGTGCTCGAGAACATCCAGCGCCACATCGAGCAGGGCATGCCGCGCAGGCAGGCGGCGCTGCTCGGTGCGCGCGAGGTCGGCTTCACCGTGGTGTCCATGAGCCTGTCGCTGATCGCGGTGTTCATCCCGATCCTGCTGATGGGCGGCATCGTCGGCCGCCTGTTCCGCGAGTTCGCGGTCACGCTGTCGATCGCGATCGTGATCTCGATGATCGTCTCTCTCACCACCACGCCGATGATGTGCGCCTACATCCTGAAGCCGCCCCGCGGCGAGGGTGAGGGGGAGCGGCCGCCGGGACGGCTGGCGCGCATCGCCGAGCGCATGTTCGATGGAGTGCAGGCCTTCTATGGGCGCACGCTGCGTGTGGTCCTCGACCATCCGCGGCTGACCATGATCGTGTTCATGGGCACGATCATCCTCAACATCTTCCTGTACGTGGAGATTCCCAAGGGCTTCTTCCCGCAGCAGGACACCGGCCGCATCATCGGCGGCATCCGTGCCGACCAGAGCATCTCCTTCCAGTCGATGCGGCGGAAGTTCCGCCAGTTCGTGGGCATCATCCGCGACGATCCGGCGGTCGCCAACGTGGTCGGCTTCACCGGGGGCTTCCAGACCAACTCCGGCTTCCTGTTCGCGACGCTGAAGCCGCTCGGCGACCGCAAGGCCAGCGCCGATCAGGTGATCGCGCGCCTCAGGCCCAGGCTCGCCCAGGTGCCCGGCGCCAACGTATTCCTGCAGGCGGTGCAGGACATCCGGGCCGGCGGCCGCCAGGGCAACGCGCAGTTCCAGTTCACGCTGCAGAGCGATTCGCTCGCCGACCTCTACGCCTGGGGGCCGACGCTCACCGAGGCGCTGCGCAAGGACACGTCGGTCATCACCGACGTCGATTCGGACCAGCAGCAGCACGGGCTGCAGGTCGATCTGACGATCGACCGCGACGCGGCGGCGCGGCTCAACGTGTCGTCGCGCGCCATCTCGTCGACCCTGTACGACGCCTTCGGGCAGCGCCAGGTCTCGACGATCTACAACGCGCTGAACCAGTACCACGTCGTCATGGAGGTTTCGCCCGAGTACTGGGAGAATCCCGAGTCGCTGAAGGACATCTATGTCAGCACCTCGGGCGGCGCGATCAGCGGCGCCCAGGCGACCGCCGGCGTGGTGAACACGGCGCCGCCCAGCCAGACGCCCAAGACCGCCGCCCTGACCGGCGTCGGCGCGACCCTGCTCGATCCCAGCCAGGCGGTGCGCAACCAGCGGACCAACGCCATCGCAGTGAGCGGCCGCGGCAGCGCCTCGACCGGCGCGGCGGTCAGCACGACGCCCGAGACGATGATCCCGCTGTCGGCGGTGACGAACTACCGGTTCGGCACCACGCCGCTCGGCGTCAACCATCAGGGCCTGTTCGTTGCCAGCACGGTCTCGTTCAACCTCACCATCGGCAAGACGCTGAGCGACGCCGTCACCTACGTCAACGACACGATGCGCGACATCGGCATGCCCGCCACCATCCACGGCTCGTTCCAGGGAACCGCGCGCGCCTTCCAGCAGTCGCTCGACAGCCAGATCCTGGTCGTGCTGGCGGCGCTGGCGGCGATCTACATCGTGCTCGGCGTGCTGTACGAGAGCTACATCCACCCGATCACGATCCTGTCCACGCTGCCGTCGGCCGGCATCGGCGCGCTGCTGGCGTTGCAGCTCACCGGCATGGAGTTCAGCATCATCGCCATGATCGGCGTGCTGCTGCTGGTCGGCATCGTCAAGAAGAACGCGATCATGATGATCGACGTGGCGCTCGAGCGCGAGCGACACGACGACTCCGACCCGCGCGAGGCGATCTTCCATGCCTGCCTGCTGCGCTTCCGGCCGATCCTGATGACCACCATGGCGGCGATGCTGGGCGCGGTGCCGCTGGCACTGGGCTTCGGCGACGGCGCCGAGCTGCGCCAACCGCTCGGCGTGTCGATCATCGGCGGCCTCCTGGTCAGCCAGGTGCTGACGCTCTACACGACGCCGGTGGTCTACATCTATCTCGACCGCTTCCGCCGCCGCGGCGAGACGCACAGCCGGCTGGCCCGGACGATGGGCGGCCTGGAGGCGAGGGCGTGAGACGGTTCGGCATCCTCGTCCTGCTGACGCTGTCCGGCTGCGGCATGGTCGGGCCCGATTACCAGCGCCCGCCGCCGGCGACGCCGCCGACCACTTCGTTCAAGGAGACCAGCGATTCGTACTTCCGGCCCGCCCTGCCGCGCGACGCGATCGATCGCGGCAAATGGTGGAGCATGTACGACGATCATGCGCTCGACCTGCTCGCCGCGCAGGTCGACGTCTCCAACCAGAACCTGAAGGAAGCCGAGGCGGCCTACCGCCAGGCCGTGGCGCTGATCCGCCAGAGCCAGTCGCCGCTCTACCCGACGATCGGCTACACCGGCTCGGTGCTGCAGCAGAGCGGCCGCACCGGCAGCTCGACCGCGATCGTGTCGATCGGCAACTCGACGGCGCAGACGTCGATCGGCGGCACCCTGAGCTGGGAGATCGACGTGTGGGGCCGTATCCGCCGCACCATCGAGAGCGATTCGGCGGCGGCCCAGGCGAGTGCCGCCGACCTGATGAACGCGCGGCTGTCGGCGCAGTCGAGCCTGGTCACCAACTACTTCTCGCTGCGCTTCTCCGACGAACGCAAGCGCGTGCTCGAGCAGTCGGTCGCCGCCTTCGCCCGGGCGCTCGAGATCGTACGCAACCAGTTCAACGCCGGCACCGTCTCGCAGCTCGACGTCGCGCAGGCGCAGGCGCAGCTCGACCAGACCCGCGCGCAGCTCGTCGCCGAGGGCGTCAACCGCGCCCAGTTCGAGCATGCGATCGCCGCCCTCATGGGACGGACGCCCGCCGAGGTCAGCATCGCCGCCGAGCCCGCACCCAGCGATGCCCCGACGATCGACGCCGGCATCCCGTCGGCGCTGCTGGAGCGGCGGCCCGACATCGCCGCGGCCGAGCGGCAGATGGCTTCGGCCAATGCCCAGATCGGCGTCGCGGTGGCGGCCTACTATCCGGACATCACGATCACCGCGAGCATCAACTTCGTCAGCAGCGTGCTCTCCAACCTGATTTCGATCGCCAACTCGGTGTGGTCGTTCGGGCCGCAGCTCGCCGGCACGGCGATCGACGGCGGCAGCCGCGCCGCCCAGGTCGAGAGCGCGCGGGCGAACTACGACAAGACGGTCGCGACCTATCGCCAGACCGTGATCACCGCCTTCCAGCAGGTCGAGGACGCGCTCGCCCAGCAGCGCATCCTCGAGCAGCAGGAAAGGGTGCAGCGCGCCGCCCTGGCCGCCGCGCGCAATGCCGAGCGGCTGGCCTTCAACCAGTACCGCGCCGGCACGGTTCCCTACACGACGGTGATCACGACCCAGACCACGGCGCTCAACAACGAGCTCACCCTGCTCGGCGTCCGCCAGAGCCGGCTGGTCGCCAGCGCCACCCTGGTCACGGCGTTGGGCGGCGGCTGGCGCGACGTCGAGCTGCCGCCGCCGGTGCCGATCGGCGGCCAGCAGACCAGCAGGGAGCTCCACAAGAAGAGCTGGTGGCCGTTCTGACGCCCTCCCCGTCTTCGGGCAGGGCTATCGCATTTGACCGAAAACCCGTCGTCCCGAGCGAAGCGAAGCGCAGCCGAGGGACCTTTTTTTGCGGCAGATGCTTCGAAAAGAGATCCCTCCACTTCGCCTCGCTACGCTCGGCTCCGGTCGGGATGACGGAGTTGGGGTCAAACGCGGTAGCCCTCCCCCGAAGACGGGGGAGGGCCCAACGATCGATCATTGCACCGGCCACGGCACGCGGATTTCCTGCAAGGGCACGTGCTGCTGGGCGGCGTGCATGTCGGTCTCGCCGATCGCGCCCTGGGCGCGCGGGCGCGGCAGGGTGATCTTCACGGCGTTCACCAGATCGAAGAAGCCGAAGGTGATGATTGCCTGGGTCGGCACGTTGTAGAGCTCGGAGATCAGCTCCCGGGTGATCACGCCGCTCTTCTTCACCGCCTCGAAGTCCTCGCGGCTCTTGAAGATGATGTCGAGCGTGATCTCGAACGGTCCGGCATTCTTGCTGCGCACGACCTTGGCGATCTCGCGCAACGGGGTGGGCACGGTGGCCATCAGGCGATCTCCTCGTGCTGCACGGGGAACAATGCGGTCGGGCTGTCGACCTGCATCAGGTGATAGACGTTGAACTCGCAGGCCTGCCCCAACGGGATCTCGAGCGGCGTGAAAGGCGAGGCGAGATTGCCGGCGGTGGCGATGCGGCCGGGATAGGGCGCGTGCATCAGGCTGGTGCGGATCTTGCCGCAGATCGCCGTGGCGATCGCCTGCGTCGCCGCCGCGACCTCGACGATGATGCAAAGCTCGTGCGCCGGCGTCTTCACCGGCTCGAGCTCGCCCATCACGCCGTTCTTGCCGTAGAGGTGCGGGATGATGCGGTAGGTCTCCGGCGGGATTTCCTCGTAATAGTCGCGGGTGATGTCGATCACGCGCGCCAGGATCTCGTCGATCTGCGCGATGAAGATCGGGTCGCGCGCGCCGGCGATGAAGATGCTGCGATAGCCTGCGGTCTTCGCGCCCTCGAGCTTCACCGTATAGGGCCTGGCGGGGGTGAATCTGCTGCCCGAGACGCGCACGCGGCGATCGCTCACCTGCTCGTAGCGGCATCCCGACAGATCGAGCGTGCCGCCGGGGCCGGCCAGCAGGAACGGGTGCGTCTTCTCGTAGAGGGTGTGCGCGGCGACCGACGCGGTGGTGCAGCGCTCGGCCGGATTCAATGGCTCGATCTCGAAATGATCACGCCGCAGCCAGCCCATGACGCTGCGGCCGACCGGCTCGGCGCACAACGCGCCGCATTCCATGATCTTGCCCATGTGCCAGGCGAGCGCCGGATCGAAACCGGCGCGGATCGCCATCGCCGCGGTCGGCGAGGGATCGTAGGCGCGGCCGCTCACGATCACGTCGACGCCCTCGCTCTCGTCCAGGGCGCGGTTGAACGGCTCGGCGCCGATCTGCGCGACGATCACGGTCGCAGCATCGACCTCGCGCGGGTCGAGTTGCGGCACCGGACCGAGCGGCTCGATGCGGCCGGCTTTCAGCTCCTTCTTGATGTGCGCCTTGTCGACGTCGGAATAGATCTTGGCGAGCTTGAAGCGCCAGCCGCGTCGTCGGGCGATCTCGACCATGATGTCTCGGAACACGTCGACGTGCAGGTTGGAGCCGTCCCCGCCGGCCGAGGAGATCAGCAGCGGGATCTTCGCCTTCTGCTGCGCCTCGAGCAGGACCTCCATGTCCTTCACGTAGTTCGCCCGGCTGCAGGTCATCTCGCCCAGGCCGAGCTTCTGCGGACCGGAGTCCGTGGAGCCCGAATCGATGGTGATCGCATGAGGCTTCAGAGCCAGGCCGAGCTTCACATGCTCGACCGGGAAGCCGTAGCCCAGCATGCCGGAAGGGGTGAGGATACGGATCTCTTCGTTACTGGCCACCGCCATGGTTTTCTCCCCCAATTCGAGCCTGACTCTGCATTGACGGTTCAGGCGCGGCAGCCCGGCCGACCGTTGCATTGAACTTGATGTACCGATCACACCGGGCATCTGGCAATTGCAGCAGCCGGCCAGCCGGCTCCTGGTTTAGACTGCGGGGCATGGCGGACCCCGAAATCCGCAAGATCATTCACGTCGACATGGACGCCTTCTACGCGTCGGTCGAGCAGCGCGACGATCCCTCGTTGCGCGGCCTGCCCGTGGCGGTCGGCGGCCGCCAGCGTGGCGTCGTGATGGCGGCGAGCTACGAGGCGCGCAAGTTCGGCGTGCGCTCGGCGATGGCCTCGGTGACGGCCAAGCGGCTCTGTCCCGACCTGGTGTTCGTGCGGCCGCGCTTCGACGTCTACAAGGAAGTATCGCAGCAGATTCGCGCGATCTTCCTCGACTACACGCCTCTCGTAGAGCCGCTGTCGCTCGACGAGGCCTATCTCGACGTCACGACCAACCTCAAGAACATCCCGCTCGCGTCGGACATCGCCCGCGAGATCCGCGCGCGGATCCTCGAGGTCACCGGCCTCACCGCCTCGGCCGGCGTTTCGTACAACAAGTTCCTCGCCAAGCTCGCGTCGGACTATCGCAAGCCCAACGGCCAGACGGTGATCCCGCCGGAGAAGGGGCCAGGCTTCGTCGAAGGCCTCGATGTCGGACGCTTTCATGGCGTCGGGCCGAAGACGGCCGAGAAGATGAAGCGGCTCGGCATTCATACCGGCGCCGACCTCAAGGCGCAGACTTTGGAGTTCCTCCAGCAGTATTTCGGCAGCTCCGGCGGCTACTACCACGCCATCGCGCGCGGCCATGACGAGCGCCGCGTCGTGCCGGACCGGCCTCGCAAGTCGGTCGGCTCGGAGACGACCTTCATGGAGGATCTCGGGAAGCCGCAGGAGATCGTCGACGGCGTGCTGTCGGTGCTCGACGACGTGTGGGGCTACTGCGAGCGCACCGGCATCGCCGGCCGCACCGTGACGGTCAAGGTGAAGTACGCCGACTTCCAGATCATCACCCGCAGCAAGACCCTGGTCACGCCGGTCAACAGCCGGGCCGAGCTGGAGCAGACCAGCGTCGAGCTGGTGCGCCAGATCTTTCCCTTGGAGAAGCGGGTCCGCCTGTTGGGCGTCTCCCTGTCCAACATGGGGCCGCGCGAGGCCACCCCGCCCCCGGAGCCCCAACTCACGCTTGGCCTGTAGACACAGGATCTCTGGAGGGCTGGAACCGGCGCAACGTGCGGCCGTTCCATAGAATGATTCTATCACGCGACTGAACAGCTTTATTGAGGGTCAGTTCCCGTGTGCGGAATGATCCGGGCTATCGAACGGCCGCCAAGAAGAGGGCCGGACAACAGGGAGAAGCGTGTTGGGGATTGGCTGCAGGGGTGTGACCTGCAGGCCCCGGTGTGCGATCGCCGCAGAAATCCAATCGACCAAGACCGGACACAATTCGGAGGACTCCGCCATGGCCCTAAGTTTCCTCGACCGAGAACGAACGGTCGCCAAGCCGGGATTCAATCGATGGATGGTGCCCCCAGCCGCACTTTGTATGCATTTGTGCATCGGACAGGCTTACGCCTTCAGCGTGTTCAACCTGCCGATGACGAAGCTGATCGGCATCACGACATCGACTCCGGATGACTGGAAGCTCACCGAGCTCGGCTGGATCTTCTCCATCGCCATCGTGTTCCTTGGCATTTCGGCGGCCGTCTTTGGCCGCTGGGTCGAGGAGGGCGGTCCGCGCAAGGCGATGTTCACGGCCGGCCTGTGCTGGACGCTGGGTTTCCTGGTTTCGGCGGTCGGCGTCTACAGCCATCAACTCTGGTTGATCTATATCGGCTACGGCGTGCTGGGCGGCATCGGTCTGGGTGTCGGCTACATCTCGCCGGTCTCGACCCTGATCGGCTGGTTTCCCGACCGGCCGGGCATGGCGACCGGCATGGCGATCATGGGGTTCGGCGGCGGCGCCTTCATCGCTTCGCCGCTGTCGGTCTGGTTGATGCACAAGTTCTCGACGCCGACGCATATCGGCGTCGCCGAGACCTTCATCGCGCTCGGCATCATCTACCTCTGCTTCACCTGGGTCGGCGCCGCGATCGTGCGCGTACCGCAGCCGGGCTGGCAGCCGGCAGGCTACAGGCCGCCGGTGCAGACGCAGAGGTTGATCACGCAGAATGACGTGTTCGTCTACGACGCGGTCAAGACGCCACAGTTCTGGCTGATCTGGTGGGTGCTCTGCCTCAACGTCACCGCCGGCATCGGCGTGCTGGGCCAGGCCTCGGCGATGAGCCAGGAGATGTTCCCCGGCAAGGTGACCGTCGTGGCGGCGGCCGGCTTCGTCGGCCTGCTGAGCCTGTTCAACATGGGCGGCCGCTTCTTCTGGGCATCGATCTCCGACATGATCGGTCGCAAGAACACCTACTTCTGCTTCTTCGTCATCGGCACGGTGCTCTACATCCTGGTGCCCCAGACGGGCCTGATGGGCAGCGTGGCGCTGTTCGTGGCGTGCTTCTGCATCATTATCAGCATGTACGGCGGCGGCTTCTCGACCGTGCCGGCGTACCTCAAGGACATGTTCGGCACGCGCTATGTCGGCGCCATCCACGGCATGCTGCTCACCGCCTGGTCGGCGGCGGGCATCCTGGGCCCCGTGCTGGTGAACTATATCCGCGAGTACCAGATCAACAACGGTGTGCCGAAGGCACAGGCCTACAATACGACCATGTACATCATGGCCGGCCTGCTGGTGATCGGCTTCATCTGCAACGCGCTCGTGCGTGCCGTCCACGAGCGTCATCACCTGAAGGCCGACGACACCCGCGTCGCGGCGGCCCGCACGTAAGCAAGGGAGGACGGGACAATGGCAAACGACCAGAACGGCACGACTCCCCTGCAGCTCGCAGCGGCCTGGATCTTCGTCGGCATCCCCCTGATCTGGGGGGTGCTGGAGACCTTGGGTAATGCCATGAAGCTCTTTAGCTAGCGCCAGCGCTCGCTAAAGAGCCGGCGGTGCCGTAGCGGTAGGCGCGCCCCGTCGCGGCTACGCGTTTTCCGACACAGTCGGAAAACGCTCAGTCGGCCGAAGGCCGAACCGCAGGCACCGCACCGTGCCTTTTGCGCACGGACTTGAGCTCAAGAACGTGCGCAAGCGGAACCGAGCGGGCCCTGAGCTTCGCCGCTGCGCGGCGACCGGCGCGGCGGGGCGCGCCTAGCTCCACGGGCCCGCCCGAGCGCTATAATCAGCCATGCTGGACAAGCTCGAATACCTCCTGGCGCTCGCTCGTGAACGGAATTTCGGCCGCGCCGCCGAAACCTGCGGCGTGACGCAGCCGACCTTCTCTGCAGGCATCAAGCAGCTCGAGGACACGCTCGGCGTCATGCTGGTGCAGCGCACGTCGCGCTTCCTGGGCTTCACCGCCGAGGGCGAGCGGGTGCTCGACTGGGCGCGCACCATCGTCGCCGATGCGCGCGCCATGCGCGCCGAGGTGCAGACCCTGAAGAAGGGCCTCGCCGGGCATCTGCGCATCGCCGCCATCCCGACGGGATTGCCGATGGTCTCGGCGCTGACGACGCCCTATCGCGCCAAGCATCCCAACGTGAAGTTCACCATCCTGTCGCGCACCTCGATCGACATCCTGCAGATGGTCGAGAATCTCGAGGTCGATGCCGGGCTGACCTACATCGAGAACGAGCCGCTCGGCCGCCTGCGCGCCGTGCCGCTCTACAACGAGCAGTACCGGCTGCTCACCTCGGCCGACAGCCCGCTCGGCGACCACGACCGGGTGACATGGTCGGAGGTCGGCAAGATCCCGCTCTGCCTGCTGACGCCGGACATGCAGAACCGGCGCATCATCGACGGCCTGCTGCACGCCGCCGGCACGCGTCCCGAGCCGACCCTCGAATCGAATTCGATGATCGTGCTGTTCTCCCATGTCCGCACCGGCCGCTGGGCCAGCGTCATGCCCGAGCGCCTGGCCGACACGCTGGGCCTGACGGAGCGGCTGCGATCCATCCCCATTGTCGAGCCCGAAGTGGTGCACCAGATCGGGCTGGTCGTTCCTCCCCGTGAGCCGATGATCCCGACGGTGGCCGCCCTTGTCGCCGAGGCCAGCCGATTGGCCAGTGCGATACGGGTCGACTAGACGATTTTGATAGGTAGGGTCTATCGTTTCATCGGGTGCCTTTAATGCAGACGCTCTGTTCAAGATGGATAATTGATCAGGTGTGAGAGGCGCCGCGGCGCCCGATGCTTTGCGCCTGAAATTGAGGAGACGTTCGAGTGCCCGAAGGATCCAGGCCTGCGCATCAGCCACGTCACCCCGGCTCGAGCCGGCGTCGCGGCCGTACGGTGCCGAAGGGCCGGCAGGTCTTCCCGTCGGCCCAGGACGACATCCGGGCGCTGCTGGGCGACGCTCCGCGCCGGCGCGACCTGCTGATCGAGTTCCTGCACCTGATCCAGGACGAGTATGGCCACATTTCCGCCGACCACCTGATGGCGCTGGCCGACGAGATGAAGATGGCCCAGGCCGAGGTCTACGAGGTCGCCACCTTCTATGCCCACTTCGACGTGGTGAAGGAGGGTGAGACGCCACCGCCGGCGGTCACGGTTCGCGTTTGCGACAGCCTCTCCTGCGCGCTCAACGGCGCGGAGAAGGTGGTTGCCGATCTCGGGGCGTCGGTCAGCCCCGACGTGCGCATCGTGCGCGCGCCCTGCCAGGGGCGGTGTCACACCGGACCCGCGGCCGAGATCGGCCATCATTTCGTCGATCACGCCGACGCGGCCAAGGTCCAGGCCGCGATCCGCGCGCACAAGCACGATCCCGAGATTCCGGCCTACAAGGCGCTCGACGCCTATCGCGCCGAGGGCGGCTACCGGACCCTGCAGCGCGTGCGGAGCGGCGGGCTCGGCCGCGACCAGGTGATCGACATCATCGACAAGGCGGGCCTGCGCGGCTGCGGCGGCGCGGGCTTCCCGACCGCGCGCAAGTGGAAGTCGGTGCTCGGCGAGCCCGGGCCACGCCTGATGGCGGTCAACGCCGACGAGGGCGAGCCCGGCACCTTCAAGGACCGCCATTTCCTCGAGACCGATCCGCACCGTGTGCTCGAAGGCATGTTGATTGCCGCCCATGTGGTCGAGGCAACCGACATCTACTTCTACATCCGCGACGAGTATCCGGCGGCGCGCGAGATCCTGACTCGCGAGCTTGCCAGGCTGCGCGAATCCGGCGTGCTCGGCAGCGTGCGGGTCCATCTGCGGCGCGGCGCCGGCGCCTACATTTGCGGCGACGAATCGGCGATGATCGAGAGCATCGAGGGCAAGCGCGGCCTGCCGCGGCACAAGCCGCCGCTGCCCTTCCAGGTCGGAATCTTCGGCCGGCCGACCCTGATCAACAACACCGAGACGCTGTACTGGATCCGCGACCTGATCGAGCGCGGCCCCGACTGGTGGACGGGTCACGGCCGCAACGGCCGCAAGGGCCTGCACGTCTTTTCGGTATCGGGTCGGGTCAAGGATCCCGGAGTCAAGATCGCGCCCGCGGGCGTCACGGTGCGCGAGCTGATCGAGGAGTTCTGCGGCGGCATGCTGCCCGGCCATGGCTTCAAGGCCTATGTGCCGGGCGGGCCGTCGAGCGGCATCCTGCCTGCATCGATGGGCGACATCCCGCTCGATTTCGGCACGCTCGAGCCGCATGGCAGCTTCATCGGCTCGGCAGCCGTTGTCATCCTGTCGGACAAGGACGACATGAAGGAAGCGGCCCTCAACATGATGCGCTTCTTCCGCGACGAGAGCTGCGGCCAGTGCACGCCCTGCCGGGTCGGCACCGAGAAGGCGGCCAGGCTGATGGTGGCGCGCGGCTGGGACGAGAAGCTGCTCGCCGAGCTGTCGAGCGCCATGCGCGACGCCTCGATCTGCGGCCTCGGTCAGGCGGCGCCCAATTGCGTCACCCTGACCATGAAGCACTTTCCGGCCGAAGTGGGGATCGTCAAATGAGCACGATCAAGTTCACCATCGACGGCGTCGAGGTCGAGGCCAGGGACGGCGAGACCATCTGGCAAGTCGCCCAGCGCCACGATGTCGACATCCCGCATCTCTGCTATTCGACGGCGCCGAGCTACCGGCCCGACGGCAACTGCCGCGCCTGCATGGTCGAGATCGAGGGCGAGCGCGTGCTGGCGGCCTCCTGCCTGCGCAAGCCGGCGCCGGGCATGAAAGTCGGCGTCAACACCGCGCGCGCCGAAGCCTCGCGCAAGATGGTGTTCGAGCTGCTCCTGGCCGACCAGCCGGCGCGCGAGACCTCGCACGATCCCGATTCGAAGTTCTGGAACTGGGCCGGCAAGGTCGGTGTCACCCAAAGCCGCTTCCCGAGGGACGAGCGGCCGGCGATGGACATCAGCCATCCGGCGATGGCGGTGAACCTCGACGCCTGCATCAACTGCAACCTCTGCGTCCGAGCCTGCCGCGAGGTGCAGGTCAACGACGTGATCGGCATGGCCTTCCGCGGCCATCACGAGAAGATCGTCTTCGACTTCAACGACCCGATGGGCGAGAGCTCATGCGTCGGCTGCGGCGAGTGCGTGCAGGCCTGCCCGACCGGCGCGCTGATGCCGTCGGCCCTGCTCAACTCCGCGCAGCAGCGCACCGGCTATGCCGACCGCACGGTCGACAGCCTGTGCCCGTTCTGCGGCGTCGGCTGCCAGCTCACCTATCACATCAAGGACGACAAGATCCTGCACGTGACCGGCAAGGACGGCCCGGCGAACCACGAGCGGCTGTGCGTGAAGGGCCGCTTCGGCTTCGATTATGCGCATCATCCCGATCGCCTGACCGTGCCATTGATCCGCAAGGACGGCGCGCCGAAGGGGGCGGACATCGAGATCGATCCGCGCAATCCCTGGACGCACTTCCGCGAGGCCACTTGGGAAGAGGCGATGGACCGCGCCGCCCGGGGCCTGATCGAGATCCGCGAACGCAAGGGCGGCAAGGGCCTGGCCGGCTTCGGCTCGGCCAAGGGGTCGAACGAGGAGGCCTATCTCTTCCAGAAGCTGGTGCGCACCGGCTTCGGCACCAACAACGTCGACCATTGCACGCGGCTTTGCCATGCCTCGTCGGTGGCGGCGCTGTTCGAGGGCATCGGCTCGGGCGCGGTGACGGCGCCGTTCTCGGCGGCGCTCGATGCCGAGACCATCTTCGTGATCGGGGCCAACCCCACGTCCAACCATCCGGTCGCGGCGACCTTCATCAAGAACGCGGTCAAGCGCGGCGCCAACCTGATCGTCGCCGATCCGCGCGGCCAGGGCCTGTCGCGCTACGCCACGGTCAACCTGCAGTTCAAGCCGGGCAGCGACGTGGCGCTGCTGAACGCGATGCTGCACACCATCATCAGGGAAGACCTGACCGACAAGCAGTACATCGCGGGCTTCACCGAGGGCTTCCCCGAGCTCGCCGAGAAGATCGGCGACTTCTCGCCCGAGGCGATGGAGCCGGTCTGCGGCATCCCGGCCGAGACGATCAAGCAGGTGGCGCGGATGTACGCCCGCTCCAGGGCCTCGATCATCTTCTGGGGCATGGGCATCTCGCAGCACGTGCACGGCACCGACAATGCGCGCTGCCTGATCGCGCTCGCCCTCACCACCGGCCAGGTGGCGCGGCCCGGCACCGGCCTGCATCCGCTGCGCGGCCAGAACAACGTGCAGGGCGCGTCGGACGCCGGCCTGATCCCGATGTTCTACACCGACTACCGGCCGGTCGAGATGGAGTCCGCCCACGCGCAGTTCGAGAAGTTCTGGGGCACCGAGCTCGATCCCAAGCGTGGCCTGACGGTGGTCGAGATCATGAACGCGATCCATGCCGGCCAGATCGAGGGCATGTACATCATGGGCGAGAACCCGGCGATGTCCGACCCCGACGTGCACCACGCGCGCCAGGCGCTGGCCAGGCTGAAGCATCTGGTGGTGCAGGACATCTTCCTCACCGAGACCGCCTGGCATGCCGACGTCGTGCTGCCGGCGTCGGTGTTCCCGGAGAAGACCGGCACCTTCACCAACACCGACCGCCGCGTGCAGCTCGGCCGCACCGCGCTGCCGTTGCCGGGCAAGGCGCGGCTCGATCTCGACATCATCATCGACCTCGCCAATCGCCTGGGCTGCGGCTGGGGCTACAAGGACGTGGGCGAGGTCTATACCGAGATGGCCAGGACCATGCCGTCGCTCGACAACATCAGCTGGGAGCGGCTGGTGAACGAGGGCGCGGTGACGTATCCCGCCGATGCACCCGACAAGCCCGGCAACGAGATCCTGTTCGCCACCGGCTATCCGACCAAGAGCGGGCGCGGCAAGATCGTGCCGGCCGCGGTGCGGCCGCCGGACGAGATCCCGGACGCCGAGTATCCCTTCGTGCTCTCGACCGGCCGCGTGCTCGAGCACTGGCACACCGGCGCCATGACCCGGCGCGCGTCGGTGCTCGACGAGCTCGAGCCCGAGGCGATGGCCTTCCTGTCGCCGCGCGACGTCGAGCGCCTGGGGGTCGAGCGGGGCGACATGATCCGCGTCTCGACCCGGCGCGGCGCGATCGACATCAAGGTGCGTGTCGATTCCGACGTGCCGAACGGCATGGTGTTCATCCCGTTCTGCTACGCCGAGGCGGCGGCCAACCTGCTCACCAACCCTGCGCTCGATCCGTTCGGCAAGATCCCCGAGTTCAAGTTCTGCGCCGCCCAGGTCGAGCCCGTGAAGGCGATGGCCGAGGCGGCGGAGTAAGAGATGCCCGTCGTCCCGACCGAAGCCGAGCGTAGCGAGGCGCAGCGGAGGGACCTTTTTTCCGTTGGCAAGGTCTGGCGCATTGAAAAAAGGTCCCTCGACTGCGCCGGCCTTCGGCCGGCTTCGCTCGGGACGACGGAGCCTGTGTAGCCATGGCGCAACTCTCCGACGATTGTTTCGCTTTCGGCGGCGGCCTTCTCGCCGTCGACGCCGCCCGCCGGATGATCGCCGAGCGTGTCATGCCGGTCGCCGGCGTCGAGCGGGTGCCGCTGCGCCAGGCGCTGGGCCGCATCCTGGGCGAGCACGTCACCGCGCCGATCGCCCTGCCCGGCCACGACAACTCCGCCGTCGACGGCTACGCCGTGCGCTTCGACGACCTGCAGGCCGACCGGCCGACCACCCTGCGCTGCATCGACCGCATCACCGCCGGCCACGATCCCGCGGCGGCGCTGAAGGCGGGGACCGCGGCGCGCATCTTCACCGGCGCATTGCTGCCCGAGGGCGCCGACGTCGTGATCATGCAGGAGGATTGCGAGCGCGACGGCGACAGGGTGATCATCCGCCCCGGCATCGAGCGCGGCGCCAACACGCGGCAGGCAGGTGAGGACGTTTCCCGCGGTTCGCGCGCGTTGGCGGCCGGAAGAAGAATCGGGCCGGCCGAAACCGGCCTGCTCGCGGCGCTGGGCTTCGTCGAGGTGCCGGTGCGGCGGCGTCTCACCGTCGCGCTGATGTCGACCGGCGACGAGTTGCGCGCGCCGGGCGAGCTGTTGCGGCGCGGCCAGATCCACGACGCCAACCGCTACATCCTCGCCGGCCTGCTCGAGCGGCTGGGCGTCGACGTCTCCGACCGCGGCATCGTGCGCGACGAGCCGGCGGCGCTGAGCGATGCCCTGCGGCGCGCCGCGGCCAAGAGCGACCTGATCATCACGTCGGGCGGCGTCTCGACCGGCGAGGAGGACCATGTCCGTACGGCGATCGCCAACCACGGCTCGCTGCACTTCTGGCGGCTGGCGATCAAGCCCGGCCGGCCGGTGGCGATGGGCCAGATCGGCAGCACGCCGCTCGCCGGCCTGCCCGGCAACCCGGTCGCTGCGCTGCTGACCTTCGCCCTGGTCGCGCGGCCGATGATCGAGTCGCTGGCCGGGGCCGCGCTGCATGTACCCAGGCGGTTCCGGGTGCTGAGCGACTTCGCCTACAGGAAGAAGGCCGGCCGTCGCGAGTATGTCCGCGCCTCGCTCGACGGCCTGAAGGCCCGCCGCTTCCCGAAGGAAGGGGCCGGGATGCTGACCTCGCTCACCGAGACCGACGGGCTGGTCGAGCTGCCGGAGGAGCTGACGCAGCTCGAGCCGGGCACGGAGGTCGACTTCGTCCCCTACAGCGAGCTGGTGTAGTCCCCTCCGTCGTGCCGAGCGGAGCGAAGCGTAGTCGAGGGATCTCTTTTCAACGATCAGTCGCAAATCGCAGAAAAAAGGTCCCTCCACTGCGCCTCGCTTCGCTCGACTTCGGTCGGGACGACGGGCTGCTACGTCGCGATCTCGTCCTTCATGCGGTTGATCAGCGCGCGGTCGGGATAGGTACCGAGGCCGGCCTGGACGTCGTCGCGCATGTGCTGCGGATTGCTGGTGCCGGGGATCACGCAGGTGACCGAGGGATGCGCCAGCACGAACTTCAGCAGGACCTGCGCCCAGCTCGTGCAGCCAATGTCCCTGGCCCAGGCCGGCAGCGGGCGGCCCGAGACCTTCTTCAGCAAGCCGCCGCCGCCGAACGGCTGGTTGACCATCACCGCGACGCCGTTGTCGCGGGCGAAGTCGAGCAGCCGCAGCTCGGCGCCGCGGTCGTCGAGCGAGTAGTTCACCTGCACGAAGTCGAAGCCGCCGAGCTGCAGCACCGCCTCGAGCGTGCCGTGGGCGCCCGAGGAATAGTGGGTGATGCCGATCAGTCGGACGCGGCCCTGCGCTTTCCACTCCTTGAGCGTCGGCAGGTGGGTCTGCCAGTCGACCAGGTTGTGGATCTGCATCAGGTCGATCCGGTCGGTGCGCAGCCGCTTCATCGACTCTTCCATCTGGGCGATGCCCTCCTTGCGGCCATGCGTCCAGACCTTGGTGGCGAGGAACGCCTGGCTGCGCGTGCCGGCCTCGGCCAGCAGGTCGCCGACCACCGCCTCGGCGCGGCCGTACATCGGCGAGCTGTCGATCGCCGACCCACCGGCCTCGAACAGCACCTTCAGCACCTCGGCGCGCGGCGCGCGCTCGGCGGGCGAAGCGCCGACATCGAAGGTCTGCCAGGTCCCGACGCCGACCACCGGCAGTTGCTCGCCGGTCGCGGGAATCTTGCGGGTGTTCATGGGCAGGCTCGTCTGCGCGAGGGCGGATTGGGCCACCAGGGTGGCGCCGGCCATTTGCAGGACGCCCCTTCTTGTCGTCCTGAGCGAAGCGAAGGACCTCATGGCGCTTCAACGGATGAACTGGCGGCAGGTGGCATGAGATCCTTCGCTGCGCTCAGGATGACAGTGAAATCTGGAACGCGGATGCGCCGCCGGAGACGGCAACCGGCTTGCCATTCAGGATAACGCGCGGCGCGGCCGCAAGCCCCGCGATGCGGAGTCGCCTGGCCATGCCCTCGGTCTGGCCGGGCTTCAGGACATGGTCGATCACCACCTCGTGCGACCACGGCCGGTATTCCAGCCGCAGCAGGCCGAGCTTGCCATCGGCGAAGAAGCGCGCGCCGTCGCGGGTGGTGAGCTTCCAGGCCTGCGGGTCGGGCAGCGGGTTGTAGGCGACCACGCCGCCGCTCAGCGGGTCGGCGATCAGGTAGGCCTTGCGGCCGGCCTCGCTCTCGAGCACCGCGCCGTTCTTCTCCAGCCGGCCGGTCGTGCCCTGCTGCGCCCAGGTCGTGTCGCGCTCGATGCCCGGCGGCAGGTAGGGCCACTGGCCGTTCAGGCGGCGCACCGGGAAGGCCTTCTCCTGTTGCCCGGGGTCGATCGCGAAATGCGTTTCGCTCGGCTGGCCGAAGCTGCTGCAGAACGATGCCTCCATCAGGTCCTTGCCGCTCCGGTAGGCGACCGCGAGCACGTTCTGCCCGGCATGCCAGGTCGCATCGAGCGTGTTGCCGTCGATGTGGCGCACGAAGGCGTCGAAGCTGCCGTGCTGCTCGGCATCGCCCAGCTCGAGCACGAAGGCGCCGTACGTCCGGCGGGTGATCGCTTCGAGGTCGAGCGAGGAGAGCGGCACCGCCGGCTTGCGCAGGTTGAACATCGAGATGGTGAGCGCGGGGCCGATCACCGCGTTGGTGGGCGGCGCCTTGCCCTTGCCGCCCGGGCCGATCTCGATCTCCGCATCGCGGCCGAGGTCGGTGGGCGCGATCGGCAGGATGGCGAGGTAGCTGACGCCGTCGCGGATCAGGATGCGCTGGCCGGCGGTCGAGCGATGCGGGAAGGCGGTCACCTTCCGGCCGCCGACGAAGATCTCCCAGTCCGGCTTCTCGGCGAAATTCCACAGCCCGATCACCGTGGCGAGCTGCGAGACCATCGCCGCCTTGCCCTTGTCGAACGCCCGCAGGAAACGCTCGCGGTTGCCGTAGGGCTTGGCGAACACGATGGCGCGGTTGCGGCTCTGGAAGGTGAGCGGCAGGCCCGCCTCGTCGGCGTGGCCCTCGTAGGTGTTGGCGAGGTCGGGATCGTTGGCGGCATAGCGCATCGTCAGCGTGCCGATATCCTCCATGCGCGTCGCCTTCCTCGGCGCGCGCACCCATTGCGCCAGCACGTCGACCGTGCCGCCGCGGATGTCGGCCGAGGCGAGGCCATGCCAGCGGCCGAGATACGAGCGCCGCCACAAGGGCGGCTTGAAGTTGCCGCGCGTGGTCTCCGCCGCGGTCTCCTCGAACACCGGCTTGTCGTCGATCAGGCCGGCCATCCACGCCGGCGCCCACGGCTGCTGCAGCGTCTGGATGGCGACCCGGCCGGGCGGGAAGTCGTAGCCCCACACCGGCAGGCCGTGCACGTGGCCGCCCGACTTGGTGTCGGCATGGATCAGCGTGCCGTCCTTCGACACGGTGTGCAGCGCGCCGTAGATGCCGTCCTGCTCGACCAGCACGCCGGACAGCCGGGCGCGGCCCGACGACGACACGAAGCGGCGCAGCCGCGAATGGTAGAGCGAGATCAGCATCTCGACGCTGCGGTCGAGCAGGATGCGGCCGATCAGCCGGTCGAGCGCGCTCGGCCCGTAGTCGGCGATCATCTTCTGGCCGCTGAGCGTGATCGAGAAGTAGTAGTGGTCGAGCATCTCCTGGGTGCTGCCGTCGAGGAAGCTCCAGAAGCGCAGGTCGAGCATCTCCAGCCCGTGCCGGCCGTCGGCCATGGCGTTGGCCGCCCCGATCATCGCCCCGCCGAGCAGCGCGCCCATCGCCGCGGTGTGATTGAAGTTCTGCGTGCTGACCGTGTAGCAGTAGCCGTCGCGGAAGAACGAGGCGCGGCCGCGCCAGTCCTTGTTGCGCCGCCAGTAGTCGATCGCGTCGGGGCTCTGCGGATGCACGAAGGCGTCGGTCGGCAGGTCGGGCTGCAGCCAGGCGCGCCAATAGTTCTTGAGATGGTCCTGCGCCGGCGCCGGCAGCAGGTCGCGGAAGGCGTACCACAGCAGCAGGTCTTCCTGGATGTCCCAGCCTTCCCAGTAGCGCGGCGGCACCATCAGCATCTGCTGGAGCTGCTTGCGATAGGCCTGGTAGTCGCCGTCGCTCCTGATCCTGCCCCAGGCGCTCACCCGGTCGCCGGCGACCGTCAGCAGCTCGGCGAGGCGCGCGGCTTCCCACGGCGGCCGGGCCCCGCGCACCTGCATCGCCTTCCGCGAGCGCGCCGCCACCTCGGCCGGCGACGGCAGCACGGCGGTCGGCCGCGAGCCGTCGGGCTGGCTGAGCGCCCAGTCGTCCTTCAGGTCGAGCGGCAACGTGATGGCGACCGGCGAACCGGTGCGCCGCAGGGTGACGACCAGGTGCGGCTCGGCGAAGCGCAGGCCATGGCCGCCGGTCGGCATCGCCCATTCGTAGGCATTGCCGGCGTCACGGTAGCGCGAGTCGTAGGTCTCGAGCTTGGCGAGCAGGAAGCCCGACTCCTCGACCCAGCGCAGCCGCTCGCCGGCCTTGCGCTCCAGCACCGCCGTCGCCAGCAGCGGGGTGAAGTCGAGGCGCGCCTCCGGGTTGTAGGTCGACAGCTCCTGCGGCTCGGCCCAGTCGCCCAGGCGGTCGCGCGCATCGCCGGCGCCGTAGCGCACCCAATAACGCTTGCCGTTGACAGTGGCATTGAAGGTCGGCCCGTCGTCCTTGTCCGACCTCCAGGGATGGCGCAGCGCCCAGGCCTGCACATGCCAGTTCGGCGGGTTCTCGGTCCACACCTTGCGGCCGAGCCCATCGCGGCAGAGATAGCCCTCGGGCACGATCTCGGTGCCGGCGAAGCGCAGCACCAGCTCGGCCTTCAGCAGCACGCGGCCGCCGCGCAGCAGGTCGGCGATCCGGCCGGCCGCGCCCGGGAAGCGCAGCAGCACCGAACGGTGCACCGCGTCCATCGTCGTGCCGCCGGGGATCGGCTTGTCCCAATACCGGCCGTCGATGGTGGCGGTTTCGCTTTGTGTGATCTCCACGGAGTCCTGCCCGCGCTGCGCGAAAGCGGGCGGCGCGGCCAGTGGAGCGGTTACACTTGCGCCCGCGATGATCAGGGAGCGGCGGAGCATGCTAAGAACGGATCGGGTTGGTTGGCCTTCTCCGTCGTCCCGACCGGAGCGCCCGAAGATTTTCGGTCTCTGGCCGAAAATCTAGAGGCGCTTCGGTCGGGACGACGGACGGGCATTAGGAGGAGCAACGATGATCCAGCGCAAGCAGCGCATCCCCATGCGCGACCTTTCGACCATGGCCGCCGAGGACCGCGAGGCGGTCGAGAAGAACGCGATGAACGGCCGCATTTTCAACATCTTCAAGGTGCTCGCCCATCACCCCAAGCTGGTGAAGCGCTGGACGCCGTTCGCCGGCCACATCCTCGGCAAGCAGACCCTGCCGTTCCGCGACCGCGAGCTCCTGATCCTGCGCATCGGCTGGCTGAATCAGGCCGAGTACGAGTTCGCCCAGCACGAGCTGATCGCCAAACGCGGCGGCCTGAGCGACGTCGACATCACGCGGCTGAAGGACGGTCCCAAGGCGGCCGGCTGGAGCGAGAAGGAGGCGGCGCTCCTGCAGGTCGCCGACGACCTGTTCGACAGCTCCGTCGTCTCCGATGCGACCTGGGCGACGCTGGCGAAGCACTACTCGACCGAGCAGCTCATGGACGCGGTCTTCACCGTCGGCCAGTACAACCTCGTATCGTGGGCGCTCAACAGCTTCGGCGTGCCGCTCGACGACTTCCTGCCCGGAGCTCGGCCTTAGGCTGGCCTTGGTGACCGTGCGCCTAGTGTCCGTGTAGCCGCCTTGGCCGCGCGGCTACGCTCGGCCGGGCCTTTCGTCTCACCGGCCTTGTACCCAGCCGCGATGTGCTTGAGCTTCTTTCGTCTGAACGCCGTATTCGTCTTGAGGTAGGGCCACTTACGGAAAAGACGGCCGCCTAGCGCACATCGCCAAGATCATAAGAGACCACCACGGAAGAGGATGGCAGGGGGACCGGCATTCTACTCTGCGAGCGGCAGCTCGGTCTTCGCCGACCGAAGCTCATCAATGAAGAGGTTTGCTTCTTCTGCCAAGCGTGCGGCTCTAACCTGCAGCCAAGACACGTATTTCTCGGGAACCATCTGATCGACCTCACCCTCGATAAATTGCTGTTTTCGACGTTTAGTGTCGATGTCGTATTTTGCAAAGTACGCCAGCGGATTCTTGTTGCTGATTCTGATGTTCACACTAGCACCGATGATCGCAATGTTCGCAAGCGCCTCGATCTGTTCTGAGGTGATGCCGGCCTTTGCTTCTTCGGCTTCACCGGGAGCAAGGAAGCGACGCGGGAAGATGTGGTGGAACTGAGGCGCAAATGCCGGAGTAAGCTCATTTCCGGTGAAGGCTAGCCTGTTCCTTGTGGAGTCCCAATCTTCCGCTTTGTTCCGAAACATCAGCAGGAAAAGTAACAGCCGTCCAAATCGAGCATCCGAGTAGTCTCGAAGAAAATCATCGGCAACAAAAGGCTCGATAGCGCGAATACGACCCCGCATTCCTTCAAGCGCCTCCTGTGCAGTCGTTGCCGTCTCGATTTCCTTGAGGTCCTCATCCAAGGAGGTCGCCGCAGAAGCACTATACCGACCATATCGGAGTGCCTGCAGTAGCCATTCGAATGCTAACGACTTATTGACCTGCTGGAACTTGTCGAAAAGCGCAACAGCCGTGATAAACACCGCATCTGAGGGTAGGATCTCGTTGGTGGTGATCCCATAGGTCGCCAGCCAGTTTAGAACATAATCCCAGGATACCTGAGTGCGCTTCCAAGCGGGAGCGATCGCATCCGCATTCCAGAAGGCGTCATTTACTTGCTTGTAGCGGATACGCTTTGCCCCAACAGCAGTCAAAGACTGGAACAGACGATTTGGCGAGAGGTCGAAACCGCGCTCTTCGAGTTTCCGAACGAACGGCAGAAAATGTTCACGAACCCAACCGCCATTGCGTGCGGCCACGACGCCTAGATAGATGTCAGCTTCAGTGACGCGTGTACCCTTGCTGTTGAGCCGAGCAAATATCTCAACGACCTCTTCCAGGTCGTGCCCAACGGTGATTGCTACAACTTCCCGGTCTCGTATCTTCCTCAAACGTTCCAGACGGGCGTAAACTTCCATTGCATCCATACCATCACAAAGGCCCTCTATCTTGATCTGCTTTGCCAACGCCTGGAGCTTTTGTTGATCTTGTTCCTTCTGCGGATCCAGTACCATCAAGTCGTGCACTGGCACATAGCGAGAGGTCTTCGTCCTTCTTAGCGCCGCGTTGGAAACGAAGAAGTACGGCTCTTCTTTCGCGTCAATGTCGAAGCGTATGTCGTAGCTGCGCAGTTTGTCGTTCCAATCTTCGCCATCCAGCCACCAATAAGGACGCCGTCCAGACAAGATGCAAAGAGCTGTCGTTCTCTGCTGACCGTCGACAAGCCATTTTGTTGGAGTCTGCGCGTCGACAACAGTTCGTTCCTCGACACCTACTTGGCGGGAACTTGAATCCCAGACCAGCACGCTGCCAATTGGATAGTCCAACCAAAGAGATTCAGCGAGGTCGCGGACCTGAGTGGCTTTCCAAACGAATCCTCGCTGGAACTCCGGCACGCTCCATGCATGATTGACGCTGCTTTCGACGATCTCGTGGACCTTGAGCGAAGAATAGGCCATGTGGCAGTTCCTAGAGACAGAGCCCGAAGTAGGCAGCTGGAGTATGTTCAAGCACTTTCGCTCGCGCAACGAGGTAACGAAAGCTATCAGAGAGCGCGTTGCGCACGATCTTCAAGCTCCGCTCGCGCAACCTTCCCGAGTATGGATGCAGGGGAGAGGAGAGCGCGTCGGCCAACGGCAGGGTGGAGTGACCCTTCTCTCCGACTAGAGAGCAGCGACCGACGCGCCCGGTATGCTCTGCCATGCCATTGCAGAGCTCCCTAGCTTCACCTGCTAATTCACGCTCGGGCTTCGTAGATGATCTGGCTCGGACCAGAATCGTTGCGCTGCTCTTGGATTCGCTTCACGAGCCACGATTGGCCTTGATTGACCTACCCGCTCCGGTTTAGCGGGACACGCTCCGCACGTGAAGGACGAGCGCTAACGCGCGTCGAAACGCCGAAGTACTATGAGTGTTGCGGAGAGGGGGGTGACGGACGGTCGCGTCAAATCACACGCCAGCAAGTCTCTGAGCGCGGTAATCTGGACCGGCGGTACAACTCGTTTCGTGGGCGCTCAACAGCTTCGGCGTGCCGCTCGACGACTTCCTACCCGGCGTCAAGCCTTAGGCTGCTTCGGCTTTCGAGCCGACGCCGCGATGATGGCGGCGAGGCGGTGCGCAGGGTACTTCTCCGTTCCGCAGGTGCTTCCGACGAAGCAGGAAGAGGCGTGAAATGGGAATGCTCGTCGACGGCCAGTGGCATGACGTCTGGTACGATACCAAAAACACCGGCGGCCGATTCGAGCGCCAGGCCAGTGTTTTCCGCAACTGGGTGACGCCCGACGGCGAGCCGGGTCCGTCCGGCGCGGGAGGCTTCCCGGCCGAACGGGGTCGCTACCACCTCTATGTCAGCCTGGCTTGTCCCTGGGCGCACCGGACGCTGATCATGCGGCGGCTGAAAGGCCTGGAGGATGCCGTCTCGTTCTCGGTGGTCCACTGGCGGATGCGCGAACGGGGCTGGACCTTTGCTCCCGGCCCCTGCGTGACCGGCGATCCGGTCAATGGCGCGGAGACATTGAGCCAGGTCTATGTCGCGGCGAACCCCCGCTACACGGGGCGAGTGACGGTCCCCGTGCTTTGGGACAAGGCGCGCCGCACCATCGTCTCCAACGAATCCGCCGAGATCATCCGCATGTTCAACAGCGCCTTCGACGGCGTCGAAGCGGCGCCGGGCGACTACTACCCTGCACCATTGCGGGCACGGATCGACGCGCTCAACGAGCGCATCTACCGGGAGGTCAACAACGGCGTCTATCGCGCCGGGTTCGCCACCACGCAGGCAGCCTACGAAGAAGCCGCCGTGACCCTGTTCGAGGCGCTCGATTGGCTCGAGGAGCTGCTGTCGGGGTCACGCTTCCTGACGGGCGACCGGCTGACCGAAGCCGACATACGGCTGTTCACCACGCTGGTGCGGTTCGATGCCGTGTATCACGGCCATTTCAAGTGCAACCTGAGGCGCATCGCCGACTATCCGGCGCTCTGGCGCTTGACCCGCGACATCTACAGCCTCCCCAACGTCGCGCAGACGGTCAACCTCGAGCACATCAAGCGCCACTACTACGAGAGCCACACGACCATCAATCCGACGGGTGTGGTGCCGCTCGGGCCGGCCATCGACTTCGCATCGCCGTCCCGCGTGCCGGCTCTGGCTACCGGGCTGCGCCCTCGATGACGTAGATGCGGAAGTTGGCGGCTTCGTCGCCGGTCTTCCTGGCCTCCTTGTAGGCCGATGAATAGAACGCCGCCTCGGCCTTCTTCA
>JAFEFF010000178.1 GCA_018240745.1 Pseudomonadota bacterium
GGGCCGGTCATCGACCAGGCGTTGCTGCGGCCCGCCTTCGACTATCGCAAGCGCTATTCCTCCAAGGGCGACTGCGAGCCCACTACACCCTGGCCCGAGCCGGTCAACTCTTCGGCGCTTCGCCAGTACTAACCCTCCGATATTGGCCGGCCCTTTTCGTTGACAGGCCCCGATGGGGCGCGCCCAATCCGCACCAAGCCTGCGGAGCGTCCTCGTATGAGCACAGTCGCCACCCTGCCTGTCGCCTCCAAGCCCGACCCGGTGGCCAAGGCTCGCGCCCTGGGACCCGCCCTTGCCGGTGCCGCCGACGAGATCGAGCGCACCCAGGAGATTCCCGAGCCGCTGCTCGGCCAGCTTCATGAGACCCGGCTCTTCCGAATGCTGCTGCCGCGCTCGGTCGGCGGCGACCAGGTCGAGCCCTGGATCTACCTGCGGGCGGTCGAGGAGATCGCCTCCGTTGACGGCTCGGTCGGCTGGAATACCTTCGTCGCCAACAGTTCGGCGCTCATTGCGCCCTACATTCCGATCGAAGCCGCGCGCACGATCTATGGCGACCCGCGCGGGCTGATTGCCTGGGGGCCGCCGACCCAGCATCGCGCGATCGCGGCGCCCGGCGGCTACCGCGTCACCGGCGAGTGGCACTTCGCCTCGGGCTCGCGCCAGGCCAACTGGATGGGCGCCCATTGCAACGTCGTCGAGCCGGACGGCTCGCTGCGGCTCAACCGCTTCGGCCGGCCGACCGTCCGGACCCTGCTGATGCCCAAGGACAAGACCACGCCGATCCGCGACTGGAACACGATCGGCATGCGCGGCACGGCATCGGAGGGCTACGCCATCAACGACGTGTTCGTGCCCGAGGAGTTCTCCGGCACGCGCGAGGACCCGACGCTGCGGCGCGACCGCGGCCCGCTCTATGCCTTCACCACGCAGGGCCTCTACGCGATCGGCGTTGCCGGCGTGGCGCTCGGTATCGCCCGCGCCATGCACGAGGCCTTCATGGCGCTCGCCGTCGACAAGACGCCGCGTGCCATGGCGCGGCTCGCCGACAATCCGGTGGTGCAGTCGATGGTGGCGCGGCACGAAGCAGCGCTCGGCTCGGCGCGCGCCTGGCTCGTCGACATCCTGAAGGATTGCTGGGCGGGCGCCGACGACATCCAGCCGCTCGGCTCGGCCGACCGGGCACGCGTGCGACTGGGTTGCAGCCAGGCGATCCTTGCCTCGCTCGAGGTGGCCGATGCCGTCTACAAGGCGGCCGGCACCTCGGCGATCTTCCTCGGCACGCCGTTCGAGCGCCGGTTTCGCGACATCCACACCCTGTCGCAGCAGATCCAGTCGCGCGAGGCGCACTTCGAGATGGTCGGCAAGGTGATGCTGAACGGCGACCCCGAGAACACCTTCCTCGGTTAGCCGACGAAGACGCCGGGGCTTACTGGCCGGCGAGGATCCAGGCTTTGATCTTCTCGACCGTCTCGGCCTCGACGCCGTTGTAGCCGTGGTGGGAGAAGGCCTCGCAGTCGGGACCGATCGCCTTGCCGCCGTCCATCTCGATCAGCTCGGTGCCGAACTTGCGATGCGCGGCCTCGCCGGCCGACGGAAGGGTGACGCGGCAAACGTCCCCTCGATGCAGCACGATCAGATGTCGGCTCGTGAAGGGGCGCGTGTCGAAGCCCGAGATCGCGCTCATCGAGGAGGAATGCACGAAGCCGGCCACCTTGCCGTCGAGCGGCGCCGACAGGGCCATGGTCGATTCGGTGCTGCGCGAGGTGCCGATCACATAGACCTCGAGCGGGCCGAAACGATCCCGCAGGTCGCCGGCGATCGCCAGAATGCGCTCGGGAGAGCTCGTGGCATCGGTCGAGGCGGCGACGAACGGGCCCGAGGCGAACAGCGCCCGCGAGCGGATCAGGAAGTTGTCGCCGGCCTGCATGCTGAGCCGTCCGTTGGTCATCCGCGGCCCCAGGATGCCGTTGCCCCCGGGCATCAGGATGACGGCGTAGGCGGGCGTACCGCCGCCGGTGGTCAAGACGTAGGCAACCGCGCCGGCCTCATGCGACCGCACCAGGACCAGCTCGTCAGCCGCCCACGCGTTTGCTGCAAGGCGGGCGATCGCCAGGAGGATGCTCGAGAACAGCCTCATGAGAAGGTCTCTCCGCTTCGCGCCAAAGCGCGGGGATTACCGCGCGCGAGTCGAGACGACGGGGAATGGCATATGCGATAGCCCTACCGGCGAGCCGGTCGCGGAGCCGGTCACTGGACCTCGACCCGCCGCCCACCGAGCACCGCCGAACGTCCCTGCTCCGGCGGCACCTCGGCGACCGCGCAGCCGGGCATCAGGGCGGCGACCTTCATCGACACCTCGACGTAGCGCGTGCGACCCTCGCCGATCTCGACCTGCCCCGCGCCGGTCTTGTCGCCGACCCTGCAATCGATCTCGATCGGGCCCGGCGGGCCCTCGAGGCGGATATAGCCGTCGTGCGGCAGCGAGGCGGTGGCGCCGCCGACGATCTGGACATCGATCGGCCGGGCAAATCCCATGAGGCCGCTGCGATAGACATAGAGCGCGCCCTTCCCCGGCGCTGGCGGCGGAAAGCCCTTGGCCATCTGGTCGGCCTGCGGATCGGCGACCTGGGGCTGGGCACAGCCGCCGGCGAGCAGAGCGACAGCGATCAGAGCTTTGCGGATCACGGGCATTCTCCTGGATGTCGACGGACGATTTGACCGTCGCCCCGCGTCCGCGCGCCGGCAATTTGAAGGCAACTCGCGGGCGGCTGGCGGCTCATGGAGCAACAGGGCCGGCGGCTCAGCTTCCGATCTTCTGCCACCACGGTTTCGGCGCCGCCGGCCAGCCGTGCTGTTCCATGCAGCGCTCGATCAGCCGGTCGGTGCTGCGGGTATCGCCGTAGGCCGCCATCGTCTCGGGCAGATCGCCCCGGCCGTAGCGATCGTAGTCGCCGCGGAACACCTCGCGGCGCGAATCGTCGATGTTGCGCCGCTGCTTCGTGTACTCCGCGACGGTCGAGCGGCACAGCTCGCGGTCGCGCGCATACCTCTCGGCATCCGCGTCGGACCTGGCGCTGGACTTGGCGCTGGACCCGGCGCCGGGCTGTTCCTGCTGCGCCTGCTGATCGCACGCCGCGAGCAGGAGGACGAGCAGGAGCGCGGCCGCGCCCTGCACTACCTGGCGCATCACTTTGTCCCCCCGAGTGCGGCCTCGATCGCCTGCAGCGCCTCCGACGCCTTGGTCGCGTCGGGGCCGCCGCCCTGCGCCATGTCGGGCCGGCCGCCGCCGCCCTTGCCGCCGAGCTTGGCGACGCCTGCCTTGACCAGCTCGACCGCGCTCAGCGTCCGGGCGAGATCGTCGGTGACGCCGACCACCGCCGAGGCCTTGCCCTCCTCGACGCCGATCAGCGCGACCACGCCCGAGCCGAGCTTCTTCTTGAACTCGTCGGCCATGCCCTTGAGGTCCTTGCCCGGCACGCCGTTCAGGACGCGGCCGATCAGCTTGATGCCCGCGATCTCGCGCACCTCGTCGGCCGGGCTGCCGCCGGTGGAGCCGCCGCCGGAGAGCGCCAGCGCCTTGCGCGCGTCGGCGAGCTCCTTCTCGATCTTGCGCTGGCCGTCGATCAGCGCCTGCAGGCGCTGCGGCAGATCCTCCGGCCGCACCTTCATCACCGACGCCGCCTGGTTGAGCAGGTCGATCTGGTGGCGCACATGCGCCTCGGCCGCATTGCCCGCCACCGCCTCGATGCGCCGCACGCCCGCCGAGACCGCGCCCTCGCCGACGATGCGGAACAGGCCGATGTCGCCGGTGCGCAGCGCATGGGTGCCGCCGCACAGCTCGACCGAATAGGTCTCGCCGTCCTTGCCGCCCATCGACAGCACGCGCACTTCCTCGCCGTACTTCTCGCCGAACAGCGCCATCGCCCCGGCCGCGACCGCCTCCTCCGGAGTCATCAGCCGCGTCTCGACCGGGCTGTTCAGCCGGATGCGCTCGTTGACCTCGTCCTCGACCGCGCGCAGCTCCTCCGGCGTGATCGCCTTGGTGTGGCTGATGTCGAAGCGCAGCCGGTCGGGCGCGACCAGCGAGCCCTTCTGCGTGACGTGCTTGCCGAGACGACGCCGCAGCGCCTCGTGCAGCAGGTGCGTCGCCGAATGATGCGCGCGGAGCTGGGCGCGGCGGATCGGATCGACCGTCATGACGACGTCGTCGCCGACCCTGATCTCGCCCTTCGCGACGGTCGCGTGGTGGATCCAGAGATCGCCCACCATCTTCTGCACGTCGAGGATCTCGGCCTCGCCGCCAGCCGCGACGAAGCGGCCGGTATCGCCCTGCTGGCCGCCGGACTCGCCGTAGAACGGCGTCTGGTTGACGATCAGCCAGCCCTTCTGGCCGGGCCGCAGCGCCGCTACTTCCTTGCCGTCGAGCACGATCGCCACGACCTTGCCCTCGGCTTGCTCGGCGTCGTAGCCGAGGAACTCGGTGGCGCCGACCTTCTGGCGCACGTCGAACCAGATCGCCTGGTCCGCGGTCTCGCCCGAGCCCGCCCACGCCGCGCGCGCCTTGGCGCGCTGCTCGTCCATCGCCTTCTCGAAGCCCGCATTGTCGACCTGGATGTTGCGCGCGCGCAGCACGTCCTGCGTCAGATCGAGCGGAAAGCCGTAGGTGTCGTAGAGCCTGAAGGCAACGTCGCCCTTCAGCATGCCGCCGGGGCCAAGGCCCTTCGTCTCGTCCTCGAGCAGCTTGAGGCCGGTGCCGAGCGTCTTCTTGAAGCGCGTCTCCTCGAGCTTCAGCGTCTCGGAGATCAGCGGCTGGGCCCGCACCAGCTCGGGATAGGCATCGCCCATCTCGTGCACCAGGGTCGGCACCAGCCGGTAGACCATCGGGTCCTGCGCGCCGAGGATGTGCGCATGGCGCATCGCCCGGCGCATGATGCGGCGGAGCACATAGCCGCGGCCCTCGTTCGACGGCAGCACGCCGTCGGCGATCAGGAACGAGGTGGCGCGCAGATGGTCGGCGATCACCTTGTGCGACGCCGATTGCGGACCGTCGGGATCGACGCCGGTTTCGTGCGCCACCGCCTCGATCAGCGCGCGGAACAGGTCGATGTCGTAGTTGTTGTGCTTGTGCTGCAGGACCGCGGCGATGCGCTCCAGGCCCATGCCGGTGTCGATCGACGGCTTGGGCAGGTCGACCCGCTCCGCCTTGGTCACCTGCTCGTACTGCATGAAGACCAGGTTCCAGATCTCGATGAAGCGGTCGCCGTCTTCCTCCGGGCTGCCCGGTGGGCCGCCGGGGATGCCCTCGCCGTGGTCGAAGAAGATCTCCGAGCACGGACCGCACGGGCCGGTGTCGCCCATCGCCCAGAAATTGTCCGACGTCGGGATGCGGATGATCTTGTCGTCCGACAGACCGGAGATCTTCTTCCAGTAGCCTGCCGTCTCGTCGTCGGTGTGGAACACCGTCACCAGGAGCTTGTCCCTGGGCAGGCCGTACTCCCTGGTGATCAGGTTCCAGGCCAGCTCGATCGCGCGCTCCTTGAAGTAGTCGCCGAACGAGAAGTTGCCCAGCATCTCGAAGAAGGTGTGATGGCGCGCGGTATAGCCGACATTCTCGAGGTCGTTGTGCTTGCCGCCGGCGCGCACGCACTTCTGCGACGTGGCGGCGCGCGAATAGGACCGCTTCTCCAGCCCGGTGAAGACGTTCTTGAACTGCACCATGCCGGCGTTGGTGAACATCAACGTCGGATCGTTGCGCGGCACCAGCGGGCTCGACGCGACGACCTCATGGCCGTTCTTGCGAAAGTATTCTAGGAATGTGCGACGGATGTCGCTGACGCTTGCCATAATGCGGTCCTTGTAGCGTGCGCACGGCGGCCTAGTCCATAACGCGGGAAACAGCGATTCATGGCCGAAACAGGCCCGTCGACGAACCAGTCCATGAGTCAGTCCAAGGGCCAGTCCACGGCCACTCTCCGGCTCAAGGTCGGCGACCTCAGCATCGCCCATCCGATCACCGTGCCCAGCGGCCCGGTCGCGGCGACCGCGGTGCTGCCCGCCCTTCAGGGCCTGGTGAACGCGGTGGTCGAGGCGGCCGAGACGGGTCGGACGATCTCCTGCCGCAAGGGCTGCGGTGCCTGCTGCCGCCAGCTCGTGCCGGTCTCGCGCACGGAAGGTGAAGCCTTGCTGGCGCTGGTCGAGGCGATGCCGCGGGAGCGGCGCAAGGCGGTGCGGGCGCGCTTCGCCGCGGCGGCGGCGACGATCACCGCGGCCGGGCTGGCCGAACGCGGCACGCGCAGCGACCGGGAGATGTCCGTGGCGTACTTCGCCCTCGGTGTGCCCTGCCCGTTCCTCGAGGAGGAGAGCTGCTCGATCCATCCCGACCGGCCGCTGGTGTGCCGCGAGTATCTCGTGACCTCGCCGGCCGAGCTGTGTGCGGGCCCTAGACAGGAAGGCGTCACGCCCGTCCCGGTGCCCAAGCTCTCGCTGGCCGCCCGACGGCTGCAGGACGAGAGCGAGACGTGGTTTCCGCTCGCCCTGCTGATGGCGTGGAGCCGCACCGCGCGGATGCCGGCAAAGCGGCGGCCGGGCACGGAATGGGTCCAGCGATTCTTGCGCGGCCTGACCCGCTCGGCCCCGCCCGCGCCTGACAGCGTCTCTTGAGTCCACGAGAGTCCACTCCCTTATGGACCGACAAAGTGCCGATGGCATCGACATCGGAAGCCTCGAGTCCACGAATCCACCGACCCCGCCCCCCCCTGAAAAAACACCTCAATGAACCGCGCCACTCGTGGCGCTCATGACTCCCGAGCGCCACTGGAGTGGCGCGGTCCAATGAGCATGACCATTCCCCACGAAAAGCGGCGGTGCTGCGTGGGGCAGCACCGCCGTAGACCGAAGACCAGGGGAGAGTCCTGTCTTGCGGTGTGAGCGCTCGGGGCCTGAGCGCTATTCCTCGTCCCTATTCCTCGTCGTCCTCGTCGTCGTCCTTCGAACCGTCGAGCGCGCCCGCCAGGATGCCGGCGTTCTCGCGGACCTTCTTCTCGATCGCCTCGGCGACCTCGGGATGCTCGCGCAGGTAGTTCTTGGCGTTCTCGCGGCCCTGGCCGATGCGCTGGCCGTCGTAGGAGAACCACGAGCCCGACTTCTCGACCACGCCGGCCTTCTCGCCGAGATCGATCAGCTCGCCGGTCTTGCTCACGCCCTCGCCGTACATGATGTCGAACTCGACCACCTTGAACGGCGGCGCGACCTTGTTCTTCACCACCTTCACGCGGGTCTGGTTGCCGACCACCTCGTCGCGGTCCTTGAGCGCGCCGATGCGGCGGATGTCGAGGCGCACCGAGGCGTAGAACTTGAGCGCATTACCGCCGGTCGTGGTCTCGGGGCTGCCGAACATCACGCCGATCTTCATGCGGATCTGGTTGATGAAGATCACCAGCGTGTTCGACTTGGAAATCGAGGCGGTGAGCTTGCGCAGCGCCTGGCTCATCAGCCGGGCCTGCAGGCCAGGCAGCGAATCGCCCATCTCGCCCTCGAGCTCGGCGCGCGGCACCAGGGCGGCGACCGAGTCGATCACCAGCACATCGATCGCGCCCGAGCGCACCAGCGTGTCGGCGATCTCGAGCGCCTGCTCGCCGGCGTCGGGCTGCGAGATCAGCAGGTTGTCGATGTCGACGCCGAGCTTCTTGGCATAGGCCGGATCGAGCGCATGCTCGGCATCGATGAAGGCGCAGGCACCGCCCTTCTTCTGTGCCTCGGCGACGCAATGCAGCGCGAGAGTCGTCTTGCCCGAGCTTTCCGGCCCGTAGATCTCGACGATGCGGCCCTTCGGCAGGCCGCCGATGCCGAGCGCGATGTCGAGGCCCAGCGAGCCGGTCGAGATCGCCTCGATCTCCAGCGCCTCGCGCTGGCCGAGCTTCATGATCGAGCCCTTGCCGAAAGCCCGCTCGATCTGGGCGAGCGCGGCGTCCAGGGCCTTGTTCTTGTTTTCCATGCCTTCTTTCTCGACCAGTTTCAGCGCTGCCGACATTGGCTGCCTCCTCTATGTCCCATGGCCCCGTCCGAAGCGACAATGCGGATAAGTCCGCTGCGGACGGCGGTCACTGTACGCTTTTTGTTCCGCCCAACAAGGGGATAAGTAGGAGCTTGAATCAACTAAAGTTATTGACACAAGTTCTAGATGTGTTCTGACTTATCCACAGACATTCGACGGTTCGACGACGCCAACGCCATCGGAGCGATTAGCGATCGTAACCCGGCCAGTGCTCTCTATTGCGGTCAAAGCTGGAACCAGCCCGCACGCAGACGAACCATAGCAGCAGGCCGATCAGGGCGATGGCGAAGAAGCCGAACCGCGCGACCAGCACGAAGGCGACCAGGCTGGCGATCAGCCAGCCGCAGGCGGCGACGGCCAGAGCGATCGTCCGGCCGGGCATCGCTGCCTACCTGGGCCCGAGAACGCTGGCTGCCTGAAGCGCGGCGATGCCCGCCTCGTCGTAGCCGATCCCGGCCAGCACCTGGTCGTTGTGCTGGCCGATCTCCGGCGGATCGCTGACCAGCGGCGGCCGCCAGCCCATCATCTGGAACGGCAGCAGCGGCAGGCGCGTCTTCACCCCGCCCGGCAAGGTGGTCGGCGCCAGCGAGCCGTTGGCGAGAAGATGCGGATGATCGAACAGGTCCTGCGGCCGCGCGACCGGCGCGAAGGAGATGTCGGCTTCGAGGCACATCTGCTCGAGCGCCTCCCTGGTGTAGGTCTTGAACACCTCGGCGACCTTGGGCACCAGCCACGGCCGCGCCTCGATGCGCTGGTTGTTGGTGGCGAGCCTGGGATCGCCGGCCAGCGCGTCCTGCCTGAAGAACTCGCAGAAGCGCTTCCACTGGCCATCGGACGTGATGCCGACGAAGACCTGCTGCCCGTCCGAGGTGTTGAAGATCTCGTAGATCGCCCACGAGCTCACGCGCTCGGGCATCGGCGGCGGCGGCGCGCCGTTCATCGCCGTGATGGCGAGATGCTGGCCCATCATGAACACCACCGATTCGAACAGCGCCGATTCGACGAGCCCGCCCTTGCCGGTGCGGTCGCGCGTCTTGAGCGCCAGCACGGTGCCGAAAGCGCCGAACATGCCGCCCATGATGTCGACCACCGAGGTGCCGGCGCGCAGCGGCCGGCCGGTCGGGCCTGTCATGTAGGCGAGCCCGCCCATCATCTGCACGACCTCGTCGAGCGCCGGCCGCTTCTCGTAAGGCCCGGGCAGGAAGCCCTTGAGCGCGCAGTAGACCAGCCGCGGATTGATCTTCTCGAGATGCTCGGGCCCCAGGCCGCGCTTGCTCATCGAGCCCGGCGCGAAGTTCTCGATCATCACGTCGGCCGACTGCAGGAGCCTGACCAGCACCTTGCGGCCCTCGGGCCCGTCGGCGTCGAGCGCCAGGCTCTTCTTGTTGCGGTTGAAGTAGCCGAAGAAGCCGGCGCCGAAGCCGCGCAGCTTGCGGGTGCGGTCGCCGTCGACCGGCTCGACCTTGATCACCTCGGCGCCGAGGTCGGCCAGGATCATGCCGCAGGACGGCCCGAGGATGGTGTGCGTGAGCTCGACGACGCGGATGCCCTTGAGAGGGGGTTCGACAAGAGGCGGTTCGACAGAGGGGGTCATGCCCCTCCTCTAGTCCCTGCCGGGTTTGGCCGTCCAGCGCGGCGGCAGGAGCCTGGTGTCGAGCACGAACGGACCACCGTTGTTGGTGAGCCGCAGCGAGCCGAGCACGGGCAGGTCATATTCACTGCGGAAGTAGATTTCGGATCGTAGCGCCACGTCGAGATCGTCGGCGGGAAATGGACAGGTGAACGCCGCCGCCTCGCCCGGCTCGAGACGATCGGGAATCCGCGCCTGGTCCGCTTCGACCATGTCGGACGTCTCGAACTTCGACAGTGCACAATGGATCTTCAGGTGAGAGAGCGGGAACCACGCGCTGACGTTCTCGACGCGGAACGTGGCCGCAAAAGCCGAGCCCGCCTTGACGCGGTCCGACGAATAGGCCGGCAGCGGCCGCAGCGACCAGATGCCGAAGGCTGCGCCGGCGAGCGCAGCGAAGATCGCCGCAACCGTCGCCAGCCACAGCAGCGACTGCGCGCCGACGGTAGCCATCTCGAGCAGGCCCTGCTGCAGCGGCGGCTCGGCGACGAGCGCAGACCGTCCACTGGAACGCGGTGGGCCCTTGGCCGCTGGAGAGGTCCTCTTGCCGCGGGTTGCCGGCTTGCGCTTGGTCGTCGTCATCTGAGGTCAAGATAGCGGAAAGTCTTCGCGCGGCGAGGCGACTAGGTGAACCAGCCCTCGATGTCCTTGGTGAACGGCAGGCCGGCGGCCTCGCCGAGCACCTGATGGCCCATGCCGGCGCCGATCAGGAACGCCTCCTGGTGCGGCACGGCATTGCTCTTCAGCATCGCGCGGATCGCCTTGCCGTCATGGCCCCAGCCGACCGCCTCGACCTTGCCGTCGAAGGCGCGGTTGACGACCGGCAGGAACTCGGCGCGCTCGGCATCGGAAAGTGCCGGCACGGCGTCGATATCGCCCAGCAGGAACAGCCGGCCGCCGAACTTCGCCACGAGGGCTGCCACGGAGTTGCGGGCCTCGACGATCACCTCGCGGTTGGGCCCCCGGCGGACGCGGGCGGCCAGCGACAACGGCATCACCGCGACGCCGAGGTTGCTCCCGGTATTCATCAGCGCGGCGGTCAGTTCCTTGTAGGTGATGCCCAGCCGTTCTGCCCGGCGAACACGCATCTTCGCGATCTCGGGGCTGGGCGTCTTCCAGGCCTTGGCCGAGGCGCGGCGCCACACCCAGGCCTCCCACGACATGTCGAAGGTCGGCCCGTTGTTATGGCCGATGCCGGGCCGCCGTAGCAAAGCCTCGACATTGGCGTGCCGCAGTTTTAGACGGTCGAACCGGTCACCCATGGCAGGGCATTGTAATGCAAGCCGCATGCCAAAATCGAGGAGCGGACCAGAGGAGCGCATGGTGGACGATTTCCAGGTCGATGTCTTGGTGGTGGGCGCCGGCAATGCCGCGGCCTGTGCGGCGCTGGCGGCGCGCGAGACGGGCGCCTCGGTGGCGATGCTGGAGGCCGCCCCCGAGGAAGAGCGCGGCGGCAACAGCACCTACACCGCGGGCGCGATGCGGCTGGTGTTCCACGGCGTCGACGATCTCGCCCAACTCTACGACCTCACCGAGGACGAGAAGCGCGACGTCGACTTCGGCTCCTACTCGGCCGACCAGTTCCTCGACGACATGGGCCGGGTGACCAACTACCGCTGCGATCCGGAGCTCACCGATATCCTGATCAGCCGCAGCTTCGAGACGGCGAAGTGGATGCGCAGCAAGGGCGTGCGCTTCCAGCCGTCCTACGGCCGCCAGGCCTTCAAGGTGAACGGCAAGTACAAGTTCTGGGGCGGCCTCGCGGTCGAGGCGTGGGGCGGCGGGCCGGGCCTGGTCGATCTCGAGCACAAGGCAGCGGTGAAGGCCGGCATCCCGATCCACTACGAGACGGCGGCGGTGTCGCTGATCGAGGAGGACGGCGTGGTGCGCGGCGTGATCGCCCGACACAAGGGCCGCAAGGTCAGGATCGGCGCCAAGGCGGTCGTGCTCGCCTGCGGCGGCTTCGAGAGCAATGCCGAGATGCGCACGCGCTATCTCGGTCCGACCTGGGATCTCGCGAAGGTTCGCGGCACGCGGTTCAACACAGGCGCCGGCATCAACATGGCGCTGGCGATCGGCGCCAAGGCGCACGGCAACTGGTCGGGCGGCCACGCCGTTGGTTGGGACATGAACGCGCCGGAGTTCGGCGACCTCGAGGTCGGCGACAACTTCCAGAAGCACTCCTACCCGCTCGGCATCATGGTGAACGCCAACGGCCTGCGCTTCGTCGACGAGGGCGCGGACTTCCGCAACTACACCTACGCCAAGTACGGCGCGGTGATCCTGGCGCAGCCGCAGCAGTTTGCCTGGCAGATCTTCGATTCGAAGGTGCTCGACAAGCTGCGCGACGAGTACCGCATCAAGCGCATGACCAAGGTCAGGGCCGACACGATCGAGGAGCTGGCGACCAGGCTCGAGGGCGTGAACCAGGAGCAGTTCCTCAAGACCATCAAGGAATGGAATGCCGCGGTGATGACCGAGGTGCCGTTCAACCCGGCGATCAAGGACGGCCGCGGCGTGCGCGGTCTCGCCGTGCCGAAGAGCAACTGGGCCAACACGATCGATACGCCCCCATTCGAGGCCTATGCGGTGACCTGCGGCCTCACCTTCACCTTCGGCGGGCTGAAGATCACGACCAACGGCGAGGTCGAGAGCACCGACGGCCATGTCATTCCCGGCCTGTTCGCAGCGGGCGAGCTGGTCGGCGGGCTGTTCTATCACAACTACCCGGGTGGCACGGGGCTGGTATCCGGCGCGGTGCTGGGCAAGCTCGCCGGCGACGGTGCCGGCAAGTACGTGCAGAACAAGAATTAGGAGACGATGGCGCGGAAGAAGGCTCCGCTACCAAAACCCTGGCCCGAGGACGCTGTCTTCACCGTCGGGCACTCGACGCTGTCGATCGACGACTTCGTGGCGCTGCTCGCCGCCTATGGAATCAAGACCCTGGTCGACATCCGCACCGTGCCGCGGTCGCGGCGCAATCCCCAGTTCAATGCCGATTCGCTGCCGCAGGCGCTCGCGGCGCACGGCGTCGAGTATGTCGGCATGCCGGGCCTCGGAGGATTGCGCAAGACGTCGAAGGACTCGCCCAACAAGGGTTGGCGCAACGACAGCTTTCGCGGATACGCCGACTACATGCAGACGCCGGCCTTCGCCGAGGCGCTCGACAGGCTGATCGACATCAGCCGGCAGAAGCGCGCCGCCATCATGTGCGCCGAGGCGGTGCCGTGGCGCTGCCACCGCTCGCTGGTCGCCGATGCGCTCGAGGTGCGCGGCATTCCCGCCGTCGAGATCCTGTCGCCGACCAGCAGCCGGCTGCACAAACTCACGCCGTTTGCGCACGTCGAGGGGACGAGCGTGACCTACCCGCCTTTGCCGGACTGAGCGGCAACCAGGCGTTGACAGACCGACTGCAACTGTCGCACAGAGCGCCCCGTTCTCAGGATTCGCCCACAAGGAGCAAGACATGTCCCTCATCACCCGCCGCCGGGCGCTGGCGTTCGGCACCGGCGCCCTCGTGCTCCCGTCCGCCGCGCGGGCCGACGCCTACCCGAGCAATCCGGTCACCTTCGTGGTCGGCTATGCCGCGGGCGGCAGCACGGACATCAACGCCCGCGAGCTGGCGCAGGTCATGACGCCGCTGCTTGGCCAGCAGATCATCATCGACAACAAGGGCGGTGCCGCCGGCTCGATCGGACTGCGCGCGGTGGCGAGCGCCAAGCCCGACGGCTACACGCTGTTCGTCGCCGTCGGCACCAACGTGATCATCAACCCGTGGGTCCAGAAGGGCATGATCGACACCATCGCCTCGCTGGCGCCGATTTGCCAGATCACGTCCTACCAGTACGTCCTGGTGGTGAATCCGAAGGTGCCGGCCAACAACGCGGCCGAACTGGTGGCGCTGGCCAAGAAGGATCCCGACAAGCTCACCTATTCGTCGTCCGGCGTGGGCGGCAACAATCACCTCGCCGGGGCGCTGTTCGCGGACGCGGCCGGCATCAAGATGACGCACGTGCCCTACAAGGGCACGGCGCCGGCGGTCGCCGACGTGATCAGCGGCCAGATCACCATGAACTTCTCGTCGCTGCCGCCCGCGGTGTCCCAGATCAAGGGCGGCAACCTGAAGGCGCTGGCGGTGACCGGCGACAAGCGCGTGTCGTCGCTGCCCGACGTGCCGACGCTGAAGGAGCAGGGCATCGACGTCGTCGTGACGAGCTGGCAGGGCCTGTTCGCGCCCGCCAGGACGCCGACGGACATTCTCGACAAGATCGAGAAGACCGCCAAGGAGGCGATGAAGAACCCCAAGTGGGGCGAGGCTCTGGCCCGGGACGGCCTGGAGCAGCCGCCCGAACGCTCGCGCGCCGAGTTCACCCAGTTCGTCAAGGACGAGCACGCCTTCTGGGGCAAGAAGCTGAAGGAGCTCAAGGTCGACATGGAATGACGGCCGGTGGCCGTCATTCCGGGCATTTGCGAGGGATCATTCTTCGCCCGAAGAAAGGCCCTTCGACTTCGCTTCGCTCCGCTCAGGGCGACACGGCCTTTGGCCGTGTCGGCACCATGCAAAAGCCCTGCGCCTCGACGCCGAGCGTGGGGTTGAACTTCGAGCGGAAGTTCTCGAAGGCAATGGCGGCGGTCAGCTCGACGATCTGCGGCTCGGTGAAATGCCGCTTCACCCTGGCGAACAGCGCGTCGTCGACCTGCCGGTCGGTGTAGGTGACGGCTTCGGCGTATTCCAGAGCCACGCGCTCGGCGTCGCTGAAGAGCTTGCTGTCGCGCCAGCTCAGCAGTTCGCCGAGCTTGTCCAGGCCACCCTCAGTCGCTTCCGCGGCACGCGCGGAATTGATGTCCATTCAAAACGGGCAGCCGTTGATGGTCGCCACGCGCGTGTAGATCAGCGGCAGCATTCCTTTCGGCAACTGGCCCGACTGCTCGATCGCCTGGCCCATCGCCCCGGCGGCGCGCAGGATCGGCGGGCAATGCGCCAGCAGCTTGGTCGGGTTCAACAGATCGCCGAACATCTCGCGCTGCCTGTCGAACACCGGCTTCAGGACCGGATCGCCGCGATCGTCGGTGACCTCACTGATTCGGGGCATGTCGTTACCTCCTTCGGGGGAGCGGGATGACAGCCCGGATCGGCAGGCGCGCGCGACCGAATTTTTCTCGTGCGACCAAGAGTCCGCCTCGGTCAGTGGATGCCATCCGCCCGCCTGGCCATCGGCGAACCGCCGGTCGCCTCCGAACGTGTCAGAAACCCAGCGCCTTGGCCTGCACCACGCTCTCGAGCCCGGCGATCTTCGCCGTGAGCTCGGGCGACAGGGGCTGGTCGACCTGGACCAGCGCGATCGCCGAGCCGCCGGGCTTGTCGCGGCCGAGATGGAAGGTCGCGATGTTGACCTTGTTTTCGCCCAGCAAGGTGCCCAGCCGGCCGATGAAGCCCGGCTTGTCGTCGTTGGTGATGTAGAGCATGTGCGGGGCGAACTCGGCCTCGATCTCGATGCCCTTGATCTCGACGACGCGCGGATGCTTGCCGCCGAACAGCGTGCCGGTGATCGAACGCGTGTAGTTGTCGGTGGTGACCGAGATGCGAATCATCGAATGGTAGTCGCTGTCGCGCTCGTGCTTGACCTCGGCGACCTCGATGCCGCGCTCGCGGGCGATCACCGGCGCGTTCACCATGTTGACCGTGTCGAGCTGGGGGCGCAGCACGCCGGTCAGCGCCATCTGGGTCAGCGGCTTGACGTTGAGCGCCGCCACCTGGCCCTCGTACTCGATCGCCACCGCCTTGATGTCGGTGTCGGTGAGCTGGCCCGCGAACGCGCCGAGCTTCTCGGCGAGGTCGAGATAGGGCGCCAGCCGCGGCGCGTCCTCCGCCGAGACGTTGGGCATGTTGAGCGAGTTCTGGATCGCGCCGGTCAGCAGATAGTCCGACATCTGCTCGGCGACCTGCAACGCCACGTTCTCCTGGGCCTCGACGGTCGCCGCGCCGAGATGCGGCGTGCAGACGAGGTTCGGCGCGCCGAACAGCACGTTGGTCCTGGCCGGCTCCTCGGTGAAGACGTCGAAGCCCGCGCCGGCGATGTGGCCCGACACCAGCAGATCGCGCACCGCCAGCTCGTCGACCAGCCCGCCGCGCGCGCAGTTGATGATGCGCACGCCTTTCTTGGTCTTCATCAGGTTGGCGCGGCTCAGGATGTTCCTGGTCTGGTCGGTGAGCGGCGTGTGCACGGTGATGAAGTCGGCGCGCGGCAGGAGCTGCTCGAGCGTCACCTTCTCGACGCCGAGCGCCGCGGCCCGGTCCTCGCTCAGGAACGGGTCGTAGGCGATGACCCGCATCTTCAGGCCATTGGCGCGATCGGCCACGATCGAGCCGATATTGCCGCAGCCGATCAGGCCCAGCGTCTTGAAGCTGAGCTCGGTGCCCATGAACCGGTTCTTCTCCCACTTGCCGGCCTGGGTCGAGGCGTTGGCGTCGGCGACCTGGCGGGCGACCGCGAACATCAGGGCGATCGCGTGCTCGGCAGTGGTGATGGCGTTGCCGAAGGGCGTGTTCATGACCACGACGCCACGCGCGGTCGCGGACTTGAGGTCGACATTGTCGACGCCGATGCCGGCGCGACCCACGACCTTGAGCTTCCTGGCCTCCGCCAGCACCTCGGCCGTGACCTTGGTCGCCGAGCGGATGGCGAGCCCCTCGTAGTTGCCGACGATCGCACGCAGCTCGGCGGGCTTCAGCCCCGGCTTGAAGTCGACGTCGCAGCCGCGCTCGGTGAAGATCTCGACGGCGCGCGGAGAGAGCTCGTCGGAGATGAGAACCTTGGGTTTGGCCATCTGATTGTCCCTCATGCTCTTTTGGACCGCGAGCCTCCGGCTCGCTCGGGCTTCATGAGCGAGCCGGAGGCTCGCGGTCCGGAAGACTATGAAAATTCGCGTTCGATCTCGGCGTAGACCCAATCCAGCCAGGGCAGCAGGGCTTCGAGGTCGCTCTTCTCGACCGTGGCGCCGCACCAGATGCGCAGGCCCGGCGGGGCATCGCGATAGGAGCCGACGTCGTAGGCCGCCTTCTCGCTCTCCAGCAGCTCGGCCATCTTCCTGGCTGCGGCGGCCTGCCTGTCGGCCGGCAGCGCGGCGAACCACGGCGCGGCGATGTTGAGGCACACCGAGGTGTTGGAGCGCACCGCCTTGTCGGCGGCGAGGAAGGAAATCCACTTCCGCTCGGCGACGAACCTCTCGAGCACCGCGAGATTGTCGCTCGAACGCTTCGCCAGGCCCTTCAGCCCGCCGACGCTCTCGCCCCACTTCAGGCCGTCGATCGCGTCCTCGACGCACAGCAGCGACGGCGTGTTGATGGTGTCGCCCTTGAAGATCGCCTCGGAGAACTTGCCGCCCGAGGTCATGCGGAAGATCTTCGGCAGCGGCCACGGCGGGGAATAGCTCTCGAGGCGCTGGATGGCGCGCGGCGACAGCACCAGCATGCCATGCGCGCCCTCGCCGCCCATCACCTTCTGCCAGGACCAGGTGACGACATCGAGCTTGGTCCAGGGCAATTCCATCGCGAACACCGCGGAGGTGGCGTCGCAGATCGCGAGCCCCTGGCGATCGTCGGCGATCCAGTCGCCGTTCGGCACCTTCACGCCCGAGGTCGTGCCGTTCCAGGTGAAGACCACGTCGTGCGTCCAGTCGACCGCCTTCAAATCGGCGATCTGGCCGTAGCCGGCCTTGATGACGCGAACGTCCTTGAGCTTGAGCTGCTTGGCGACATCGGTGACCCAACCCTCGCCGAAGCTCTCCCAGGCCAGCATGTCGACCGGCCGGGCGCCAAGCAGCGACCACAGAGCCATCTCGACGGCGCCGGTGTCCGATGCAGGCACGATGGCGATGCGATAGTCGGCGGGAATGCCCAGCAGGTGCCGCGTGCGGTCGATCGCCTCGACGATCTTCTTCTTGCCTGGCTTGGAGCGATGGGACCGCCCGACGGCGGCATCCTTCAAGGCTTCCGGAGTCCATCCCGGGCGCTTGGCGCAGGGTCCCGACGAAAACTCGGGACGCGCCGGACGTGCGTTCGGCTTCGTCATATCCTCTCCCTTACAGAAGAGCTGCACTCCGTTGGGGGAATGTGGCCCGCGGCCCGTATAGGGAAACGCGCCACGGCCGTCAATGTGCGGAGATGGACCCAGCGGGTTCCGCCGTCAGGGTCAGCGGCGATGCAGTTCGTAGTAGGTGCCGACCGCCGGCACCTCGAGCGCAGGCGTCGCCGTATAGGTGTCGTGCAGCATGGCGTGGATCGCCGCAGCGCGATTGGCCGCGGACAGCGACACGAGCTCGCCCGCGAGCCGCTGCGTGCTCCAGGTCCAGACGTCGTCGATGACCACGCGGTAGCCCTTGTCGAACGCCGCCTCGAGGTCGTGATGGATCGACTGCGCGTGCTGCTCGGGCGTCCAGTGCGCGTGGCGGATGGCGCCGGCGTCGATCGCGATCCATTTGAACTTCGCGTCGGTCGGCGTGCCGTCCCAGTCCCAGGTGCGACTCCACAACGCGAAGTGCCACATCGTGATCGGCTCGAAGCCCCAATAGACGAACACCGTCGAGTCGGGCGGGAAGCGCTTCTCGATCGTCGCGATTGCCGCCACGGCCCTGGTGTCGCCGCCGCGCCAGCGCGCAAACGAGACCGTGTTGAAAACCAGCGGCACGACCGACAGCACGGCGAGCGCCGCAAAGCCGCGCCGCCCGGCCATCGCTGTCAGCACCAGACCCCAGGCGACCGCCAGCCACGCCATGGCGTTGAGCTGCATCTGCGGGTCCTGCGGCTGGGAGTAGAGGTTCATCACCTGCCCGGCCGCGAGCGTGCCCAGGAAGACCGCGGCGGTCGCCCGCACGCGCGGCTCGTTGCGGCGGGGCCACAGCAGGACTGCGCAGGCGATCAGGATCGCCGCCTGCACCGCCACCGAGAGCGCCAGCCACGGGCTCGCGTGCCGCAACGTCGTCATCTCGTAATCCGGCAGGAACGTGAACAGGTAGCTGCCGAGGCCCCACAGCATCAGCCAGCCCTTCTGCCAATCGAGACCGCCCCAGCCGGTGTCGATCCCCTTGCCGGTCCACAGCAGGTCGGGCAGGCCGATCGCGCCGTTGTGGCCTTCCCAGATCTGTTGAACGATGCCGGCGGTGGCAACGATCGCGACCAGCAGCACAACGATCGAAGCGGCACGCCGGCGGAGCGGCACTGTCGCAATCGCGAGCGCCAGCAGCAGCGCCGGCAGGGTCGGGAAGATCAGCCGCCATTCGACCAGCCAGGCCAGAGTGAACAGGACCCCCACCCCGATCACGCGCCGCACGGTCGGCCGGTCGAACCACGACGCCGCCAGCAGCATCGAGATCAGCAGCAGCGCATAGCCCGGCATGATGTCTTCGTTGATCACCGACAGCAGCAGGACGATGCCGCAGCCGGCATGGAACAGCGCGGCGAGCGCGGCGACGCGGAGGTCGCCGCCCAGGCGCAGCACGAACGCGAAGATCGCGGCGGTCGCGACACTCGCCCAGAAGGCATTGAGATAGGCGAACTGCTTCCACGCCACGCCGCGCAGGATGCCGAGCGCGTCGAGCAGCCTGGCCGAGGCGCCATAGAGCGGGAAGTAGAGATAGTTCGACGGATCGAGCCGGGCGTGGCGGAAGTCGGCGATCCACGGCTCGGCCTGGATGCTCTTGTACATCCCGTTGGCCGTGATCATGTGCACGTTCTGCAGCCCGCCGATCAGGCTGCAGAGCAGGAGCAACGACAGAAGAAACGCCAGCGCTGTCGGCCAGCCGAGCGCCGGTCTCTTCATCAACTCAGAACTTGCGGCCCAGCAGCACCACCGCGCCTTCCGCGCCGTAGCTTTCGTAGTGCAGGCAGCCGCGCGGCATGGTGAACACCTCGCCCGGGCGGTAGGTGTGACTGCCGCCATCGCGGTTGAGGGTCATCGCGCCCTTGATCACCATCGCCCGCACGTCGAACGGATGGCTGTGCTCGGGATTCACCTTCGCCCCGGGCGTGGTGTTGGTCATGACGTCGTAACCGTCGCGCTTCAGTTCGGCTTCGAAGGCGTGGGTGTCCATGATCGTCTCCTCAAGCGGGCTTTCGCGCCGCCACGGCATATTGCGCCCCGAGGGGCAGCCACGCCAGAGCCCGGTCGACCGGCTCCAGGAAAGCCATCCCCGGCGGCGTGAACATCAGGTAGTCGGTTGCGAGCGCATAGCGGCCGGCAGACAGCAGGCCCTGCCGCACCTCGCGGGCATCGAGCAGGACAGCGTTGGCGTCGATCGGCGTCCGGGCAATGACATGGCGCACCAGCGGATTGCGCGGATTGTGCTCGAACACATAGAGCCGGCCGCCCGGCCGCAGGACGCGTCCCAGCTCGGCATAGACCGCCGGCCGCTCCGGCGGCGGCACGTGATGCAGCACGGCGCTGATCACCACGACATCGAACCGGCGATCGGCGAAGCGCGTGCGCGCGCCTTCCTGCGGTTCCAGCGTGGGCGCCGGGCCGAAAGCGGCGGGCCAGCGCCGGCTGGCCTCCGCCAGCATGCCGACCGAGACATCGCAGCCCTCGAACGTCGCCCGCGCGCCCATGCCGGCCAGCACGCGCATCAGGTCGCCGACGCCGCAACCATAGTCGAGCAGGATCAGGCTGCCCGAACGCAGGGCGGGTTCGCGGCGCATCAGCCAGCGGGCCTTCACGGCGATGAAGGAATCGGCATCCCCCATCATGCGCTTGACGGAATTGTCGATTCCCCCGTCGTAGCTCGCGGCGTGCCGGTCAAACTCCGGAGGGTCGAACTCCGCGCTCACCGGTCGCCTCCGACGATTTCGCGGATCATGAACAGCGGCCGGCCCTTGCTCTGATCGTAGAGCCGTCCGAGATAGGCGCCGATGATGCCCAGCATCAGGAACTGCATGCCGCCCAGGATGCCCATGCCGGCCATCAACGAGGTCCAGCCGGGCAGGTTGAGCCCGAGCAGCCAGCCGATGATCGAATAGACGGTGAAGCCGAAGCCGACCAGCGCCATGATCCAGCCGATGGTCATAGAGGCCATCAGCGGCACCACCGAGAAGGCGGTGATGGCATCGGCGGCGAAGCGGATCATCTTGCCCAGCGGATACTTGCTCTCGCCGGCCGCCCGCGGCTTGCGATCGTAGGGGATCGCCACCTGCCGGCCGCCGATCCACGCCACCATGCCGCGGATGAAGCGATGGCGCTCGGGCATCGCCAGCAAAACGTCGAGCACGCGGCGCGTCACCAGACGGAAGTCGCCGGCATCGAGCGGGATCTCGACGTCGGTCATGCGGCCGATCAGGCGATAGAAGGCGGCGGCGGTGGCGCGCTTGAACAGGCTCTCGCCTTCGCGGGCGCGGCGCCGGCCGTAGACCACGTCGGCGCCGCCCGCGCCATCGATCCCGTCCATCAGCGCCAGCATCGCCGGCAGAAGCTCGGGTGGATCCTGCAAGTCGGCGTCGATGATCAGGATGCGCTCGCCGCGGCACACGGTGAGGCCGGCGGTAAGCGCGAGCTGATGGCCGTGATTGCGCATCAGCCGCACCGCAACGACGCGCTTGTCGCGGCCGGCCTCCTCGGTCATCACCTTCCAGGTACCGTCGCGCGAACCGTCGTCGACCAGCACGATCTCGGCCGTGCCGCCAATGCCGTCCAGCACCGCCGTCACACGGCGCAGGAACTCCGGCAGCACGCCCTCCTCGTTGAAGCAGGGCGCCACCACGGACAGGGCCGGACGGGCGTCGGTCATTGCTGGGCAGCCTTATCACAATCGGATAAACCCGCACCATGAGCGTGAACGACAACGACCATCGCGGCCTGCTCCCCGCCGGTCTCGCCGACCTCTTGCCGCCCGACGCCGCACGCGAGGCCGACGCCATCGACATCGCGATCAAGCGCTTCGCCGCCTTCGGCTACGACAGGGTCAAGCCGCCGATGGTCGAGTTCGAGGAATCGCTGCTGGGCGGCCCGGGGGCGGCGCTCGCCTCGCAGACGTTCCGGCTGATGGACCCGGTCTCACAGCGCATGATGGGCGTGCGGCCCGACATGACGGTGCAGGTCGCGCGCATCGCCGTGACACGGCTGAAGCACGAGCCGCGGCCGCTGCGCCTGTCCTACGGCGGCAACGTGATCCGCGTGCGCGGCAATGCGCTGAAGCCCGAGCGGCAGTTCGCGCAGGTCGGTTGCGAGCTGCTGGGCGTCGACACCGCGGAGGCTGACGCCGAGGCGGTGTTGCTGGCGGTCGATGCGCTGCGTGCGATCGGCGTCGCAAGGCTGACGGTCGACCTGAACCTGCCGACCCTGGTCGCCGCCGTGGTCTCCGGGCTCAAGCTCGCGGCCGAGCCGGTGCGCCTGTTGCGGCGCGCACTCGATCGCAAGGACGAGGCGGCCATCGCCAAGGCGCTTGTTGGCGAAAGGGGCGACAGCAGGAAAGCGGCCGACCTGTTCATCGGCCTGCTGCGCGCCGCCGGCCCGGCCGACAAGGCGATCGCCCAGCTCCGGAAGCTAAAGCTGCCGGCCGCCGCCGCAACCGAAGCGTCGCGGCTCGCCGAGGTCGTCGCGCTGGTCGCCGCAGCGGAGCCGGAGCTGCCGCTCACCCTGGACGCGGTCGACTATCGCGGCCTCGAATACCAGACCGGCGTCTCCTTCTCGGTGTTCGCGCTGGAGGGTCGGCAGGAACTGGCGCGCGGCGGCCGCTACTCGGCCGGCTATCCCGAGGACGGCGTGAGCGAGCCCGCCACCGGCTTCACCCTCTACATGGACGCCGTGCTGGCCGCCTCCGAGCCCGCGCCGTTGCGCCCGCGCCTCTACCTGCCGGCCGGCACGGGCTGGGCCGACGCCGCACCCTGGCAGGCCAAGGGCTACGCCGTGGTACGCGCCGTCACGGCAGCCGCCGACATCCGCAAGGAAGCCAAGCGGCTGGGGTGCACCCACGCCCTGATCGACGCCGAGGCGGTGCCGCTTTAGCTAGTCCTTCGGCTGCGGGCTGACCGGGCTGGCGCCGGCGATCGGATCGGCGCGGAGCTGCTCGGTCGGCTGGATGTCGGTTTTGGCGCCCTTCTGGGCCTCCTTGTCGGACTTGGACTGCTGCTTGGCGGCCCAGGGAAGGGTCTGGATCGGGCCACTGCCCATCCCCTGGGCGGCAGCATCGACGGCCGCGGCGGCAAAGGCCACCGCCAGACCCAGCAGCCCGACGCGCAAGACGATAGACATGATGTGGTGATGCTCCCCTCGCGGTCGATGATGACCGGCTGCGTGGACAAAGTCTGTACGGTCCCGGCGCGGGTTTCCGTGATTCCATTCACATTCATGCGGATTGAACCCGCATTTGACGCCTTTTTGGCCCGGAACATGGCGGCTTCCGGGTCGTTCCGTAAGCGAGCACTCGGCAACCCGAGGAGACCCCAATGGTTTGGCGACTTATAGTTCCCGCGTGTGCATCGCTTGCACTGCTGTCCGGCGCTGCCCTGGCGCAGGCGCCGAAGCAAAGCGGCGCGCCGGACGACAATGCGCAGAACAGCAAAGACATGTCCGACCAGGAAATCCAGCAGGGACCGCAGAAGCTGCGCGATAAGCTGGCGCAGGACGGTTACACCGACGTCAAGATCGCCCCCGGCTCCTACATCGTCAGTGCGAGGGACAAGGACGGCAACAAGGTCGTGATGATGATCGGTCCGAACTCCATGACGATGATGAAGGTCCCGGACCAGAACCCATCGCAGGCGCAGGTTCCCGGCGCCAAGGACGACGAGATCATCCAGCAGTAGTGCCTCCTCAGCAGCGACAAGGAGCCTTCCATGGTCCGCCTGTTCATTACGTCTGCGCTCGCGATGCTCGTCGTCGCGGGCGCCGCCCCGTCGATCGCCAGAACGTCGGACGCCCCCGCGACTGCGGAAAGCGGCGACAACGTGGCGATGACGGAGAAGATTCGCGCACGACTTACCGAGGATGGCTACAAGGACATCACCATCGTGCCGACAACCTATGCGGTGAGCGCGACCGACAAGACCGGCAAGCCGGTGCTGCTGCTGATCGGGCCGCAGTCGTCGACCATCCTCGAAGACACGGAAAACCCGGATTCGTCGACGGCCGAGAGCCCGGACGGCGACAAGAACGAGATGCAGCAGTAGCTGCGGCCAAGCGATCAGCGAGCCGGCAGGCTCGCTGTCTGCTGCGTCGGCTGACCCGGCCGCGCCCAGACATCGGGCGGTACCTGCAGGCCGCTCACCGACGGGTCGCCCGGCTGCTGCACCGAATGTTCCAGCGATGACGAGCTGCAGGCGGCAAGGGCCATGCAGGCAACGACGACCAGGAAACGAACGGTAATCATGCGTCGCTAACGTCGCATGTCGGGCGCACGTTCCTGCGGCCTTTATGCTCTTCGCCCACGCGGCCGCGCATGCTATGCAAGCTCACGCCTCCCGGCACCCGCCCCCTCCTTTGGGCGGTGAACCGGGGGGCGTTCGCATGTTCAGGGAATCGCTCCCTTAGGAATCGCAAATGGCCAACGTGGCAGTGATCGGCGCCCAATGGGGCGACGAGGGCAAGGGCAAGATCGTGGACTGGCTGAGCGAGCGCGCCGAAGTCGTGGTGCGCTTCCAGGGCGGCCACAATGCCGGCCATACGCTGGTCATCGGGAACCAGACCTACAAGCTCGCGCTGCTGCCGTCGGGCGTGGTGCGCAAGGGCAAGCTGTCGATCATCGGCAACGGCGTGGTCGTCGATCCCTGGCACTTCCTCGAGGAGGTCAAGAAGGTGAGCGGCCAGGGCGTCGCGGTGACACCCGACAACCTCAAGATCGCCAATCACGCCGTGCTGATCCTGCCGCTGCATCGCGACCTCGACGGCTGGCGCGAGGACACCGACGGCGTGATCAAGATCGGCACGACGCGGCGCGGCATCGGGCCCGCCTACGAGGACAAGGTCGGCCGCCGCGCCATCCGTGTCGGCGATCTCGGGGAGCCGGACATGCTGCCGGCCAAGGTCGCGACGTTGCTCGCCCACCACAATCCGCTGCGCCGGGGCCTGGGCAAGCCACCGGTCGACGCGGCGCAGCTCACCAAGGACCTGCTGGCCCTGGCGCCGCAGCTCCTGCCGTTCGCCGAGGATGTGTGGGAGCGGCTCGACGGCTTGCGCGCCGCCGGCAAGCGCATCCTGTTCGAGGGCGCGCAGGCCACCATGCTCGACATCGACCACGGCACCTATCCGTACGTCACCTCGTCCAACACCGTGGCGGCCCAGGCGATGATCGGCTCGGGCCTGGGCAACGGCGCGGTCGGCTACGTGCTGGGCATTGCCAAGGCCTACACCACGCGCGTCGGCGACGGTCCCTTCCCGACCGAGCTCAAGGACCAGATCGGCCAGCTGCTGGGCGACCGCGGCAACGAGTTCGGCACCAACACCGGCCGGCGCCGGCGCTGCGGCTGGTTCGACGCCGTGATGGTGCGCCAGGCGGTGAAGCTGAACGGCATCGACGGCATTGCGCTGACCAAGCTCGACGTGCTGGACGGGCTCGACGAGATCAAGGTCTGCGTCGGCTACGAGCTCGACGGCAAGCGCATCGAGCGCTTCCCCTTCACCATGGGCGCTCAGGCCAAGATCAGGCCGATCTGGGAGGTCTTCGAGGGCTGGAAGGAAAGCACCAGGGGCGCGCGGGCCTACGCCGAGCTGCCGGCGACCTGCATCAAGTACGTCCGCCGCGTCGAGGAGCTGGTCGGCTGCCCGGTCGCGCTGCTCAGCACCAGCCCCGAGCGCGAGGACACGATCCTGATGACGGACCCGTTCAGGGATTAGTCTTTTGCTGGGGGCGCGCCACTCCGTGGCGCGTCTTCTCATAATCTATGACCATGACGCGCCACGGAGTGGCGCGCCCCCAGCGAAAGATCAGAGAGTGACCGCCAGCGCCTCCGGCAACTTGCCGAGCTTGTAGATGCGCATCGCGGTGCCGCTGAACAGGGCGGTCTTCTCGGCGGCGCCGGCACCCGCCGCCAGACGCTTCAGCGCGTTCCACAGCACCGGGTAGCTGCACATTCCCTTGTCGACCGGGAAATTGCTTTCGAACATGCAGCGACCGGCGCCGAATGCCTCGATGCAGGTTTCGATGTAGGGCTTCCAGACCTTCGCCAGTTCCTCGGAGCCCGGGGGCCTGGGCCGGCGATGGAAGTGGAACCCGGTGACATACATGGTGAGGCCGCCCAGCTTCACCACCACGTTGGGCAGCGCCGCCAGTTCGACGATCAGCTTCTTCCATTCGGGAAAGACCTCGGCCTGCTTGCCTTCGAACGGCCCGATGCCGAGCGGTCCGCCAACGTGATCGACCACCACCGTCAGCTCCGGTACCGCGCGGGCGAGCCTGATCACATGCGGCAACTGCGTGTGGTAGCCCCACACGTCGAGCGGCAGGCCGTGCCGGGCGAGCCGTCGCGCGCCATCGTGGAAGGCCGGGTTCTCGAGCGGCCCCGGCGGCGGCGAGACGAGGTTCGAGGTCACTTCCGGCGAGGGATGCCAGGCGGTGCGATTGCGGATGCCGCAGAAGCGGCCGCCTGCGATGGCGATGTGCCGCTCCAGCAGGGGCTCGACCTTGTCGCCCAGGGTCAGGTCGACCATGCCGATGATGCCGGCACAGGCACGCGTCTTGCCGTGGCGGCCGCTGGCGCTCAACGCGGCGATGCCGGTGACGAACTCGGTCTCGCCCAGCGACTGCTCGTCCTTCGGACCGGCGGCGCGGTACATCTCGCCGCACTGCACGAAGATCGTGCCGCGGATGTCGTGGCCGCTGGCGGTGTCGGCCAGCAGCTCGGGCAGCAGGTAGGAGTCCTTTCCGCGCTGCCACAGGTGATGGTGCGGATCGAGGATCGGCAGGCCGGGATCGAGGATCGGTTCCTCGGTCAGCCTGAGCCAATCCTCGCGCACGATGACCTGGCGGCCATGGCCCAGCAGGGGATCGTCGGCGGGCATCAGCTCCTCGTTCGTCGTTGCCGTGGCAAAAGTTTGCAGGCGCCATCGTTTTGGCAGCAAGAACTATCGGCTGTTGCAAGCTGCTGATCGAAACGCTGTGCAGATCGGCATCGGACGCCCTATATCCCTGCGATGCCCGACGATCTCTCGCCGCATGCCTGGCCGCTCGACAACAGCTATGCCCGCCTGCCCGACCGCTTCTACGCGCGGCTCGCGCCGACCCCGGTCGCGACGCCCAAGCTGGTGAAGCTGAACCGGCCGCTCGCCCTGCAGCTCGGCCTCGATCCCGAGGCGCTCGCGAGTCCCGAAGGCGTGGCGATGCTGGCCGGCAACAAGCTGCCGCCGGGCGCCGAGCCGATCGCGCTGGCCTATGCCGGCCACCAGTTCGGCAACTTCGTGCCGCAGCTCGGCGATGGCCGCGCGCTGCTGCTGGGCGAAGTGATCGACAACACCGGTGTGCGCCGCGACATCCAGCTCAAGGGCTCGGGCCCGACGCCGTTCTCGCGCCGTGGCGACGGCCGCGCCGCGCTGGGGCCGGTACTGCGCGAGTACATCATCAGCGAGGCGATGCATGCGCTCGGCATCCCGACTACGCGCTCGCTGGCGGCAGTGACGACCGGCGAGCCGGTCTATCGCGAGACCGCGCTACCGGGCGCGGTGCTGACCCGTGTCGCGTCGAGCCACATCCGCGTCGGCACCTTCCAGTTCTTCGCTGCGCGCGGCGACGTCGATGCCGTGAAGCTGCTGGCCGATCACGTCATCGCGCGGCACTATCCGGACGCCACCGGCTATCGCGACCTGTACGAAAAGGTGATCGCGCGCCAGGCGGCACTGGTCGCGCAATGGCTGTGCATCGGATTCATTCACGGTGTGATGAACACCGACAACGTGTCGATCGCCGGCGAGACCATCGACTACGGCCCCTGCGCCTTCATGGACGTCTACCATCCGGAAACGGTGTTCAGCTCGATCGATCACATGGGTCGCTATGCCTATGCCAAGCAGCCGCAGATCGCCGGCTGGAACATGGCGCGGCTGGGCGAGGCGCTGATGCCATTGTTCTCGGGCGACCCCGACGAGGCGCTGAAGCAGGCCAACGAATCGCTGCAGACCTACAATGTCCGGTTCGGCCGCGCCCTGGTCGGCGGCCTGCGCCGCAAGCTCGGCCTGTTCACCGAGCAGGACGGCGACGGCGAATTGGCGCAGGCGTTCTTCAGCGTGCTGGCGGACAACGGCATCGACTTCACCCAGGCCTTCCGTCGGCTGGGGGAAGGCACCGCACGCGGCCTGTTCGACGAACCCGCGCCGTTCGATGCCTGGGAGCAGCGCTGGCGCGACCGCATCGCCCAGGAGCCGCAGGACGAAGCGACGCGACGCGAAGCCATGCGTGCGGCCAACCCGATCTACATCCCGCGCAATCATCGCGTCGAAGCGGCCCTCGGCGCCGCGATCGAGCGCGGCGACTACGGTCCGTTCGAGGAATTGCTGACGGTGCTGGCCCGACCGTTCGCGGAGCGGTCGGAATTCGACGCGTATGCCCTGCCGCCCAGCGAGGACGAGCAGCGAAACTTCCGAACGTATTGAGGGACCTGACGCCTGCTCCGTCGGAGCGGTACTTCAAATTTCCCATGGACCGGAAAATGCATTACGCATGTCGCCGGGATGGCTCTCGTTCAACTCGCACAAGTCAGCAAGGTCTACCGCTCCCTGAAAGGCAGCGACTACGTCGCCGTGCGCGACTTCTCGCTCGACATCGAGGCGGGTGAGTTCTTCTGCCTGCTGGGCACCAGCGGCTGCGGCAAGACCACGGTCCTCAACATGGTGGCCGGGTTCGAGCCGGTGAGCGCGGGCCAAATCCGCATCAGCGGCCATCCGATCGCCGGGCCTGCCGCCGACCGCGGCGTCGTCTTCCAGGGCGACGATTCGCTGTACGGCTGGCTGTCGGCCCTGGGCAATGTCGAGTTCGGGCTGCGCATGCGCGGCATCCCGCGGGCCGAGCGCGAGAAGAAGGCGCGGCACTATCTCGAGCTGGTCGGCCTGCGCGGCCAGGACCACAAGCATCCGGCCGAGCTCTCCGGCGGCATGAAGCAGCGCATCCAGATCGCCCGCGTGCTGGCCAACGAGCCGGACATGCTGCTGATGGACGAGCCGTTCGCCGCGCTCGACGCCCACACCCGCGCCGACATGCAGCGCGAGCTGAAGCGCATCTGCAGCGCCACCGGCAAGACCGTTCTGTTCATCACCCATGACATCGACGAGGCGATCATCCTCGCCGACCGGATCGGCGTGATGCATGCCGGTCCCGCCTCTAAGCTCAAGGGCATCGTCAAGGTCGACCTCAGCGAGGCCGAGCGCGAGCGCACGCACGACCGCTTCGTCGCGGTCTATCGCCAGGTGCACGAGATGATCCGCGACGAGGTCGCCATTTCGCTGGAGCGAACCCGCGACGGAGCGGCGAATTCGCGCAAGAGGTCGCACTGATGAGCCGGCTGCGCAGCGTCGGGCTCTACGTCGCAGGCTTCGCCAGCCTGTTCGTGATCTGGCACGTCGCCTCGACCTGGATCATTCCGTCGGTGCTGTTCCCGCCGCCGTGGAAGGTGCTGCTGAAGGGCATCGAGCTGGCCGAGGACGGCACCTTGTGGGAGCAGGCGTCGGCGAGCCTTGCCCGCATCGCGACCGGCTTCGTTGGCGGCTCGCTGATCGGCATTCCGATCGGCCTGGCGATCGGCTCCTTCCCGATCGTGCGGCGGCTGCTCGAGCCCTACACCGAGTTCCTGCGCTTCATCCCGGCCACCGCCATGATCACCGTGGCCGTGATCTGGTTCGGCATCGGTGAGAGCTCGAAGATCTTCCTGATCATCTATACCACGGTGTTCATCGTCATCATCAACACCGCGGCCGGCGTCAATGCCGTCGCGCCGAACAAGATCCGCGCCGCGCGCTCGCTCGGCGCCGGGCCGTTCCAGATCTTCTTCTTCGTCGCCCTGCCCGCGACCGTACCCTACATCCTGACGGGCATGCGGCTCGCGATGGCCAATTCGTTCGTGACCATCATCGCCGCCGAGCTGGTTGCGGCGAACAACGGCCTCGGCCGCATGATCTGGGATTCGCGAATGTACATGCTGGTCGACCAGATCTTCGTCGCCCTGGTCGTCCTGGGGTTCCTGGGTTTCACCGCCGACCGGCTGTTCCGCTGGGGCATCTATGCGTTCGCCGGCCGCTTCTCGCCGGTCACATGACAGGGAGGACAATCATGCGCAGACGGACTTTGTTGACCAATGGCGTGGCGGGTGCCGCGCTCGCGACGTTGCCCATCGGGGTGAAGGCCCAGGGGCTCACCAAGATGACGATCGCGACCGGCGTCGATCCGGCCTTCTCGCAGTTCTACGTCGCCAAGGAGGCGGGCCTGTTCGAGAAGAACGGCCTCGACGTCACGATCAACACCGGCCCGTCCGGCTCGGCGATGGTGCCGTTCCTGGTCAACAACCAGGTCCAGGCGGCCTACGGCTCCGACCTTGCCGGCGTGATCAACCATCAGGTCGACAACAACATCGTCGCGGTGGCCGACGGCACCTACCTCGCCAAGTGGGAGAGCGTGATCGGCCGCAACGTCGATTCGCTGGAGGCGCTCAAGGGCAAGAAGGTCGGCGTCGCCTTCGGCACTGGCGCGGAGATCTTCTGGCGCCGGCTGCTGGCCAACCGCAAGCTGAACCCGGCCGACTACACGCTGGTCAATGTCGAGGCGCCCGAGATGCTGGCGGCGATCGAGCGCGGCGACATCGATGCCTTCGCGGTCTGGGAACCGTGGCCGACCCGCACGCTGATGTCGGTCAAGAACACCAAGGTGCTGGCGACCGCCGACGGCATCTACAACAACATCAACTTCATCTACATGAACCGCGGCTGGATCGAGCAGAACCGCGCCACCGCCGAAAAGTTCATCAAGGCGCTGTGCGAGGCCAACGACATCATCGAGAAGGACCGGCCGGCCGCCACCAAGCAGGTCGCCAAGTTCCTCAAGATGCCGGTCGAATTGGCCACCGAGCTGATGCCCAAGCTCGAATTCGACATGAACTGGAAGCCGCGTTCGCTCGAGGCGATCAAGGACTCCGAGCACCTGCTGGCCGACCAGAAGAAGCTCAAGGCGCCGCTCGACTACAGCAAGTATGTCTACATGGACCTGCTGAAGGCAGTGCGCCCCAAGGCGGTGGAAATCAAAGAACTACCGAAATAATCCGTCGTCCCGACCGGAGCGAAGCGGAGTGGAGGGACCTTCTCTCCACAATTTGCGGCTTGATATGGCGAGAAGGCCCCTCGGCTACGCTCGAGGCGATGGGATGCTCGCCGGCGGGATGAGCGTGTAGCTCTTCTGCTCGCGGGCCGGCCAGCGGTCGTTCTCGACGGCGTGCAGGAAGTCCTGCACCGCCGCGTTGAACGCGGCCGGCTCCTCGAGGTTCATGGTGTGGCCGCACTTCGGCAGCTCGAGCACACCGCAGCGCGCGACGTGCTGCTTGAGATGGACGGCGAGGCTGTGCGTCGACTCGTCCTCGTCGCCGATCACCACCAGCATCGGCTCGGTGATCTTCTCCAGCTCCTCGGTGCGCTCGAAGAACGGCACGCGCGATCCCTGCACGCCGCGCATGGTCTTGGCGTGGCCGGTCGCCGAGCCGTCGGCAAACTGCTGCTTGAACTCGGCCCAGCCGCGCGGATCCTTGTAGCGATAGGTGTTGCGCGCCGAGGACGTGCAGTAGAGTTCGGCCATCGCCGGCATGCCCTCCGCCTCGATGCGCTGCGCGAACGCCTCGCACTCCGCCTTGAAGCGCTTCCTGGCCTCGGGATCTGTGCTGCCGCCACCTCCGCCCGCGGCGATCACCAGCGCCGTCGCCTTGCCGGGATGGCGGATCGCGAACTCCAGGCCTGCCGTGGCGCCCATCGACAGGCCGCAGAGGTGGGCCTTGTCGATCCCCAGCGCCTTCATCAGGTCGGCGCAGTCGTCGGCGGCACGGGCCTGCGAGTACATCGCGACATCGTTCGGCACGTCCGACGGCGGCCAGCCGCGCGCGGCGTAGGTGATGCAGCGATAGCGCCGCGAGAAGTAGCGAACCTGCGGCTCCCAACTGAGGTAGTGGCCGCCGAACTCGTGGAGGAAGATCAGGGGGGCGCCCGCCCCGGTCTCTTCATAGTAGAGGCTGACGCCGTCAGAGGTTTTGATGTGCGGCATGGTCTTCCAACTTCGGGTTCCTGGCCGACCGAGAGCCGAGGATCTGGCCGTAAAGTTCCTGCAGCTTCCTCATCTCATTCTGCCAGTTGAGTTCCTCCACGACGGCCTTTCGCCCCCGTCTTCCCATTTCGGCAGCTCGCTCGGGTTCCTTCAATAGCTCGTACATCGCATCGGCGATAGCTTCTGGCCTTCCCTCGTCCACGACGACACCGCAGCCAACGCGCTCGACGAGCCGGCGCAAGGCGGGAATGCCCGAGCCGACGACCACCGGCACTTCCAGCGCCATCGCATCCAGCATCTTTCCGGATACGTCGACCACCCGGTAGTCCGGCAGAGGACGATAGAGCGCAAAGCAGATGCGGCAGGCGCGCAGCTCCTCCAGCATGGCGCCGTAGCGCATGAAACCGAGATACTTGCCGCCCGCTGCTTCGAGGCGTCGCACGAAATTGGACCGCTCGAGGTCCGGGCGAACGGGACCGGCGACCCGGAATTCCACACCTTCAAGGCGCCGGTCCTGTAGCGCCGCCAGGATTTCCTCGTGGCAGCGTGCAGCGTCCACCATGCCGAAGGTTCCAACCATGTTGGGTCGCGAGTTGAAAGGGAGCGGCTCCGCAGCGGCAAAATGCTCGAGATTGGGAAGATTGCGCACCACTCGGGTGCGCCTCGCCGGGAAATAGCGAGCGATGTATTCGGATGCAGTGGTGAATCCATCGAAGAACGTCGCTGCGAGCCATTCCAGAACGATCACATACAGGGTTGCCAGAGGACGCGCCCATTTCGGCAGCCAGGACTTGGTGCGGGCCTTCATTCGGTAGTCCTCGTGCACGTCGTAGACGACCCGCTTGCCGAGGAGCTTGAGGATGAGGCCGATGGAGATCAGATCCGGATCGTGCAGATGAAACACCTGCGCGTTCGTCTTGCGACAGGCCTGCAGGATATGCCATTGCGCCGTGGTGAATCGCCGCGCGCGGCTGCGGGGCCTCACGAACATGACGAGTTCAATCGCGGGATCCGGCTGCTTGGTCGGGTCGAGCAACCAGGAGGAGACCACACTTGTCCGGTAGCCGGCGGAAGCAGCGGCCCGGGCCAGGCGGCCGTTCATTCGATGGTCATCACCCGGATGCGCAGACGAGACGTGGCAGATGTGGATTGCCGATTTTCCGCTAGCCCCGGCAGTCGGTACATCCGGCCCGGCCTGCCGCATTTCCACGCTCCCCATCTGCTCTCCCCAAACGAGACGACGTTCGGCTGCGCGTCAGGCCCAGGAATGCTCTTCTTCATTCTTGAGGCGGGTGCGGAGCCCGTAACAGATACCGATCATGATGAACAGCGTTCGGCTGTAGGCGTAGGAGGTCGAGACGTTCGCCGAGAAAGTCAACAAAAGCACGATTGCCGACGTAGCTTTCGCCTCGAAGCTCGGATGCCGGAACAGCGGAATACAGGCATAGCCAAGGATGCCGAAGGCAACGACGAACAAACCGGCTCCGATGAGCCCAACCTCGCACATGAGCTCCAGCACCGCATTGTGCGGATGGTTGTTCCAGTTCATGTCGCCCTCGACGACCGGAAACGCCCCGATCCCCTGGCCGACGAATGGTGAGTCGGCCCAGCAGCTCAGGGCGGTGTGCAGCAAGCTTCCACGTTCCATGTCGAACAGAAGTCCTCCGCCCGATTCCAAACTCTCGAATCGTTGCGCGGAGGCATCTCCAAGCGCCTGATCGAAGGTTCGCAACGCGCTGTTGCCGGCGATCAGGGCGCCGGCGGCAAAGAATGCCACCAATACCAGAGCACCGGTGGTGACACGCGCAAATGTCACCTCCTTGCCGATGAAGAAGCGAGTGAAGACGAGAACAAAGACGCAGATGAGGCTGCCGAGAATCGCCTGTCGGGAGGCCGATTCACCGACCCAATATGCAGAGATGACCAACGCGACCGCCGCCACGGCCCGATATCGCCACAGTACATTCGATGAAATCAGTACACCCACGGAAGCGAGCGTGGCGGAACCGAACATCAATCCGACCAGGATGCGGTTGCTTCCGATATCGCTGTCGGCAAGGCCGCCGATGCTGGCCAGCATGATGACGTCGGAGATGTTGCCAATGGCAAATGCCGCGATGCCGAACACCAGGCCGAGCATTATGATCGATGCCGCCGCAATCCGGGTAAAGTGGCTCGACCATCTTGCCATCTCGTAGCTGATGACCAGAGGCACCGCACTGAACAGGAACAAATTGAGGAGCTTGAAAAGCGGGTGCGGGAAGTCCTGGGGCAGGAACGCCGCAAACGACTGAGGAAGCTCGACGACTCCCGAGGGCGCCCACAACAGGGTGACAGCGGCAAAGGCAAGGAACAGGCTGAAGTAGATGCCGCTCCGGGAGACGAGGAAAGGGATGATCCCGTGCCCCGCGCCAGCGAGAAGCGCCAAATAGAAAGTACCCACGGTCACGGCGAATGAGGCACTCGATGCGTCCGTCCTGATGCCGAAAAGAAGCAGTACGAACTTGTACGAGGCCGAGTAGGCAAAGAGGATCACGAAGACCGCCACCATCGATGCAATGACGTGCCTGTGATCGATGGCGGAAGTGCGCTCGATATACGACATGGCCCCGATCCAGTCAGGATATGGACGAATTCAGTCCGACTTCACAATGACAAGTCGCGGCGGCGAGTCGCGTAGAAAGACGCGCAGCCGGTACATTGCCACGGCCAGACAGGACGTTCCGAATACTGCTTGTAATCCCCAATACACCCACGTTCCGCCCGCCATGCGGGCAACCACCTCGACACCGCCCGCCATCACGCCCACCAAAACCAGCTGCAGGATGGCAAGGAATGTCGCTTTCCCGGTTCCTGCATACCACATCAGCACGCAAAACCAGACGATATTGTAGGCCACGAACAGGCTCGACCAAATCCATACCACTGTCACGGCAGCAAAGTGCATTTTGCCGGCAAGCCACAGGGCCGGCAGCAGAACCAGCGCGAAGCTCACCTCGAGGAACAGCGCCGAATGCTGTCTGCCGTGAACGTCGAACGTGGTATCCAGCCACGACAGCTCCAGCAGGACGGGAACCCAGAACAGCGTCGCTGCGGCATAGGGCCCGGCTTCCCGCCACGCCGGGCCGAGGAGCATGGCGACTACGTCAGAGGCATTGAAGCTCAGGACCGCGATGATCGGGATCGAGCCGAGCGACAGGACGAGCTGAAAGTCCAGCATCATTCGCATGCGCTCCTGGAGGTCCTTGTGCTCGATCATCTGGCGCAGCCAGGCACTGCGCAGGCCGTTGATCACGAGAGAGGCCGGCCCGCCGGTGAGACGAAGGATCATCGCCACGAACCCGACCTCGCGCGGGCCGAAGAAGAATTGCAGGATGAACAGGATTCCGCGCGATGACAGAGCCTCTACGAGCATTCGGGGGACGCTGAACGTCGGGAATTTCCGGTACTGACGGGCCAGCGCCAGCATGCGTGCACGCGAGATATCCGATGAGAGGAGGCGGGTTCGGCCGTTGAGCCTGACGGCGAGATAAACCAGTGCGACAATATTGCCAGCGACAGTCACCATCACGAGTGTCTCGCTGCCACGGTCCAGCCAGGCTCCGGCGAATATCTGCGCCGCGCTGACCACTATTGCCTGAAAGATCATGAATGATCCGAACATGGCAAATTCGCCCCGCCGGATCGACCAGAAGCGAAGCACGTTCTGAAGTGCAACAGTGCCGGCGAGAATCGCTGTCGAAAGTGCGCCAATGCGTGTCAACTCATGAGCCAGATATGTCTGGTACCAGCTCGCGCCGACCATGGCGGTGATGATCCCTGCGATGGTCATAACTGCAGCACCGATAACGCAAATGGCGAGCACATTCCTTGCAGCGCCTTCCCCGCCCGCTAGCGGTATTGCGACTTCGTAACGGAGCGTCGCGAATTGGCCCCCGATCTGGGCCGCAAGCTGCACCAGTGCCCAAATGCCGATCGCTTCGGCGCTGTAAAGTCGTGTCAGGACGGCCAGGGCGCCGAACTGGATTCCCTGAGCGACCGCCGTGGTCACTGAGGAAACCGCCGCATCCGCGACGAAGGTCCGACGCCGGTCGGAGGAGCGAGGTTGCAACATTCAAGTGTGGTGGTAGGGGCACTCGGGCATTTAATGGTTGGGCGAACGATCAGGCGCCTGTGGCAGCCCGAGATTTGGCCCGCATGCCCAAAGCAATTGTTCGGTTAGCCAGAACTGCAGTGTCGAAATTGCCATCGTTCCCCTGGACGCAACATAACGTCACTCGCTGCAGCAGTCACTTGTTTGGCTCGGAGCACATTGGTAATAGGAAGGCCTGCGCGTGGCCGATCGGCAAGTGGGTGTGGTCGAGCTCGCGAGCCTCATGGCGACAACGGGATTTCGCCGGAGGGGTGTGGGGGCTGCTAGCTTGATGCGTGGATCGCCTCGGAATGGCGATTCAGAAATCCGCATGGTCACGACTGCGCGATGAATCGCGCGGCCGCTCCCCCCACCCCAGACCGGACCTGACCTCGCTGCAGGCAACGGGGAGGAATGGGCGGCATGTGGTTTCCAATTCTTTCACCCGCGTTCCGCGGGCGGCACCGCCCGACCCGGTACTCCGACACCATGTTCGACCCCGGGCGGTGCCGACAGGTGCGATCCTGACCCACTCCGCGTTTCGCTCGGCGCTGCTTGCTCCATCGCTGGTACCGACGCTCTGGCGTCTGGGTCCTGTGAATATCGGGCGTGTCGGACTTTATCGGGTGCGTAAGCGTATCGCCGGATATGGAGCGGATGGCCCCCCGCTGGCGCCGTTTCTTCTCGCCCGGCAGAAGGTTGACCCCGCCCCTGTATTGACTCGTCCACAGGAAGAGGAATTGCTCACGTCGGCGCGGAGGATCGCATCCGGCAAGCTCTTGCTCTTTTCACGCCTCCTCGTCGATGTCGGAAATCCGCCTGCGTGGGCCAACAATCCGCTGACGAATGTCGCGTACGCCACTCCATTCGAACCCAGCCATCGAATACCGTTCTTCAAAGCAGCGGCCGGCGATATCAAGCTGGTCTGGGAGGCCTCACGGTTCTCCTGGGCACCGATTCTCGCGCGCGCCCATCGGCTTGCTCCCGACGAAGGATTCGGGGCACGGCTGGTGCGCTGGATCGAGGATTGGGTGCGCGCCAATCCACCATATTTTGGCGCCAACTGGACATGCGGGCAGGAGACGTCCCTGCGGCTCCTCAATCTCCTGCTGGCAGCTGCGTTCCTGGACGAGGATCGCGCTCCTACTCCCGGCTTTGTCGATCTGGTGAGATTGCACCTCCGCCGGATTCGAATCACCCTCTCCTACGCGAAAGCCCAGGACAACAATCACGGCACGAGCGAGGCGGCGGCTTTGTTGATCGGCGGCGCTTGGCTGTCGCGGTACAGCAATGACGGTGCCGGCGCGCGTTGGCATCGACTGGGCCGCAGAACGCTTGTCGAGCGAATCGATCGGCTGTTCCTGGGTGACGGAACCTTCTCCCAATACTCTGTCACCTATCAGCGGATGGTGCTCGATACGATTGCCCTGGTTCTGTGGTGGGTCACGAGGCTCGGCCTGCCAACATTGCCGCCCCGCGCGCTCGATCGCGTGCGGCGTGGCGCAAACTGGCTGTTTCAACTGGTGGAACCGCACACCGGCGACTGCCCGAATTTGGGAGCCAATGACGGGACTTTACCTTTCGGATGGGGGGAGGAACCCTATCGCGATTTTCGCCCTGCCGTCGACCGCATCGCCCTTCTCCTCGATGGTCGGCGAGCGTTCTCCCGGACGGCGCCTGACAGCTCCTCGAGTTGGCTCGGACTTGTCGATCGCAGGCGCGACGATAGGCCTGTTTTCGAGCGGGCGAACCTTTCGGCGTCGGACGGCGGTATTGCCACCATCCGATCGACGAACGAGTCGTTTGGCTTGCTCCGATTGCCGATATTCAAGTTCAGGCCATCGCACGCCGACGCCTTGCACTTCGACTTGTGGGCTGGGCGTCTCAATATCCTGCGCGACGACGGCAGCTATTCGTACAGCACGGGCGACGCAGGTCCGCGCGCCTTTGGAGGCGCCCCCGGCCACAATCTCATCGAGTTCGATGGCGAGGACCAGATGCCGCGGCTCGGCCGATTCCTGTTCGGGTCATGGCTCAAGGGCGACGGGATCGTCATGCCGGCGCGCCGGGCGGACGTCTGGTTCATGGCCGGTGGGTATCAGGATTGGCGCGGTCGTCGTCACCACCGCATGGTCGAGGCCGAGGGCCGGCAATGGCGCATCATCGACACCATTGAACGATTCAAGCAGGCAACATTGCGCTGGCGCCTGGCGCCCGAGTACCAGTGGACGGCCCTTCCCAACGGCGTCGAATCGGGCGCAGCTCGCATATCGGTCACTGCCGACGGCCCCGTGACCTGCCGCATCGCCGCGGCGGAGGAAGCGCGGTACTACCTGGACAAACAGCCGATCCCGGTGCTCGAAGCCAGAGTCAGCTCCGACGTTCGCCGTATCGTCACGACGATCGAACTGACCGCGCGTCCCCTTGGCCCGGTCGAATCCGATTATGCACGCCCTTCGAAATAACAACTTCGACCTGCTGCGGTTGATGGCGGCTTACCAAGTGGTCGTCGGCCACGTGCTGCGCCATTTGCATCCGATCCCCGAAGGCGCAGGAGATACATTCACCTGGATAATCGAGCGAATTCCTGGCGTACCGATCTTCTTTGTCATATCGGGCTTTCTGATCGCCTTCTCCTACCGCAATTCTGCAAGCCTCCGAAGATATTCGACGAACCGCTTCCTTCGAATCTATCCTGGGCTATGGCTGTGCTTTGCCTGCACTCTGGCATTGCTGGTCAGCTTCGGAAAAATCGACGGCCGGACGCTTGCAAGCAAGGAATTCTGGGATTGGATCGGCGCGCAACTAACCATCGGGCAATATTTCAATCCCGCCTTCCTGCGTCATTTCGGTGTGGGCGTGATCAATGGCAGCCTGTGGACGATCCCGGTCGAGCTCGAATTTTATATGACCCTGCCGCTGCTGTTCTGGGCCGGCGGACGCATGTCCCCTCGCGCTCGCAAGGCCGGGTTCGTCGCACTGTTCACGCTTTCTTTCGGACTTTTCTCCTTCCTTGGAGAGGAAGGGTCGAGGAGTGTCTTATGGGTCAAGCTGCTCGGCGTGTCGGTGCTGCCGCACCTTTTCGAGTTCATGTTCGGGATGATCGCTTTTGCCTGCATGGACCGATTGCCGCGTTATACGGAAGGCCGCGCGCTGTACTGGCTCTCCGCCTATTTTCTCTATCACCTGGCGTTCGCGGCCCTTGGGAGGGATGCCTGGAATAGCCCGATCGGGACGTTGGTCGGGAAGGCCCTGCTCGCCGTGACCACGTTGTCGGTCGCCTATTCGTGGCGTTCCCTCTCTTCACGGCTGCTGCGCGGCAATGACATCAGTTACGGCATCTACATCTACCACATGCTCTGGGTGAACGCGGCGCTGGTTCTCGGCCTCGGTCATTCGTGGATGGGTGCGTCGATCGTCTTCGTCGGTGTCACGGTCACCGCCTGGCTTTCCTGGACGTTGGTCGAGAAGCCGGCGCTTCGATTGAAGGAACGTGGCTCGAGGAAGCCGGCCGCGGTCAGGACAGCGCCATCGTCGTCGACCCTGCTCGCGGTTGTCATCGGGCTGGCCTGTCTTTGCCTCAACGCACGACCGTCGGAAGCGGCAGGCATGCGAATGACTCCGGGGCCGATGGCATTCCCGCGCGGCCAGCCGGCCGTATTCCACGTCGAAGTATCGGGTGCGGATCGGATCCAGGTTGCCGTCGATCGCGCACCGCCCGAAGAGCGCGACGCAAGCTCAGGCGAAACGACGATCGAGTTCGGCACCGCTTCGCTGCCCGTCGGCTCTCACCAGCTCGACCTCACAGCCTTGGCCGGTGGGCAGGAAGTGGCCCGCACCCATGTAGTGTTCCATGTAGGCCCGCCTCGCGATCCTGATCGCTACCCGCTCTGGCGCTGGGGCGAGACGATCGGCCAGTCGGAGACCTGGGTTGCGCTCGGCTTCAACGGCGGCATTCTCGACCGCTACGATGCCATGCCGTCTGCGGCTGCGATTGCGAAGGCGCGCCATACCCTCGACCGGGCCGTCGAGTTGGGCCATGACCAAACGCTCTATCTGCATCCTTCGCTTTCCCCGCGTTGGAAGGGAAAGGGCGTACTTTCCGGAAAGCTCAGCAGGGAGCGCGTCCCCAATCCCCTCGATCCGGAGGTGATCGCCTATTCGGAGGACTTGACCCGCAGACTGTTACAGGTATTCGGACCCTATCCGGCCGTCACTTCGTCTCTGATCAACTCGGAATGGGCCGTTCCCTTCAGCGATGGCCCGCAGGTCGCCGAACTCGCCGCGCACCTCTCGGCGCCATTGCCCGACCAAGTCCTGTCCCGGAACCTCCTGCTTGGCGGCTGGACGCTTCCCGGACCGGCACCCGGAGAGACCGAAGACGGAATCGTGCCCCGAGACTCGGCGCGATACCGCTTCCTCGATTTCTGGTGGCGGCACGGAAATGGCCTCGACGCGCTCAATCAGCGCATGAGCGACATCATTCATGCCGCGCGGCCGGATATCATGACGTGGCACGACCCGTGGCGTCTCGCGCCGGTAGCGCCCAACTCTCGGCTGGATTTGATCGGTACGTGGACGCACCCATGGCCCGATCTGCGCTGGGCCCTTTTTACACCGTTCCTCCAGGCTGCGGCCCGAGACCACGGCAAAGGCGTCCTTCAGACGATCAGCATGTACATCTATCCGCGCTGGGCAATAGAGGGGACCGGCCCCGGCGACGAAGCGGTGACAGCCAACGCCGGCGGGGATTCCGGTTTCTTCCATGCAAGCGCGGACCAGCTGCGGATTTCGCTGTGGCTGGCCCTGAGCCAGAGACCCGACGTGCTGGCTGTATATTCCGTCAGCGCCGGGCGCCCTGAACCCACTGCGACGCAATCCCCGACCATCTGGTCGCCCGGATCGTTCGAGGCGGTCCGGGACTTCGTGGATCGGGCGCTGAAGCCTCTCGGCCCTGCCCTGCGCGCTTCGCAGCGCCACGCCAGCCGAGCCGCGATCGTGCTCTCGGCGGCAGGCGAGTGGTTTGCCCGACGGTCCGAAAGTCTTCCCCTGTGGACGAACGACCATGTAATGCCCTTCGCGATAGCGTTCGCCACCAACCACGTCCAGTTCGACGTTCTGCTCGACGACCAGGTCACACCCGAGGCGCTCGCCCACTACCGGCTCGTTGTGTTTCCCCGCTCGGAGGCGGTGACGGCCGCAATGCGCGACGCCATAGCCGGATACGTGAAGTCCGGCGGAAAGGTCCTGGCCAACGAACCGTTCCCCCGTGCAATCGGCGGCGTGACCAGGGTCGATCTGAAATTCGCCGAGCTGACGCGGCTGGACGGCACGAAGCCCAAGCCGATCACCGCCGAAGCAGCGCGTGACCTGCTCGAGGAGCGCGGGCGGCAGTTGGCCGCCTATCTTGGCGATGACCTCAAGCTTGCCAAAGCCGACACGCCGCGGGCCTTGATCGGCACCCTGCAGGGCGGCGAAGCACTCTGGCACATCGTCGTGAACACCGACATGACGTACGGACCGCGGTTCAAGAAGTATCGGCTGATCTTCGAGAACGGGGTCCCCCAAAGGGCTCGGATTTCCTTCCGGGCAGATGCCGGCACAGCGATCTACGACGCGACGGCACGCCGGCGCCTGGTCCCCGGCGAGACAAACGACGGCTGGCTCGATATCGGGCTGGATCTCCCTGCTGCGAACGGAGCCGTCATCCTGCAGTTGCCGAGACCTATTGCGAGCGTCGCAGTCGATGTCCCGACGACCGCGATCGAGGGATCCCGGGTAACCGCGCGCTTCGAACTCCGCGATGCCGACCACAAGAGATTGCGCGCCTCGCTGCCTGTATTGGCCGAGTTGATCGAGCCCGACGGACGGCCGTCGGACTGGTCGCGCAACACGACTACGCATGCCGCCGACGACGGTCGCGGCACCTTCTCCTTCACCGTCGGCCGCGCCGAGCCGACCGGCGAATGGATCCTGCGCCTGACCGATCTCGCGTCCGGCATTGCGACCGAACGCACCATCCAGATAAATCCTCGATAAGAGATCATCAGGACCACGACGATGAAGCAGCTTCTTCAACGGCTCGATACCGGGGCGACCGAAATTGTCGATGTACCCGTTCCAACACCCGGGCCGCACCAGATCCTCGTCCGTACTCGCGCGTCGGCGGTTTCAGTCGGCACCGAGCGCATGCTGGTTTCCTTCGGCCGGAGCAGCTTGCTTGCAAAGGCGCGTCAGCAACCTCATCGAGTCCGAGAAGTTCTCGACAAGGTTCGCGCGGACGGATTGCTGACGACCCTAGAAGCCGTCCGATCGAAGCTGGCGACGCCGATCCCGCTGGGCTACAGCAACGTCGGCGACGTCGTTGCTGTCGGAGCCCGGGTGCAGGGGTTCGAGGTCGGAGACCGTGTCGCGACGGCCGGTGGCCACGCCGAGGTCGTCTGCGTTCCCCACACGCTTGCCGCGAAAGTGCCGGAGGGCGTTTCGGACGCGAACGCCGCCTTTTGCACGATCGGCTCGATCGCGCTACAGGGCGTGCGCCTGGCAGCGCCGCAAGCGGGAGAGACCATCGCAGTGGTCGGGCTCGGCTTGATTGGGCTGATCGCCGTCCAGTTGCTGCGCGCCGCGGGCTGCCGGGTCCTGGGCATCGACTTCCAGTCCGACCGGCTACGCCGGGCCATGGAGGCTGGCGCGGAGACCGTCGATCTCGGAAAGGGCGAAGACCCCGTCGCGAAAGCATGGCGCTATTCCCGCGATCGCGGCATCGACGCCGTCATCATCTGCACCTCCACCGATTCCAACGACCCGCTGAAGAGCGCGGCACGGATGTCGCGCAAACGGGGCCGCATCGTGCTCGTCGGCACGGCCGGATTGACGATCGACCGAGCCGACTTCTACGAGAAGGAGCTGAGCTTCCAGGTTTCCTGCTCCTACGGTCCCGGTCGCTACGATCCTGCGTACGAGGAGCGCGGCCAGGACTATCCGCCGGCCTTCGTACGCTGGACTGCGGCGCGCAACATGGAGGCGTTCCTCGATCTGGTTGCCGACGGTCGTGTCGACTTCGAGGCCATGGTCGAGCGGCGCATCCCGCTCGGCGAAGCCGCCCAGGCATACGGGACCATCGACAAGTCGACCTTGGGGCTGCTCCTCGAATATGCGCCGCAAACCGTCGACCTGCCGCGCCCGACCATAATCCGCCGGCCGGCGTCACCTCCATCGGGCAAGCCCGTACCTTCGATCGGGGTGATTGGCGCCGGCAATTATGCGTCCCGCGTTCTCGTTCCCCTCCTTCGATCGGCCGGCGCGCGGGTGACCGCGGTCGCTTCGCGCGGCGGCCTGTCAGCCGCCCTGCTCGCCCGTGCCCAGGATGCCGATCGCTTTGGTACCGACGAAAAGAGCTTGATAGAGTCGCCCGATCTCGATGCCGTCGTCATCCTGACCCGTCACGGCACGCATGCCGACCTGGCGAGCCGTGCCCTGCTTGCCGGCAAGCATGTGTTCGTCGAGAAGCCGCTCGCCCTGGCGGCGGAGGAGCTGGATCGTGTGGTCGAGGCATACAAGGCGGCCTGCGGAAAGTTCGGGGAGCGGCTTCTGGTGGTCGGCTTCAATCGCCGCTTTGCACCCGATGTCATACGGGCAAAGCGCATGCTGTCCACAATCGCCGCTCCCAAGGCGATCGTCATCACCGTAAACGCCGGCGAGATTCCGGCGCAGAGCTGGGTGCACGACCCGGCCGACGGCGGCGGACGACTTCTGGGCGAAGGTTGCCATTTCGTGGATCTTGCCTGCCATCTGGTCGGTGCCAAGCCGACCAGCGTCAGGTCCGTTTGCCTCGCCCACGTGACCCGGGACACGGTTGCGGTGGCGATGGAGTTTGCCGACGGGTCGATCGCCTCGATCCAGTACTTCTCGAACGGTCACAAGGCCGTCCCCAAGGAGAAGATCTCCATCTTCTGTGCCGGCCGGACGATCGAGATCGACAACTTCCGCGCCTTCCGCAGCTGGGGCTTCTCGCCCCAGCCTCGCGCATGGTTGCCGCGCCTGCTTCAGGACAAGGGGCACAGGGCACTCGTCACTGCTTTCGTCGAGGCCCTTCGTACCGGCGCACCGTCGCCGATACCGCTCGACGCCTCCATGGCCTCGACGCGAGCGACAATCGACGCCGCACTTGCCCTCGAATCCTAGATGTGAGCGCGGACAGCCCGCTCGGGGGCAGGCATCACCCCGGTCGTCATGCCTGTCACGGTCCGACACGCGGCGCTTTCCCGCGTACTGCGCGCGATCAGGGGCGCCAGCTCGGCGAGCTCGATGAAGTCGTCGGCCTGGCGGCGCAGCTCGTCGGCCACCATCGGCGGCGACGACTTGATGGTGCTGACCACCGAGACGCGCAGGCCCTTGCGCTGCACCGCCT
>JAFEFF010000179.1 GCA_018240745.1 Pseudomonadota bacterium
CCGGTGTTCGACGTCATTGTCGACAAGGCGATGACGCTGTGCGAGGCCGCCTTCGGCATGTTCAACACCTTCGACGGGGAGCGCTTCCACACGGTGGCGACGCGCAACGTCCCGGAGGCCTACGCGCAATACAGGGCCACCAGCCCGCCGGACTACCCCTCCGGCTCCGGGCCGGCCCGCCTGGTCGCCGGCGAGGACTGCGTCCACGAGCGCGACACGGCCGACAGCGATCTCTATCGCGGCGGCGATCCCAACCGGCGGGCGATCGTCGACCTCGGCGGCGCGCGCACCATCCTGAGCGTCGCCTTGCGCAAGGACGGCGTCTTGCTGGGCATGATCGCGATCTATCGCCAGGAGGTGCGGCCCTTCACCGACAAGCAGATCGCGCTGCTGCAGGGCTTCGCCGCCCAGGCCGTCATCGCCATGGAGAATGCGCGCCTGCTCACCGAGCTGCGCGAATCGCTCGAATACCAGACGGCGACCAGCGACGTGCTGAGCGTGATCAGCCGCTCGACCTCCGAGCTGGAACCGGTTCTGAAGTCGATGCTGGCCGCCGCAACCCGGTTGTGCGGGGTGCACATGGGCGGCGTCGCCGTGCGCCGCGGCGACGTTCTGCGCTATGTGACCTCGACCGGCGTGTCGGCCGAGTTCGACAGATGGCTGCGCGAGACGCCGCATCCGATCGACCGCAGCTCGATCGCCGGCCGCGCCGCCGCCGACAAGCGCGTCACCTACATTCCCAACGTCGCGGCCGACCCCGACTACGCCATGCCGATCACCACGACGGTCGGCAACATGCAGTCCCTGCTGGCGGTTCCGCTGCTGCGCGAGGACGAGGTGGTCGGCGTCATGACGCTCGGCCGCTCCAATACCGAGCCCTTCACCGAGCGCCAGATCGCGCTGGTCCGAACGTTTGCCGACCAGGCCGTGATTGCCATGGAGAACACCCGCCTGCTGGCCGAGCTGCGCGAGTCGCTGGATCGGCAAACTGCGACCACCGAAGTCCTGGCGGCGATCAATTCTTCGCCCGGTGACCTCACGCCCGTGTTCGAGAGCATGCTGGAGAAGGCGCATGCGCTTTGCCGAGTGGAGTATGGCAGCCTCCAGCTCTACGACGGCACCATGTTGCGCGCTGTAGCGGTCCATGATTTGCCGGAGGTGTTGGCCGCGCGGCTGCAAGAAGGATACGTGCCGGGGCCAGCCTTCCGGCGATTGATCGAGGGTGCGGACTTCGAGCACATCCCCGATGTCGCCGAGATCGATGACCCGATGGCGAAGACTGTGGTCGACGCCGGGATAAGAACCCTGCTCCGGGTGCCGCTGCGCAAGGACGGCAAATTGCTTGGTCTAATCGTGGCAGCTCGCAAGGAAGTGCGCCCGTTTGCGGACAAGGAGATTGCGCTGCTTCAGAGCTTTGCCTCCCAAGGCGTGATCGCGATGGAAAACGCGCGGCTTCTTGGAGAGCTGCGCGAGCGCACCGACGACCTCACCGAATCGCTCGAATACCAGACCGCGACCAGCGATCTGCTGGAAGTCATCAGCCGCTCGACGGCAGACATCCAGCCGGTGCTCGACCGCATGCTGAGCTCGGCCGCGCGCCTGTGCGGCGTGGCGAAGGGCGACGTCGCGATCCGCCAGGGCGACGTCTTCCGCCACGTCGCCTTCATCGGCGCCGCGACGCCGGAAGAGGATGCCTGGCTGCGCTCGCGGGTCACCGTGCCCGGCCGCGGCACCTCGACCGCCCGGGCGCTGCTGGAAAAGCAGATCGATCACGTTCTCGACCAGAGCCGCGATCCCGAACGCGTTGCGCCCGCCGCCGCGACTGCCGAGCGTACCACGCTCGCGGTGCCCCTACTGCGCGAGGGCGAGGCGATCGGCGTGATCTCGCTGCTGCGCGACCATGTCGAGCCCTTCACCGAGCGGCAGATCGCGCTGGTCAAGACCTTCGCCGACCAGGCGGTCATCGCCATGGAGAACGCCCGCCTCTTGACCGAGCTGCGCGAACGCACCGACGACCTGCAGCAGTCGCTGGAGTACCAGACCGCGATCGGCGAAGTTCTCACGGTCATCAGCCGCTCGACCTTCGATCTCGCGCCGGTGCTCCAGACGCTGACGGAGACGGCGCTGCGGCTGTGCGAGGCGGAGATGGGCTTCATCTCCCGGCGCGAGGGCGACCTTTACCGCGTCGTGACGGCGGCTGGTGCGACACCCGAAAGCGCCGCGGATGCGCACGACTACCAGCAGTTCCAGCAGTCGAGGCTCCTGGGAGCGGATCGCGGCTCGGTGACCGGCCGCGTCGCCCTCGAGGGCCGTGCCGTCCAGATCCCCGACATCACGACCGATCCCGAGTACCGGCTTGCCGGCGCCTCCGCTTTGGGAAAAATCCGCACCCAGGTTGGCGTACCGCTGATCCGCGAGGGCAACCTGGCCGGCGTCATCGTGCTGTCGCGCCAGCGCGTCGAGCCGTTCACCGAGCGCCAGATCAACCTGCTGCGGACGTTCGCCGACCAGGCCGTGATTGCCATGGAAAATGCCCGCCTGCTCGGCGAGCTGCGCGAATCCTTGGACCAGCAGACCGCGACCAGCGATGTGCTGAGCACGATCAGCCGGTCGTCGTCGGTCGACCTGCCCACGGTGCTCAATACGCTGGCAGAGACTGTGGCTCGCCTATGCCGGGCCGACCAGGCCTACATGTTCCGCCGCCAGGAGGGCCTGCACCACCTGGTCGCGTCGCACAACGTTTCCGACGAGACCAAGCAATACATGCTGGCCAACCCCTTCACGCCCGACCGCGGCAACACCAGCGGTCGTGCGCTGCTGGAGCGGCGGACGGTCCACATTCCCGACGTGCTGGCGGACCCTGAATACACTTACAGCGAGGGCCAGAAGATCGCCGGGTTCCGTACGATGCTCGGCATTCCGCTCATGCGCGAAGACACGATCCTCGGCGTGTTCGTGGCATCGCGCACGCACGTCGAGCCGTTTTCCGACAAGGAGATTGCGCTCGCCAGCGGTTTCGCCGACCAGGCGGTGATCGCCATCGAGAATGCCCGCCTGTTCGAGGAGCTGACCGACCGCCAGGCCGAGCTGCGCGTCACCTTCGACAACATGGGCGACGGCGTGGTCATGTTCGACGCCGATCTGAAGCTCGCCTCCTGGAACAGGAACTTCCAGGAACTGCTCGACATTCCCGACTCGTTCGTCACCAGCCGGCCCGGGCTCGAGGATTATATCCGCCTGCTGGTCGGGCGCGGCGAGCTGGGCGACCAGGATGCCGAGCAGCAGATCGCGACCTATCGCGAGCGCGCCAGCCAGCAATGGTCGACCGAGCGGACGCGTCCCGATGGCCGCATCATCGAGGTGCGCAACAACCCGGTGCCGGGCGGCGGCGCCGTGCTGATCTACAGCGACGTCACCGAGCGCAAGAAGGCCGAGGCCGATCTCCGTGCCGCGCGCGACTCGGCCGAAGCTGCGCTGCTGCAGCTCAAGGCGGCGCAGGCCAACCTGGTCCAGTCGGAGAAGATGGCCTCGCTCGGCCAGCTCACCGCCGGCATTGCGCACGAGATCAAGAATCCGCTGAACTTCGTGAACAACTTCGCCACTCTCTCGGTCGAGCTGCTCGACGAGCTGAAGGAGATCGCCGGGCCCGCCCTGGAGACGCTGGACCAGAACACGCGCGCCGATCTCGACGAGACGTTGGACCTGCTCACCGGCAACCTCGGCAAGATCGCCGAGCACGGCAAGCGTGCCGACGGCATCGTCAAGAGCATGCTGAGCCACAGCCGCGGCGGCTCGGGCGACTGGCAGGCCTCGGACGTCAATGCGCTGGTCGAGGAAGCGCTGAACCTCGCCTATCACGGCGCGCGCGCCCAGGACAAGGAGTTCAACGTCACGCTCGAGCGCGACTTCGAGAAGGAATCCAGGCCGATCGAATTGGTGCCGCAGGACGTCACGCGCGTGTTCCTCAACCTGTTCGGCAACGGCTTCTACGCCACCAACAAGCGCCGTCTGGCCAGCGAGGCGGGCTTCCGGCCGACGCTCAGGATCGCGACACGCGACCTCGGCGACCAGGTCGAGGTCCGGGTACGCGACAACGGCATCGGCATCCCGTCCGAGGTGCGCGATAAGCTGTTCCAGCCGTTCTTCACCACCAAGCCGACCGGCGAAGGCACCGGCCTCGGCCTGTCGATCAGCTACGACATCGTCACCCAGCAGCACGGCGGCACGATCGAGGTCGAAAGCGAAGTCGGCAGTTTCACCGAATTCACCGTGCGACTGCCGCGCATCCCGCGCGTCGCTGCAGCAAAGAGAGCCTAGTCGATGAGCGTCAGCATCCTGGTGGTCGACGACGAGGCCGACGTCGCCGAGCTGTTCCGGCAGCAGTTCCGCCGCGAGGTGCGGCAGGGCCATTACGTGATGCATTTCGCCCAGTCCGCCGAGGAGGCGCTGGGCAAGCTCGAGGACGGCATCCGGCCCGAGCTGATCGTGATCCTGTCCGACATCAACATGCCCGGGATGGACGGGCTCGGCCTGCTGCGCAAGGTCAAGGAGCAGCGTGCCGATCTCCCGGTGATCATGGTCACCGCCTACGGCGACGACGAGCGGCGGCGCAAGGCGAACGAGTTCGGCGCCGCGGAGTTCGTCACCAAGCCGGTCGACTTCAACCTGCTGAAGCAGCAACTGGAGCAATTGAGGCCGCCCTCATGAACAACTCCGGTGGCACTCATTGGACCGCGCGCATCCTGCGCGTCCATGATCATGAGCGCGCAGGATGCGCGCGGTCCACAAGACCATGAGCGCCGCCAAGATCCTCGCCGTCGACGACGAGCCCGACTTCGAGCTGCTGCTGAAGCAGCGCTTTCGGCAGCGCATCCGCAAGGGCGAGCTCGCCTTCCGCTTCGCCCGCCATGGCGAGGAGGCGCTGGCGGCGCTGGCCGAGGAGCCCGACATCGGCCTGCTGCTGCTCGACATCAACATGCCGGTGATGGACGGGCTTACGCTGCTGTCCGAGCTGCGCGCGCGGCAGTCGCCGGCCCGGGCGGTGATCGTCTCGGCCTACGGCGACATGGCCAACATCCGCACCGCCATGAATCGCGGCGCCTTCGACTTCGTCACCAAGCCGGTCGATCTCAACGACCTCGAGGTGACGATCGACAAGACGCTCGAGACCATCTCCCGGATCCGCGAGCTCGACCAGCAGCGCGCCGAGGCCGAGCGGGCGCGCGCCAATTTGGCCCGCTATTTCTCGCCCAACCTGGTCGACCTGCTGGCCGAGAGCGACGAGCCCCTCGGGCCGGTGCGGCGCCAGACCGTGGCGGTGCTGTTCGCCGACATCGTCGGCTTCACCCGCATGGCCGAGGCGATGCCGCCCGAGGCGGTGGTCGCCCTGCTGCGCGAGTTCCACCAGCGCATGGCCGACGCGATCTTCGCCTGCGGCGGCACGATCGAGAAATACATCGGCGACGAGATCTTCGCCGTGTTCGGCCTGCCCGATTCCAGCCCGCATGACGCGCTGACCGCACTGCGCTGCGCCGCCCGCATGCTGACGGCGCTCGATACCTGGAACGCCGAGCGCACCGCCAAGGGCGAGCCGCCGCTCGGCATCGGCATCGGCCTGAACTACGGCCCGGCGGTGATGGGCGATGTCGGCACCGAGCACAGCCTCGCCTTCACCGTGATCGGCGACACCGTGAACATCGCCAGCCGCCTGCAGGGCCTGACCCGCGAGCTCAAGACGCCGCTGGTGGTGTCGGACGCCATCCTGAAGCAGATCGGCGGCGACCCGAGCGACCTGCCGGTGAAGCTTCGAGACCTGGGCGAGCGCGAATTGCGCGGCCGCAGCGCCGCGATCCGTATCTGGGCCCGCGCCGAATCCTGACACGCATCGTCTTTGCTGGGAGCGCGGCACTCCAGTGCCGCTCTTCTCATGCTCTTTTTGGACTCCGTGGGAGATGTCTGAAAGACCATGAGCGCCACTGGAGTGGCGCGCTCCCAGCAAAGACAATGATCGGCTAGGATGGGCCCATGGTTGCCAGCAGCGACTTCGCCGACTTCCTGCGCGATCAGCTTGCGCCGCTCGGCCGCATCACGATGCGCCGCATGTTCGGCAAGACCGGCGTGTTCTGCAACGGCGTAATGCTGGGCATGGTGACCGACAACACGCTCTACTTCCGCGTCGACGACCAGAACCGCGCAACCTTCGCCGAAGCCCGCGACTCGCCGCCGCTCAACTATCGCAAGAAAGGCAGCACCATCGACCTCTCCTTCTGGCGCGCGCCGGAGCGGCTGATGGACGAGCCCGACGAGCTGGTCGAGTGGGCCCGCGCGGCGCTGGCGGCGGCACGCCGGGTGGCGGCAAAGCGGAAGCCGAAACGCTGACCTGTGGATAAATCATCCCACGTCCCGCCAATTCGACAATCGTCCCAACAGGCAGGTGGCGAAGGATCCGGGACGAATCGCCTGAAATGCACGCGGGTCGGCATTCCAGGCGTCCCACGGCGATGGGACGCGGGACGCCGAAAACGCTACACCGCTGCGGCGTCGTGCAGATAGAGCCAGCCGATGTTGGCGATCGAGCGGTCGCCGGAGGTCGCCATCGCCCGGTCGCGCGCCTGTTGGTCGGGGCCGTCGGGCAAGTGGAAGCGCGTGCGGTTGTTGGCGCTCGCCTCCTGCAGGCGCGTGGCGCGCGGCTTGCGCACTTCCTCGTAGCGGCGGAGCGCGCCTGGCACGTCGTCGGGCGCGGCCTTCAGGAGCGAGGCCAGCGCGGCGCCGTCCTCGATCGATTGGGCGGCGCCCTGCGCCATGAAGGGCAGCATGGGATGGCAGGCATCGCCCAGCAGCGTGATCCGGCCTTCGCTCCAGTGCGGCAGCGGCAGGCGGTCATGCAGCGCCCAGATGTAGGTCTCGGGGAACGAGGCGATCAGGCCGCGGACCGTCGGATGCCAGCCCGCGTAGCGCGCCATGGCGTCGGCGACGTTGCCCTTCTCGGTCCAGCTCTCGGATGTCCAGCCGCCGTGCTCGGTGACGCAGACCACGTTCATGAAGCGGCCGGCCGAGACCCAGTAGTGCACGACGTGGCCGTCGGGACCCATCCAGTTGTGCGAGGCGACCTCGATGCCGAGATGAGCGACGCGCTCGGCCGGCACCAACCCGCGCCAGGCGACGCAGCCGGTGAAGCGCGCCTTCTCCGGCCCGAACAGGATGTGGCGCACCTTGCTGTGGATGCCGTCGGCGCCGACCAGCACGTCGGCCTCGACGGTCGCGCCGTTCTCGAACCGCGCGACGACACGCTCGCCCTTCTCCCCGAGGTCGACCAGCTTGTGGCCGACATGCACGCGTTCGGCGGGCAGTGCCGCCGCCAGCAGGTTGGCGAGATCGGCGCGGTGGAAGTGGTAGTACGGCGCGCCGAACGTCTCCTCGACCAGCTTGCCGACCGGTGCGCGCTGCAGGGTTCGGCCATCGTCCCAGCGGCGCTGGTGCACGGACTGCGGGAACACGCCGGCTGCGTCCAGCGCCGGCTTGAGCCCCAGCCGGATCAGCAGCCGCGAGGCGTTGGGGCTGATCTGGATGCCGGCGCCGATCTCGGTGATGCGCGGCGCCTGCTCGTAGATCTCGGCATCGAAACCGGCGCGCAACAGGTGGAGCGCGGCCGACAGCCCGCCGATGCCGCCGCCAATCACTGCGATCTTCATGATGCCAGCACCTGCTGCCACACGGCGTGGCCGTCGTCGCACTCGTTGCCGCGCCAGGCGACATGCGTGTCGGGCCGCACCAGCACGAGTCTCGCCTCGTAGATCGGCGCGATGGACGGGTCATCGACGATCACCGTCTCGATCGGTACCGGCGCGGCATCGATCAGGGACGACGGATCGGCATCGCCGAACCGCAACAGGGTGAACCAGCGTCCCAGCCGGTCATAGAGCGCCGACCCGTCGCGCAGGAAGACGCTCGGCAGGCGCGCGCCCGGCGCGGTGGTCGGCTGGTAGATCGTCGGATGAGGCTCGACGCCGTCGTAGCGGTAACCGAACTCGATGCCCCAGCTCTCGTTCTCGGCATTGCCCAGCGCGGCGATGCCGCGCCCCAGCGCAACAGGGTCGCGCTCGTTCTTGTAGAGCTCGGCGATCTTCAGGCGGACCTCGGTGTGGCGCTCGGACGCAACGCGGTTGCGATGGCCGACCGGACGGCGCTCGCGGTCGTAGGTCGCGAGCAGCCCCGCGCCGGCATAGCCCTTCACCGCCGCGGCGAGCTTCCAGCCGAGATCGATGGCATCGCCGATGCCGGTGTTCATGCCGTAGCCGCCGGTCGGGATGTACTGGTGCGCCGAATCGCCCGCGAGGAACACGCGGCCTTTGCCGTAGCTGTCGGCCAGCAGCAGGTTGGTGAACCACGGATTGGCGACCAGGATCTTGCGCTCGAAATCGCCGCGGCCGACCCAGGCGTCGAGCACCCCGTTCGGGTCGGTGTTGCCGTCGGTCGGCATGCGCATCTGCAGGGTCCAGATCTCCCTGTCGTCCTGCGCGATCAGCGTGCCCATGGCGCTCTGGTAGTGCCAGGCGACCCCGAAGGCCTGCAGGATGTCGCGCGCCTGCGACCGGAAATGGACCATGTAGCGATGCGCCACGTTGGCCTTGCCCGAGAGCCCGATGCCGAGCTTCTCGCGCACGATCGACGAGCCGCCGTCGCAGCCGGCGAGGTAGTCGCAGCGCACCGTCTCGGTCGCGCCCGTCTCGACCACGCGGAGCGTGCAGGTGACGCCGGTCTCGCCCTGCTCGAAATCCTCGAACGCCACGCCCCAGCGCGCGTCGACCAGCGGGTCGCCGACGATGGCGTCGCGCAGCACCGGCTCGATCATCACCTGGCTCACCCGCATCGCCGGCTCGCGCGGCTGGGTGCCGTCGTTGTTCGCCAGGATCTCGGCCCGCTTCTCGACCACGCTGGGATAGCGGAAGCGGTGCAGCTCCCGGCCGCCCCTTTCCTTAGCAAGTGTGGTGATCCACGCGACGTCGAAGTTGTTCTCCTCCGGCACCGCCACGGCGCGGAGCTTGTCGACCAGGCCGACGCGGCGGAACAGCTCCATCGAGCGGCCGTTGGTGATGTCCATCTTGGGATGCCGCGTGGTCGAGGGCTGGCGCTCGACCAGCCGGCAGCGCACGCCGAACGAGGAGAGCGTGCGCGCGAGCGTCATGCCGACCGGGCCGCCGCCCGCGATCAGGACCGGAACGTGGTTCATTGCGAAGCAAGATGCAGGGCGCCGAAGCGATGGTCTATAGTGACGCGAGCATGAGGCCTGTCTCGTCCTGGGGCCGTCTGGGCGCCGAGCCTCACGACGTCGTCGAGCTCACCGACCGCACTGCGATCGCCGCCGCCGTGACGGGGCGCAGCGGCATCGCCCATGGGCTGGGCCGCAGCTACGGCGACGCCTGTCTCAATCCGAACGGGCTGCTGTGGCGCACCGCGGGCCTCGACCGCCTGATCTCGTTCGACCAGGCGACCGGCCGGCTGGTCTGCGAAGCGGGTGTCGTGCTGCGCGACATCTCGCGGCTGATGATCCCGCGCGGCTGGAATCTGGCCGTGGTGCCCGGCACGCAGTTCGTGACCGTCGGCGGCGCCATCGCCAACGACGTTCACGGCAAGAACCATCACGTGGTCGGCACCTTCGGCGAGCACGTGACCCGCCTGAAGCTGATCCGCACCAGCGGCGAGACGATCGAGTGCGGCCCCGACGAGCGGCCTGCCCTGTTCGGCGCGACGATCGGCGGCCTCGGCCTCACCGGCCTGATCACCGAGGTCGAGCTGCAGCTCCGCCCCAGCCGCGGGCCGTGGCTGGAGGTCGAGACCGTCCCGTTCTCCGGCCTGTCCGGTTTCTTCTCGCTCTCCGACGAGTCCGAGGCGGCGTGGGAGCACACCGTCTCGTGGATCGACTGCACCTCGGGCAGCGCTCTGCGCGGCCTGTTCATGCGCGCCCGACCGGCCGAAGGCCGCAGCGGTCGCCGGTGGCGCGGCCGCATGCGCCGCGTGCCGCTCACACCGCCGGTCTCGCTGGTCAACGGCCTGTCGCTCAAGCCGTTCAACGCGCTCTATTATGAGCTCGGCAAGCGCAAGACCGGCGTGCAGGTCGTGCACTACGAGCCGTTCCTGTTCCCGCTCGACTCGGTGCTCGAGTGGAACCGGCTGTACGGCCCGAAGGGCTTCTACCAGTACCAGAGCGTGGTGCCGCGCGCCGAAGCGTTCGACGCCACGCGCGACATGCTGACGGCGATCGCCGGCGCCGGCGAAGGCTCGTTCCTCGCCGTGCTCAAGACCTTCGCCGACCGCCCGGCCGCCGGCCTGCTGAGCTTCGCACGCGAGGGCGTGACGCTGGCGCTCGACTTCCGGACCAGCCGCGCACTCCCCGCGCTGTTCTCGCGCCTCGACGACATCGTAAGGGCCGCGGGCGGGCGTCTCTATCCGGCCAAGGACGCGCGCATGCCGCGCGACTTCTACCAGGCCGGCTATCCCAACCTTGCCGCCTTCACGGCGCTGCGCGATCCGGGCATGAGCTCGGGCATGTCGCGCCGGCTGATGGGCTTCTAGAGAGGACCGCCATGAAGATCGTCGTGATCGGAGCGACCTCGGGCATTGCCGAGCACTGCTGCCGGCTCTGGGCCGTCGAGGGCGCCGACTTCGTGCTGATGGCGCGCGACACCGCCAAGCTCGAACGCATCGCCGCCGACCTCGAGGTGCGGGGCGCACACTCGGTGACGCTGGCGAAGCCCGAGTTCCACGACCCGGCTGCGATCAAGGCGTTCGCCGACTCGACCGTCGCCCAGGGTCCGGTCGACATCGTGCTGATCGCGCACGGCTGGATGCCGCTCGACCAGCACAAGCTCGACATCGCAGCGGCCGAGCAGATCCTGCAGGTCAATGCCGTGTCGCCGGTGCTGTTCGCCGAGGCCTTCGCCGGCCCGTTCGCGGCGGCCCGGCGCGGCACGATCGCCATCATCGGGTCGGTCGCGGGCGACGTGACGCGCCGCGCCAACTACGTCTACGGCGCCTCCAAGGCGCTGCTGACCCGCTACGCCCAGGGCCTCGACCATCGCCTGGTCGGCACCGGCGTGAAGGTGGTGCTGATCAAGCCCGGCCCGACCGACACGGCGATGACGACGCACATGAAGGAGGCCGGCAAGCGGCTCGCCTCGGCCGAGGAGGTGGCGCGCGCGACCGTCGACGCCATCCGACGCGGCAAGGTCGAGGTCTACGTCCCGAAACTGTGGCGCTACGTCATGCTGATCGTGCGCCACATGCCGCGGCCGATCCTGAACCGATTGCCGATCTGATCATTGGACCGCGGGCTCCTGGCCTGAGCGGAGCCGAAGGCTCCAGCCCGCTCGTGAGCGCGCAGGATGCGCGCGGTCCACGGAACACCTACGCCTGCTTCGCTGCGGCTTCCTTCTCGGCCATCTTGGCCTTGAGCTGCTCCGGCGTGAGCCGGACGATGTGCTCGTTCTGGTGGCTGTAGATGTCGTACTTCTGGACGTCGAGATCCTCGAGCACGATCTCGCGCTTCAGCACCTTGTCCTTCCATGCCGCATGCTCGGCTTCGGCGGCATGGAACTCGGGCATCACTTCCTTCGCGAACAGCTCGAGCGAATCGCAGATGTCCCGGTGACTGGTCTTGCCGGCCTGGTTGAGCAGGATGACCTGGTCGACGCGGCTTTGGTGGAACTGGCGCAGCTTCCGGCGGATCGTCTCGGGCGAGCCGATCAGCCCCGACTCCAGCGCCTTCTTCTCCTCCGGTCCGCCCTTCCAGCTCTGGTATTCCTTCCAGAGATCGGACGTGCCCGGCGCGTCGACGCCTTTGCGGCCGTAGTAGCTCAGCGCGAAGATGAAGAACGTCCAGCCGGCGGCCTTCGCCTGCGCCTCCTCGTCGGTCGGGGCGCACATGAAGCCCGACACCATCGCCACGTTGGGATTGCTCGGATAGTCGGCAAGCTTCTGCGAATTGTTCAGCAGGTTGTTGTAGTACTTGTGCACCCAGGCGCGCGCCGCCTCGGGCGTGACGAAGGTGAAGCCCAGCGCGCCCATGCCCCATTCGCCGGCCTTGCCGATGGTCTGGATGTTGGAGCACGCGACCCACAGCGGCGGATGCGGCTTCTGCAATGGCTTGGGGATCACGTTGCGCGCCTCGAAGTCGTAATACTGGCCGTGGAACTCCCAGCTCTCGCGGGTGAACATCGGAACGATCGCCTTGACCGCCTCCTCCCAGCGCTCGCGCTTGTCGCGCACGCGGATGTTGAAGGGATGGAGCTCGGCCGGGCCCGCGGCCTCGCCCATGCCGAGATCGACGCGGCCGCCCGACAGCAGATCGAGCGTCGAGATGCGCTCGGCGACGCGGTGCGGCTGGTTGGTCGTGAGCTGGACCACGCCATGGCCGAGCCGGATGCGCCTGGTGCGCTGGCTGGCGGCGCCGAGGAAGACCTCGGGCGCCGAGGAGTGCGAGTACTCCTCGAGGAAGTGGTGCTCGACCTCCCAGGCGTAGTCGTAACCCAGCCTGTCGGCGAGCTCGATCTGGGCAAGCGAGTCCTGCAGAAGCTGGTACTCGCTCTTCGGGCCCCACGGACGGGGCAACTGGTGCTCGTAGAAGATGCCGAACTTCATGGTCACTTGCCTTTGCAGAAGGACGCCACCCGATCGACGATTCGCGGCACGAGCTGCGGCGGGAAGTCATGGCCCCAGCCGGCGGTGGTCTCGATCTCCGCACCCGGCACCAGGCGGGCGACATCGCGGCCACACTCGACCGGCAGCAGTGGATCCTCCTCGCCGTGGATGACGAGGGTCGGCGCCTTGATGGTCTTCAGCAGATCGACGCGGTCGCCCGAGGCGATCACCGACACGTACTGCCGGCCGACCCCCTCGGGATACCAGCGCCGGTCGACGTTCTTCTCGACGAAGGCGCGCAGCTCGGGCTCGGGCGTGGGATAGCCCGGGCTGCCGATGATCTGCCGCAGCTTCATGCCGTGCCGCACCCGCGCCTCGCGGGTGTCGTTCTCGGGCCCCGAGCCCAGCATGGCGAGCGCCTCGGGCTTGCCCTGCGGCAGGCCGTGCCGGCCCGAGGTCGAGTAGATCGACACCATCGAGCGCGTGCGTTCCGGATACCTGCCCGCCACGATCTGCACGATCATGCCGCCCATCGAGGCGCCGACCATGTGCGCCTTGTCGACGCCGAGCGCATCGAGCAGGCCGACCGCGTCGGCGGCCATGTCGTTCAGGTGATAGGGCGCGTCGACCTTCTCGCCCTTCATCGCCGCCTGAAGCGCGGCGGGAATGTTCGCCGGCCCCCACGTGCCGAAGTCGGTCGAGAGTCCGACGTCGCGGTTGTCGAAGCGGATGACATGGAAGCCGCGCGCAGCCAGGCCCCCGACCAGAGAGTCCGGCCAGATGGTGAGTTGCGCGCCCAGGCCCATGACCAGCAGCAGCGCGGGGTCGCCCTTGTTGCCGGCGGTCTCGTACTCGATCTCGATGCCGTTCGCCTTGACCCTGGCCACGTGTCCTCCGTCCGATCCAGTTCATCGCCCCGAGCGGGCCGCCAGCACTTCTGCCAGCCACGACTTGTCGCTGCGTGTCGACATCGCTCAGTACCGTCCGCGCCGAGCGCTCGACCACAGGACCAGAGGTTTCTGCCACGGCAACCAGTGCCGGTCGAGCAGCCGTGCCGGCAGCAGGATCGGCAGCGCCGCCGGATCGACCGCAGTCCGATGGGTGCGCGCCTCGGCCAGGAGAGCCGCACGCTCGGGTCCTTCGCCCATCAGCCACGCCGCGCCGACGGCATGCGCCGCCCGCCGCGTCGGCTCGTCCGTGACGCCCAGCACCGCGAGTTGCAGATCGGCCAGGGCACTGCCCGCGGCCACGACATCGAGTGCGCCTTCGATCTCCTCCTCGCGCGCGTCGATCAGGTCGAGCATGCGCTGTTGTGGCAGCCCATGACGCCGGACGATTTCGCTGAGCGATTCCACGATCGGCTGGGCACGCGGCATGACCTCGCCCGCGGCCTCCGCCACCGCCTCACGCCACCATTCGAGACGGATGCGTGCAAGCACCGGTTCGCGCGTGACGGTACGGGTCCGCGCCAGCTCGTGATCGAAGGCAAGCAGGGTCAACAACCCACGGCGTTGCGGCTCGGGGGCGAACAGCCCGGTCAGGAAGCGGTCGCGATCCGCCGTCCGGACCTCGTCGAGGACGTAGCGGTGAGCCGCTTCGGAGGCACGAAAGCCGGGAACCATGGAACTTTCCTGCGGCGGTTGAACGCAGGCACCGTGCGTATTACAATAGGTTGATGGGATGTCTATATCCCGCAACAAGATAGGGGAACTGAAGCATGGGTGCCATTTTCACATCACCCAGGAATACCGTCATAGCCGGCGTCGTCTTGCTCATCATCATCATCGCCGTCCTGCACACGACGGGCGTGAAGATGTTCGGCCTCGACCACAATTGGAGCCTGCTGGCGATGCGGTGGCTCCATATCGTCTCGGGAGTCATGTGGATCGGCCTGCTCTGGTACCTCAACTTCGTGCAAGTGCCGAGCATGCCGAGCATTCCGGCCGAGAATCGCGGCGCAATCACCAAGGTGATCGCGCCGAACGTGCTGTTCTACTTCCGTTACGGCGCGCTGGCGACGGTGATCACCGGCCTGCTGCTCGCCGCGATGAACCCCGGCAATTACCTCGTCAACGCGCTCATGCTCGCGCCGTCGCACCGCGGCATCGGCATCGGCATGTGGATGGCATTGATCATGGCCTTCAACGTCTGGTTCATCATCTGGCCGAACCAGAAGAAGATCCTCGGTCTGGTGCCGGCGACCGACGAACAGAAGGCGGCGGCCGCCAAGCCCGCTCTCTATGCCAGCCGCTTCAACACCATGTTCTCGATCGGCATGCTCTACTGCATGGCCGTGCAGAGCCACGGCTGATCGTCCGGACCCGAACCTGCGACACGGGGCTCCAGGGGGCCCCGTCTTGTTCATGAAGAGCGCCGCGCCATCGCGAGGCCGAGGCCGGCGCCGACCAGCAGGCCGCCGCTGACGCGATTGCGCAGTCGCGTGTGCGCGACCATCAGCATACGCAGCCGGCCGGCAAGGATCGCCCAGCCGCTGTCGCATACGATCGCCACGGCGAGGAACGTCACCGCCAGCAGCAGGAGCTGGCGGCCCGCATCCGCACCGGGCGTGATGAACTGCGGGAAGAAGGCGCCGTAGAACAGCAGGGTCTTGGGGTTCGTGAGACCGACCAGGAAGCCGCGCGCGAAGACCAATCGCGCCGAGCGGGCCTGCGGCTCGGTGCGCGCGAGATCGATCACCGGCGCGCGCCAAGCGGCGATCCCCAGATAAACGAGATACGCAACGCCCGCCCAGCGCAGCCAATCGAAGCTCTCGGCGAGGACGCCGAGCACCGCGGTCGCCCCGATCACCGTGAGCGCCAGATGCACCACGACGGCGCTGCTGGTGGCCGCGACCGTCAGCAGGCCGAAGCGCGTGCCGTGCGCCACGCTGTTGGCGACGATCAGCGCGACATTGGGGCCGGGGATCGCCATCAGGATCGCCACGGCGACGATGAACGCAAGATAGAGCTCGATCGACATCGAGCTCCATCCTACAGCGGGATCAACGCCGCCGCGACCCGCCGGCCCTCGGCCAGCAGCACGTTGTAGATGCGGCAGGCCGACCCGGTGTCGACCACCTCGAGCGACAGGCCGATACCCTTCAATGCGGCGCGCACGTCGAGCGGCACGAACACGGACCGGCTGCCGCAGCCCACCACCAGCAACTCGGCCGGCGCTGCGCCGGCGCGTGCGGCCGCGACGTTGTCCGTCGACAGCTCCTCGGCGCGCTGCACCGTCCACGGCGTGGTGGCGGTCGGCGTCACCAGCACCGGCTCGCGCCAGTCGCGGTCGCTGATCTGGAAATGGCCCGGCCCATAGGTCCGGATCACCTGAACCTGCGCCGGATCCGGCGCCGGCAGGGTCTTGTCGAGCGGACCCGAGCCCGGCGGCTTCACGCCTTCGCCTTGGCTTCGTCGTCCTTGCCGACGCGAAGCTGCTCGGGGCGAAGCTTCATGTAGACCAGGCACGCCGAGGCGATCCAGATCGACGAATAGGTGCCGACGATCACGCCCCACAGCATGGCGATCGAGAAGCTGTAGAGCACCGGCCCGCCGAACAGCACCAGCGCCAGCACCGCGACGAACACGGTGCCCGCGGTCATGATGGTGCGGGCGAGCGTCTCGTTGATGCTGAAGTTGAGCAGCTCGATCAGGCCCATCTTCTTGTAGCGCCGCATGTTCTCGCGCACGCGGTCGAAGATCACGACCGTGTCGTTGACCGAGTAGCCGGCGATGGTCAGCAGCGCCGCGAGGGCGGTCAGGCTGAAGTCGAGATGGAACAGCACGAAGATGCCGACCGTCGACAGCACGTCGTGCAGCAGCGCGATCAGGGCGCCGACGCCGAACTGCCATTCGAAGCGGAACCAGACGTAGACCGCGATCGCGCCGAGCGTGGCGACCACCGCCCAGATGCCCGAATGCATCAGCTCCTCGCCGACCTTGGGGCCGACCGATTCGGTGCTGCGAATCTCGTACTGGTTCTTGATCGAGTCCTCGACCACCTTGATCGCGACCTGCTGGCACCATTCGGCGCGCTGCTCGAGGCTCATGTCGATGCGCGCCGTGTTGGAATTGGCGCGCGGGACCTGCCGCTCCTGGAGGGTCAGGCCGACCTGGCTCACCGCGTCGCGCCAGCCGACGGCGTCGAGCGTGTTGGGCGCCGTGAAGTCGACGTCGCCCGTCTTGGCCGGGCCGGGCTTCACCGACCAGCCGTTGCCGGCGCGCCGCTTCATGACGGCATCGGCGTGGGCGACGCACTCGGCGTTGCCCTCCTGGCGCTGCACGCGGACAAGCGCGGTGCTCTTGTCGCCGAACTCCTGCAGCGTGACCTCGCCGACGCCCAGGTTGCCGAGCTCGGTGCGCAGGTTGTCGAGCTGGACCTGGCCCTGCTTGGCGCGGACCTGGATGGCGATGCCGCCCTCGAAATCGATGCCGAAGTTGAGGCCGAACACGAACACGCCGACCAGCGCCGCGAGGTTGATCACGCTCGACAGGACGAGCGCGATCCTGCGCTTGCCGAGGAAGTCGAAGCTGGTCCGTTTCCGGATGAGATGATGCGGTTTCCAGAGCATGGTCAGACCGGCAGTTCCGTCGGCCGCCGCCAGCGCACCCAGACCGCGAGCAGCATGCGGGTGAACACCGTCGCGGTGAAGAGATGGGTCAGCAGGCCGAGCGTCAGCGACGTGGCGAAACCCTTGATCGGGCCCGAGCCCATGCCGAACAGCAGCACGCCCGCGATCAGCGCCGTCAGGTTGGAATCGATGACCGCCGTCAGCGCGCGGTCATAGCCGGTGGCGAGCGCGCTGAAGGCCGAGCGGCCGTTCTCGCGTTCCTCGCGCACGCGCTCGTAGATCAGCACGTTGGAATCGACCGACATGCCGACCGTCAGCACCAGGCCGGCGATACCCGGCAGGGTGAGCGACGCGCCGAGCAGCGACATGCCCGCCAGCACCAGCAGCAGGTTCACCAGCATGGCGAGCGAGGCGAAGCCGCCGAACAACGGGCCGTAGACGAACAGCATGAACAGGATGACCAGGACCGTGCCGACCACCGCCGCCAGCGCGCCGGCATGGATCGCGTCGGCGCCGAGGTCGGCGCCCACCGTGCGCTCCTCGATGATGGTGAGCGTCGCCGGCAGCGCGCCGGAGCGCAGCAGCAGCGCCTGCTCCTGGGTCTGCTGCGGCGTGAACTGGCCGGTGATGATGCCGCTGCCGCCACAGATCGCGCTCTGCACGACCGGCGCGCTGATGATCTGGTTGTCGAGCTGGATCGCCAGGCGCTTGCCGATGTTCGCGCGGGTCGCCGCGCAGAAGGCGCGGCCGCCGGCCGAGTTGAAGGTGAAGGAGATGATCGGCCGGCCGCCCTGCTGCTGCGATTCGAAGGTCGCCTTGGCGTCGTCGAGGTCCTCGCCGCCGACGACGATGCGCTTGAACACCGGCAGGCACGGCGGCTGGAAGCGCCGGCAGACCTGCTCCGGCGACATCCGTGGATTGGCGGTCGTGATCTGCTCGTAGGCCTTGGGATTGGCCAGCTTCAGCGCCTGCATGCCCTCGCGGGTCGGCGCCAGGAAGGTGGTCGGCGGCAGGGTGGCCGGGATGTTCTGCCCGGCCTGCGCCACTTCCTCGTTCACGAGATGGAAAGTGAGCTTGGCGGTCTGGTTGATCTTCTGCTTGAGCTCGGTCGTGTCCTTGATGCCCGGCACCTGCAGCAGGATGCGGTCGTCACCCTCGCGGGTGATGGTCGGCTCGATCGTGCCGGTCTCGTCGACGCGGCGACGCAGGATTTCGATCGACTGGTCGATCACTTCCTTCTTCCGCCGCACCAGGTCCTGATTGGAAAAGGCGAGCTGGATGATGTCGCCGTCGCCGCCGATCTGCAGCGACGGATCGATCGAGTGCAGGGCCTCGATCGCCTTGCCGCGCTGGCTGGCGTCGCGCAGCACCACCTCGACCCCCGTGCCGTTCTGCACGGTCACGTCCTTGAAGCCGATCTGCTGCTTGCGCAGTTCACCGCGCGCCGAATCGGACAGGTTGGTGAGCCGCTCGTTCAGGACCGAGCGCAGGTCGACCTCGAGCAGGAAGTGCGCGCCGCCGCGCAGGTCGAGGCCGAGGTTGATCCGGCTCTGCTGGTACCAGGCGGGCAGCTTGTCGAGGACGCTGCCCGGCAACAGGTTGGGCAGCGCGAACACGGCGGCCAGGGTGGTGATGGCGATGATGCTGATGACTTGCCAGCGCGGGAGATTGAGCATGATGCGTACGGCGTCTGGGCGGCGCTACTTCTTGCCGCCGCCGAACAGGCTGCCCAGCAGGCTCTTGCGCTCGGCCGGCGCGCCTGCCGTCTTGTTCGGCAGCATCGGCTTGTCGTCCTCGTCGGCTTCCTTGCCGCCGCGCACCGATTCGCCTCTCGTGATGATGTCGGTGATGGTCTGCTTGATGATGCGCACCCGCACGCCTTCTGCGAGTTCCACCTGCAGCTCGTTGTCGCCGATCACCTTGGTGACCAGGCCGATGATGCCGCCGCCGGTGACCACGCGGTCGCCGCGCTTCACACCCGCCAGCATCTCGCGCTGCTGCTTCATCTTGCTCTGCTGCGGACGGATCAGCAGGAAGTAGAAGACGACGAAAATGAGAACCAGCGGGAAAAGCTGGACGAGGAAATCCGAACCGCCGCCGGCGGCGCCCTGAGCCCACGCTTGCGAGATGAACATCGTCCCTGCTCCGATTCTTCAAAGCGCTTTGGCCCACATGGCGGCCAAAGCGCGAGGCGGCCGAAAAAGCGCGCGGACTATAACCGCCCTAGGCCGCTTTGCAACGCAAGGGCGGGGCGATAAGGTCGCCCCCTTTTCGGCCCGAAATGGGCCCTGGATGACGATGGATCAAGACCTCAAAGCCACGCTTTCGCGTATCGCCGCGGCGCTCGACCGCCTCGCCCCGCCGGCTCCGGCCGGCGCCGACATCAAGAGTGCGGAAGCGTATGTCTGGCACGCGGCCGGCCACCGGCTGGAGGCGGTGGCCAAGGTCAACCGCGTCGAACTCGACCTTTTGCAGGGCATCGACCGGCAGAAGGAGACCCTGCTGGAGAACACCCGCCGCTTCGCCAGGGGCCTGCCGGCCAACAACGCGCTGCTGTGGGGCTCGCGCGGCGCCGGCAAGAGCTCGATCGTCAAGGCGGTCCACGCTCATGTGAATCGCGAGATGGGTGGGCCGCCCGGCCCGCTGGCGCTGATCGAGATCCATCGCGAGGACATCCCCTCGCTGCCGGCCCTGCTCTCCCGCATCCGCGAGACCGACCGGCGCTTCCTGGTGTTCTGCGACGACCTTTCGTTCGACGGCCAGGACGCGGCCTACAAGTCGCTCAAGGCGGTGCTCGAAGGCGGCATCGAGGGCCGGCCCGAGAACGTGGTGTTCTACGCCACCTCCAACCGCCGGCACCTGATGCCGCGCGACATGATCGAGAACGAGCGCTCGACCGCCATCAATCCGTCCGAGGCGGTGGAAGAGAAGGTCTCGCTGTCCGACCGCTTCGGGCTGTGGCTCGGCTTCCACAACGCCGACCAGGACACCTTCTTCGCCATCATCGAAGGCTACGCCAGGCGCTACGGCCTCGACGTGCCGGTCGAGGAACTGCAGCGGCAGGCGCGGGAATGGTCGGTGACGCGCGGGGCGCGATCGGGCCGCGTCGCGTGGCAGTTCATCCAGGAAGTCGCCGGCCAACTGGGCAAGAAGCTGGAGTAGCCCGTTAGGAGCTTGACCATGAGCGGTCCCGAAGACGTGCTGTTCTCCGACGCGGTAAAGGCGGAGCAGGCGCGTCTCGGATCGCGGCCGATGTTCGAAGGGCGCGACTGGAAGACGGAGATCACCGACGACCTCCGCCAGTTCCTCGGCGTCATCGACACCTTCTTCTTCGCCACCGCCAGCGCCGACGGCCGACCTTATATCCAGCATCGCGGCGGGCCGCCGGGCTTTCTCAAGACCATCGGCAGCCATACGCTGGCCTTCGCCGACTTCGCCGGCAACCGGCAGTACATTACGCTCGGCCATCTCGAGGAGAACGACCGCGCGCACATCTTCATCCTGCACTTCGCGACCCAGCAGCGGGTGAAGCTGTGGGGCCGCGCGCGGGTGATCGAGAACGATGCGGAGCTGATGGAGCGGCTGGTCGACCCGGTCTACAGGGCGCGGCCGCAACGCGCGATCGTGTTCACGCTCGAGGCGTGGGACGTCAACTGTACCCAGCACATCGTGCCGCGCTACAGCGAAGTCGAGATCGCCCCCGGCATCGACAAGCTGGTCGCCCGCATCAAGGAGCTGGAAGAAGAAGTCGCGCGCCTGAAAGCGGGCCCTTAGTCCTTTTCCTCCCTGCGCATAGCGCGGGGAGGTGGCGCGGTAATCCGCGACGGAGGGGTCGGAGGCAGCACGACTGATGCCCCTGACCCCTCGGACCGCTGCGCGGCCACCTCCCCGCGCTGCGCGCAGGGAGGAAAGATGACGGAGATCCGGGCTGTCGCTCAGGCTGACGATTTCTTCGGCCGGACGATCTTCACGGTGCAGGTGGCGTGGACGATCATCCGTCCGCTCGCGTCCTTCAGGTCGCCGTCGAGGAAGCCGACCGAGCCGCCCCAGCGCAGGATGCGGCCTTCGGCGAACACCGGTCCCGGGCCGACCGCCTCCATGAAGCTCATCTTGAGCTCGAGCGTCGGCACGGCGCAGGCGAAGCGGCCCTTGGCGATCGCGGCGTGCGCCATGGCGATGTCGATCATGCCGGTCAGGAAGCCGCCCTGGCAGATGCGGCCCCGGGAGTGACAAAAGGCCGGCACGATCTCGAAGCTGCAGCGGCAGACACCACGCTCCGAATCGATCGAGAGGAATTCGCCGTTGAGCAGCCGGGTCGGCTCGACGCGGTTGTCGTTGAAGTGCCGCAGCATGTCGGCGTCGGTCATCGCCGTCGTGTCGACGCCGGCGAAATCGGGATGGGTCGAGGTCATGCCCTGGCCCTGTCCCTTACCTTCTCCAGCAACTCGATCAACTTGCGCGTTTCGGTCGCCGAAAGGCCCGCCGCGATGCGCTTCTCGTGCGCGGCCACAAGCTTCGCGAACTTCATCAGCGCCTTCTCGCCCGCCGGCGTGAGGCCGAGCGCATGGGTGCGGCCGTCGGTCGGCGAATCGCGGCGCACCAGCAGGCCGCGCGCCTGAAGACGGTTCAGGATCGGCACCAGGGTCGAGCGGTCGATGCCGAGCGCCCGCGCCAGCGCCATCTGGCTCAGGCCGGCATTGCGGTCCACCAGGACCAGCAGGCCGAACTCACCCGGCGTCAACGCCTCGCCGGCCCTCGAAAAAGTCGCGTCGAAATCGGCGAAGACCGCCGACTGGGCGCGCCGCAGGACGTAACCCAGAAGCGAGGGCAGCATGCCGCGATCGAGGACCTTGGCCGAGGGACGAGCCATGGTTCGAGTGGTAACCGGAGATTGTTTGGGGGGCAAACACTCAAACGCAGCGTTCCCAGCGACTTACACGAGTCGCACCGCCCCACTGGGGCAGGATTCACCACACGATCGTGACGCCGGCGGAGAGCGCGTGGCTGTCGGCACCGCCGCCGAACTCGCCGTCGTAGCGAGATGGAACGAGGTCGACTGCGAGACAGCGAGGCTGGCGGAAAGGCCGACGACAGCGCCGTCGCGCGGCGGTGCAGTTCCCAGCACGGTGAAGGCATCAGCCGGCACGCCGGCGAAGGCGGCGGTGATCGGCCGTGCCGTGCGAGCCAAGGCGGCAGGAGATCGCTGCGCGACGGCCGGTCGGCCGCCAATCAGATGGCCGGCGGTGAGGATGGAAGGATCGGTTGCGCTCTGCATCTGTTCCAGATATAATGGACGTTAATTGACACCAAGTAGAAATTTTGGAGGACCCGTCGTCCCGACCGAAGCCGAGCGAAGCGAGGCGCAGCGGAGGGACCTTTTTTCTGCGATTTGCGGCTGATCGTAGAAAAAAAGGTCCCTCCGCTTCGCGCTTCGCGCTAAAGCGCGGGGGTTACCCCGCGCGAGTCGGGACGACGGAATGGAGGGCGAGAGTGCGTGCTTTTTTCGGGGCAGAGGATCGGTGGATTCGCGGACTCCGGGGCGAAAACCTCGATGCCATCGGCATGGAACCGGTCCACACCGAAGTGGACTCTCGTGGACTCTTGGGAAGCCCTTAACTCTCTGGAACTTCTGAGGTAGACCGTTTGGGGAGCAAACAAATTCGGACGGGCGTTATCTCTCCATGAGCTTCAAGGTCCGTATCGCCGGAGCCGACCGCACGATCGAGGTCCCGACCGGCGCCACCATCCTGTGGTCGGCGCTCGAGCAGGGCGTCGACTATCCGTTCGGCTGCCAGTCGGGCAATTGCGGCGCCTGCAAGTCGCATCTCGTCTCGGGCGAGGTGACGATGGAGGGTTACTCGGAGTTCGCGCTCAGCGAGGAGGAGAAAGAGCGTGGCCTGATCCTCGCCTGCCGCGCCGTGCCGTGGGAGGACTGCGAGGTGGCGTGGCTGGAGGAGGACGACCTGATCGTCCATCCGCGCCGCATTCTTTCCTGCAAGGTCGTCGGCCTCGACGACGCCACGCACGACATCAAGCGCGTACGGCTGGCGATCGAATCCGGCGGCCCGTTCGATTTCTCGGCCGGCCAGTTCGCCTCGGTGACCTTCGCCGGCTGCGCGCCGCGCGACTACTCGATGGCCAACGTGCCGGGCGATCCGGTGCTGGAATTCCATGTCCGCCGTTCGGCCGGCGGCACGGTCAGTGCCTACGTCGCGGAGCGGCTGAAGGTCGGCGACAGCGTGCGCGTCGAGGGACCGTTCGGCACGTCGTACCTGCGCGAGAGTCATCGCGGGCCGATCATCGCCGTCGCCGGCGGCTCGGGCATGGCGCCGATCAAGTCGATCGTCGAGCGGGCGCTGGCGCAGAAGCTGCCGCAGCACATCCATCTCTATTTCGGCGTCCGCACCGAGCGCGATCTCTACCTGCACGACCATTTCGCCGCGCTGGCGAAACGGCACGACACGCTCCATTTCACGCCTGTGCTGAGCGAGGCCGTCAACGGCAGCCGGCGCACCGGCCTGGTGCACGAGGCAGTCGCGCGGGACTTCGACGAGCTCGACGGCTGCAAGGCCTATCTCGCCGGCCCGCCGGTGATGGTCGAGGCGGCCACGAAAATGTTCGAGCAGCGCGGCATGCGCCGGATCGACATCCATGCCGACGCCTTCTACACCGCGGCCGAGATGGCCCAGGCCGGCAAAAAAACGGGAGCGGAACTATGACGGCATCACTCGAAGGACGCTCAGCCATCGTCACCGGCGCCGGCCGCGGCATCGGCCGCGCCATTGCCGAGCAGCTCGCGGCCGCGGGCGCCAGCGTGATCGTGGCCGATGTCGGTGCGTCGATCGGCGGCGACGGCGCCGACCCCGCCCCGGCCCGCGAGGTCGCCGGGAAGATCGGCAAGCGGGCGATCGCCTTCACCGAATCGGTCGCCTCGCCCGGCGTGGCGAAGCAGCTCGTCGAGATCGCGGTCAAGAACTTCGGCGGCATCGACATCGTGGTGAACAACGCCGCGATCCTGCGCGACGCATTCGTGTTCCGCGCCGATCCGCGCGACTGGGATGCGGTGATCCGCAACAATCTCTCGGCGCCGTTCTACCTCATCAACGCGGCCTCGGCGGTGATGCGCGACCAGGGCAAGTCGGGCCGCGGCGGCACGACCTACGACTGGGGCCGCATCGTCAACATCGTCTCGTCGGCCGGCCTCTACGGCAATCTCGGCCAGTCGGCCTATGCCAGCGCCAAGGCCGGCCTGTTCGGCCTGACCCGCGTCGCGGCGATGGATCTCCAGCGCGCCGCGATCACCGTCAACGCCGTGGCGCCGTTCGCCCGCACCCGCGTCACCGACATCATCCAGCCGGCCAACGAGGCGCAGAAGACCTACAAGGAGCGGGCGCTCAAGATCGGCGCGCATCACGTCGCCAACCTGGTGACGGCGCTGTGCACGCCGGCGGCCAAGGGCGTGACCGGTCAGCTGCTGGGCGTGCGCAGCCGCGAGGTCTTCCTGTTCGGCCAGCCCCGCCCGGTCGGCAAGCTCGATGTCGAGAACCCCGATACGCTGGCGGCCGACCTCATCGCCAGGCTCGGCGCGAAGTTCACCGACATGACCACCGATCTCGAAGCCTTCAACACCGAACCCCTCGTCTAGAGAAACCGTTCCAAGGAGCGACCCATGACCGACATCGTCGTCAAGACCGTCGAAGAGCTGAAGTCGGCGCCCGAGGAATATCGCGAAGCCGTCGGCAAGCTCGTGATCAGCCACGCCATCAACGAGCTCTACGGCGCGCAGGTGTTCGACGAGCCGGCGATCGCGCTGGCGCCCAATCCCTATGCCAAGTGGCTGACCTGCCGCGTGGCCATGGAGGAGTACGGCCACCATGTGCGCTTCAAGCAGCTCGGCCAGCAGATCGGCATCCCCGAGGAGCGCATGATGCCGGGGTCGGCCAAGAAGCCGCTGTCGATCTTCGAGTTCCCACTCAAGACCTGGGAGGAGTTCGTCGCCATCAAGCTGCTGGCCGACCTCGCCGAGATCCTGCAGGTCGAGGACCTGCTGCACTGCACCTTCCATCCGCTGCGCAATCTTGCCCGCGCGACCATGCCGGAGGAGCGCTTCCACGCGCAGTTCGGCGAGGACTTCTCGGCCGAGCTGGTGAAGACGCCGGAGGGCAAGGCGCGGCTGCAGGCGGCGGTCGACGAGTACTGGCCGTACCTGCCCAAGTTCTTCGGCGGCTCGAAGTCGAAGAACAACGAGATCTTCCGCAAGTGGAAGATCAAGCAGCGCACCAACGACGAGATGCGCGAGGACTTCGTCAGGCGCGCGACCGAAGTCGCCGCCAAGTACGGCCTCACCCTGCCCGAGGTGCGACAGGCGGCGTGATCTCTTTGCTGGGAGCGCGCCACTCCAGTGGCGCATCTTCTCGTGCTCATGCGAAGACCATGAGCGCCACTGGAGTGGCGCGCTCCCAGCCATGAGCGTTTTCCTCGGGCCCTTGCGCACAGAGATCCGCGCCGCGTCGTGGTTCGCCGCGCTGGGCGAGCCGTTGACGGACGGCGACCGCGCCGAGGCGAGGACCTACGCCGGCACCGGCGACGTCGAGCTGGTGACGTCGTGGCCGGAGGCCGAGCGATTCCTGAAGTCACCGGCAACGCTCGACTGGTGGGAGCGCGAGGAAGCGCTGCGCAAGGAGCTGCTGGCGCGCGCCGAGGCACGGCATCCCGAGCGTGCCTTCTGGACCTCGCTGACCGAGCTCACGACCGAGGCGGGCGATCTGGTGCACGGCAAGGCGGCGACCGCGGCGGCGCGCATGACGGGTGCGGCGCCGGCTTCGATCCATGTCGCGGCGGGCGCCGCCTCCCAGGGGATCTATCAGCTCGCGGTGGCGCGGATGGCCGGCGAGACGGCGTCGCTGTTCGAAAGCAAGTTCCGGCTGTTCGCGGCAGGACGCTGGCCGCTCGGCGTCGCGGGCTCTAGGCTGTTCCTCTTCTAGAAGAGGACAGGAATGCAGCGCACTGTCGGCAAGCTCGAGCGGCCGTTCGGCAAGCTCCACTACGAAGTCACCGGCAGCGGCCCGGCGCTGCTGTTCGCGCACGGGCTGGGCGGCAACCAGATGAGCTGGTGGCAGCAGGTCGCGCACTTCGCGCCCGATTACACCTGCGTGACCTTCGCCCATCGCGGGTTCGCGCCGTCGGACAGGATCGCGTCGGGTCCCGATCCCGCCGACTATGCCGGCGATCTCGCGGCCTTGATCGACCATCTCGGCTTCAACGACGTGCGCCTGGTCGGCCAGTCGATGGGGGGCTGGACGGTGCTCGAGTACGCGATCGCCCATCCCGACAAGGTGACGGCGCTCGTCCTCAGCTCGACCTCCGGCACGATCGACCGTCGCGGCGCCGACCCGACCGGCGGCCAGCAGTACGATGCGTGGATGAAGGATGCCGAAGCGAAGATCGCCGCGGGCCTCGCCAGGGGCGTTCACCCCGCCGTCGGCCTCGCCGCCGCCGAGCGCTCTCCCGCGTTGCACCTTCTTTACAGGAGCATCGACGAGATGGCGGGCGCGCTCGACAAGGAGAAGGTGCGCGCCGGCTTGCGTCGCACAGCGACCCGCACGCTCGACGGGCTGAAGGACTTTCGCGTGCCCACCCTGCTGATCGCGGGCGGCCAAGACGTTGTTTTTCCATCGTTCCTCGCCGCCAACATCGCCGCGAAGCTGCCTTGCGGCGACGCAAAGCTGATGCCCGACTCTGGGCACTCGCCATATTTCGAGCAGGCCGCTACGTTCAACCGCTTGGTGGAGGCCTTCCTCTCCCTCCACCGCTAAGGAGGAGATGTTGTCCAAGGACAACCCGCGAATCGCCGTGCTGGGATTCGCCATCGAGTGCAATCGCTTTTCCCCGGTCAGCACCAAGGAAGATTTCGAGACCGATGTCGACATCCGCGGCAACCGCATCGTCGCCGAGGGCCGGGCGGCGGCGGCAATCACCCTGCCCGACCTGCCGGGCTTCTTCGCCGAGATGGACCGCACCGGCCCGTGGACCCCGGTGCCGCTGCGCGTCTCGCAGGCGCAGCCCGGCGGCCCGGTCGAGCGCACCTTCTTCCAGGAGTTCCTCGCCGAGATCGGCGCCGGCCTGAAATCCGTCCTGCCGGTCGACGGCGTGTTCGTATCCTGCCACGGCGCGGCGCTGGCCGAAGGGACCGACGATCCCGACGGCGACCTGTTCGAGCTGGTGCGCGGCATCGTCGGGCCCGACGTGCCGGTGGTCGCGGTGTTCGACCTGCACGCCAACGTCTCGCGGCGCATGACCGACAATCTCTCGGTGTTCGTCGGCTACCTCGAGAACCCGCACAACGACATCCACGAGCGCGGCGTCGAGGCGGCCAGGCATCTGCGCGAGTGCCTGGCCGGCGCGCAAACCGCCGTGACGATGGTGAAGGTGCCGATCGTCTCGCCGCCGATCGCCTTGCTCACCGCCCGCGGCCCCTACGCCGACCTGATCAGGTACGGCCAGACGAAAGTCGGCGGCGACATCATGAACGTGTCGGTGATGGCGGGCTTCGCCTACGCCGATTCACCGAAGAACGGGCTGACCGCCGTGGTGACCGCGCGCAACGGCAGGCGCGAGGCGGCGGCCGCGTTGTCTCTCGACATCGCCAAGCGCGCCTGGGGCATGAAGGAGCGCTTCAAGCGCGGCATGATGGGTCTGTCCGACTCGGTGCAGCTCGCCGCCTCGGTCGGCCGCGACCGCAGGCGCAAGCCGATCATCCTGGCCGACGTCGCCGACAATCCCGGCGGCGGCGCACGCGGCAACACGACCTACCTGTTGCGCGCGCTCAAGAGCGCCAACGCCAAGGGCGTGATCTTCGGCGTGTTCAACGATGCCGCCCTCGCCGCCAAAGCGCACGAGCTGGGCGAAGGCGCGATCTTCACCGCCTCGTTCAACACCAGGGAGACGCACGAATTCTCCCTGCCGTTCGATGTCGAGGACGCCAAGGTCGTGAAGCTGAGCGACGGCAAGTTCACCGGCCGGCGCGGCGTGCTGCGCAACGTCGCCGCCGACATGGGACCGTCGGCCCTGCTCGATCTCGGCGGCATACAGATCGTCGTGATCACCCACCGCTGCCAGTGCATGGACCCGCGCCAGTTCGAGATCTTCGGCCTCGACATCGCCCAGGCGCGCGTCGTGGTGGTCAAGAGCCGCGGCCATTTCCGCGGCGGATTCGACGAGTTCTTCAAGCCCGAGCAGATCTACGAGGTCGACTGCCCCGGCCTGACCTCGCCGGTGCTGGCCAACTTCACCTGGACCAAGCTGCCCCGCCCGGTCTACCCGCTCGACGAGGAGACCACCTGGACCCCGCCGGCGATCGTCTGACTCTTCCGGACCAACCGGCGGTCCGCATGAGCTTGACCGGAGGAAGCGGGCGACCTTCACTTCGCCAACCATGAATCGATAGGGAGTTCGCTCATGCTTCGCCGTTCGCTCCTCGCCTCTTCTGCCCTTTTGCTGGCGCGGCCGGCGCTCGCGGAAACGAAGACCCTCAAGGTCGTGATGCATTCGGATCTCAAGATCCTCGATCCGATCTGGACCACCGCCTATATCGTGCGCGACCACGGCTTCCTGATCTACGACACGCTGTTCGCGCTCGACAGCAGGCTCGAGCCCAAGCCGCAGATGGTCGAGAGCTGGACGATGAGCGACGACAGGCTCACCTGGACCTTCAAGCTGCGCGACGGCCTCGAGTGGCACGACGGCCAGCCAGTGACCTCCGCCGATGTCATCCCGTCGATCAAGCGCTTCAACGACAAGGACGTCCAGGGCGGCCTGCTCGGCAGGATGACCAGGGAAATGACGGCGGTCGACGACAAGACCTTCCGCATCGTGCTCAAGGAGCCGTTCGCGCTGATGCTCAAGACGCTGGCGAAGTCGTCGTCGGTGCCGCTGTTCATCATGCCCAAGCGCGTCGCCGAGCTGCCGATCAGCCAGCAGCTCAGCGACACCACCGGCTCGGGCCCGTTCATCTTCAAGAGGGACGAGTGGAAGCCCGGCGAGAAGGTCGTCTACGTCCGCAATGCCGGCTACAAGCCGCGCACCGAGCCGCCGTCGGGCCTGGCCGGCGGCAAGGTCGCCAAGCTCGATCGCGTCGAATGGATATCGATCCCCGACAGCCAGACCGCGATCAACGCGCTGCTGACCGGCGAGATCGACATGCTCGAGGAACCGTCGCACGACCTGCTGCCGGTCCTCGAGAAGGACAAGAACATCGAGATCGTCACCCTTAACCCGCTCGGCAACACCTACATCTTCCGCTTCAACTGGAAGCAGCCGCCGTTCGATAATCTCAAGGTCCGCCGCGCCGCCGAGTACGCGCTGAACCAGCCGGACTTCCTCAAGGCCACGATCGGCGACCCGCGCTGGTACAAGGAATGCCTGGGCATGTTCGGCTGCGGCGACGTGCCGTTCCAGACCACGATCGGCACCGACGGCATCCTGAAATCCAACTTCGAGGAGTCCAAGAAGCTGCTCAAGGAAGCCGGCTACGACGACAAGCCGATCGTGGTCATGCAGACCACCGACCTGAACGTGCTGACCAACCTCGCGCCCGTCGCCAAGGAGCTGCTGGAAAAGGGCGGCTTCAAGGTCGACATGCAGTCGATGGACTGGCAGACGCAGGTCAGCCGCCGCGCCAAGAAGGTGCCGGTCGACAAGGGCGGCTGGAACATCTCGATGACCGCGGCGTCGGCAGTGCTGCTCACCGATCCGATCATCAACCACTACACCGAGGCGAGCGGCGACCGCGCCCAGTTCGGCTGGCCGTTCGACGAGGAGATCGAGAAGATGCGCATGGAGTTCGCCCGCGAGAGCGACCCCAAGAAGCAGTTCGCCCTGGCCGAGCGGATCCAGAAGCGCGTCCTCGACCTCGGCGTCACCGTGCCGCTCGGCCAGTTCGTGCAGCCGATGGCCCGGCGCAAGACCGTGACCGGCAACGTCGCCTCGCCGGTCACGGTGTTCTGGAACGTCGAGAAGAGGTGAGAGGGCCACTTCGGCATCTCTTCTTCTCCTCGCGGTGCCGAAGAGCATGACGTGACAGCAGCTCGAGCAAGAAACCGCACGCCTCCTGCGCGAAACGGTTGTCGCCGTCATCCCGGCATGCGAACCTCTCAGACAACTTGGATGGATAGGGGGAGCGTACGATGGGCGGTAACAGGCTTATTTCGGGCTTGGCCCTGCTGGCGGGAGTCGCGCTGGGCGCCGGCGGCGCGCTGGCCCAGACCAAGCATTTCAGGCTCGCCTACGACCAGCCGGTCGGCACCGGGTACGGCGTCGGCGGCAAGATCTTCGCCGACAAGCTCAAGGAGCTGAGCAAGGGCACGATCCTGATCGACCAGTATCCCGGTGCCCAGCTCGGCCAGGAACCGCAGGTGCTGCAGTTGGTGAAGACCGGCGACATCGACTTCTGCTTCAGCTCCTCGGCCAACGCCGCGACGCTCTCGCCGCAGGCCGGCGTGATGTCGCTGCACTTCCTGTTCCGTGACGAGGACCATCTCAAGAAGTCGATCGCCAGCCCCGAGGTGTCGAAGGCGGTGCGCACGATGGTCGACGAGACCGTACAAGGCGCCCATGTGCTGGCGCTGCTGACGCTCGGCTTCCGCAACATCTATTCCAAGAAGGAGATTCACAAGCTCGACGACATCAAGGGCATGAAGGTCCGCGTCCAGGCGACGCCGACCGAGGACACCATGTTCCCGGCCTACGGCGCGCAGATCGTCCATATGCCGTTCGGCAACGTCTACACCTCGCTGCAGACCGGCGTGGTCGACGCCGCCGAGAACGGCGTCAACGTCTTCCTGGTGAACAAGCACTACGAAGTGGCGCCGGTGATGTCGATGACGGAGCACGAGGCCAACAACAACCTGCTGTGGATCAGCGACAAGCTGTGGTCGGGCCTCACGGCCGAGCAGAAGGGCTGGGTGCAGGCCGCTGCCGACGAGGTCGCCAGGCAGGAGCCGGGAAAGGGCTTCGAGCTCGAGCACCAGTCGGCCACCAAGCTCAAGAGCATGGGCGTGAAAATCGTGACCGACGTCGACAAGTCGGGCTTCACCAAGGTCGCCGCGCCCTACCTCGACAAGATGGCCAAGGAGCTCGGCCCGCACGCCGACAAGATCCGGCAGCTCATTGCGGCGGTGAAGTAGAGGGCTCGTCGACACGACGACCGGAGGAGCGTCTCGTATGGCCGAGGACCGGTCGCTGGTGCTTCCCCGGCAACGGCACCTCAAGTGGCGCGCGCTCGACGGTCTCGAGGCCGTCCTGATGGTGTTGTGCGGGGTGACGCTGTTCGGCTTCAGCTTCTCGGTGGTGTGCGACATCGTCACCCGCGAGATCGGCCATCCCTGGCTGTGGCTGCAGGAGGTTACCTCGACCTTCTTCGTCTACGGCATCTTCATCGGCGCCGCTGTCGCGACCCGGCGCAACGATCACCTCTACCTGGCTGCGGTCGGCGATTCGCTGACCGGCCGCCCGCGCCTCGCCATCGAGGTGATGATCCGCCTGGTCGTGATCGCCGTCGGCCTGTTCCTGACCTGGTTCGGCTACATCAACTTCCTGCGCGGATTCGCAAGCTTCCGCATGCCGTCGATGACGCCGATCGCCTCGCTTTACGCCGCGATCCCGATCTCCGGCGCCCTGATCGCGCTGTTCGCCCTCGAGCAGCTGGTCAACGGCTGGCGCAACGGCTTCGAATCCCCGCCTGAAGAGCAGATGCCCGAGGACGGAGCCGGCCTGCCATGAGCGCGACCCTGGTCCTCGGCATCATGACCTTCCTGTTCCTGTTCTTCGGCTATCTCGGCGTGCCGGTGGCGTTCTCGCTGACCGCCGGCGTCGCGATCGGCACGATCTTCACCGACGTCACCTTCGCGGCGATCGTGCAGAAGATGTTCGATGGCGTCGATTCCGAGGCGCTGCTGGCCATTCCGTTCTTCCTGCTGGTCGGCGAGCTGATGAGCTCGGCGAACGTCGTGCAGCGGGTGATCAACCTCTCGCTGTCGCTGGTCGGCCACGTCAAGGGGGGCCTCAGCCAGGTGGTCGCCGTCTTCAGCATGTTCTTCTCGGAGATGTCGGGCTCGACCACCGCCGACGTCGCCGTGATGAGCCGCACGCTCGGCGTGTCGATGAAGAACGAGGGCTACGATCCGCCGTTCGTCGCCGCCATCATCGCCTCGGCCTCGACCATCGCCGCGCTGGTGCCGCCGTCGATCACCGCGGTGGTCTATGGCGCGGTCGGCAACGTGTCGATCGCCGGCCTGTTCATGGCGGGCTTCCTGCCCGGCTTCATGATCGGCATCGGGCTGATGATCTTCTGCTACTTCTTCGGCCCGATCGGCATCCGCCGACCGCGCTCGAGCTTCGGCCAGGTCGCGCGTGCGGCCAAGGAGGCGGCGCTGCCGCTGATGATCCCGGTGATCCTGCTGGGCGGCATCCTGACCGGCTGGTTCACGCCGACCGAGGCGGGCGTGGTGGCGGTGGCCTGGATCCTCCTGGTGGTGATCCCGTTGCTCAATCCCAAGCACATCGGCAACCTGCCGCGCGACTTCTGCTACGCCGGCCTGATCTACTCCCTGCCGCTGATCACGATCGCCGCGGCGACCGCCTTCGGCTGGATGCTGGCCTACCTGCGCGGCGCGATCGTGATCTCCGATTTCATCACTTCGATCGCCGGCAGCGACCCGCACCTGATCCTGCTGCTGCTGGTGGCGCTGTTCACCATCGTCGGCGACTTCATCGAGCCGGTGCCGACCATCATCATCTTCATGCCCCTGGTGAACGCGCTGACCGAAGCAGGCAGCATCAACCCGGTGCACATGGGCGTGGTGCTGATCGTCACGCTGGCCTTCGGCCTGATCACGCCGCCCTACGGCCTGGTGCTGCTGATGGCGTCGAAATTCGTCGGCGTGCCCTTCTCGAGGGCGTTGAAAGCCGCGCTGCCGATCTACGTCGTGTTCCTGGCCACGATCGTCTTCACCATCTTCGCGCCGAGCGCAGTCCTGTGGCTGCCCAAGCACGTGATGCCGCAGGCGGTCGGCTGCTTCAAGAATCCCAGCGGCACCGGCTACATCTGCCCGTCGTAGGGCCGGCATCGGCCCTCAGATTTCGCTCCCGCGCTTGGCGATGCCGCGCAGGACGAAGATCGCCGCCACCGCGCCGACAGGGTCGAGGATCCAGTTGAGGGCGCTGAAGGAGGGATCGAACAGCTCCCGTTACGTGAACACGCTCATGGCCGGCGGAATGACCACGGCACCATCAGCATGTCGCGCCACCTGCGCTGGACCCGGGTCGGGATGTTGCGCATCAATGGGCGCCCGCGAAGAGGGCCGATCTGCGCTGCATCAGCTTGCGCAGGCTGCCGCGGCTTCTCGCCCCCTCACCTCATCTTTGCCATCGGCCGTCAGCATGCCGTTTTCTGCTGTGCGTCCCGTCGTGGCCAAAGCCGGTGGATAAGTCCCGCGCGCCAAGCCTCATTATGGGCATTGGCTCGTGATTCGAGCCCCGTTTTCCGCGGCAAAAACCCGGGCCATTGCCCGTAATAGGTGTTCGATCGCGCGATAGTGCAGTGTGACGGGCATGCCCTCCGTTGCGCCACAAATGCCGATCACCACGCACTCTCGCCTTCGCCGGAAGCGCGGCACGCCAATGTCGTTCCTTGTTGGCCATGACGCTCGACCGGATCCTGGCCCCGCGGCGCAGAAACCGTTTTTGCGCCGTTTTCGCTCCGTTTTCGGCCGTTTTTGCGACCGTGCCTCGTCGAAAAAATGCCGTCGCGCCGGGCTTTTGGCGCGTCGGCCGTCGCCAACACCGATAACAAACGGTGAAAACGGCAGAAACGGTCGGGCGCTAGCGATCGGGCAGCGGGATGAACTCCCTGTCGCCCGGCACCTTCGCGAAGCGGCCTTCCTTCCAGTCGGTCTTGGCCTGCTCGATGCGCTGCTTGGAGGACGAGACGAAGTTCCACCAGATGTGGCGCGGGCCGTCCATCGCCGCGCCGCCCAGCAGCATCAGCTTGGCGCCGTCGCTGCCGGCCAGCACGTCGACCGGCGCGCCGGCGGCCAGGACCGCGAGATCGCCGACGCCGAGCTGTCGGTCGCCGATCGTGACGCTGCCGTGGCTGACATAGACGCCGCGCTCGGCATGCTCGGGCGACACGGTGATCTTCGCCGCCGCCGGCATCTCGGCCGCGACGTAGAAGATCGGCGAGAAGTGCGTGGTCGGCGCCTTGGCGTGGGCATAGGTGCCGACGATCAGGCGCAGCGCCGACGGGCCGTCGCGCCACGCCGGCAGCTCCGCCTTCGCCACATGCTGGAAGGAAGGCGCCGTCTCCTCGTGGCTGTGCGGCAGCGCCACCCAGGTCTGGACGCCGTGCATGGTGAAGCCGGTTCGCTTCATTTCCGCCTCGGTGCGCTCGCTGTGGGCGATGCCGCTGCCGGCCGTCATCCAGTTGACGTCGCCCGGCCGGATCGCCTGCGCATAGCCCAGGCTGTCGCGATGGAAGATGCCGCCCTCGAACAGGTAGGTGACCGTGGCGAGGCCGATATGCGGATGCGGCCGGACCTCCATGCCGTCGCCGCCCGGCGGGATGGTCATCGGTCCGAAATGGTCGAGGAAGATGAACGGCCCGACCATGCGCCGCTTCACGCTCGGCAGCACGCGACGCACCGGGAAGCCCGGCCCCAGCTCGTGCGGGCGGCCCTGAATCAAGAGCTCGATCGGATCGGTCATCTTGTTCTCCCGCATTGTTCGTGCTGCAAACAAATGGTCATGAGCCCTCCGGACCTCTCGCCCTTCTTCGCACCGCGCAGCATCGCCGTGATCGGCGCGGGCGAGCGCGCCACCTCGTCCGGCGGCGCGGTCATGCAGATGCTGCAGCGAGCGGCGTACGGCGGCCGCGTCGTGCCGGTCAATCCCCGCGGCGGTAACATATTCGGTTACGAGGCGGTGACTTCGATCGCGGAAATCAACCCGCCGGTCGAAACAGCCGTGATCGTGATCCGCCCCGATGCGATCCTCGACGCCGTCGGCGAATGCGCCGATCGCGGCATCCGGAACGTGCTCATCCTGCCCGGCGGATTCGCCGAAGCCGGCCCGGCAGGCGTGGCGCGCAACGCGGCGCTGCTCAGGCTCGCGGCGGAGCGGGGTGTCACCGTCGCCGGGCCCAACTGCGCCGGCATCGTCCATCTCGATCCGAAGTGGCGCTTCGCCGCCACCTTCCTGCGCGACCTGCCGCCCGGGGCGGAGGCGGACGGCCTCGCCTTCGTCTCGCAGTCGGGCGCGCTCGCCGAGGAATTCATCGACAAGGCCAACGCGCGCGCCCTGCCGCTCACCTCGGTGGTGTCGGTCGGCAATGCCGTGCATCTCGGCGTCGAGGACTATCTCGCATGGCTGGGCGAGCGGCCGGAGATCGGCGCGGCGCTGCTCTACGTCGAATCGATCGAGGATCACGAGCGCTTCCGTGAAGTGGCACGCAAGGTCGCGGCGGCCAAGCCGGTGATCGCCCTGTTCGGCGGCCGGACCGACGTCGGCGGACGTGCCGCATCGGCGCATACCGGTGCGATCGCCAACGACGACGCGGCGATCGATGCTTTCTGCGCCTCGTGCGGCATCATCCGGGTCGAGAGCCTGCGGCGGCTGCTGGTCGCCGCCAAGGCGTTCGGCCGGTTTCCCCAGGGACTGGGCAGGCGGACGCTGATCCTGTCCAACTCGGGCGGACCCGGCGTGATCTGCGCCGATCGCGCGGCGCTGGAAGGGCTGGAGCTCGGCGCTCTACCGCAAGCGATGGCCGACGTGCTGCGCCAGCAGTTGCCGCCGGAGGCCTCGGTCGCCAACCCGATCGACCTGCTGGCCGACGCCCGCGAGGACCGCTTCGGGCTTACCTTCGAGGCGGCGATGACCCACGCCCACCAGGCGTACGACATGGTGCTGATGATCCATGTCGTGCCGTTCATGGTGGATGCCGGGCCGGTAATCGACCGGCTGGCCGAGCTCGCACGCGGCGCGCGACTCCCGGTGATGCACTCGATGATGGGAACGCTGCCCGGCAAGGCCGACTGGTTCGCCAGCATGGAGCGCGCCGGCGTACCGATGTTCAACGACGTCGAGGAGATGGCCGAGGCCGCCGGTCTGCTGGCGCGCTACCCGATCGTGCGGGACTCGGCCCGTCGCGACACTCTGCCCACTGCAGTTTTCCACGACCGAAAGCGGCGCTGATCCCGCGGAAGCTGGAATATCAAGCTGTTTCAGATACCTGCACCACTGTTGCATTTTTGCCACTTTTTGTTGGACTTGAGGGAATTGCGTGGCCAGTATCCGGCGCAAGAGGGCTGCTGCGGCAGAATCGGCAAAAAGCCGGTCGGTATTCGCTGTTGGTCTCGAGGAATTGGGCAAAGAAGGCGGGAGAGGCCGATGGCGTATACGACGACGCGCGCAGAGCGCGCCGACCGGTCGCGGTTCATGCAAGTTTGTCTGGTTGCTACCGCGGTCACCAGTTTCGGCCTTGCCGCCCTGTCCCTGCCCGCCGTCGCCCAGGTCAAAGCCCCGACCAAGCACAATCTCAAGGCCGCCCCGCGCAGGGCGGCGGCCAATCCTGCCAACGCCGCCTCGCCCACCGACCACCAGGCCGACCAGCTGAACGCCCAGTGGCTCAAGGAGCATGGCGACGGTGCTCCGTCCACGGTGCCTGCCGCCACGGCCGACAAGCCCGACAATAACACCGTGCCCGTCTCAGCGACCCTGCCGGGCGCCGGCGCGCGCGCGCTGGTCAACGGCTCGGTCAAGCTGGTGAGCGCCAAGGCCGCGGCGGGCTTCCTGCCCGGCGGTCCGAACCACGGCGCGCTCAAGCCGCTCAGCGACGCCTTCGCCGGCTTCTCGACGGGCAAGCCCAAGGTCGAGATGTTCGAGGGCCGCACCGGCGACGGCGCCACCCATCTGCTCTACGCCAGCATCGGCGAGGGCAAGGCCAAGCACTCGTACTGGTGGTTCATGCCGCCCGACCAACCGGAGGGCTGGTTCGACGAGAACGGCAAGCGGCTGGGCGGCACGATGCTGGGCGAGCCCAAGCCCGGCTCGCGCATCTCCTCGCCGTTCGGCACCCGCCACTACTACGGCCGCGCCACCGGCACCGGCTTCCACGACGGCATCGACTTCGAGGCCCATACGGGTGAGCCGATCTATGCGGCGGCCGACGGCGTGATCAATCACGAGGGCTGGTACTACCAGTATGGCCGCACGGTGAAGATCACCCATGCCGACAACTTCGAGACGCTGTACGGCCACATGTCCCGCTTCGAGCCGAGCCTCGCGGTCGGCAGCCACGTCAAGAAGGGCGACGTGATCGGCTATGTCGGCTCGACCGGCCGCTCGACCGGGCCGCACCTGCACTTCTCGGTGATCATCAACGGCAAGTTCGTCAATCCGGCGCCGTACGTCTCGCCGGGAGGCGGCCACGACACGCTGACCGGCCAGTCGCTGGTTGCCTACCGCCAGTGGCAGCAGGACGTGCGCGCGGCGAGCGACGCCCAGCGTCCGCGCCGCAGCTCGCTGTGGTCGGAGAACCCGTTCACCGGCCACAACTGAAGCGGGCTTTTTTCACGGCGCCTGCTGCCCGTCACGGGATGGTGGCGAGGCTCGCTGCCCCGGAGTAGAGAGGGGCATCAACGGGAGATCGTCATGCGTAAATACACGTTCACAGCCGCGGCTGCGCTGGCCGCGATGCTGGCCTCTGGCAGCGCCATGGCCGGCAAGGACCTCGACGCCGTCAAGGCGCGCGGCAGCCTGGTCTGCGGCATCAATACCGGAGTCGCGGGCTTCGCCCAGCAGGACGACAAGGGCAAGTGGGTCGGCCTCGACGTCGATGTCTGCCGCGCCGTATCGGCGGCGATCTTCGGCGACTCCGAGAAGGTCAAATACGTGCCCACCACCGCGCAGCAGCGCTTCACCGCCCTGCAGTCGGGCGAAGTCGACATCCTGTCGCGCAACACCACCTGGACGCTGCAGCGCGACACCGCGCTCGGCCTCGACTTCACCGGCGTCAACTACTACGACGGCCAGGGCTTCATGGTGTCCAAGAAGCTCGGCGTGAAGAGCGCCAAGGAGCTGAACGGCGCCACCGTCTGCGTGCAGCCCGGCACCACCACCGAGCTCAACCTCGCCGACTACTTCCGCGCCAACAAGATGACCTTCAAGCCGGTGGTCATCGAGAAGGTCGAGGAGGTCCGCGCCGCCTTCTATGCCGGCCGCTGCGACGTCTACACGACCGACGCTTCGGGCCTCTATTCGACCCGCGCCGCCAATACGCCGCCGCCGGCCAAGCCCGACGACTTCATCATCCTGCCGGAGATCATCTCCAAGGAGCCGCTCGGCCCGTCGGTGCGCCAGGGCGACAACCAGTTCGCCGACATCGTGCGCTGGTCGCTGTACGCCATGATCGAGGCAGAGGAGTACGGCATCACCTCGAAGAACGTCGACGACATGCTGAAGAGCGAGAACCCGACCATCAAGCGCATCCTCGGCACGACGCCGGGCATGGGCAAGGCACTCGGGGTCGACGACAAGTGGGTCTACAACATCGTCAAGCAGGTCGGTAACTACGGCGAGAGCTTCGAGCGCAATGTCGGCATGGGCAGCCCGCTCAAGATCGAGCGCGGGCTGAACGCGCTGTGGACCAAGGGCGGGCTGCAATACGCGCCGCCGATCCGCTGATCACGGCCGTTCCTCGGGAACCGCTTGCCGCCGCCCTCCGGGGCGGCGGTCTTGCATTCGGCCGCAGCCAACACGGGCATCTGGCCTGTTGCTTGCAGGCCTTTGGGAGGCGACACTCGGCGGCAAGGAAGGAAAATCAACGGGAGGCAATGTGATGCGAAAGACGACTTTGGCTGCAGCGGCGGGGCTGACGGCCATCCTGTTCTCGGGCACGGCGATGGCCGGCAAGGACCTCGATACCATCAAGGCGCGCGGCAACCTGATCTGCGGCGTCGGCCAGGGAACGGCCGGCTTCATGATGGCCGACAGCCAGGGCAAGTGGGTCGGCCTCGACGTCGATGTCTGCCGCGCCGTCTCGGCCGCGTTGTTCGGCGACTCGGAGAAGGTCAAGTACGTGCCGCTCTCCTCGCAGCAGCGCTTCACCGCGCTCCAGTCGGGTGAGGTCGACATGCTGTCGAACAACACGACCCAGACGCTGACCCGCGACACCGCGCTCGGCCTCGATTTCACGGCGATCACCTACTACGACGGCCAGGGCTTCCTGGTGCCGAAGAAGCTGAACGTGAAGAGCGCCAAGGAGCTGAACGGCGCCACCGTCTGCGTCGCGCCCGGCACCACCACCGAGCTCAACCTCGCCGACTACTTCCGCGCCAACAAGATGACCTTCAAGCCGGTGGTCATCGAGAAGGTCGACGAGGTCCGCGCCGCCTTCTTCTCCGGCCGCTGCGACGTCTACACCAACGATTCCTCGAGCCTCTATGCGACGCGCGCCGCCAACCCGCCGCCGCCGCTCAAGCCCGAGGACTTCATCGTGCTGCCCGAGATCATCTCCAAGGAGCCGCTGGCCCCGGCCGTGCGGCATGGCGACAACCAGTTCGCCGACATCGTGCGCTGGTCGCAGTACGCGATGCTCGAGGCCGAGGAATACGGCATCACTTCGAAGAACGTCGACGAGATGCTCAAGAGCGAGAACCCCACCATCAAGCGCATCCTCGGCGTCACGCCGGGCATGGGCAAGGCGCTCGGGGTCGACGAGAAGTGGGTCTACAACATCGTCAAGCAGGTCGGTAACTACGGCGAGAGCTTCGACCGCAACGTCGGCTCGGGCTCGGTGCTCAAGATCGACCGCGGCCTGAACAAGCTGTGGACCAAGGGCGGCCTGCAGTACGCGCCGCCGATCCGGTAACCATGAGGTCGTTCGTCCTGGCAGCGGCCGTCGGGGTCGCTGCCGCCCTGGCCGCGGGCAATGCTTTCGCCGGCAAGGATCTCGACGCCATCAAGGCGCGCGGCGCCCTGATCTGCGGCGTGCCGACCGGCATCGCGGGCTTCGCCGCCGCCGACAGCCAGGGCAAGTGGGTCGGACTCGACATCGACGTGTGCCGCGCCGTCTCGACGGCGATCTTCGGCGAGTCCGAGAAGGTCAAGTACGTGCCCCTCACCTCGCAGCAGCGCTTCACCGCGCTGCAGTCGGGAGAGGTCGACCTGCTCTCGAACAACACCACCGTGACGCTGCAGCGCGACACCGCGCTCGGCCTCGATTTCACGGCGATCACCTATTATGACGGCCAGGGTTTCCTGGTGCCCAGGAAGCTCGGCGTGAAAAGCGCCAAGGAGCTGGACGGCGCCACCATCTGCGTTGCGCCCGGCACGACGACCGAGTTGAACCTCGCCGACTACTTCCGCGCCAACAAGATGACCTTCAAGCCGGTGGTCATCGAGAAGGCCGAGGAAATCCGCGCGGCGTTCTATGCCGGCCGCTGCGATGTCTACACCACCGACGTCTCGAGCCTGGCCGCCACGCGGGCCGCCAACGTACCGCCGCCGGCCAAGCCCGAGGATTTCATCATCCTGCCCGAGATCATCTCGAAGGAGCCGCTCGGCCCGATGGTCCGCCACGGCGACAACCAGTTCGCCGACATCATCCGCTGGACCCAGTTCGCCATGCTGGAGGCCGAGGAGTACGGCATCACCTCCGGGAACGTCGACGAGATGGTGAAAAGCGAAAATCCGACGATCAAGCGCATCCTCGGCGTCACCCCCGGGATGGGCAAGGCGCTGGGCGTCGACGACAGGTGGGTCTACAACATCATCAAGCAGGTCGGTAACTACGGGGAGAGCTACGATCGGCACGTCGGGCCGCATTCGCTGCTCAAGATCGACCGAGGCGTGAACCGGCTCTGGACACAGGGCGGCCTGCAATACGCACCGCCGATCCGGTGAGCCGCAAGGGGTAGAAAGCATGGCGGTCGGGTCTCTCGGCTCCTCGACGACACGGACCAAGGTTGCGCCGTGGAACGACCCGGTGATCCGCGGCTGGGTCTTCCAGATCGTGGTGGTCGGTCTGGTCGGGCTGCTGGCCTGGTTCCTGGTCAGCAACACGATCGAGAACCTGCAGCGCCAGAAGATCGCGTCGGGCTTCAGCTACCTCCATCGCGAGGCCGGGTTCGAGATCGGCGACACCATGATCGCCTACTCGCCGGCCAGCACCTACGCGCGCGCGATCTTCGTCGGCATGCTGAACACGCTGAAGGTGGCGGTGATCGGCATCTTCCTGTCGACCATCCTCGGCACCATGATCGGCGTCGGCCGGCTGTCGCCCAACTGGCTGCTCGCCAAGATCTGCGAGTGCTATGTCGAGATGTTCCGGAACGTGCCGCTGCTGCTGTGGCTGTTCCTGATCTACAAGCTGATCAGCGAGGCCTTCCCGGGCCCGCGCCAGGCGATCAACGTTCTCAACTCCTTCTTCCTCAGCAATCGCGGCCTCTATGCGCCGGTGCCGCTCGCCGACCCAACCTACCACTGGATGGGCATCGCCTTCCTGATCGGCGTCGTCGCAACCGTCTTCGTGAAGCGCTGGGCCAAGAAGCGGCAGGACGCGACCGGCCAGCCCTTTCCGACCATCAAGACGGGAATCGGCCTGATCGTCGGCCTGCCCGTGATCGTCTGGCTGCTGGGTGGGGCGCCGCACCACATGAGCTGGCCGCACCTCAAGGGCTTCAACTTCGACGGCGGCATCGTCATCCAGCCGGAATTCACCGCCCTGCTGATCGGCCTCGTGCTCTATACCTCGGCATTCGTCGCCGAAATCGTTCGTTCCGGCATCCTGGCCCTGCACAAGGGGCAGAGCGAGGCGGCGTCGGCGCTCGGCCTGTCGCGCGGCCAGGTGATGCGGCTGGTGCTGCTGCCGCAGGCGATGCGGCTGATCATACCGCCGATGACCAGCCAGTATCTCAACATCACCAAGAACAGCTCGCTGGCGATCGCGATCGGCTATCCCGACCTGGTCGCGGCGGTGAACGTGACCATCAATCAGACCGGCCAGGCGATCGAGAACATCCTGATCATCATGGCGGCGTATCTCAGCGTCAGCCTGTCGATCTCGGCCTTCATGAACTGGTACAACAAACGCATCGCCCTGAGGGAGCGCTGACATGACCGACGTCATGCCCGCCGGCGAGCGCCGGCAGCTTGCTCCCCCGACCGTCGAGACCGGCGTCTTCGGCTGGATGCGCAAGAACCTGTTCTCGAGCTGGGGCAACGGCATCACGACGATCGTGCTGATCGTCGTTGTCGCCTGGATCCTGTCGAACTTCCTGCACTGGGCGCTGTTCACCGCGACCTTCGACGCGAAGAGCGGCGCCGAGTGCCGCGGCCACGGCGCCTGCTGGGCGCTGATCCGCGAGAAGTACCGCTACATCTTCTTCGGCTCGTTCCCCTACGAGCAGCATTGGCGGCCGCTGTTCGCGGTCATCGCCATGCTGGCGATGCTGATCCTGAGCTCGGACCGGCGGATGTGGAACAAGCGCCTGATCGCCATCTGGGGCATCGGCAGCTTCATCACCTTCCTGCTGATGTTCGGCGAGATCAGCATCTCGATCAGCCTGATCCTGTTCATGGCGCTGGCCGTCGGCGGGCTCGGCATGATCCTGCGCGGCAGCATCGCGCCGCCGGCCGAGCTGAACGGCTGGCGCGCGCTCGCCGGCATCGGCGCGGTCGGCCTGGTTCTGCGCATGGTCGGCGTGCTGCCGGCCTGGGGCCTGGCGATCGCTCCGTTCAGCTATGTCGAGACCGGCCTGTGGGGCGGCATTCCGGTGACGATGATCCTGGCCACCTACGGCCTCCTGTTCGCCTTCCCGTTCGGCATCCTGCTGGCGCTGGGCCGGCGCTCGAACCTGCCGCTGATCAAGGGCCTGTGCGTCGGATTCATCGAGCTGATCCGCGGCGTGCCGCTGATCAGCCTGCTGATCATGGCGTCGGTCATGCTGCCGCTGTTCCTGCCCTCGGGCATGAACATCGACAAGTTCCTGCGCGCCCAGGTGGCGGTGATCCTGTTCGCCGGCGCCTACATCGCCGAGATCATCCGCGGCGGCCTGCAGTCGCTGCCCAAGGGCCAGTTCGAGGCCGCCGACGCGGTGGGTCTCAACTACGTGCAGAAGACGACGCTGATCATCCTGCCCCAGGCTCTCAGAGTCGTGATCCCGCCGCTGATCAACACCTTCATCGGCTTCTTCAAGGACACCTCGCTGGTGCTGATCATCGGCATCTTCGACTTCCTGAACACCGCCAACCAGGCGCTGGTCGATCCCAACTGGGCAGGCTTCCCGGGCGAGGTCTACCTGTTCGCCGCCTTCGTCTATTTCTGCTTCTGCTACTCGATGTCGCGCTACTCCAAGTATCTCGAAATCGAGCTCAACAAGGGGACTCGCCGCTGATGGCCGCTTCAGCCCAACCCAAGCAAGACCTCTCGAACGCCCCGTCGGTGATCACGCTCAAGGCCGTGAACAAGTGGTACGGCCAGTTTCACGTGCTCTCCGACATCAACCTCGACGTCAAGCAGGGCGAGCGCATCGTCATCTGCGGTCCGTCGGGCTCGGGCAAGTCGACCCTGATCCGCTGCATCAACCGGCTGGAGGAGCATCAACAGGGCGACATCACGGTGCACGGCGTGACGCTCTCCAACGACGTCAAGAACATCGAGGCGATCCGGCGCGAGGTCGGCATGGTGTTCCAGTCGTTCAACCTGTTCCCGCACCTCACCATCCTCGACAACCTCACCCTCGCGCCGATCTGGGTGAAGAAGATGCCGAAGAAGGACGCCGAGGAGATCGCCATGTCGCTGCTGAAGCGCGTGCGCATCCCCGAGCAGGCCAACAAGTACCCGGGCCAGCTTTCCGGCGGCCAGCAGCAGCGCGTTGCGATCGCCCGGGCGCTCGCGATGCGCCCGAAGATCATGCTGTTCGACGAGCCGACCTCGGCGCTCGATCCGGAGATGGTCAAGGAGGTGCTCGACGTCATGATCGAGCTGGCGCGCGAGGGCATGACCATGCTGTGCGTGACTCACGAGATGGGCTTCGCGAGAGCCGTCGCCGACCGCGTGATCTTCATGGACCGCGGCGAGATCGTCGAGCAGGACGAGCCGGAGGAATTCTTCGCCCATCCGAAGAACGAGCGCACCAAGACCTTCCTCGGCCAGATCCTGCATCACTGATCATTGGACCGCGGACCTCCAGGTCCGCATCATGGGCCGAGCGGACCGGCAGGTCCGCGGTCCGGGAGAAACAATGAAGCTCCTGATCACCGGCGGCGCGGGGTTCATCGGCTCGGCCGTCGTGCGGCACGTCATCCGAACGACGGACTGGTCGGTCGCGAACGTCGACAAGCTCACCTACGCCGGCAACCTCGAATCTCTGGCCGAGGCGCGCACCAGCAACCGACATCGCCATTTCCAGGTCGACATCTGCGACCGCCCGGCGATCGACGCGATCTTCGCCGAAGTCGGGCCCGACGCCGTCCTCCACCTCGCCGCCGAGAGCCACGTCGACCGCTCGATCGACGGCGCGGCGCCGTTCATCGAAACCAACGTGCGCGGCACGTACACGATGCTCGAGTCGGCGCTTGCCTGGTGGCGCACGCTCGACCCGGACGCCCGCGCGCGATTCCGCTTCCAGCACATCTCGACCGACGAGGTGTTCGGCTCGCTCGGCCCCGCGGAGAAAGGCGGCGGCCGGTTCACCGAGACCACGCCCTACGCACCGAACTCGCCCTACTCGGCGAGCAAGGCCGCGTCCGACCATCTGGTGCGCGCCTGGCACCACACCTACGGCCTGCCGGTGCTCACCACCAACTGCTCGAACAACTACGGTCCCTATCACTTTCCCGAGAAGCTGATCCCGTTGATCATCATCCGCGCATTGCGCGGCGAGCGCCTGCCGGTCTACGGGCGCGGCGAGAACGTGCGCGACTGGCTGCATGTCGAGGACCATGCCGAGGCCCTGGTCACCGTGCTGACCCGGGGCAGGCCGGGCGAAACCTACAATGTCGGCGGCGACAGCGAGCGGCGGAACATCGACGTCGTGCGCGCGATCTGCCGGCTGCTCGACGAGATGCAGCCGGACAGCGCGCACCGGCCGCACGAGCGCCTGATCGAGTTCGTCACCGACCGGCCGGGTCATGACGCGCGCTATGCAATCGACGCCTCGAAGATCCGCAGCGAGCTCGGCTGGCGGCCACGCCACGATTTCGAACAGGGGTTGCGTGACACCGTTCGCTGGTTCCTCGACCACAAGCCGTGGTGGGAACGCGTGATGAGCGGCGCTTATCGTGGCGAGCGCCTGGGCCTGGCCCGCGAATAGCCACGGAAGCCCGGCAACCGTCGGGAGCCGCCTCCGTTGTCTCCGCGCCAAATCGGATCGAGGAGACACATCCCATGCGCAGCCTGTTTGTCCTGGCCATCGCCGCGCTGTCGATCGCGGCCTGCACCTATCGTACAGAGACCGTCGAGCACCAGTCGGCGTCCGGCCGTGCCGTCGTGACCGAGAGCTCGAGCATCGGCACCCCGATGGTCGTCGTGCACGATCACGACTGATCGCAACGTCCTGCAAGTCGAGCCGAAGGGCGGGCCCGAGTGCCCGCCCTTCGATGTCTCAGCAAGATCACGCTCCTCGCGTGCCCGATTGTCCATAGTCGCCGCAGGTGAGGAGACGATGATGGACCGGACAGGAAGGTTGGGCGGGTCTGCCGAAATTGCCGACGCTGCCTTCCACGACTCCCTGAACCGCCTCTCGCTCCATCTCGCGACACGCCGACCGACGCACACATTGCCCGATCCGATGCCGCCGCACCGGCGGCTGCGGATCGCATGGCCGTATGTCGTGCTCATCGCGATCGCCGTCGCCGGCGCCGCCGGCTACCCCTACTACGAGTGGCTCGTGCGGGATGACGCGCCGCGCCCTGCGGCTTCGAGGGTCGTGGCCCCGCCGCCCGCGCCCGTGCTCGCCGCGGTCACCGTGGCGGCGGAACCTGCACCGCCTCCACGGCCGCCCGAGCCGTCAGCCGAGGTCGATGCGCCCAAACCGATCGATGTAGCCGCCGCAATTCCGGCACCGCCTCCGGCCGCGCCGCCGGTGACCGTGCCCGCGCCCGCCGACACGGCGAGCCCGCAGCCCGAGGTCGCGCTGAGCGGAGCAGAGATCGCCGAGATCCAGAAACGGCTGACATCGCTCGGCATCGATCCGGGGCCGATCGATGGTGTGGTCGGACCGCGAACGACCGCCAGCGTACAAAGATACGAAGCGAAGATAGGCCATGCCGTGACGGGCAGAGCCGATCGGAGCTTGCTTGCCCTGCTGCGGCAGGATCCCGACGCATCGCCCAATCGCCAGGCGCGCGTTCGCTGATTTACCGCTTCACGGGACTGTTCGCAGGTCGATCAGACCTCGTTCGTCGCGCGCTGCAGGGCGCCGCGCGCCGCGACGACTGGCGCGACGCCGACTTTTTGCCGGTGATCGTCGATCGTGCGCAACAGCCATTCGAACTGGTCCTCGTCCACCGGCTTGCCGATCAGATGGGTGTTGCCGAGAGCCGCGACCTGCACCTTGATCGGAGGGCTGTCGGCGTAGGCGGTGCAGAACACGATCGGGACGTCGCTGCTCGCACGAATCAACCGTGCCGCATGCAGTCCACTATCGCGGCGGCCCAATCGGATATCCATGACGACAAGGTCCGGACGTTCGTCCTTGACCAGCACCATCGCGCCGATCTCGGTGTCAGCCGTCCCGATGACCTGGTGCCCCCAATCCTCGAGCATCAAAGTGAGCGCCATCGCGAGGATCACCTCATCCTCGATGATCGCAATCTTCACGCCTTCCCCTCCGTCCTGTCGCGTTCACCATATGGATGGGTACACGGCATGACGCGTGATCAAACTGTGGCTCGGCGGTTTGGAAAGATCGCAGAGTTTCCGGGTACTTCTGCAAAAGCCCCGTCTTTCCGCGTTTTTCCGAACTGGTGCTCGATCTCGAATGCGCCGCGGCAAGTGGTTGCCCGGGCACAATCTGATCACAGACGCGCAGTTCGCGCGGGCAACGACGATGTGGATAACAGGTTGCGCGGCCACGATTAAGTCACAGGGCATGG
>JAFEFF010000017.1 GCA_018240745.1 Pseudomonadota bacterium
CGACTCCAGTTCTTCAGCTGCTTCTCTCGCGCGATGGCGTCTGGCGCGGTCTCATGAGATTCGACATAGATCAGTCGATCGATGCGATATTTCGCGGTGTGGATGACCTCGCCATTGCGATGCTCTGCGAGGCGTCGTGGCAGGTTGGTCGTTACACCGATGTACAGAGCCCGGCCTGTATGGCTCGCCAGAATGTAGACGACGGACTTTCGCATTCAGCACCGCGAAAAGAGGTCCCTCGGCTTCGCTCGGGACGACGGTGGAGCTATCCCATATCAAAAACGGCATATGTGATAGCCCTAGTCTGCGGGGAGGGGTTCGTTTACCCACCCGCCATCAGGTCGGCGAGGTGGGGGTCGTTCGCGAGCTCCCGGGCCGATGCGAGGCGCACGACGCGGCCGCGGTTCAGCACGACGCCGCGGCTGGCGATGCCGAGCGCAAGGCTCGCGCGCTGTTCGCTGAGAAGCACCGCGGTGCCCTCGGCGGCGGCGGCTCTCAGGCGCGCAAACAGGTCGGCCACCACCACCGGAGCGAGGCCCAGGGTCGGCTCGTCGAGCAGCAGCAGGCGCGGGCGATCCATCAAGGCGCGGGCCAATGCGAGCATCTGCTGCTGGCCGCCGGACAGGAGCCACGCGCGTGCGTCGGGGCGCTCGCCGAGCATCGGGAACGCGGCCAGCATCTCGTGGACGCGCCGGCGGCGCTGCGCGGCCGGCAGGCGCGACGATGCTTCGAGGTTCTCGGCGACCGTGAGGCTGGCGAACAAGCGCCGCCGCTCGGGCACGTAGCCGATGCCGAGCGCGACGCGGCGCTCGACCGGCAGCGACGTCACGTCCTCGCCGAATAGCCGAATGGCCCGTGGCCCGCGGAAGCCCCCGCGGAAACCCAGGATCGATTCGATCGTCGTGGTCTTGCCCGCGCCATTGGCGCCGAGCAGCGCCACGATCTCGCCGGCCGCGACGGAGAAGTCGCCGGTGTCGAGCACGATGCTCATGCCGGGACACCGAGGAAGCTGGCACGAACCCTGGGATCGGCGCGAACCTGCAGGGGCGAGCCGGTGGCGATGACCTTGCCGCCGTCGAGGCAGACCAGCCGGTCGCAAACCCTGGTCAGCAGCTCGACATCGTGGTCGACCAGGAGGATGCCGCGATCCCGGCGCAGCCCGCGCAACTGGCCGGCGAGCAGCTCGCGCTCGCGGTCGGTCATGCCGGCGGCCGGCTCGTCGAGCAGCAGGAAGGCGGCACCGGTCGCAAGGGCCCGTGCAAGGCCCGCGCCGCGCGTCTCGCCCTCGATCGGGGTCTGGAAGGTGCGGCCGATGCCGTGCCGGGCGATGGCATGCGCCGGAAGGCGCTCGAGGTGCATCGAATCGATGGTGATGGTGCCGAAATCGGCCGGCTCCAGACCGCCGATCGCATTGAGCAGGGTCGTCTTGCCCGAGCCGTTGGGGCCGATCAGGCCGACGATCTCGCCCCTGTCGACCGTCAGGGAAACGTCGCTCAGCGCCTCGACGCCGCCGAAGCGCTTGCTGACATGGTCCAGCGCGAGGCGACGCCCGCCGGACACGGGCGTGGCCGCCAGCGGGATCGGCAGCGCACGGCGCCGCATGAACAGACCGGCCAGTCCCTCGGGCGCCCACAGCACGACCGCGAGAGTCGCGGCGGCGTAGGCCAGCAGCCAGCTCCCCTGCAGGCCGCGGAACAGCTCGGGGAGCAGCACGGCGACGGCGGCGCCGAGCACGGCGCCGAGCGGATGGCGCGTCCCGCCGACCACCACGGCCGTGAGGCAGAGCAGCATCACCGGGAAGCCGGTCACCTCGGGCGAGACAACGCCGGTCAATGCGGCGGAGAAGCCGCCGGCGAGACCGGCGCACGCACCGCCGGCCACGAAGGCGAGGAAGCGCCACAGGGCGGCGTCGATGCCGACGCTCGCGGCGACCAGCGGGGCATCGCGCAGCAGCCGGGCCTTCTCTCCCATCGCGCCTGCGAAGACCCACGAGTAGGCGATCACGGCCGCGGCCACCACGAGCCAGACGGCGACGGCGAGGATCGTGCCGCGCGGCAATGACATGCCGAAGCCGACCAGCCCGTTGGCGCCACCGGTCAGGTCCTCGGCGTTCACCGCCACCAGATTGATCAGCGAGGCAAACGCCAGGGTGGCGAGAGCGAAGTAGTGCGATTGGAGGCGCAGCATCGGCGGTGCCGCGAGCGCTGCGGCGGCGGCTGCAACGAACGGCGCGACGAGCAGGGCGAGCGGGCCGAGATATGGTGCGGTGAGCGCCGTCGCGTAGGCACCGACACCGAACAGCGCGCCCTGCGCCAGATTGAGGGCGCGGAGCTGGCCGAACACGATCTGGTAGCCCAGCCCGAGCAGGGCGTAGATCCCCACCAGCGTGGCCAGCCGCTCGGCCATCAGGCGCGCTGCCCCACGGGCTCGCCGAACAGCCCGCGCGGACGGAGCGTGAGCACCAGCAGCACCGCGACGTAGAGCGCAGCCGACGCCCAGGCGTCGCCGATCCCGGCCGACACGAAGGTCTCGAAGAGGCCGATCGCCAGCGCCCCGATCAAGGCGCCCGGCACGCTGCCCCAGCCGCCCAGGGCGACCGCGATATAGGCCTTCAGCATGTGGCCGGCGCCCTGGGTCGGCGTGACCAGGAACTGGTGACCCAGCAGGAAACCTGCGATGCCGGCGAGCGCTCCGGAAAGCGCCAGCGAGAGCGTGACGTAGCGCCGGACGGGAATGCCGACGGCACGCGCCATGTGCCGGTCGGCAGCGACGGCGCGCATGCGGCGACCGACTTGCGTGCGCTCGAGCAGGAACCACAGGGCCACGACCAGGATGGCGCCCACGATCACGATCGCCAGCGGCTGCAGGCCGAGCGGCACACCGGCGATCGTGACGGCGCCGCTGCCGAGGAACGGCGGCGCGGTGCGCGGTGCGGCGCCCATCGTGACGGTGAGTGTCTGCTCGATCATCGCGGCGAGCGCGATGGTCGCGACGAAGCTCGCTTCCGGCGGCCGTCGCGCGAGCGGCAGGATCGCGACGTGGGCCGCGAGCACGCCGGCGCCCGCGAGGGCGAGCGCGACCAGCGGCAGCAGCAGGAAGCCCGGCAGCCCGAGCCATGCGGCGAGCAGCACCGCGACCGCCCCGCCCAGCACCACGAGATCGCCATGCGCGAAATTCACCGCGCCCGAGGCGTTGAGGGCGAGCACGAAGCCCAGCGCCACCAGCGCATAGGCCATGCCCAGCGCCAGGGCGTTCAGGACGAGTTGGACGGTGATCAGTGCTGGGGGCGCGCCACTCCAGTGGCGCGTCTTCTCATGCTCATGGGAAAATCATGACGCGCCACTGGAGTGGCGCGCCCCCAGCGCAAGACATCAGTGTTCCCGCGGCGCGTGCTTGCCCAGGATGCGCTGCAGGGTGCGGCGGTGCATGTTGAGGCGGCGCGCGGTCTCGGAGACGTTGCGGTCGCACTGCTCGAACACCCGCTGGATATGCTCCCAGCGCACGCGGTCGGCGGACATCGGGTTCGACGGCGGCGGCGGCAGCTTGCGGCCATGCGCGGTCAGCGCCTGTTCGATCGCGTCGGCATCGGCCGGCTTAGCGAGATAGTCGACCGCGCCTTCCTTCACCGCAGCGACGGCGGTGGCGATGTTGCCGTAGCCGGTCAGCACGACGATGCGGATGTCGGGCCGCGCCTGGCGCAGCGGACCAACCAGCTCGAGGCCATTGCCGTCGCCCAGCCGCAGGTCGAGCACGGCGAAGGCGGGCGGCCTGGCCGTCTGGGCCAACGCTTCGGCGACCGAGCCGACCGACGTCACGATGAAGCCGCGCAGCTCGAGCGCGCGCGCGATCCGATTGCGGAATGCGGCATCATCGTCGGCGATCAGAAGCGTACGGTCCTTCGCATTCGTCACGCCGGCAAGGATGGGGGAGACTGGGCGGGGGGCGCCTGTGTCACTCATGGCCTCTCCTTGTTGGGCATTTTGTCGCTATGTAGCCTTGAAGACGGGGTTTGGCCAGCGCACGACGACTGCGGCCCCGCTCTCCCGGGCACTGCGATTGCCAAAGCTCACCGAGGCCCCGGTTCGTTCCAGTAGCGTTTTCGCAATGAAGACCCCCAATCCCATGTGGCCTTCGACGCCCTGACGCGTCGAAATGAAGGGCGTGCCGAGTTCGTCCAGGAGGGCTTCCGAAAAGCCCGGCCCGTCGTCCGAAACCTCGACCTCCGACCATTCGGTGGTCCAGCGCGTGGCGATCTGGACCTCCGCATTGGCGAACGAAACGGCATTCTGAACGATGTTGCCGACCCCCTGCATGATCTCGGGGCTGCGCAGCTGGATCGGCGCCGTGGTCGGCACGCCCTCGCCGATCGGTCCCGATTCGAACGTAATCGCGATGCCCTCACGCTTGTAATTCTGCGCCGCCGCCTCGATCAGCGCGGGCAACGGCACCAGCACGTACTGGTCCGACACGTCCTGCGCCGGATCGACGGTCAGCCGCGCCAGGATCGAGCGGCAGCGGTCGGACTCCGCGACCAGCAGCTCGACATCCTCGCGCAACGGATCGTCGGGCTCGATTTCGCGCAGCATCTCCTTGGAGACGACGGCGATGGTCGAAAGCGGCGAGCCGAGCTCGTGCGCCGCCGCGGCCGCGAGCGCGCCAAGCGCCGACATGCGCTGCTCCTGGGCCAGCGCGCCCTGCGCCGCGAGCAGCGCGTCGTTCATCTGGCGCGCCTCCTCGGCGAGCCGCCAGCCGTACAGCGTGACCAGCAGCGTCGTGAGCGTCAGGCCGGCCCACACGCCCGCCTGGTAGATGTCGGGCAGGTCGGGCTGGATGCCGGTCCACGGCAGCGGCTGATGCAACACGCCCAGCAGGGCGATGCTGACGATCGTGAGCAGCGACAGGGCGATGTTGCTGGCGAGCGAAAGAATGGTCGCGCCGATCGCGACCGGCGCCATCAGCAGCAGGGCGAAGGGATTGGTCAGGCCGCCGGTGAGATAGAGCAGCACGGCGAGCTGCACGATGTCGAAGGCGAGGAAGATGGTCGCCTCGCGATCGTCGATGCGCGCCGAGGAAGGCCGGCCGAGGCTGACCGCGAGATTGAGGAGCGCGGAGAGAGCGATCGTGCCGCCGACCGGCAGCAGGGGAATGGTGAAGCCCAGACCCCAATGCACGGTCGCGGCGGTGAAGACCTGGCCGGCGACCGCAGCCCAGCGGATCAACACCAGCGTGCGCAGGCGGACGCCGCCACGCGGCGGCAGCCCCGGGCTGGACGTCGCCAGGGGGGCGGCTTCAGCGGGCGACGAGGAAAGCTCGGCGCGCGCGGCCATCGATCACTCCTCGAGCATGAGGTGCTTCCGATGCACCGTCACGAACAGCGGGATCCGGCGCTGCTTCTTGCGGTCGGGCGGCTCTTTGATCAGGCGGCCGATCTCGCCGAGGATGAGCCCGGTGATGGTCGGCAGCGGCAGCTCGCGCGCCTCGTCGAGCCTGACCCAACGCACGTCGCCCATCTCGCTCGAATGGCGGATCTCGCCGCTGGTATCCTCGGCGCGGGCCATGAAGAAGCGGGCGTTGAAGCGGCGCGGCCGGCCGGGCGGCGTGATCGCCCGCGCGATCAGGTCGAGGCTGTCGAGCGCCGGCGCCATGCCGGTGTCGAGGAAGCCCTTCCAGTGCTCGCCGTAGTCCTTCTCCGGCGCGCCACCCTCGAGCGGCTTGCCGAGGATCAGGCCGGTCTCCTCGAAGGTCTCGCGCACTGCGGCGACTCCCAATGCCTTCGCGCGCTGCTCGGACGCCGCCTTGAGCAGGCGCGCCTTGACGTGACGGTCGAGCGGCGTGGCGATCGGGATGTGGGCGTCGGCGGGATCGACCCGGCCGCCGGGGAAGACGTAGCGGTTGGGCATGAAGGCCGACCTGGCGGCGCGGCAGCCCATCAGCACCTCGGGCATCCGGCCCTTCGTCCGCACGAGAATCAGCGTCGCCGCATCGCGCGGCCGCATGTAGGGGTACTTCTCCTCGACCTTCTCGACCGGCCGCTCCTGGCCGGGTTTGAGGGCGCCGGGAGTGAGAGGGATATCGCCGTGGACATAACCCTTGTCAGTGCCGCGCACGACAGCGCCGGCGGGAATACGCGGTTTGGTCATGGGCTCAACATAGTGCTCTTTCCATCATTCGTCTTCGCCCTCCCCCGTCTTCGGGGGAGGTGTCAGCGTCTTACGCTGACGGAGGGGGTCATGACCCCTTGTGTGTTGGAAGTCTGGCAGAATGTGAGGGTGGAGCAGCGTTGAGAGTGGCTTCCACCGCCAGGCCTGAGTCCGTTGACCCCAAAGTTGGCATTCTGAGACGGAGCGAGGAACAGGCCC
>JAFEFF010000180.1 GCA_018240745.1 Pseudomonadota bacterium
CCCTCGACCATTTCGGCAAGGGAAGGCTGGAGCTCGGCATCGGCATCGGCGCCTACCGCGAGGAGTTCAAGGCGCTGCAGCCCAACGCCACGATCGATCGCGGCGACATCGTCGACGAGGGACTGCAGGCGCTGAACCTGCTGTTCAAGGAGAGGGTCTGTTCGTTCGACGGCCAGTACTACAAGTTCAAGGATGTCGAGCTCTTCCCCAAGCCGTTCCAGAACAAGCTGCCGATCTATGTGAGCGGCAACCATGCCAACAACATCGAGCGCGCGGTGAAGTGGGGCGACGGCTGGCTGCCCGCCGGCATGCATGTCGACCGCATCCGCTCGGGCGTGAAAGCCTTGCGCGAGCAGGCCGACAAGGCCGGCCGCGACTGGCGCAGCATCGAGGTCTGCCCGCAGTTCGTGGTCCATGTCGGCAGGACGCACGAGCAGGCGATCGAGAGCTTCCGCAAGAGCCAGATGAACAAGCATCTGGTCTCGCTGTCCAAGTCGACGCTCAAGGGCCAGGGCGCCGCGACGCACGAGGAGATCAACCTGATCGGAACGCCCGCCGAGGTGATCGACAAGGCGTTGGCCTTCAAGGAGGCCGGCGTCACCCACCTGCTCGGGCTCTACTTCGCCGCGAATTCGGTGCAGGAGCTGCTCGACCAGATGCAGCTCTTCGCGGAAGAGGTGATGCCGAAGGTGAAGTGACTAGGGCCACAGGCCGTGTCATCCCGAGCGTAGCGAGGGATCTATACGGACCAGTATAGATCCCCCGCTATGCTCGGGATGACACCGTTTCGATTGCCGGCATCACACCTTTCGCGATCGCCTCGATCTCGTCGACCGCCTGCTTGAGCGACATGCCGGGCGGGCGGGGCGTGAAGATCAGGTGGTCCATGCCGAGGCGCGGTTGCCACTTGGCCAGCTTGGCGGCGATGTCCTGCGGTGTGCCGAGCAGCCAGCGTTCCTGCATGAACGCTTCGGACATGAAGTGCGGATGGTCCGAGGTGAGCGGCTTCTTCTCCTTCGTTTCCTTGTCGATATAGGTGAGGCCGATCCGCTCGGGCTTGTATTGCACCCGGTAGACCTCGTCGATGAAGGGCTGGTGCCGCTTCATCGCATCGGCCGCCGAATCGCCGACCAGGATCTCGCGCATCACCGCGCGCGGCAGGCGGCCGGCACCCTGGCGCGCCGCCTCCTCGTCGAACGACTTGAACTGATATTCGACCAGGCCCCATTCGGCGAGCGGCGCCACCAGGAAGCCGGCGCGGCGGCTCACCGCCCGCGCGCGCGCCTTGGGATGGGCGGCGCCGATCCAGAGCGGCGGCCGGCCGGGCTTCACCGGCGGCGGGCGAAGCAGGCCACCCTTCACGGTGTAGACCTTGCCTTCGTAGTCGAACGCCTCGCCGGTCCAGGCCTTCCCGAGGATGTCGAGCGATTCCTCGAACGCCGTCGTGCGGCGCTTGTAGTTCCAGCCGAACATGTCGAACTCGGGCGGGCGATAGCCCTGCCCCAGCCCGATCTCGATGCGGCCGCCCGAAAGATTGTCGACCACCGACAGGTCCTCGGCCATGCGCATCGGATGGCCGTAGAGCGGCGCCAGCGCCACGCCCTGGCCGATCCGGCAGTTCGGCGCCGCGACCGCGAGCGCCGCGCAGGCCACGACCGGCGACGGGCAGTAGCCGTCGGGCTCGCCGTGATGCTCGCTGGCCCAGATCGAATGGTAGCCGAGCCGGCTCGCCTCGGCCGCGAGCTCCAGCGCCTCGCGATAGGCCTTGTCGTACGGCTCGCCGAGGCCGCGATGGGCCTGGAAGCTGAAGGAGATGCCGAGCTTCACGCGAACACCCTCGCGATGCGGCCCCAGTCCTCGATCGCCTTCTCCTGCCCGGGTACGAGCTGGATGGTGAACTGGCTGTAGCCCGCCGCGCGCAGCGCCTCGATGCGCTTCCTGATCTCGGCCTCGGGTGCGGTGAACGAGGTCTCGGCGATCATCTTCGCGGTCACGAACCTCCTCTCCTCGGGTTTCACGAACATCAGGTGGCCGCGATGGTTCTCGAGATAGCGCGCCTCCTCCGGCTTGAAGCCGCGCGCCAGCTCGACATAGCCGTCGATCTCGGGCGTCGAGAGCATGGCGACACCGGGCTTCAGCCCGGCCAGCCGCTCATCGGCCGCGCGATGCAGCATCACGGCGGCGCGCGGGCCCGCCTGCGCCATGGCGCGCTCGGAATCGGCCGGCTCGCCATCCTGCAGCACGCAGCCCAGCGCGAAGGCGGTGGTGTAGAGGTCGGACATCGCGTGGCCTGCTTCGCGCCACGCGCCCTGCATTGCCTGCAACTCCTTCACGCCGTTCTCGACCTTGCCGACGAAGTCGATCCAGCCGGCCTTGAACTTGGCCGTGAGCGCCCGCGTGCGCGGCCCGAAGGCGGAGAAATGCAATGCGATCGGGTCCTTCGTGTTGAACAGCGGCAGCTCGGGATTGAGAAAGCGGATCTTCTTCCTCTGCCCCTCCATCTCGAAATCGACCGTCTCGCGGCGCAGCAGGCCATAGACCTGGTGCACGTAGGTCTCCATGTCCTTGACCTTGATCGCGCCGAAGCCCATCGCGCGCCGCGCCGTGAAGCCGGTGCCGACGCCGAAATCGATGCGGCCCGGCGCGAGCCGGTTCAAGGTCGCCAGCGCATTGGCCGCCACCGGCGCGATGCGGTTCGACGGCACCAGCACACCGGTGCCCAGCCGGATCTTCCTCGTGTGCACCGCCGCCGCGCCCATCGCCACGAAGCAGTCGGCGTTCAGCATCTGGGTGTCGTAGAACCAGGCATGGCTGAAGCCGAGCTCCTCGGCGCGGGCCACGACCTTGTAGTTGTCCGCCGCCGTCGGCAGCGCGATGCCGAAGTCCATGTTTGCTTCCTCCCTCTTATCGTCGTCTTCTCAGAGGTCCTCTCCGCCGCGTAAGCGGGGGAGAGGAAGGGACCCATTGCGAAGCAATGGGGAGGTGAGGTGGTGCGCGCAAAATCACGGGCGCTTCTGATGCGGACACCCACCTCACCCTCCCCGCGCTGCGCGGGCTTTTGGGCGCGTGCAGCGGAAGGGGAAGTCCTCGTCACACGTCCGCCAGTGTCTCGATGATCTTGTTGCGCGCGGCGACGTTTCCCTCCTCGTGCACCGGCTGGAGGCAGACATGGGTCGCGCCGGCATCGAAGTGTGCGCGCAGGCCGCGCCGCACGGTGTCGGCGTCACCCCACAGGCACATCGCGTCGATGAACCTGTCGCTGCCGCCGTTGGCGAGATCGGCCTCGCTGAAGCCCTCGCGCAGCCAGTTGTTTCGGTAGTTCTCCAGCACCATGTAGCGCGCCAGCTCCTTGCGGCCGAGCGCGCGCGCCTTCTTCGCATCGGTCTCGATCGTCACCTTCTGCTCGACCGCCAGCACCTTGTTGGGGCCGAGGATCTTCTTGGCGATCGCGGTGTGCTTGGGCGTCACATTGTACGGAACCGCGCCCATCGACTTCTGGGCGCTCAGCTCCAGCATCTTCGGGCCGAGGGCAGCGACCAGCACCGGCGCCTCGGTGCCGGTCGGCAGATCCTTGTGCACGCCGTCGAGATAGGCGCGCATGGCGGCGATCGGCCTGTCGTACTTCAGGCCGCGCAGGCCCTCGACCGTCAGCTTGTGGCTGACGCCCAGACCCAGGATGAAGCGGTCGCCGTAGAAGCTGTTGAGCAGCAGCATCGCCTGCTTGGCGGCATAGGGCTCGCGCGCATAGATGTTGGCGATCGAGCTGCCGACCATCAGCTTGTCGCTCTTCGCCAGCAGGTAGCTGGCGAGTGCCATCGACTCGTAACCTCGGCCCTCCGGATACCAGTAGGCAGAGTAGCCGTTTCGTTCCACCACCCGCACCAGGTCGGCGACACCGGGGCCATCGCACTTGTCGGCCGAATACCACACACCCAGACGTCCAAGCTTCATGGCTAGAGTCCTCCGTTGGATTGTGTGTAGCATAGGTCCATGAAAATCGGAGTCATCGGCCTTGGCCGCATGGGCGGCAACATCGTGCGGCGCCTGATGCGCGCCGGCCATTCCTGCGTCGTCTATGACGCCAATCCGGCGGCGGGCCAGGCGCTCACGCCTGAGGGTGCGGTCGCCGCGACCTCGCTCGCCGATCTCGTCAAAGCGCTGGGCGAAAGGGAGCGCACCGTCTGGGTGATGCTGCCCGCCGGCAAGATCACCGAGGACACGATCGCTGAGCTCGCCGGCATGATGGCGGCAGGCGACACGGTCATCGACGGCGGCAATACCATGTTCAAGGACGATGTCCGCCGCGCGAAGGAGCTGAAGCCCAAGGGCATCCACTATCTCGACGTCGGCACGTCGGGCGGCGTGTGGGGCCTGCAGCGCGGCTATTGCCTGATGATCGGCGGCGCCAAGGAAGCGGTCGACCGGCTCGATCCGATCTTCTCGGCGCTGGCGCCCGGCCTCGGCACGATCGAGCGCACGGAAGATCGCGACAAGCTCGATCCCCAGTTGGATCCGAGGGCCGAGCGCGGCTACATCCACGCCGGCCCTGCGGGCGCCGGCCATTTCGTGAAGATGGTCCACAACGGTATCGAGTACGGCATGATGCAGGCCTTCGCCGAGGGCTTCGACATCATGAAGAACCGGGGCTCGGACAAGCTGCCGGCCGACGAACGTTTCGACCTCAACCTCGCCGATATCGCCGAGGTGTGGCGGCGCGGCAGCGTCGTCACCTCGTGGCTGCTCGACCTGACGGCGTCGGCGCTCGCCAAGGACGGCCAGCTCGAGCATTTCTCCGGCCATGTCGACGATTCGGGCGAGGGCCGCTGGACCATCGAGGCGGCGATCGAGGAAGCGGTGCCGGCCGACGTGCTGGCAGCCTCGCTGTTCATGCGCTTCCGCTCGCGCCAGCAGCATACCTTTGCGGAAAAGATTCTCTCGGCGATGCGGCTCGGCTTCGGCGGCCACATCGAATCCAAGGACAAGAAGTAACCCAATCGGAGCCAGGAGGACCGGCGATGAAGGTGGGCGTTTTCTATTTCCCGACCGACTACGGCATCAACATCGCCGAGCTCGCCCGGGCGCTCGAGGACCGCGGCTTCGATTCGCTGTTCGTCCCCGAGCACACCCACATCCCGCTCAGCCGCAAGTCGCCCTTCCCCGGCGGCGGCGAGCTGCCCAAGCGCTACTCGCACACGCATGATCCGTTCGTGGCGCTGTCCTTCGCCGCGGCGGCGACGAAGAAGCTGAAGGTCGGCACGGGCATCCTGCTGGTGCCGCAGCACGATCCGATCGGCACCGCCAAGTCGATCGCCAGCCTCGACCAGCTCTCGGGCGGCCGCTTCGTGTTCGGCATCGGCGCCGGCTGGAACGAGGACGAGATGAACAATCACGGCGTCCAGTTCGCCGACCGCTTCAACCAGATGGGCGACTACGTGCTCGCCATGAAGGCGCTGTGGACCAAGGAAGAGGCCGGCTACCATGGCAAGTTCGCCAGGTTCGATCCGGTCTGGTCATGGCCCAAGCCGCACCAGAAGCCGCATCCGCCAATCCTGCTGGGCGGCGAGAGCGACCACACGTTGCGCCGCGTCGTCGACTATTGCGACGGCTGGTTCCCGCGCACCCGCCAGGGCTTCGATGCCCCACAGTCGATCGCCCGCCTGCGCAAGATGGCCGAAAAGAAGGGCCGCGACCCCGGGACTCTGTCGGTCACCGTGTTCGGCGCACCGGCCAAGGCCGACGCGCTGGCCGACTATGCCAAGGCCGGTATCGACGGCGCGCTGCTGGCGATCAACGACGACAGCCGCGACGATATCCTGAAATATCTCGACAAGATCGCGCCGCTCGCGAAGCCTTACTCATGAGCGTCGCCATCGGCCTCGGTCTGATGGACTACCCGTTCGCCGGCGCCGACGACTACTGGCGCTGGGTCGACCTGTGCGAGGCGGGCGGCGTCGATTCGATCTGGCAGACCGACCGGCTGGTCAGCAAAACGCCGATCCTGGAATGCATGGCGGTGATGGCGGCGCTGGCCGGCCGCACGCGGCGGCTGCGCTTCGGCATGAACGTGGTCTCGCTGGCGTTGCGCGATCCGGTGCTGCTCGCCAAGCAGTGCGCCACCATCGACGTGCTGTCGGAAGGTCGCCTGCTGCCGGCCTTCGGCATCGGCAGCCCGCTGGGCCCGGAATGGACGGCGCTCGACATCGACACCAGGACGCGCGGCCGGCGCACCGACGAGAGCCTCGAGATCATCGCCCGGCTGTGGCGCGAGGAGAGCGTCGACTTCGAAGGCCGGCACTATCGCCTGCGAGGCGCGTCGATCTCGCCGAAGCCCGTGCAGGCCGACCTGCCGATGTGGATCGGCGGCTCGTCGGACGCCGCGGTGCGACGCACGGCCAGGTACGGCACCGGCTGGCAGGGCGGCGGCGAGACGCTGGAGGACGCGATCCGCACCGTCGCGGCGATCAAGAAGGCGCTGCCCGAGGCCGGCCGCGCGATCGACGAGGATCACTACGGCGCGAGCTTCCCCTACTACTTCGGCTCGGCCAGCGACCCGGTGGTTGGCCGCGCGATGGAGGCCTACGCCAAGCGCACCGGCCGCGATCCCAGGCGGCAGTTCGCGGTCGGCGACGCCGGCACCATCCTGGAGCGCGTCGGCGAATACGTGGCGGGCGGCATCCAGAAGTTCATCCTGCGCCCGATCGGCCCGGGTGAGCAGGTGCTGGCGCAGACCAGGCTCTTGATCGAGCAGGTGCTGCCGCAGGTCGGCGTGCGCTGGCCCAGGACGGCGAAGGCTGCTTGACGCCTTGCCGTCATGACGGGGATATCCTGGAGGAACGCAAAATGAAGATCGGCGTCGCGATGTTCTTCACCGACTATTCGATGACGCCGCAGGAGCTGGGCGTCGCCGCCGAGGAGCGCGGCTTCGATTCGCTGTGGTCGCCCGAGCACAGCCACATCCCTCTGTCGCGCGAATCGGCCTTCCCGAGCGGCGGCGAGCTGCCGAAGAAGTACTACGACGCGATGGACCCGTTCGTGGCGCTGATGGCGGCCGCCGCTGTCACCCGCAGCATCAAGGTCGGCACCGGCGTCTGCCTGGTGGCGCAGCGCGACCCGATCCAGACCGCCAAGCAGGTGGCGTCGATCGACCAGCTCTCCAACGGCCGCTTCCTGTTCGGCATCGGCAACGGCTGGAACAAGGACGAGATGCGCAACCACGGCACCGTGTTCGAGACGCGCCACAAGCTGGCACGCGAGCGCGTCGAGGCGATGAAGGCGATCTGGAGCAAGTCCAAGCCGGAATATCACGGCGAGATGGTCGACTTCGACCCGATGATGACCTGGCCCAAGCCGGTGCAGAAGCCGCATCCGCCGATCTGGGTCGGCGGCGCCTTCCCCTACGGCGCGCGACGCGCGATCCGCTACGGCGACGGCTGGATGCCGCATCGCGCGCGGCCGCACTATGGCAACGTGCGCGACTTCCTGCCGGAATTCCGCAAAATGGCCGCGGCGGCCAATCGCAGCGACGTGCCGGTGACGATCTGGGGTGCCGAGGACGAGGACATGCTGAAACAGGACCGCGACGCCGGCGTGGTGCGCGCGATCATCAGCCTCGACTCCGCCAAGTCCGACGACATCCTCCCCGAGCTCGACCGCTGGTCGAAGATCGCCGAGAAGGTGGCTTAGCGCGATCAATTCCCCCTCGCGCGCAGCGCGGGGAGGTGGCGCCCTTCGGGCCACCTCCCCGGCTTCGCCAGGGAGGAAGAACCTTTATCTGAACAGATCTTCGGTCGCGGGGCGCACCAGCTCGGCGGCGTTGGTTGCCGGCAGTTTCCAGCTCAGGCCGCGCACCAGCACCACCGGCTGCGCCTCGTCGGCCTGGCCCATGACCAGCGACGCCGCCGCGGCGAGCTCGTCGGCGAAGGCGGAGATGGTGACCTGGAGCGTGCGCCCGAACAGGTCCGGGTTGCCGCGCAGGTCGAGCATCGCCGGCAGGCCCGCGGCGCCGATCGCGACGCCGGTCGTGCCGCGCCGCCACGGGCGGCCAAAACTGTCGATGATCATCAGCGCCGTCGCGCCGAGCTTGGCCCGCAGCGCCTCGGCGCTGGCGTCGGGGTCCTTGGGCAGAAGCAACGCGCGCTCGATGCCGTCCTGCGGCGCCACGTTCGACTGGTCGATCCCGGCATTGGCCATCACGAAGCCCAGCCGATGCTCGACGATCAGCACGTTGGGCCGCGACCGCACCACACGCACCGATTCCGACAGGATCAGCTCGACCAGCCGCGGGTCCTTCTGGACTTCGGCGGCGAGCTCGATCGCCCGCTGCGAGGGCTTCACGGTCGCGATCTCGACCATCCGGCCCTCGGCCTTGGAGACGATCTTCTGCGCCAGCACCAGCACATCGCCCTTGCGCAGCGCCAGCTCGCCGGTCAGGCGCTCGCCGATCAACCGAGCGAGGTCGTCGCCCGCCTTCACCATCGGAAGGCCGGGGACGGCCAGCAACTCCACCTTCTGCATCAGCCGAACTTCTTGCGCAGCCGCGGGGCCACCTGCTCGCCGAACAATTTCAGGAAGCGCGCCTGGTCGGGTCCCGGCGCGTGGAACACGAGGTGCTTGAAGCCCAGGCCGACATAGCCGCCGACCTTGTCGACCACCTCGTCGGGATCGGTCGAGACGATCCAGCGGCTGGCCGCACGCTCGACCGGCAGGGCCTCGGAAAGGCGCTGCATCTCGACCGGGTCCTCGACCGACATCTTCTCCTCGGGCGTCAGCGCCAGCGCCGCCCAGTGGCGCGTGTCCTCGAGCGCGCGCTGCTTGTCGGAATCGAACGAGAGCTTGATCTCGATCATGTTGTCGTACGGCTGCTTCTTCGGCTCGGCGGCCTTGCCGATGCCGTCGGCGACGCTCGGCATCAGCGTCTCGGTATAAAGGTCCCACTTCTTGCCCGAGGTGCAGATGAAGCCGTCGCCGGTGCGGCCGGCATAACGCGCCACCACCGCGCCCGCGGCGGCGACATAGATCGGGATCTCCTGCTCGGGCCGGTCGTAGATCGTGGCCTTCTCGGTCTTGTAGTACTCGCCCTCGAAGGTCACGCGCTCCTCGCGCCACAGCTTGCGGATCAGCGTCACCGCCTCGCGCATGCGGGCGAAGCGCTCCTTGAACTCGGGCCACGGCGCGCCGGTCGACGGCACCTCGTTCAGCCCCTCGCCCGTGCCGATGCCGAGGATCACGCGGCCCGGCGCCATCGATCCCAGCGTGCCGAAGGCCTGCGCCACGATCGACGGATGGTAGCGGAAGGTCGGCGTCAGGACGCTGGTGCCCATGATCAGCCTGGTCGTCCGCCCTGCCAGCGCGCCCAGCCAGACCAGCGACGACGGTGCGTGCCCGTCGATGTGCTTCCACGGCTGAAAGTGATCGCTGACGAAGGCCGAGTCGAGGCCGACCTGCTCGGCCATGACCGAGAAATCGAGAAGCTTCGACGGCGCGAACTGTTCGGCCGACGCCTTGTAACCGAGCTTGAGCACGGGCGTATTCCTTATGTTGCGGCGGGATTCCTAGCACATCCCGCGGCGTTCCCATCACGTCACAGTGAGAAGAGGACGCGATCGCAGCCGCGTCTTCTCGACGCCGACGTATCTGCCGTCCAAACCCTCTCCGAACTGCTCGATCGCGGTCTTGAGGCGACTCCATTTGAGATGTCGATCCTCCGGGCTCGACCGCAAAAGGACGACACCCGGCACCGCCAGCCGCGACCGGAACACACACATTCGTCGGCAAGCCAGCGCAAGGTCAGGGCTTCAGCGATAGACGATCTCCTCGTCCGCCAGATAGTCGGCGGTAAAGGCCTGCGCCGCGCGGATATCGTCCGCCGTAAGCCGCGGATGGTCAGCGATGACCTCGTCGGCGGTCATCCCGGCGCCGAGTTTGCGCAATACGAGCTCGACCGGCACGCGCGTGCCACGGATCACGGGCTTCCCGCCCATGATTTCCGGATTCATCTCGATCCGCGTGTGGGTCATGCAGGCAAGTATAGCAGATTCAAGGTTAGTCGCGCGGGTTGCGCAGGACGATGCAGGCGCCGCCGGCGGCGTGCAGCTTCGCACACAGCGCGTCGGCGTCGGCCCGGCTCTTTTCCGAGACGCGAACGATGAACGGCGCAGCCCGCGGCGAGTTCATGACCAGCGGTAAGCGGTCGCCGAGAATAGACGGGTATCTGCGACGCAGCCGTTCGTAGGCGGCAAGCACCCCACCTTCGGACCAGTTGCCGGCAAGCTGAACGCCCCATGGCCCCCAGGCGGGGCTGGACGAGAGCGGCACGCGATGATGCACATTCTCGAGGAGGATCTTCGCCAGCGCGACGCAACGCGCACCCGTCGGGTCGGGCGAGGTCTCGAGCTGCGGCGTCGGCTTGGCGATCCACGCCTCCGCCGCGTAGCCGGTGACGAGGCGGACATAGGCCTGGGTCTCGAACGGCAGATAGCTGCGGCCGGCGAGCCAGCCTTCGACCGCGCCGGGGCCGGCATTGTAGGCAGCCGCGGCCAGGCCGAGATTGCCGCGGAACGTCGTCCGCAGCTCGCTGAGGTAACTGGCCGATTCGCGCAGCGCCTGCAGCGGCTCGAAGGCATTGACCAGCCCGCGCATCGCGGCGGTTGCCGGCATGAACTGGGCAATGCCCTGCGCGCCCTTCGGGCTGACCGCCGCCGGGTCGAAGCGGCTCTCCTGCCAGATGAGGCGGGTGAAGAACTCCTCGGGGAGGTCGTTGCTGGCCGCGGCCCGGGCCAGCGTATGGCAGATCTCGTCGACGGACGGCGGCTGCTCGGCACGCGCCGGCACCGCGGCGAGCGTGAGGCAGGCGGCGGCGACTGTTACGACAAGGTTCTTCCCACGCACCATGCCCGCCTATCGCACATCGGCTCCGGCAGTTTGACGGGGCCTCTGGCGGTTGCAACCATTTCGGCTACAGGGAGGAAGCGTATGGCCGGCGTGACCTGGACCGATGCCACCATGGAGGCCGCGGGCACCAAGCTCCACGTGTCGCGCGCCGGCAAGGGACGTCCCCTCATGGTCCTGCACCACGAGACCGGCACACTCGACCGGCTCCCCTTCTACGACGCGCTCGCCGCGCAGTACGACGTGCTGGTACCGCACCATCCCGGCTACAGCCGCTCGCCGCGGCCGGACTGGATGCGGAGCGTGCGCGACATCGCCGTGGTCTATCGCGGCCTGCTGGCCGAGTTGAAGGTCAAGAACGCGGCGCTGGTTGGCCTCGGATTCGGCGGCTGGATCGCGGCCGAGATGGCGACCATGGCGCCGGGCGATCTCTCGCATCTGGTGCTGGTCGGTGCGATGGGCATAAAGCCGCCGCATGGAGACAAGGGGGGCGACATCCTCGACCTCGCCATCACCGGCTACATCGACTACGCGCGCGCGGGCTTCCACGACCAGAAGGCGTTCGATCGCGTCTACGGCGCCGAGCCGACGACCGACCAGCTCGAGATGTGGGACATCTGCCGCGAGATGAGCTTTCGCATCGCCTGGAAGCCGTACATGTACAGCCAGACGCTGCCGCATCTGCTGGGCTCGGTGCGCGCGCCGTCGCTCGTCGTGTGGGGTGACAACGACAAGGTCGTGCCGCGGAGCGCGGCCGGTGTCTATGCCAAGAGCCTGCCCAACGCCAGGATCGAGATCGTCGAGGGCTGCGGCCACTGCGTCGACATGGAGCAGCCGGACACGCTCGCCAAGCTCACGACGAATTTCATCGCCCAAGGCTAGACCAGCCAGTCAGGAGTAACTGCCATGCACCTGATGTATTTCACGGAGCAGCCGATGTCGGCCTACTCCGAAGAGGCGGGCCGCAAGTTCGGCGCGACGGCGCTGATGTTCCCCAACACCGAGTTCGATCCGGTGGCAGGGTCGCGGCTCTACAACAACTACATCGAGCAATACATGCTGGCCGAGGAGGTCGGCGTCGACGGCATCATGCTGAACGAGCACCACAACGCGCCGTTCTGCATGCAGGCCAAGGCCAACATCTTCGCGGCGATCCTCGCCGGCATGACCAAGAAGGTGAAGATCGTGATGCTGGGCAATCCGCTGCCGCTGGCGGAGAACCCGGTGCGGCTCGCCGAGGAGCTATCGATGATCGACATGATCTCCAAGGGCCGGCTGGTCTCGGGGTTCGTGCGCGGCGGCGGCCAGGAGCAGCTCGCCACCGGCGTCAATCCCGCCTTCAACCGCGAACGCTTCGAGGAGGCGCACGAGCTGGTGGTCAAGGCGTGGACCCAGCCCGGGCCGTTCCGCTTCGAGGGCACGCACTACCAGCATCGCGTCGTCAATCCATGGGCGGTGCCGCTGCAGAAGCCCTACCCGCGCGTCTGGATCCCGGGCGTGATCAGCAAGGAGACGATCGTGTGGGCGGCGCAGCAGCGCTATCCCTACATCGCGCTCAACACCTCGATCGAGCAGACCAAGAAGATCTGGGAGCTGTACGACCAGGTGGCGCTGCAGGCCGGCTATGTCGGCGGCCCCGAGAACCGCGGCTACCTGATCCAGGTCCACATCTCCGACAGCGAGGAGAAGGCTGTAGAGAACGCCAAACAATTTCGTTGGATGCAGGGCGAGTTCACCGGCCTCGCCCATCCGGTGTGGAGCACGCCATCGGGCTATGGCTCGCCGACCAACCGGCGCGCCTTCGTCGAGTTCGCCTCGGGGCGCGCCCAGAACCCGCGCGGCGAGACCAGCTTCGAGCAGCAGATGGCGGATCTGCGCATCATCGCCGGCACGCCCAAGACCGTGGTCGCCAAGCTGCGCCGCATCCTCGAGGAGACGCGGCCCGGCATCCTGGCGCTGTGGGGCAATGACGGCCGCGTCAGCCAGGAGGACTCGCTCACCTGCATCCGGCTGATGGGCACCGAGGTCTTCCCGGCGATCCGCGAGATCGCCAAGGAGCTCGATCTCAAGAGCCCGTTCGAGTCGAACGCGCCCGTGCATCTGCGCTACTCTAGGGACCTCAAGCCGACGGCGAAGGCCGCCGCGGAATAACGACAGGAATAACGACACAGGGGGAAACAGCGATGCAGCTCGGAGCATCCATTGCCGTCGGCGATCTCGGCGCCGGCCCTGCCGCCATGCGCGACTATGCGCAGACCGCCGAGGGGCTGGGCTTCGATTATCTCGTCGCGCCCGACCACGTGCTCGGCATCGATCCGGCCAGGATCGCGCCCGGCCAGCGCGGATCGAACGCCACCGCCTATCATGACCCGTTCGTGCTGTTCGGCTTCCTGGCCGGTGTCACCAGGAAGATCGGCTTCGCCGCCGGTGTGCTGATCCTGGCGCAGCGCCAGGCGGCGCTGGTCGCCAAGCAGGCGGCCTCGCTCGACGCGCTGTGCGAGGGCCGCTTCCGGCTCGGCGTTGGCGTCGGCTGGAACGAGGTCGAGTTCCAGGGGCTCGGCATGGACTTCCATACGCGCGGCGTGCGCTCGGCCGAGCAGGTCCGCTTCATGCAGGCGCTGTGGGCCAGGGAGGGTGTCACCTTCAAGGGCAAATACCACGAGCTGACCGATGGCGGCATCAACCCGCGGCCCAGGTCGGGCAAGGTGGAAGTGTGGTTCGGCGGCCATGCCGAGCAGACCCTGAAGCGCGTGGCCAAGCACGGCGACGGCTTCATGCCCAACCGCTGGCCGCCGGGCGACGAGGTCCTGAAGATTTTCGACCGTCTGCGCGGCATGATCAAAGCCGAGGGACGCAAGCCCGAGGACGTGGGCCTCGAGGTCTGGGTCTCGCCGGGCAAGGGCACGCCCGACGACTGGCGCAAGGAGGTCGCGTTCTGGAAGAAGGCCGGCTGCAGCCACGTCCTGGCCCATACGACCTTCACCAGCGCCATCCACGAGCGGATCAAGGGCAAGACCTTCGACGACCACGTCAAGGCTATCACCCAGTACCGCGACGCGGTGAAGGACCTGCTCTGACGTCCTGCCATTGACGCGGTGCCAGCCGTCGTTGGCATAGATGTGCCCGGCGGTCTTGACACGGCGTCATCACAGGCAGAAACGGAACCGCTTGTGCGAGGCTGACCACGCACGTCGGTGCGTCGGCCCACGGCGTTCCATCGATGGCGAGCCTCGAGGCTGCGCCAGCTCAGGCTCGGAGCGTGCCGGCCAAGTTCTGCGCCAGCCCCCGCGGCCTACTCTTCCGTGCGCAACCAATAATTGTAAATGTGCGGAATTGTGCCTTGAGAAGTGCGAAAACGACTCTCGCCTCGTCGGCCGCCGCGGCGTAGTTATATAAATAGGCCTCATACCCTTTTCATCCAGGCCGCTCGGCACTCTCGCTCAGGCAGGGATTTGCGATGAAACGCAAAGAACTGACCGGGGCGTCTCAATCGGAATGCTGTTTGATGAGTAGGCTTCTGCCAGCCGCCCTCGTCCGCCACGACGTCGCGTAGTCGGCGCAACGCACCACCGGATCGTCAACATCGCAACGGATCTTGGCGCAGGATGATACAACTTAAGCGTGTTCATCTACGTCGCAGGAGGACACGGCCATGACCACGACCCCGTTCGAGGATACCGTCAATCAGTTGACCGCTGAGGCCGAGGCCATCGGTCGCCTCGCCCAGGACGGCGGCGCATTCGCCGCCGCGATCGCGGCTTTCGAATCACGCGATCCGGAAGCGTTGCGCTGGGTTCTGCAGAGGGTGGAGCTGCTCCCTCGGTGCGAGCTGATTTGCGAATGGATCCGCATCAAACTGTGCGTGCTGCGATGCATTGAAGTCTGCGGCCCGCCGCGCGAGGACGTTCCCTTGCCCGATCTGCCGGCCTTCGTGCGTGCCATCCGCCAGCTTGCGGCCAACGAAAGACTGCTGCGCCAGGTTGTCGACGCCGTTTCCTGCGGCAATGCCGAGGAGTACAGGGCGGCTCTCGTCGAGCTCAAGCTCGAGCCATTCTGTCACTTGCTGTGCCGCTGGATATGCTCGGTCATCTATCGCCGAGTCTGCGAGATCGTCTGCACGCCCCTGCGTGTGCCGCCGCCGGATCCCTTCAACGAAGTCCGCGCCGAGGCGGCCGTGATCGTCCGCCTCGTTGCCAACGAGAAAGCCTTTGCCGAGATCACCCGGGCTGCGGTCGCATTCCGGTGCGACCCCCTGCGGGCCGCGATCGTCGGGGCGGGCTTTGGCCGCGACTGCGAAGTCATTTGCTTCGTGTTCTGCACCTGGCGGTGCGCCTGGGTGTGCCGCGAGCTTTGCCCGAGGCCTCCTGTCGTCTTCACCGGCGTGCAGGCCATCGAGGAAGCGCGCAATTTCGCCCTGGCGGCCAGGCCCCTGGCGAACCAGCCCCGCGCGCTGGGCGACCTGGTGACCGCGGTCCAGAACCGGGACGTCAAGGCGTACGAGGAGATCATCGCCCGCTTCAACCTCGTTCCCTACTGCCTGCAGGTGTGCGGCTGGGTGTGTTCGGAGATATGCTCCGAGTTCTGCATCTGCGTGTGCCCGCCGCAGCTTTTCCCGGAGTTCTTCAAGATCGGCGGCTACAACTACCTCACGCAGGTCGACAGCGCTCTGCCGGCAACCGGCCTGACCGACGGCGACACGCGCGCCTTCTTCAGCACCATGAGGCTGAACGGCATCCTGACCCAGCAACTGAGCGGACAGCCGCTGGAATACGTCTTCGAATTCCGCCCGGTCACGCTCGCGTCAACCACGCTGGCGACAGCGGTCACGGCTGCCGCGACATCCCTGTCCGTCGCCAGCAGCGCCGGCTTCCCACCCACGCCGTTCAACGCCGTGATCGGCAGTGTGGCCGGCGGCTACGAGATCATGACCGTCACTGCCGTCGTTGCGACCACGTGGACGGTCCTGCGCGGCCAGAAGGGCACGACCGCGACCGCGGCCGCCGCCGGCGCCACGATCGTCACCGGAGCATCGTCGACGGCTGCCTGGACGAAGATTCCGCCCGCCTGGATCGCCCGCACGGTCATCGGCTCGGCGGAGGTGTTCGTTCCCCTTCCATTCCCGCATTTCGAGTTCCCGGATGTCGCCGTGAATCCCAACCCGGGAGACATCCCGGCGCCGTTCACGGTCGACGGCTGGATCCAGGTGCCGCAGGGATCCAACATCTCGCTGAACGGCAACATGATCAATCTGATCTCGACCATGTTGCCGTCGTTCCCGGCCGCCGACGAAACCGGCGTGTCGGCAGGCAACCCGGCGAAACACCCTCTCCCGGCCGACCTGCGCTTCGGCCTGCGCATGCGCGTGCGCCAGCACGGCTCGTCAACCGACAGCGACGGCGGCACATGCGCTGTCGTGGCCATCGACAACACGCTGTACGCCAATGTGAACCACCATCCCGAATGGGACGGCGGAATCTCCCCGCCCCAATACGCGGTCGCGATGGTGGACATCCAGGAACTGCAAGCGGCCGGCTGCGCCCACATCACCAACTCGCTGACGGTGCTGTTCACTGCATCGCATCCCAACCTCGGCGGCGTCAGCGTCTCGATGATCGGACCGGGCGGACCGTATCCCTTCACGCTTCCCACGCCCGTGCCGGAGACCGGCGATTGGTACGGCACGGCCACGCCGAACGGCTGGACGCTGGCGAGCCTCACGCCCTGCGCCTACATCGTCCAGCTCTCGGTCGACCTGCTGCTCACGACTGGAGACCTCGACTTCGGGCCTCCGTTGATCGACCAGATCGCCTTCTGCCTGACCAAGTCATGAATCGATGAACGAGTGGATGCTGTTCGTGCTGGCCGTCCTCGCGACCTGGCGGGTGACCCACCTGCTGGCGAGCGAGGACGGCCCCGCGGACGTCATCTTCCGGCTGCGGCGTCGGCTGGGCGATCGGCTGATCGGAGACCTGATGGATTGCTTCAACTGTCTCAGCCTGTGGACTGCCGCTGTAGCCGCCTTCGTGCTCGCCTCGGATTTCGTTACGTGGGCGCTGTCATGGTTGGCGCTTTCGGGTGGGGCCTGTCTGCTGGAGGGGCTGGTCGCCAGGCCGGTCGTCGTCGAGCGCGATCCAAAGCCGATGGAGATGGAGATGAAAGGAGACGGCGATGTGCTGCGGTAGAAAGCGAGCGGCCTGGCGTTCTGCGTCGGCGCCGGTACGGGCCCCGTCACCGTCCGCGGCGGCTCGAGGCGGGACCAGCCGCGGAGTTGCCCCCAGCGGTCGCGTCGTGCAGCCAAATGGCGGGCCGGCGCAAGCGCCGTTCGGTGCGGTGACGCTCGAGTATACCGAGGCCGCCCCGATCCGCGTATGGGGTCCCGCCACCGGCCTGCCTTACGACTTTTCGGACGCCCAACGCGCTCACGCCATGGACGCCAGGGATGCCGCTGCCCTGGCGCGCTCCGGCCTGTTTCGCCGCACTGCCTCGTAGGTCTCGGCAACGAAGGTGCAGCATCCGAGCATCGGCGATACCTTTGCGGGAAGCAGAGGAAACGCCCATGAAGTTCACGCTGCACTTCGGCAACAATACCTTCCCCGACTTCGCCGGCGCCGTCCGCATGGTCAAGATCGCCGAGGCGGCGGGCTTCGACTCCGTGGTCGCGGTCGATCACGTGGTGTTCCCGCACAAGTACACCTCGGTCTATCCCTACGCGCCGGGCGGCCGGCTGCCGGGCGGGCCGGGCGGCGCGCTGCCCGATCCCCTGATCTGGATGGCGGCGATGGCCGCCGTCACGACCCGGCTGCGCTTCATGACCGGCGTCATCATCCTGCCGCTGCGCAATCCGCTGGTGCTGGCCAAGCAGGTGGCGACGCTCGACCACATGAGCGGCGGCCGCATCGAGCTCGGCATCGGCGTCGGCTGGCTCGAGGAGGAGTTCGAGGCGGTCGGCGTGCCGTTCGAGAAGCGCGGGGCGCGGTCGGACGAGTACATCGCCGTCATGCGCAAGCTGTGGGCCGAGGACGGCGTGAGCTTCGACGGCCAGTTCGTGAAATTCGACGAGGTCAGCTCCAACCCCAAGCCGATGCGCGGCGGCGTGCCGATCGTGATCGGCGGCCATTCGGAGGCGGCTGCGAAGCGTGCCGGCCGGCTGGGCGACGGCTTCTTCCCCTCGATCGGCGCGCAGGTCGACACCGTGCCGCTGTTCGATGTCGTGCGCCGCTCGGCCGAGGCGGCCGGCCGCGACCCCGGGGTAATCGAGATCATGGCCGGCTGCCCCGAGCTGCTGCCCGGCTCCGCGGCCGACCCGCGCGCCGCGATCGAGGCGCGGGTGAAGCAGGGCGTCGGCCGGATCATCCTGCCGGTCTGGCGCTTCCAGCCCGACCTCGAGGACGGTCTCGGCCGCTTCGGCGAGACGGTGATCCGCGACTTCAACTGATCGCCGCGCTCGGGGTACCCTCGTTCCGGGAAGAAAGCCGCGGATCCTGGAAGAGACGCTTGCGCGAAAGCGGAGCGAGCGTAGCCGCCAAGGTCGCTCACATCACCGTCTTGGCGAACCACTCCACCTGGTCCTCGAACTCGGCCATCGAGTCCGCGGGGATCATGAGCGCGCAGGCATGGTCGACGCCGATCTTGCGCAGGCCCTCGACCTTCTCGCGGATCAGGTCGGGCGAGCCGACGAGGTTGGCGACCACCTGCTTGGAGAGGTCGCGGCCGGTGTAGGCGAGCGATTTGCGGTGGGCAACCAGGCCCGATTCCATGTAGCGCTTCTCGGCTTCTTCCGGCGTCTTCGCGATGGTCAGCGAGAATTGCGGCGCGATCTCGATCTCCTTCGGATCGCGGCCGAGCGCATGGGCACGGTCCTTCAGGAGCTTGATCCACTCGGCGAGCTCCGGCCACGGCCGCCAGCCCGGCAGCCAGCCGGTCGCGAACCGGGCGGTGCGCTCGATGGTCGGCTTGTTGTGCCCACCCAGCCACAGCGCGAACGGCTCGCGGCTCGGCTTGGGGTACATCTCGATGTCCTTGACGGCGTAGTACTTGCCGTCGTGCGTCACCCGCCGCTCGGTGAACAGCCGGCGTATCAGCGCCAGTCCCTCGTCCATCATCTCCCCGCGCTGCGCCCTGGGCGCGAGCCGCGGCGCCCAGGCCGCGAACTCCTCACGATAGGCGCCGATGCCGAGCGCCAGGATCATCCGGCCGTTGGAAAGCTGGTCGACGGTGGCCGCGGTCTTGGCCAGCCAGAACGGATCGCGCATCGGCTGCACCGCCAGCGCGGTGCCGACCTCGAGCGTCGTCGTTGCCGCCGCACAGAACGAGAGCACCGTCAGCAGCTCGTAGAAGTTGGGCGGCTTGTCGGGATAGAGCTCGCGCACGTAAGTCTGGCTCTGGATGTGGTCGTTGCCCCACACCGAGTGATAGCCGAGCCTCTCGCACAGCCTGGCCATGCGCACGAAGTCGGACGGATCGACGAAGGGAATCGGGTACATCACCCCTTCGAAGCCGGTCGGCAGGCTGATGCTGAACTTCATCGCCCGATCGCTTCCAGGGTCGTCGCAATCGAGGCCGCGTCGTCCAGGCCGCCCAGCACGATCTCGTCGAGGCCGATCGCGCGGTACTCGTCGAGCTTGTCCCGCACCTGCTGAGGCGTGCCGCAAGCCGTATGCCGGCGGACGACATCATCGTTCACCAATCGATCGACCTCGCTCCAGTTCTCCGCCGCATACGCGGCCGCGAGCGCCTGCTGGTCGAGACCCGCCCCGCCCAGGCGGATGTTCTCGGCATGATGGGCGCCGCGCAGCACGAAGCCGATCGGCCGGCGAATCGGATCGAGCGAGCCGAGCTTGGTATAGACGATGCACGATTTGCGGCCCGCGCCCGCCTGGTCGAGACAGACCTTCACGAAGGGCGGCGAGGTCGCGGCCGAGATCAGCACGCCGTCGCTCTGCCGGCCGGCGAGCTTCAGCATGTTGGGCCGCGAGGCTGCAATCACGATCGGAATCCGATAGCCACCGTTCGCGAGGCGGCGACCGGTGACATTGAACATCTGGCCGTGGAAATCGGCCGTCTCGCCGGCGAAGAGCTGCCGGCAGACCTTCACCGTCTCGCCGATCGCGACCAGTGGCTTCGGTGAATCGATGCCGGCTGCCTTGAGATCGGCGGGCGCACCGGCACCAAGACAGAGGATCACGCGACCGGCATATTTCTCGTCCAGGCTGGCCGCCGCCATCGCGATGTAGACCGGATGAGTCGAATAGGGACTCATTGCCATCAAGGCGACCTTGATCTTCTTGGTCGCCGCCAGCGCCAGCGCCGCCGTCGTCACCGGATCGCGCAGGAAGAGATGGCAGGCGATCCATAACGTCGAAGCGCCACCCGCCTCCGCTGCTTGTGCTTGCGCCTCGATCTCGAAGAGCGGCGCACGGCCGTCAATTGAGATGCCGATCTCAGCCATGGAAACCGTACGCCGATTTGAGCGCCGCCATCAGCTCCTTCAAACCGCCCTGCACCAGCGGCGGCTCGGGCAATGCCGTCTCGATCGGTCCGGGATCCTTGAGGCCCGCAGCGGTCAGCAGCGCAACGCAGCGCTCGCCGGGCTTGATCGTGCCCTGCGCCCGCAGCCGCTCGATCGCGGCGAACGGCGCGGCCGACGAGGCCTCGGGCCAGATGCCTTCCTTGGCGGCCAAGGTCAGCACCCAGCGGCGCAGATCGTCGTCGGGAATCGTCACCGCCGCACCCCTGGTCTTGCGCAGCACGTCGAGTGCCTGGACGGTGCCTTGCAGCGCACCGATCGAGGTCGCGATCGACGGTGCATTGCGCGGCGACTCGGGCGGCATCGCATCGCCGCCCTCCATGGCCGCTGCCAGCGAGCCCGAGACCTCGGCCGCGGCCAGGCGCGGCGTGCGGTCGATCCAGCCCAGCGCCTTCAGCTCCTCGAAGCCCTTCCACACGCCGAACAGCGCATCGCCGTAGCATACCGGCAGCACGCACCAGTCGGGCGGCTGCCAGTCGAACGCCTCGGCGATCTCGTAGGCGATCGTCTTGTAGGCTTCCATGCCGTAGGGATTGGAACCCACCACCGGCCCGAAGAACGGCGAGGTCGGATACCAGCCGAATTCGGCGACCCCGAGCGTCTGCAGCCGCCAGCGATCGGCCTTGTCGGCGACCTTGACCAGCATCGTGCCATAGGTCCGCATCTGCGTGACCAACGGCCCCGCGGAGCCCATGAAAGTGAAGACCACGCACGGGAGTCCCGCCTTGGCGGCATAGGCCGCCGCCGCCGCGCCGGCGTTCCCGGATGAGCTGGAGGCGATCACCCGGGCGCCGAACTTCTTGGCCATGGTGAGCGCGCCGGAACCCAGGCGGTCCTTGAACGACCAGGTCGGGTTGCGCGATTCGTCCTTGATCCAGACGTCTCCCAGCCCGAGCGACGGCGCGTGCAGGAGCGGTGTATTGCCCTCGCCCAGCGTCACCGCCTCGGCCGCAGAGGCGTGCAAGAAATCTGCCCAGCGCCACATCGAACCGCGGTCCCGACGCACGGCATCGCGGTCTGTTCCGATACCGGGCACAGCGTCGTAGACGACGGTGAGGTTGGCGGGCGCCCCTTTGGCCCGGCAGGCCAGGCAATCCCGGGCGTAGTGGTCGATGGGGTAACGGGCGCTGCAACGAACGCAGGCAAGCGCAGTAGGGACAGGCATGACGCGGCGCACGTTGGCGGCCCGGCTTCCGGGCGTCAACCGGCAGATGCCCCGCAACGCTGCGCCGCCTAAGATGCCGGAAATGACTACCCTGCTGCTCACCCATCCCGCCTGCCTCGCGCACGATACCGGCGAGCACCATCCCGAGCGCGCCGACCGGCTGCGCGCCATCCTGGCGGCCCTGCAGGGCGACGCCTTCGCGAGCCTCCAGCGCGCCGAGGCGCCCCTGGCGACGATCGAGCAGCTCACCCGTGTGCATCCGGCCGGGATCGTCGAGGCGATCCTCGGCGTCCGGCCGCCGCCTGACGAGCTGGTGATGATCGATGCCGACACGGTCATGAGCGCGGGCAGCGCCGAGGCCGCTCTGCGCGCCGCGGGTGCAGCCGTCGCCGCGGTCGATGCCGTATGCGGCAGCCCGGTCGACAACGCCTTCGCCGCGGTGCGACCACCGGGCCATCATGCGACGCCGACCGTCCCGGGCGGCTTCTGCCTGTTCAACAACGTGGTGATCGCCGCGCGCCATGCGCAGGCGGCCCACGGCGTCGAGCGGCTGGCCATCGTCGATTTCGACGTCCATCACGGCAACGGCACGCAAGCGGTGGCGGAGATCGATCCGTCGCTGTTCTTCGGCTCGACCCACCAGTATCCCTTCTATCCGGGCACCGGTTCGGCGCGCGAGCGGGGCATCGACGGCAACGTGGTCAACGTACCGCTCGCCGCCGGCAGCGGCAGCGACGAGTTCCGCATGGCGTGGGCCGATCGAATCCTGCCTGCCGTCGACAATTTTGCCCCCGATCTGATCATCGTGTCGGCCGGCTTCGATGCCCATCGCCGCGATCCGTTGGCGCAACTGCGGCTCGAAACCGAGGACTACGCCTGGGTCAGCCGGGAAATTCTGGCGCTGGCCGACAAGCATACCGGCGGCAAGCTGGTGTCCTCGCTGGAAGGCGGCTACGACCTCGAGGCACTGGCCGATGCGACTGCGGCGCACGTCCGAACGCTGATGGGTGCCTGAACGAAGGGCTAAAGGGGCCATGTGGACGGCAAATTGCACCCGTCCTCACAAATGGACATTTCACTGTAGAAGAGTCGGGATAGAGTTCGGGGCGGATGCGGCGTTCTAGAAATTTCGTCACGGCCTTCGTGGTTTGGCTGCTGACTGCAAGCACCGTTTGGGCGCAGGCCTGGTGGGACGAATTGGAAGACGGCTTCCTGCCTGTTCCATCGGTCGGCAGCAGCCTGCCCCATCGCGGTGACCCGGGCGGCGTGCGCAAGTGGCTGGGGGATCGAGGCATCGTCCTTGGCCTCGAGTACACGTCGGACGTGCTGTCCAACGTCTCCGGCGGCACAACCACCGGCACGATCTACCAGGGCAAGCTCCAGGGCATCCTGACAGTCGATTTCGGCAAGCTCGGTCTGGACGGCCTGTCGTTGTTCGCGAACGCCTTCCAGATCCATAATACCGGACGCATTCGCCGCGACCTGGTCGGCGGCATCAATACCATCGCGGCCATCGAGGCCGCACCGTCGACCCGGCTGTCCGAGCTCTGGCTCGAGCAGGCGTTGTTCGGCGGCAAGGTCAGCCTGCGGGCCGGCCAGCTCGCGGCCGACAGCGAGTTCTTCTACAGCGACCTCAGCCTCATGTTCCTGCAGAGCGACTGGCCGACGATCGCGGCGGCGAACCTGCCGAGCGGCGGCGCGGCCTATCCGCTGTCGACGCCGGGCATCCGCCTGAAGGTCCAGCCCGTCAGTGAGCTCACGATGCTCATCGCCCTCCTGAACGGCGACCCTGCCGGGCCGGGCTTCCAGGACCCGGACGTGCGCAACTTCAATGGCCTGAACTTCCGCCTGGCCGACGCCCCTTTTCTCATTGCCGAGGCGCAGTACCGGCGCAACGTCGGCAAGACCGATACCGGCCTGGCGACGACGCTGAAGGTCGGGGGCTGGCAGCATTTCGGCTGGTTTGCCGACCAGCGCTTCGCCAATGACGGCACGTTGCTCGCCAACCCCTCGGGATCCGGCATTCCAGCCGAGCGACAGGGGAACTTCGGGCTCTACGCCGTGATCGATCAGCAACTCTGGCGCCCGGCGGGGGGCGACGCGCTAAGCGGTTTGTCGATCTTCTCCCGACTTTCGTTCAGCCCTTCCGACCGAAACCTCATCGACCGCTACATCGATGGCGGCGTCGTGGCCGCCGGCCTCATTCCGGGCCTGCCCGACGACAGGATCGGGGCGAGCGTCATCCACGCCAAGTTCTCCAACAGCGTGACCGCCTTCGACCAGGACACTGCGCGGTTCACCGGCGCGCCCGTCGTCATCCGCGACAGCGAGACCAACCTCGAGCTCACCTATGTCCATCAAATCGTGCCGGGCTGGACGGTGCAGCCGACGCTTCAATTCATCTGGCATCCCAACGGCGACGCCACGAGGAACGCCGTCGTCGTCGGTGCGCGTTCCTTGATTCGCTATTGAAGCTCCTCCGACGCTCTCTGCTTCCACAGGAAAGGCATTGACGCAGCGAACGGCTGCACGCGTCGTTTTAGTAGCGTTGGGTGTTCGGCACGGGCCTGCTGGTGCCGCCTCCCGCAGCCGGAAGCGACGACATCCCGTCCGAAAAGCCGCTGCCGTCGATCGAGATGCCGCTGCCAGCATTCAGGCTGGTGCTGCCATAGGACGAGCCCATGCTGCCGTTGCCCATGCTGGAGCTGCCCAGGCCCATGTCGGTGGTGTCGCCCATGACGCTGATGCCGGTGTTCTTGCCGCCATAGCTGCCGGAGAGGTTGTAGTTGCCGACGCCTCCGCTGGTGATCTTCCCGGTCGGGGCTGGGGGCAGGCTTTGCGCGAAGGCAGGGCTGGCGGCTGCGAGCAGACCGAACAGAAGCAGGCATGTGCGCATATGAGGCTCCTCCGGAGCATCAATGACTGGCTCGGCCGGCCTGTTGCGCGGCCCCTATTTGATCACAATGGGCATCGGCCGGGCCGAGCCAGGGCGGTGCCGTAGCGGTAGGCGCGCCCGCCGCGCCGGTCGGCCGAAGGTCGAACCGCAGGCACCGCTTGCAGGAAGATTTGAACTCAAGTCCGTGCGCAAGGGGCGCCGCGCGGGCCCTGACGTTCGCGCTGCGCGCGACAGAGCGTTTCCCGACTGCGTCGGGAAACGCGTAGGCGCGACGGGGCGCGCCTACGCCTACGGGCCCGCCAGCACGAAGCCTGCGGGCTTCGCGCTTACTCCATCCCCAGATAGATCCGCTGCACGTCCGGATTGTCGGCCATCTGCCTGGCCGGCCCTTCGAGCACCGTCCGGCCGACCTGCAGGACGTAGGCGTAGTCCGCCGCCTCGAGGGCGAGGTCGACCGACTGCTCGGCCAGCAGGATGGTCTGGCCTTCCCGGTGAAGCGCAGCGAAGGAATCGTACATCGTGTCGACGATCGCCGGAGCGAGGCCGAGACTGGGCTCGTCGAGCATCAGGAGTTGCGGCTCGCTCATGAGGGCGCGTCCCACGGCCAGCATCTGACGCTCGCCGCCCGACATCGTGCCGGCGCGCTGATGCCGACGCTCGGCGAGCCGCGGGAACACCGAATACACGCGTTCGAGCAGGCGCGGGATGCGGGTGCGATCCGCCAGGGGCGTCGCGCCCAGCAGCAGGTTGTTCTCGACGCTCTGCTGGGTGAACAGCCGCCAGCCCTCGGGCGACAGCGCCAGGCCCTTGCGCACGATCGCATGCGCCGGCAGGCCACCGATGCCGGCGCCGTCGAACGACACCGCACCCTTGCTGACCGAAACGATGCCGGCGATGGCGTTCAGCGTCGTCGTCTTTCCGGCGCCGTTGGAGCCGAGCAGCGCCACCACCGCGCCCCGGGGCACCTCGAGCGAGACGTCGGCGACGCCGATCAGGTCGCCGTAGCGCACCTCGAGATGCTCGATCCTCAGCAACGCGGCCATCAGTGACGGACCTTGCGGCGGCCGAGATAGGCCTCGATCACGGCCGGGTTGCTGGTGACCTCGCGAGGCGTGCCGCGCGCGATCTCGCGACCCTGATGGAACACCACGACGCGGCGCGTGAGCCGGGTGATCACTTCCATGATGTGCTCGACGATCACGATGGTGATGCCGCTCTCGTGCAGGCGGCGCACCAGGGCGATCGCGTCCTGCACCTCGGCCGGCGTCAGGCCCGCCATCGCCTCGTCGAGCAGCAGCACCTTGGGTTCGGACGCCAGGGCCCGGGCGATCTCCAGCCGCTTGCGGCCCGGCGTGCCGAGGCTGCGCGCCGGCGCGTCGGTGACGTGGCCGAGGCCGACATTCTGCAGCACGTCGCGCGCCTTGGCCCGCGCCTCCCTGGCATTGGGGTGACGCATCAGCGCACCGATCGTGGCGTTGTCGAGCACCGACATCGATTCGAAGGTCTGCGGCACCTGGAAGGTCCGCGCGAGCCCGAGCCGCGCCCGCGCCTCCGGCGGCTGGCGGGTGACGTCCCGGCCGGCGAAGGCAACACTGCCCGAGCTCACCGGCAGGTCACCGGTCAGGCAATTGAAGAAGGTCGACTTGCCCGCCCCGTTGGGGCCGATCAGGCCGAGGATGTCGCCCTCCTCGACCGACACCGAAGCGTCGTCGACCGCCTTGAAGGCGCCGAACGCCTTGACGACGTTCCTGGCCTCAATCAGCACGGCGCACGACCTTGCGGCGCTCGAGCAGCGACAGCAGCCCGCTCGGCAGGAAGCGGGCAATGATCACGATGATCGCCCCATAGACCACGAAGGTGAGGCCCGCGCCCTGGCCGCCGAGATAGGAATTCGACAGCTCCTCGAGCGGCACCAGGATCAGCGCTCCGACCAGCGGACCGAACAGCTGGCCCGCGCCGCCCAGCGCCGCCATCACCACCATCTTGACCGAGATCAGGATGCCGAACCCCGACTCGGGATCGATGAAGCCGAACATGCAGAGATAGAGCGAGCCCGCGAGCGAGGTGAAGGCGGCGCTCAGCATGAAGGCATAGAGCTTGTAGCGGCCGGACGAGACCCCGAGCGAGCGCGCGGCGCGTTCGCTGTCCTTGATGGCGCGCAGGTAGAACCCCATGCGGCTGCGCTCGATCCAGTGCGTCAGCCCGAGCAGCGCCACCAGCACGGCGAGGAAGATGTAGTAGTAGGGCGTCGCCGAGACGAAGGAGAGGTCGAACATGGTGCGCGGCATGGCCGGCCCGCCCAGCCCCTGTGCGCCGCCGAGGAAGTCGCTGGTCGAGGACAGCACGCGCACCAATTCGCCGACGGCGATGGTCGCCATGCTGAAGTAGTGGCCGGAGAGCCTGAGCGTCGGCACACCGATCGCCGCAGCGACCAGCACGCTCAGCAGCATGCCGATCGGCGCGCCGGCGATCGGCGGCAGGTCGAGATGCACGAAGCTGGTCACCGAGGCGTAGGCGCCGATGCCGAAGAACACCGCATGGCCGATCGAGACCTGGCCGGCATAGCCGCCGACGATGTTCCAGGCCGAGGCGCTGATCGCGCCCAGCAGGACCAGCGCCCCGAGCCGCCCGTAGACCGGCGAATCGGCCGCGATCAGCGGATAGACCAGCACGACCGCGATCAGCAACAGATGCAGGATGCGGCGGCCGGTCATGTCTTGCCCATCAGGCCCTGCGGCCGGAACCACAGCACCAGCACGAACAGCACATAGACGACGACGTCCTTGTAGACCGGGCCGATCTCGAAGGCCGACACCGATTCGACCACGCCGATGATCAGGCCGGCGACCAGCGCGCCCAGCACCGACCCGAAGCCGCCGAACGAGACGGTGACGAAGGCGACGATCGCCAGCGTCTCGCCGACCGTCGGCGAGGTGTAGAAGAAGGTGGCGATCAGTGCCCCGGCGATGCCGGTTGCGGCACCCGCCAGGCCCCAGGCCAGCGCCTGCATGCGCTGCGGCCGGATGCCCATGAGCTGCGCCGCCGTCGCGTCCTCCGACACCGCCAGCATGCGGCTGCCGATCGCGGTGCGCGTCAGCATGAAGTGCAGCGCCAGGGTGACGATCAGCCCGACCGCGCCGGCCAGCACGCGCGCGCCTTCGAAGCGGATGCCGCCGAGCACGAAGGAGTGGCCGACCAGCGTGTCCGGCAGGGTGCGGAAGTTGGCCCCGAACACGTTGAACGCCGAATAGCGCAGGAACAGCGCCAGGCCGAAGGTCCCGAGGATCTGCGCCAGCATCGGCCCGCGCATGATGTGGCGCACCAGCAGGAAGTAGCTGGCGATGCCGAGCGAGGCGATCGCGATGGCGGCGATCGGCACCGAGGCCCACGGACCGCCGCCCAGCGCCGTCCAGACCACGACGGCGGTGTACATGCCGAGCATGACGAAATCGCCGTGCGCGAAGTTCACGACGTTCATCATGCCCCAGATCAGCGTGAGGCCGGACGAGAAGAGCGCGTAGATCGCGCCCAGCAGCAGGCCGCTCACCACGACCTGCACCAGCGTCATCGACATCTAGCGGACCCGTCCCGGCCGCGGCAGCGACTTACCAGCCCTTGTACGGCAGGACGAGGTCGGCGGTGGCGTTGGCCTTCGGCCAAACCGGCGCGTACTGCCCGCCCCGCATCTGCGTGACGATGCTCGACGCCAGGATGTTCTGGCCCTTGGCATCGAACTTCACGCCCTTGTAGCCCGCGACCATCTGTTCCTGCTTGAGATCGGTCGCCTTGAGCGCGGCCTGGATCTTCGCCGGATCGGTCGAGCCCGCGCGGTTGATCGCGTCGAGCAGCACGAGCATGCCCTGCAGGCCGCGGCCCGAGACGTCCTCGAGCCCGTCGCCATTCGTCTTCTTCTTGTAGAGGGCATCGAAGATCGCCGCGACGCTGCCCGGCTTGCCGGCGGCGAAGGAGGTGCGGCTGATCAGGCCCTCGACCTGCGAGCCCATTTCCTTGATGTATTTGGGATCGTTGAAGCCCGCGTCGTCCGCGATCAGGATCTGCGGCTTCCAGTTCTGCTCCTTCATCGTCTTGGTGTAGAGGATCGCGTCCGACGTGTAGGAGATGAAGATCGCCACGTCCGGGTTCTTCTCCTTGAGCTGCAGCACCTGCGGCTGCACGTCGGTCGAGTTGGCCGAGTAGGAGATATTCTGCGTGACGTTCAGCCCGTCGGTCTTGAAGACCTCGGCAATCACCTTGGCCACCGAGTTACCGTACTCGGTGTTCTCGTGGATGATCGCGATCGAATCGACCTTCTTGCCGGCCGCCTTCTGCTCCCTGAGGAAGGCCGAATAGGCCTTGGCGAAGTCGGCGGCGACCGGCGTCACGCGGAAGAACCACTTGAAGCCGCGCTCGGTCAGGTTGGCCGCGACCGATTCGGGATTGACGAACGGAATGCCGTACTTCTCGGCGATCGCGCTCGTCGTCTCGGTGATGCCCGACTGGTAGGCGCCGATCACGGCCGCGACCTTCTCCTGCGTAATGAGCCGCAGCGTCTGGTTCGCCCCCGCCGCCGGCGCGCCCTGATTGTCGGCGACCACCACCTGGACCTTCGCGCCCTTCAGCCCCGGCAGGCCGCCGGTCGGCGAGATGAAGGGCAGCATCCTGGCCAGTTCGGCATTGCCGTTGTTCACGACCTCGGCCGCGAGCTCGATCGCCATCTTCTCGTAGTTGCCTGCGCTCGCGGCGTTGCCGGAGAGCGGATAGACGGCACCGATCTTGACCGTCGACTGGGCGAAGGCGCTGCCCGCGAGCCCGAACGCCAGAAGCGCGGCGCCCGCAGCCGCCGTACGACGCGAAACCTTGACCATGCGTGTTTCCCCCTGATTGGCCTGTCGTTTTCTTCCCGCAGGAAACATTGGCACGGCACGATCCGCTCAGCAAACCCGGTAGCGCGCAACCGCCGCAGGGTCGAGCTCGATGCCGAGCCCCGGTCCCTCGGGCAGCAGCACATGGCCGGCCTCGAGCTTCAGCGGCGTCTTCAGGAGCCCGGTCCGGAGCGCGTTGTCGCTCATGTCGTATTCCAGCATCTGCGGCCACGGCGGGTGTGCGGTATGCGGCGACGCCGGCAGCGCGGCGATGAAATGGAGCGCCGTGGCGAGCCCGACCGCCCCGCCCCAGACGTGCGGCGCGATCCGGAGGTTGGCCGCCTGCGCCAGGGTCGCGATGCGCCTGGCCTCGGTGATGCCGCCGACGCCCGGGATCGACGGCTGGACGATGTCGATGCAGCGCCCCTCGATCAGGCTGCGGAAATCCCGCACCGTGTGATGCGCCTCGCCGGCCGCCAGCGGAATCGGCGAGCGGGCGCGCAGCTCGGCGTAGCCACGCAGGTCGCCCGGCGGCAGCGGCTCCTCGATCCAGTGGATGCCGAACGGCGCGATCGCGCGGGCGCACTCCAGCGCCACGTCGGGCGTGTAGGCGCCGTTGATGTCGACCAGGAGCAGCTTGTCGGGCCCCAGCGCCTCGCGGCTCTGCTTCACGCGCTCGACGTCGCTCCTGATCCCGCGGCCGATCTTGATCTTGGCGCCGGCGTAGGGATGCCCCGCCGCCTCGGCCAGCATGTGCGCGAGCTGGCGGCCCGGATCGTCGGAGAAGAAGCCGGTCGAGGCGTAGGCCGAGATGCGGGTCGCGCCACAGCCGCCGATCAGGTCGCAGACCCGCACGCCGAAGCCCCGGGCGATCGCGTCGAACAGCGCCACGTTGATGGCAGCGAGGCAGGCGGTGAGCTGATTGCCCACGCCGAGGTGGTACATCGAGTTGCGGATGTGCGCCTCGACATGATCGAAGTCGAACACGCTCCTGCCGACGAACATCGGCTCGATCATCCGGAAGTATTCGCGGGTGACGAAGGGGTTGCCGAACGCCTCGCCGATGCCCTTCACGCCCTCGTCGGTCTCGACCTCGACGAGGCCGCCGTTGCGGCGATTGCCGCCGCCGCGCGACATGCCGTAGGCCTTTTCCGGCGCAAACACGTATTCGAGGCCGATGAACGACAGACGCCGGATGCTGGGCATGGCCGCATCTTGAAGGAGGATGCACGCAGGGGGAAGCCGAGGGTGTGAGGGGTGGGGTCCGCGGAGCAATGGTGGTGCCTCACCGATTTGGCGCTAGGATGGCCGCCATGACCACACTTCCGAAGACCTATCGCCGTGTCGTTCTGGTGCGCCGTCCGCCGGGCGAGCCCGCCGAGTCGGACTTCCGCGTCGAGGAGGCGGCGATGCCCGAGCCGAAGCACGGCGAGGTGCTGGTGAAGGTGGCGTACCTGTCGCTCGATCCCTACCAGCGCGGCCGCATGCGCGATGCCGCATCCTACGCGGCGCCGGTCGGCTTGGGCGAGGTGATGACCGGCGGCATCGTCGGCGAGGTGGTGAAGTCGAACAACGCGCGCTTTGCGGTGGGCGACATCGTCGAGGATCGGCTGGGCTGGCAGGAGTATGCGGTCGGCGGCGCCGCGACGATGCGCAAGGTCGATCCATCGCTCGCGCCGATCTCGACCGCCAACGGCGTGCTCGGCATGCCGGGCATGACGGCCTATTTCGGCCTGCTCGAGGTCGGCCAGCCCAAACCGGGTGAAACCATCGTGGTCTCGGCGGCCTCCGGCGCGGTCGGTCAGGTGGTGGGGCAGATCGGCAAGATCATGGGCTGCCGCGTCGTCGGCATCGCCGGCGGCACGAAGAAATGCACCTTCGTGACCGGCGAGCTCGGCTTCGATGCCTGCGTCGACTACAAGGCCGAGAAGGATCTCGACGCGGCACTGCGCGCCGCCTGCCCCAACGGCATCGACGTCTATTTCGACAATGTCGGCGGCGAGATCTCCGACGCCGTGCTGCGCGGCATCAACTTCTTCGGCCGCGTCGCGCTGTGCGGCTCGATCTCGCAGTACAACGCGACCACGCCGCCGATGGGCCCGCGTCTGCTCGGCACCTTCGTCGGCAAGCGGGTGCGGGCGCAGGGCTTCATCGTCACCGACTTCGCCGGCAAGTACGATGCCGCGATGCGCCAGATGGGCGAGTGGATCAGGAACGGCCGGCTGAAGTACCGCGAGGATATCGTGCAGGGCATCGACAAGGCGCCGCGCGCCTTCATCGGCCTGCTGCGCGGCGAGAACTTCGGCAAGCTGCTGGTCAAGATGTAAGGGTGAAGATGCAATGAGCTACGACGCGCCCTTCGCCGGACTGAAGGTCGTCGACCTGAGCCAGGGCATCGCCGGACCCTACTGCGCCATGCTGCTCGCCCAGCACGGCGCCGATGTGATCAAGGTCGAGGGCATCGGCGACGGCGACTGGGCGCGCACGCTCGGGACGCGCTACGGCAGCCACTCGGCGTTCTCGATCATCGGCAATCTCGGCAAGCGCAGCATCGCCGTCGATCTCAAGAGCAAGGCCGGCAAGGAGATCGTGTGGCGGCTGCTGGGCGGCGCCGACGTGTTCCTCGAAGGCTTCCGGCCGGGCGTGATCAAGCGGCTGGGCTTCGACTACGAGGCGGTGTCGGCGCGCGAGCCGCGCATCCTCTATGTCGCGATCTCGGGGTTCGGCCAGAGCGGCCCGCTCAGCGAGCGGCCGGCGATGGATCCGGTGCTGCAGGCCTACACCGGCCTGATGAGCGAGAACAGGGGCGAGGACGGCATCCCGCATCGCGTGCCGGTGATCGTGGTCGACATGTCGACCGCGCTCTATGCCTTCCAGGGCCTGTCCGCCGCGCTCTATGCCCGCCGCGACGAGACGCGCGGCCGCTACATCGATGTCAGCCTGATGCAGTCGGCGACGGCGCTGCAGTCGATCCGGCTGATGGCGTGCCATCTCGAGGGCGGCGTGATGAAGCCCGGTGGCGCGCCGGGCGGCGTGTTCCAGACGGCCGACGGCTGGATGTCGATCCTCGCCTTCAACGACCGAGACTTCCGCAGCTTCTGCCGGGCGCTGGACATGGCGGCGCTGGCCGACGACCCGCGCTTCGCGACCGGCCCGCTGCGGCTTGCCAACGACGTCGCGCTCTACGCCATCGTGCGGCCGGCGGTGGCGGCACGCACGTCGGCCGACATGGGCCAGCGGCTCACCGAGGCGCGGTTGATGCACGAGCGGCTCAACAGCTACGCCGACTTCCTCGCGCAGCCGCACGTGAAGGAAAGCGGCCTGATCCAGTGGCTGAACCAGGCGGGCTTCGACCAGCCGGTGCCGGTGCCCGCCCTGCCCGGCATGCAGCCGCAGCTCGACGGCACGCCGCGCGGCAGCGCGCCGGTGACCGGCCAGCACACCGCCGAGATCCTGCTGCAGCACGGCTACGGTCGGGCAGAGGTCGATTCGCTGATGGCGAAGGGCATCGTCGCGGCGGCATGATCACGGCGCTCGATCCGGCCGGCTATCGCCGGACGCCGTGGAAGAATGGCGGCGGCGTGACCGTCGACATCGCCGAGCACGAGGATGCCTGGCGCTTCGGCCGCACGTCGATCACCACGCCCGGACCCTTCTCCGACTACTCGGGTTTCGACCGCGCGCAGGTGCTGGTGGCGGGCCGCGGGCTGGTGCTGCAGACGCCGGACGGCTGTATCGACGTGCGCACGCCGTTGAGGCCGGTCGTCTTCGCCGGCGAGACGCCGATCGTGAGTCGGCTGGAGTCCGGTCCGGTCGAGGTCGTGAACCTGATTGGCAACCGGGCCAGGGTGCGGATCGACCTGCAGGTGCTGCGAGCCGGCGCCGCGATGGGCCGCAGCGCGGGAACACACATTGTGTACGCGACCGGAGGGCCAGCGGCGCTGGCGATCGACGGTGCGGCGCACCGGCTGGCGGCCGATCATGCCTTGCGCCTCTCCGTCGGCAGCCCGACCATGGTCGCCTGCACCGGGGGCGTGCTTTTGCTGGGGAGCGTCATATGCGTATAGCGGTGGTGGGGGCCGGCGGAGTCGGCGGCGGCTTCGGCGCGGCGCTGGCGAAGGCCGGCGCGGACGTGACCTTCATCGCCCGCGGCGCGCATCTTGCGGCGATGAAGAACCAGGGCCTCCGGATCGAAGGCGGCCGCGGCGAGACGCATCTGGTACCGACGCAGGCGACCGACGATCCCGGGACCGTCGGGCCGGTCGATTACGTGCTGTTCTGCGTCAAGCTGTGGGACGTCGAGAGCGCCGGCGAGCACATCAAGCCTCTGGTCGGGCCCGACACCGCGGTGATCCCGCTGCAGAACGGCGTCGATGCGCCGGAGCGGCTGATCCCCATCCTCGGCAAGCATGCGGTGCTGGGAGGTGTGGCGCAGATCAGCGCCTCGATCGTGGCGCCCGGCGTGGTCCGCCAGGTCGGCACCTTCATGCACCTGCTGTTCGGCGAGCTCGACGGCAGCATCGGCCGGCGCGGCGAGGCGTTTCGTGCGATGTGCGAGAAGGCGGGCTTCGACGTCACGCTGAGCGACCAGATCGTCACCGAGCTCTGGATGAAGTTCATCCTGCTCGCCACCAACGCCAGCATCGTGGCGGTGGCGCGCCAGCCGATCGGCAAGCTGCGCGACGATCCCGACATGCGGCCGCAGTTCGTCGCCGCCTACAACGAGGTGATCGCCGTCGGCAAGGCGCGCGGCGTCAGGCTGCCGGCCGACGCGCTCGACCGGATGCTCGCCTTCAATGCGGGCGCCCCGCCGACGATGAAGCCGTCGATGGCGCTCGACCTCGAGCGCGGCAACCGCATCGAGCTGCCATGGCTGGGCGGCAAGGTCGTCGAGCTCGGCCGCGAGCTCGGCGTGCCGACCCCGACGCATTCGTTCATGTACGCCGCGCTGAAGCCTTACGTGATGGGAACGCCGACATGATGCGCCTGCTGCTCCTCCCGCTCCTGCTGCTGCTCGCCTTCCCGGCGGCGGCCGACAATCTCAAGGTGCTGACCGGCGGGGCGTTCAAGCCGGTGCTGATGGACATGCTGCCGGACTTCGAGAAGCAGACCGGCCACAAGGTCACCGTGGCGAACGATACCGCCGGGGCGCTGACCCGGCGCATCATGTCGGGCGAGGCGTTCGACATCGTCATCCTGCCGCTCGCCAACCTCGACCAGCTTTCGGCAGAGGGCAAGGTGATCGACGATTCGATGACGCCGTTCGGCAAGGTCGGCGTCGGCGTCGCCGTGGCGCTGTCCGCGCCGCCGCCCAACATCGGCAGCACCGAGGGCCTGCGCCGCACCCTGCTCGACGCGCGCTCGGTCGCCTACATCGATCCGGCGACCGGCGGGACCAGCGGCATCTACGTCGCCCGGCTCTTCCAGCAGCTCGGCATCGCCTCGCAGATGCAGCCCAAGAGCGTCCTGGTGCGCGACGGGCTGGCCGGGCAGGCGGTGGCGCGCGGCCAGGCCGAGATCGCGCTGCAGCAGGCGAGCGAGCTGAGGCTCGTGCCGAGCGTCAGGTTCGCCGGCCTCCTGCCGGAGGCGGTGCAGAACTGGACCGTCTACACCGGCGCGCTCAGCCCCGCCGCGCGGGGCAAGGACGCCGCGCTCGCCCTGATGTCGGCGCTGAGCGATCCCGGCCTCGAGCCGATGCTGAAGCGCCGCGGGCTCGAGACGCCTTAGCGTTGCCGGATCGGGTTGCCTCGTGCTGGGGGCGCGCCACTCCGATGGCGCGTCATGGGCTGCTGAT
>JAFEFF010000181.1 GCA_018240745.1 Pseudomonadota bacterium
GCCGAGCCGGCAGTGCGGCCGGGCATGGAAATGGCGGCCAAGGGCGCGCGGGCAAGCGGCACGCCGTTCATCAGCTTCTTCCTGCCGGCCGAGATCATGGCGATGGCGCGAGAGGCGGGCTTTCGCGAGGCATGGCACGTGTCGGCCGCCGACCTTGCCGGGCGCTACTTTCAGGACCGCCCCGACGGCCTGCGCCCGCCGCTCAATTCCGAAGAGCTGCTGATCGCCACGACCTGACCTTTGCGGGGAGCGCGGCACTCCCGTGCCGTTCATGGTCTTCTGGACCGCGCGCATCCTGCGCGCTCATGAGCGAGCTGGAAGCTCGCGGTCCACTGAGAAGACGCACCACTGAAGTGGGCGCGCGCCCGGCGGAAGATCAGATCGAGCGGGTCGCGTCGATGAGCCAGGCGCGCGTGGCGTCGTCGACCTGCGGCGCCACGACCTCGCGCACACGGGCATGGTAGGCGTTGAGCCAGGTCCTTTCCGCTTCGGTCAGCAGGCCGACCTCGATGGCGTTGAGATCGATGGGCGCCAGCGTCAGCGTCTCGAACTCGAGGTAACGGCGGTCGGCGCCCTCGATCTGCGCCTCCTTCACGGCCACCAGGTTCTCGATGCGGATGCCGTAGCCGCCGGTCTTGTAGTAGCCGGGCTCGTTGCTGACGATCATGCCGGGCTGCAGCGCGACGGTGTTGGCGACCTTGGAGATGCGGTGCGGGCCCTCGTGTACCGAGAGATAGGCGCCGACGCCGTGGCCGGTGCCGTGGTCGTAGTCGAGGCCGACCTGCCACAGCGCAAGGCGCGCCAGCGCGTCGAGTTGCGAGCCCGTGGTGCCGGCGGGGAAGCGCGCGGTGCCGAGCGCGATATGGCCCTTCAGGACGCGCGTGAAGCGGTCCTTCATCTCCGGCATCGGCGTGCCGATCGCCACGGTGCGGGTGATGTCGGTCGTGCCGTCGCGGTACTGGCCGCCGGAATCGACGAGATAGAGCGAGCCCGGCTCGAGGATCCGCTCGGTCGCCGGCGTGGCGTGATAGTGCACGATGGCGCCGTTGGGACCGGCGCCCGAGATCGTGTCGAACGACAGATCGCGCAGTTGCCCGGTCTCCTGGCGGATCGCCTGCAGCCGGTCGGAGGCTTCGATCTCGCGCAGTTTGCCGCTTCCGGACTCACGCGCCAGCCAGGCCAGGAAGCGCGTCACGGCCGCGCCGTCGCGGCGATGGGCAGCGCGGATGCCTTCGAGCTCGACCGCGTTCTTGCAGGCCTTGGGGAGCGCCACCGGATCGGCGTCGCGCACGACGGTGACGCCGGCCGCCTGCAGCCGCGTCGCCGCCCAGACCGGCGCGGTCGAGGTCTCGATCAGCACCTTCTTGTCGAGCGTGCCCAGCGTGTCGATCGCTGCCCCCAGTTCGTCGGGCGGCGCGAGCGTCACGGCGTTGCCCAGCCATGCCACGGTGCGGGCCGGCACCTTGCGGCGGTCCATGTAGAGATCGACATGGCCGTCGGTGTGCAGCAGCGCGAAGCCCAACGCGAACGGCGTGCGCGGCACGTCGCCGCCGCGCACGTTCAGGAGCCAGGCGATCGAATCGGGCGCGGTCAGCAGCGCCACGTCGGCACCCTTCGCGGCAACGATGTCGGCGATGCGCCGGCGGCGCTGCTCGCTGGTTTCGCCGGCGAACTCGACCGGCTGTGGCAGCACCGGCGCGAGCGGCGGGGCGGGCCGGTCGGTCCACACCGTGTCGATCGGGTTCTGCTCGACCGGTACGAAGCTTCCGCCGGCGCGTTGCGCGGCGCGGGCGAAGCGGTCGTGGCCATCGATCGTCTGCAGCCAGGGGTCGAAGCCGAGCTTGCCGCCCTTGGGTAGGTTCTCGGCGATCCATGCCTCGGGCGATTCCTCGGGAATCTGGTGGGGCACGAAGGCGTCGGTGTCGACCTGCGCGCGCACCGCGAGCGTGTAGCGGCCGTCGACGAAGATCGCCGCCTTGTCGGCCAACACGATTGCGAGGCCGGCCGAGCCGCTGAACCCTGTGAGCCACGCCAGCCGCTGCGAACGGCGCGGCACGTACTCGCCCTGGTGCTCGTCGGCGCGAGGCACGACGAAACCGTCGAGTCCGCGGCGCGTCAGTTCCGCACGGAGATTGGCGAGCCTTTCCGCAGGTGCAGGGGAGGCATGCAGCCCGTCGTCCACTTTCGCCATTTCATGGCGCCAGGCGGTGAGCGCCCTGGTCAGTTCGGCGTCGGGCTGCGGGTCGAACAGCTCGATCCATTCCGGCCCGGCGAGCCCCTCGGGCGCCGCCACGACGCCGCGCATCAAGCCTTCCAAGGCGGTTGGATCGGCCGAGCGGCCACGCTGGCGCAGCAGGTGGAGGACGTCGTCGGGAGCGGCGGAACTCATGATCGGCTGACCCTAAGCGCGGTGTACCGGCGAGGCAAATTGCGCAATAATCGTTCTCCCGCAGGCGCGAGATGCCAATTTTAGATAGCTCATGCGCTAAACGCATACCAGCAGCGTAGTAGCCGTACTTATCGTTATTTTACAAGGGTCTATATTGAGGTTCGTGCAGCGCGGCATTCGATGCTGCAGCGCACAGAAAAAGGAGATCACCCATGATGACCCAGCCGATCAAGACCTTCCAGACACTGACCAGTGAAACGGCGGGCGGAGACGTAGACACCGGGTATGCCGTTGGCTTTGCCCACGCCGACCAGCGCCGTCTCGAGCGCGAGGCCCGCTTCGCGCGTGCCGTGTTCCTGGTCGACGCCGGCCTATGGCTTGCGCGTCTGGTGAAGCGCGCTGTCGCCGCTGTGAAGGCGAACTTCAAGCTGCGCGCCGCCGAAGAGCAACTCCATCGCATGACCGACCGCGAGCTGTCGGACCTCGGCCTCACCCGCGCCGACATTCCCTTCGCGGTGCGTGAGAATGCCGTGGGCGTCATGCCGCAGGTTGACGCCTACACTGGCTATGCTACGCCCGCCAACCAGAACGTGCGTCGCGCAGCGTAGTGAGTTCGAGTTTGGTAGCGTAGCGTAAGCGTAGAGTACGAAAGGGCTGGCCATTCGCCGGCCCTTTTTGCTTTTGCGCACTACGCTTTTCGCAGCAGCAAGGTGCGCCAGTCTGCGCCGCCGGTCTCACGGTCGAGGGAGCGCTCGATGACGAAGCCGTGGCGCTCGTAGGTCGAGAGGATCATGTCGGCCTGCTCGACCAGCAGCCCGCTCAGCAGTACGCGGCCGCCGGGCCGGGTTGCGGTGCCGAACGGCTCCGACAGTTCCATCAGTGGGCCGGCCAGGATGTTGGCGACGATCAGGTCGTAGGGCGCGCGGCTCGACAGCTCCGGCGCCTGCAGGCCAATCGACGTGAAGAAGCGACAGAACCGGGCGACGCCGTTGCGCGCGGCATTTTCGATCGCGACCTCGACCGCCTCGGAGTCGCTGTCGCCGCCCAGCACCGGCCGCTGCCACAGCTTGGCCATGCCGATCGCGAGGATGCCGCTGCCGCAGCCGACATCGACCGCGTTCACCGTATCGGCCGGATCGAGCGTCGCCAGCAATTCGAGGCAGCCCCGCGTCGTCGCGTGCGTGCCGGTACCGAAGGCCATGCCGGCGTCGATCTCGATCGGCAGCGCGCCGGCCGGCACGCCGTCGGCATTGTGCGAGGGATGGATCCAGAACGGGCCGACCTGGAACGGCTGGAACGAGCGCTGGTTCTCGGCCACCCAGTCCTTCTCCGGCAACACTTCCCAGGTCCAGTCGCCGTGCAGGGACGGGCGATCGCCGTCGCCGAAGATCTCGATCCGCCATGGCCCGTCGCGCGACAGCTCACGGCTGGTGACGACGAAGCCGTCCTCCGCCAGATGCTCCAGCGCCTGCTCGGTGGCGAGGCGCCGGTCGGCGGCGACGTCCCGCCACGCCGTCCAGCCGCTCCCTTTGGCGCTCACGCCGCCTCGATGAAGCTGTCGAGCACCTTCTTCGGCCCGGCCTTCTCGAACTCGATGTCGAGCTTGTTGCCGTCGACCGCGACGATGCGGCCGTATCCGAACTTCTGATGGAACACGCGCTGGCCGATGCTGAGGTCGGGCTTGTCGCCCTCGACGGCGCGGCGGTCGTCCATGGTCTCGTCGCGCCAGCGGGTGCGGGCGCGACCCATGTGGGTGACGCCGAGGCTCTCGTAGTCGAAGCCGCTCGCCTGGTCGCGCAGGCCGCCATGATGGCCGGCGGAGTAGGTGGCGTAGAGGCCGGCGTCGCTCGACTCGGCGAGCTGGTCGGTCGGCAGCTCCTTGAGGAAGCGCGACGGGATCGCGGCCTGCCACTGGTTGAAGACGCGGCGGTTGGCGGCGAACGAGACATAGGCCCGCTTGCGCGCACGGGTCAGGCCGACATAGGCGAGCCGCCGCTCCTCCTCGAGGCCGGCCACGCCCTTGTCGTCGAGCGCGCGCTGGTTCGGGAACAGGCCCTCCTCCCAGCCGGGCAGGAACACCGTGTCGAACTCCAGGCCCTTGGCGGCGTGCAGCGTCATGACGCTCACCATGTCGCCGCCGGAATTCTCGGCGTTGTCGGTCAGAAGTGCCACGTGCTCGAGGAAGGCCGCCAGCGAATCGAACTCCTGCAGGGCGTTGGTCAGCTCCTTCAGGTTCTCCAGCCGCCCTTCGGCCTCGGGCGAACGGTCGGCGCGCAGCATGTCGGTGTAGCCCGACTCGTCGAGGATCGTCTCGACCACCTCGATGTGGTTCATGCCGTCGAGCATCGAGCGCCAGCGGTCGAAGTTCTGCACCAGGTCGCCGAGCGACTTGCGCTGGCGGCCCTTGAGCTCGTCGGTCTCGAGCGCCCGCCTCACCGCCTCGAACAAGGACACCTTCTGGGCGCGCTGGATGATGCGCAGCGTGCGCAGGGCCGACTCGCCCAGCCCGCGGCGCGGCGTGTTGTAGATGCGCTCGAAGGCCAGATCGTCGTCGGGCTGCACCGTGACGCGGCAGTAGGCGAGCGCGTCGCGGATCTCCTGCCGCTCGTAGAAGCGCGGGCCGCCGATCACGCGGTAAGGCAGGCCCATGGTGATGAACCGTTCCTCGAACTCGCGCGTCTGGAAGCCGGCGCGCACCAGGATGGCGATCTGGCTGAGCGGATGCCTGTCGCGCTGCAGCGCCTCGATCTCCTCGCCGATCTGGCGCGCCTCCTCGTCGCCGTCCCACACGCCGCGCAGCGAGATGCGCTCGCCTTCCTTCACTTCCGTCCACAGCGTCTTGCCGAGCCGCCCCTCGTTGTGGGCGATCAGATGCGAGGCGGCGGCGAGGATGTGCGGCGTCGAGCGGTAGTTGCGCTCGAGGCGGACGATGGTGGCGCCCGGGAAATCCTTCTCGAACCGCAGGATGTTGCCGACCTCGGCACCACGCCAGCCGTAGATCGACTGGTCATCGTCGCCGACACAGCAGACATCCTGCGTGCCCTGCGCCAGCAGGCGTAGCCACAGGTACTGGGCGACGTTGGTGTCCTGGTACTCGTCGACCAGAATGTGGCGGAAGCGGCGGTGGTACTGCGCCAACACGTCGGGATGCTGCTGCCACAGAGTGACGCAATGCATCACCAGGTCGCCGAAATCGACCGCGTTCACCTCGGCGAGTCGCGCCTGGTATTGCCTGTAGATCTCGACCGCCTTGCCGTTGGCGAACTCGCCTGAATCGTCGATCGTGACTTTATCTGGCGCGAGTGCCCTATCCTTCCAGCGCTGGATGATGCCGGAGAGCACGCGGGCCGGCCATTTCTTGTCGTCGATGCCCTCGGCCTGCAGCAGCTGCTTGATCAGCCGGGTCTGGTCGTCGGTGTCGAGGATGGTGAAGTTGCTCTTCAGGCCGATCAGCTCGGCATGGCGGCGCAGGACTCGCACACCCACCGAATGAAAGGTGCCAAGCCACATGCCGTCGGCGGCGCCGCCGATCAGTTGCGCGACGCGGTCCAGCATCTCGCGCGCCGCCTTGTTGGTGAAGGTGACTGCAAGAACTTGCGACGGACGGGCGCGGCCGGTGATCAATTGGTGCGCGATGCGGGTCGTCAGCACACGAGTCTTGCCGGTGCCGGCCCCGGCCAGCACCAGCAGCGGCCCGCCTTGGTGGATAACCGCCAGCCGCTGTTCCTCGTTCAGCCCCTGAAGGTGCGCTTCCGGTGCGGCGATGCGCGTTCCCATGGGCTCGGCACCGGGAAGGGGACCAGGTGTCGGATCGTCGGTGATGTCAAAAGGGTCGGCGGGGGGCGCCATACACATCATATAGCAATCGTCAGCCCCAACGCCTATCTTGGACGCCAACACGCGGAGGATTTCGCATGGCCCGAGGTCTGAACGGTTCTGCGAACGGATCGAGCCAATGGCACGGCAACGAGCAGGGCGTCGAGGCCCGCCGGCCGGGCGGCGAGAGCAACATGCCGCCCGAAGTGATCGACGTGTTGCCCGCGGTGGTCGGCGTCCATACCACCATCCCGGAGGACCGCCGCTCGGCGCAGACCCTGGGCTCGGAGCGCGAGGGCCACGGCGTCGTGATCGACGACGAGGGCCTTATTGTCACCATCGGCTACCTGATCATGGAAGCCGACACCATCACCATAACCAACAGCGAAGGCGAGAGCCTGCCGGCCACCATTATCGGCTACGACTATGAGAGCGGGTTCGGCCTGGTGCGCACCCGCCGGGCGTTCCCGGACGTCCGGCCGATGCCGTTCGGCGATTCCGATGCGCTGTCGCTGCGCAGCGAGGCCTATGTTGCCGGCGTAGGCGGGGAGAAAGCGGCGCTCAAGGTCAAGATCGCCGGCCGACGCGAGTTCGCCGGCTACTGGGAGTACCTGCTCGACAACGCGATCTTCACGGTGCCGGCTTATCCGCTGTGGGGTGGCTCGGCGCTGGTCGGCATGGACGGCACCCTGATGGGCGTGGGCTCGCTGCTGGTGCAGGAAGCGCTCGGCCCGGGCGCGCCGGCCTTTCCGGGCAACATGTATGTGCCGATCAACCGGCTGAAGCCGGTGTTCGAGCAGCTGGTCGAGAACGGCAAGCTTTCGACGCCGTCGCGGCCGTGGCTCGGCCTGTACACGGTCGAGCACATGGGCCAGCTCGTGGTCGGCGGGATCTCGGACGGCGGCCCCTCCGATCGCGCCGGCCTCAAGCGCGGCGACGTCCTGCAGGCGTTGAATGGCGAGGTGCTGGACGACGTCGCCGATTTCTACAGGAAGCTGTGGGCGAGCGGCCCGGCGGGCACCGCGATCACCCTGCGCATGGAGCGCGACAACGACGCCTTCGAGGTGACGGTGCGCACCGGCGACCGCGCCACGTACCACAAGTACGGCAAAGACTGACGCGACCGAGAGAGACTGGGGACGACCGATGGCACGAGCCTTCGCCTCGCAGGCGGATCTGGCGGAGAAGAAGATCACGTTCAGCCGGCTGAGCGAGCACGCCTATGCTTTCACCGCCGAGGGCGATCCCAATACCGGCATCGTCGTCGGCGACGACGCGGTGATGGTGATCGATGCCCAGGCGACGCCGAAAATGGCGCAGACGGTGATCGAGTACATTCGCACCGTCACCGACAAGCCGATCAAGTACGTGGTGCTTTCGCACTACCACGCGGTGCGCGTGCTGGGCGCGTCGGGCTATGGCGCCGAGCACATCGTCTGCAGCGAGGCCACGCGCGACCTGATCGTCGAGCGCGGCCAGCAGGACTACAAGTCGGAGCTGCAGCGCTTCCCGCGCCTGTTCCAGGCCGCCGAGACCATCCCGGGCCTGACCTGGCCGACCATGACCTTCGGCGACCGCATGACTTTGTGGCTGGGCAAGCTTCAGGTCGAGATCATCCATGCCGGACGCGGTCACACCAAGGGCGACACGATCGTCTGGCTGCCCGAGGAGCGCACGCTGTTCAGCGGCGACCTGGTCGAGTACGGCGCGACGCCGTATTGCGGCGACGCGCACTACAAGGACTGGCCGGAGACGCTTCAGAAGCTGCGGGACCTCAAGGCCGAGGCGCTGGTGCCGGGCCGCGGCGATGCGCTGATCGGCGAGCGGGCGGTCGAGGAGGGGCTGGCCGGCACGCAGCAGTTCCTCTCCGAGCTCTACAAGGTCGTGTCGGCCTCGGCGCAGAAGGGCGATACGCTGAAGCAGGCCTATGACAAGGCGATGACCGCGCTGCAGCCGCGCTACGGCAACTGGGTGATCTTCGAGCACTGTATGCCGTTCGATGTCTCCCGCGCCTACGACGAGGCCAAGGGCGTGGACCATCCGCGCATCTGGACCGCCGAGCGCGACGTCGAAATGTGGACCGCGCTGGAGAAGGGATGATGCTCATAGGGACCGCGCGTATCCTGCGGGCCTCATGAGCGCGCAGGAAGCGCGCGGTCCAATGAGATGAGTTCCTACTCCTACAAGCGTTACCCCTACGTCCGGCCGAAGGAGCTGGAGGCGCCGGGAGAGCGGCGGCCGGTCGTCATCGTCGGCGCGGGCATCGCAGGACCCACGCTAGCCCTGTCGCTGGGCACGCGCGGCGTGCCGGTGGTGCTGCTCGACGACGACGACACGGTGAGCCTCGGGAGCCGCTCGATCTGCCAGGCCAAGCACAGTCTCGAGGTGTGGGACCGCTTCGGCATCGCCAAGCGCATGGTCGAGAAGGGCATCACCTGGGACCGGGGCGAGGTCTATCTGCGCGACAAGCCGGTGTTCCGCTTCAACCTGCAGCCCGAGCCCGGCCACAAGTTCCCGGCCTTCGTGAACCTGCAGCAGTACTACGTCGAGGAATATCTCTACGAGCGCTGCGCCACCGAGCCGGCGATCGAGATGCGCCATCGCAACAAGGTGGTCGCGGTTTCGTCGCGCGACGATGGGGTGACGGTGACGGTCGAGACGCCGGACGGCCGCTACGATCTCGAGACCGACTGGCTGGTCGCCTGCGACGGCGTGCGCAGCTCGGTCCGGCACCTGCTCGGCCTGTCGTATCCCGGCGAGGTCTTCAACGATCAATTCCTGATCGCCGACGTAAGGCTGAAGGGCGACCTTCCCAGGGAGCGGCGCTTCTGGTTCTACCCGCCATTCCATCCGAGCAACAGCGTGCTGCTGCACCGCCAGGCCGACGACATCCTGCGCGTCGACTTCCAGCTCGGCCGCGACGCCGACGCCGAGGAGGAGAAGAAGCCGGAGAGCATCGACAGACGGCTGCGTCAGATGTTCGGCCCGGACGCGCGCTGGGAGCATGAATGGTCGAGCGTCTACACCTTCACCTGCCGCATGATGGAGCGCTTCGTGCATGGCCGGGTGATCTTCGCGGGCGACGCCGCGCACGTCGTCTCACCGTTCGGCGCGCGCGGCGGCAACGCGGCGGTAGCGGATGCCGACAATCTCGCCTGGAAGCTGGCGCGCGTGATCGCCGGCAAGTCGCCAGCGAGCCTGCTCGACAGCTATTGCAGCGAGCGCCGCGCCGCCTCGCGGGAGAACATCCGGCAATCGACCCGCAGCACCGACTTCATCACGCCCAAGTTCGAGGCCGCGCGCCGCTTCCGCGACGCCACGCTGGCGCTGGCGAAAGACTTTCCGTTCGCCAGAGCCCTGATCAACAGCGGCCGGCTGTCGGTGCCGACGGCACACACCGGCTCGCCGCTCGACACGCCTGATGTCGACGACGACTGGACCGGCGGCCCACCGCCGGGCCGGGCGATGATCGACGCGCCGAGGGGGGACGGCTGGCTGATCGACGGGCTGGGACAGGATTTCACGGTGCTGAGCTTCGACGGGCCGGCCGATGCAGCCGACGTGCCGGTTGTTGCGTTGGAATGCAGCGGCTTGGCGGCCAGGCGCTACGACGCCCAGCCCGGCACCACCTACCTGATCCGGCCCGACCGCTACGTCGCGGCGCGCTGGCGGCATTACGACAGGGTAGCGGTCCGTGCGGCGCTGGCGCGCGCGACCGGACAATAGGGAGGCGACGATGGAAGGCGCGTTGCGACGCACGCTCAATCTCAGTCAACCGGATGATGTCTACAACGCCATCGTCGACGCCCACAAAGGGCTGAGCGAGGAGGAGTGCCGCACCTTCGACGCACGGCTGATCCTGCTGCTGGTCAACCACATCGGCGACGAAGAGGTGATCCGCGAGGCCCTGAAGGCGGCGAAGGCATCATGAAGGATATGCTGCTCGGCCGTCTCGCCCTGGTGACGGGCGCGGGCCGCGGCAACGGGGCGGCGATCGCGCGCGGGCTGGCAGCCGCCGGCGCCGAGGTGATCGTCACCGACATCGACAAGGATGCCTCGCGCACCATCGCCGATTCGATCGTCGCCGAAGGCGGCAAGGCGCGCGGCTTCATGCTCGACGTCACGGACGAGGAGAGCTGCGCCAAGCTCGCCCGCGACGTCTCGCTGCTGGTCGGGCCGATCCGCATTCTGGTCAACAACGCCGGCATCTTCCTGCGCGGCAACCTGGTGGCCGCCGATGGCCGCGAGCGCTGGGACCAGACCATGGCGGTGAACGTGCAGGGGCCGTTCAACGTCACCATGGCGTTCATCGACCAGCTCAAGCTGACCAAGGGCACGATCGTCAACATCGCCTCGATCAACTCCTACGTCGCGCAGGCCGGCAGCGGCGCCTATCCGGTGTCGAAGGGCGCGCTGGCGCAGTTCACGCGCGCGCTTGCCGCGGAGCTGGCGGCCGACGGCGTGCGGGTCAACGCGCTGGCGCCGGGCATCATCGCCACCGCCATGACCGAGCCGACGCGTGCCGATCCCAAGCGCCTGGAAGCCTTCCTGGCGCACGTGCCGATGAAGCGGGTGGGCGAGCCCGAGGAGCTGGCCGGGCCGGTCGTGTTCCTCTGCTCCGACGCGGCGAGCTATATCACCGGTGCAATTCTGCCAGTCGACGGGGGATATCTGGGTGTCTGACATAAAGGTGAGGGCGGCGACGGTCGACGATGTCGACCTGCTGCATCGTTTCTCGGTCGATCTCGCGACCTATGAGGACGAGCCCGAGGCGGTCATCTCGACGCCGCAGACGTTGGCTCGCGACGGCTTCGGCGATAGCCCGCAATTCGCCGCCCTGATCGCCGAGCGCGACGGCAAGCCGGTCGGCTTCGCGCTCTACACCTACAACTACTCGGTCTGGACGGCGGCGCGCGGCATCTTCATCGAGGACATCTGGGTGGTGCCCGAGGAACGCCGCGGCGGCGTGGCCCGCGCGCTGGTGCAGAGCCTGGCCGAGGAATGTGCCGCCAAGGGCTACAAGCGCATCGACCTCAACGTGCTCGACTGGAATCCGGCGCGCGGCTTCTACGAGAAGGCCGGCTTCAGGTGGATTCGTAACTGGCTACCTTACCGCTTGAGCGGAGCCGGTCTCGCCGCCCTCGCATCGAAAGCCAGGCGCTAGCCGCGCAGGCGATCTGCACGCCGCCGCCCAGCAGCATCGCCAGCCGCAGCCCGTCCGCACCGCCTCCCGCGAGGGCATAGACCGCGCCGAGCACCGCGACGCCAATCGTGGCGCCGGCCATGCGTGCGACATTGATCAGCGCCGAGGCCGTGCCCGAACGTGCTGGCTCGACTGCGCCGACCGCCGCCGCCATCAGTGGCCCGGTGGCGATGCCCATGCCGAGGCCGGTCAGCACCAGCCCGACCTCGTCGAACACGATCGAGGCGTGATCGGCGCCGAGCGCCACGGTGAGCAGGCCGAGACCGATCACGGCGACACCGCCCGCGGTGACGGTGCGGCTGCCCAGCCGCTCGCGCAGCCAGCCGGAGAACGGCGAGAGCACCACGAATACCAGAGCCATCGGCATCAGGGCGAGGCCGGCGTGGATCGCCGACAAGGTGCCGGCGCTCTGCCAGGTGAGGGGCAGCAGGAACAGCACGCCGTACATGCCGAAGGTCATGCCCGTGGTGCCGACGATGGCGGCGCGGAAAGCGGAGGCGCGGAAGATGTCGAGCGGCACCAGCGCGCCCGGGCCGCTCCTCGCTTCGACGCGCAGGAACAGCGCCAGCGCAATCACGGCTGCAACGAACGCGGTTGCCCCGACGATCGGCGCGCCGTGCGACTCGATGGCGGCGAGGGCGAGGCCGCCGAGCGCCAGCGCGCCGAGCGCCTGGGCCGGCGTGTCGAAGCTGCGGCCCTGCGGGTCGGACGATTCGGGGATCGAGGGGCGGGCGAGCGCCAGCGCCGCCAGGCCGAACGGTACCACGACCAGGAAGATGCTGCGCCAGCCGAAGTTGCCGATCAGGAGGCCACCGACCGTCGGGCCGATCGCCATGGCGAGGCCGTTGCAGCCGGCCCAGATGCCGAGCGCATGGCCGCGCTCGGCCTCGTCGCGCCACACCACGCGGATGATGGCGAGCGAGGCCGGCACCGACAGCGCGGCACCGAGCCCGGCCAGCGCGCGGCCGGCGATCAGCACGCCGATCGACGGTGCGGCAGCACACAGCAGCGACGCGGCGGTGAAGATCGCTACGCCGATCATGAAGATGCGGCGCCGGCCGTAGAGATCGGCCAGCAGGCCGCCGGTCAGCAGCAGGACGGCATAGACGAGGTTGTAGGCGTCCAGCATCCACTGCAGGGCACCGACCTCGGCCTGGAAATAGGCGCCGATCGGCCGCGTCGCGAGGTTGACCACGGCCATGTCGACCTGGGCCACCAGCACGGCGAAGCAGAGGGTGAGCAGGGTGAGGCGCTTGCCGAACGTCATGTCGAGACGAACGCACGAAAGAAGTGTCCGATGCTTCGGAAGCGATCGAAGTAGCTGCCTTTGTTCAGCCGCCTTTTCTGTCAGCTTTTCTGCCGGGAGCGCGCACTACCCCATGGCGCTCAGGACGACAGTTTTTTCGGCAGCCCCATCACGCGCCCTGCCTTTGCCGGACGCGGCAGGTGCTGGTGCGCGGTCCACACCTGCTCCAGCCGCTCGGCCGCCTGCTGCGGCCACGGCGCCGAGCGGCGGCTCGCGTAGTCGATGTTCATCACGATCGTCTCGTTGGTCGCGGCGAGGTAGCCCTCGTCGGCGTGATACATCTCGTGGAACAGGTGCACGCGCTTGGCGTCGCGATCGAGCAGCTGGGTGGTGAAGCGCATCGGCGCGCCGCCCTTCATCTCGCGGTCGTAGGTGACGTGGGTCTCCAGCACGAAGGTCATGCCGTGCTTGCCGTCGACATAGCGGCGGCCCAATCCCATGTTGCGCATGAAGGCGCCGGACGCCTGGTCGAAGGCCGTGACATAGAACGCGAGGTTCATGTGCCCGTTCCAGTCGACCCATTCCGGCAGCACGGTCGAGCGATGGAGGCCGAGCGGCGCCGTGGTGACCAGCGCCGGCATCTCGTAGGGCAGGATGGCGGACATCGAGGCTACTTCCTTTTGATGCCGATGATTCGCCCGGCCTGTCGGGGCTTCGGCAGGTGCTTGTGCGCTTCCGCCATCTGCTCGATCCGCGGCATCGCCCACGCGGGCCACGGCGCCGAGCGGCGCGTGGCGTAGTCGATGTTCATCAGCATCAGCTCGTTGGTCGCCGCGAGATAGCCTTCGGTCGCGTGGTACATGGCATGGATGTAGTGCACGCGCTTGGAGTCATGGTCGAGCAACTGCGTGGTGATGCGCAGCGGATCGCCCTCCCTGACCTCGCGGTCGTAGGTGACGTGCGCCTCGAGCACGAAGGTCATGCCGATCTTCTCGCGGGTGTACTCCCAGCCGACGCCGAACTGGTTGCACAGCGTGTCGGTCGCCTTGTCGAACGCCACGACGTAGAAGCCGACGTTCATGTGGCCGTTCCAGTCGATCCATTCCGGCAGCACGGTCGCGCGATGGATGTCGAGCGGCGCGCCAGCAGCGGCTTCGATCATGGGGTAGGGAGGCAATTTCATGGGGCCGGACCGTAGCGAAGCCGCAGGGTCGCCCGCAAGTTCGCCGCAACAACCGGATCCGCCGCGACTGTGAGCCCCCGGCGGCTAGGGAAGGGCCAGCAGTTCGTCGGCCACCAGGTCGGGCGCCGAGAGGATGCAGTTGTGCCCGGCGGCGATCGGGCGGAAGCGGATGTGCGGCATGGCTTGCACCTTCTCGTGCATGCCGGCCGACACCGGATAGCGCGGCTGGGTGCAGGCGATGTAGGTCATCGGCCGGCCGTTGCCGGCGGGATGGCTGAGCCGGATCGGCTTGGTATAGCAGGCGACCGGATGGGGCGTGAGCTGGCGATGCGTCCAGGCGGCGAGCTCGGGATCGTCAATGATCAGGCTGCCGGCCGGCGCGAAGGGCAGGACCTCGGTGCCGTTCACCGTCTGCACCAGCGTCTTGCGCTTGGCGGCGATGTGCGCGGGAATGCGGCCGAAGATCGACTGGCCGTCCCGGGCGATGCCGCCGTCGATGATCACCAGATGGGCGATGCGCTCGGGGATGCGGTCGGCGACCATCTGCGCGATCAGGCTGCCGAAGCTGTGGCCGACCAGCACGATGTCGCGAAGATCCTCGCGCTCGATCCGCTCGAGCGTATCGGCCAGGAAGGCGTCGTTGTCGAGCGCGGGCGAGAGCTCGGCCGCGCGCTCACCGACGCCGGGAAAGGTGTGCGCTTCGGCTGTGTGCCCTGCCGCGCGCAGACGCTCGAGCACGAACTGCCAGGTCCAGGCGCCCATCCAGGCCCCGGGAAGACAAAGGTACTGCTTCAATCAGCGGTGTCTTTTGAGCGCCATGCCGACGGCGATCCAGCCGCTGCCGATGAAGATCAGGTCGACGCCGAGGAAGATGCCGAGCACGAAGAAACTCGAAACCGGCCAGTGCGCAACGATGATGATGCCGAGGAGGACGCTGATCAGGCCGGAGAACACCACCCAGCCCCACGGCGTGCCCTGCCGCATGCGCGTCGCGAGGAAGATGCGCACCAGCCCGCCGATGATCAGCGCAAAGCCCAGCAGCAGGGTCAGGATGGTCGCGGCGGCGAACGGATTTTGCAGGCAGATGATGCCGGCGAAGACGTAGAGCGCGCCGAGCAACAGCCAGAGGATGCGATGGCTCCAGTCCTTGGCATTGAACGCGGCGACGATCTCGGTCGCGCCGGTGAACAGCATCATGAAGCCGATGACGTAGACCGCGGTGGCTGTCGCGAACACGTCACTGGCCAAGGCGATTACGCCGGCGATCACGGAGATGACGCCCAAAGCGACGATCCAGCCCCATCGGGGACGCAATGCGCGGATGCCCTCACCGAGGCTGTGCGGACCGGAACTGTCGGTAGTGGTGCTCATGGGTCTGCCCTTTCACTGCGGAACGGTGCCGTCGCAGTGTACGCCCGCCGCGTGGCGCTGTCTCAGCAGGTATGTGAGAATTGCTGCATGACCGAAACTTCCAAAAAGGCGCCGCCGACTCCGCGGCCGGCCACGACTGTCCTCCTGGTGCGCCCGTCCGAGCCGGGCGACGCCGCCTCGCCCCTCGAGGTCTTCATGGTGGTTCGCCATCACCAGATCGACGCCTTCTCCGGCGCGCTGGTCTTTCCCGGCGGCAAGCTCGAGGAGGCCGACGGCGATCCACGCCTGCGGGCCCGCTGCGGCGGCGCCGACAAGATTTCGGTCGATGAGCTCAAGTTCCGGGTCGCCGGCGTGCGCGAGGCGTTCGAGGAGTGCGGCGTCCTGCTGGCGCGCAAGCCCGGCCAGCGCGCGGTGATCGGCGCCGCCGACCTAAAAGGCATCGAAGAGCGCTGGCGCACCAAGCTCGCCGAGGACGAAGCAAGCATTGTCGACCTGGTCGAAGCGGAGAATGTCGAGCTCGCCACCGACCTGATGACGCCCTACGCCCACTGGATCACGCCGACCTTCGCGCCGAAGCGCTTCGACACGTGGTTCTTCATCGCCGAGGCGCCCGAGGACCAGATTGCCCTGCACGACGGGGAGGAGTCGGTCGAGTCGGTCTGGATCGGCGCGCAGGCGGCGATCGACGAGGCGAAGGCGGGCAAACGCACCCTGGTGCATGCCACGACCAAGAACCTCGAATTGCTGGCAGAGGCCAGGACCGTCGCCGAGGCCCTGTCGCAGGCGAGCCAGCGCAAGGTCGTCACCGTGCAGCCGTGGGTCGAGGAGCGCGACGGCAAGCGCTTCCTGCACATTCCGCCGGATGCCGGCTATCGCAACCTGTTCCGCGAGCTACCTCCGGCAGTTCCGCAGACCGGACGGTAGTTCCGAGCAACGGTTGTTCCGTTTGCCCCGTCCGGGCTGGCGCGCTAAGGCTTCGCTGAACGCGCGTTTATAGTTTGGGAGGATCGACGAGCATGGTCGGAATCGTGGCCTATGGCGCCTACGTGCCGCGCCTGCGTCTCAGCCGTCAGGCCGTTTATGACGCCAACAAGTGGTTTGCCGCCGGACTGCGGGGCCTCGCCAAGGGCGAGCGCTCGATGGCCAACTGGGACGAGGACTCGATCACCATGGCGGTCGAGGCGTCGCGCGACTGCCTCTCGAGCCACAAGGCCGAGGACGTCCGCAACATCTACTTCGCCTCGACCACCCATCCCTTCAAGGATCGCCAGAATGCCGGCGTGATCAGCACGGCCCTGTCGATCGAGCAGAACCTCTCGGCGTCGGACATCGGCGGCTCGCTCAAGGCCGGCACCCAGGCGCTGGTGGCGGGCCTCAACGCCTGCAAGAACGGCGGCCCGTCGCTGGTCGCCGCCGCCGACAAGCGTCTGGCGCGCGTCGCCTCGTCGAACGAGCTGAACTACGGCGACGGCGCCGCGGCGCTGCTGTGCGGCACCGAGAACGTGATTGCCAGGCTGGTCGGCCATCACTCGGTTTCGATGGACTTCGTCGACCACTTCCGCGGCGACGAGACCGACTTCGACTACGGCTGGGAAGAGCGCTGGATCCGCGACGAGGGCTATTCGAAGATCGTGCCACCGGCGATCAAGGCGGCGCTCGCGGCCTGCAAGCTCAAGGGCACCGACATCACCCAGTTCATCATGCCGAGCCTGATGCCGGCGGTGCCGAAGCAGATGGCCAAGGCCTGCGGCGTCGCCGAGGGCGCGGTGCGCGACCTGCTGGGCGCCACGCTCGGCGATACCGGCTGCGCCCACGCGCTGGTCATGCTGGTCGATGCGCTGGAGACCGCCAAGGAAGGCGACAGGATCATGGTCGTCGCCTTCGGCCAGGGCGTCGACGTGCTGGTGTTCGAGGTCACCGCCGAGAACGCCAAGCTGCCCAAGCGCATGGGCGTGTCGGGCTGGATGAAGCGCCGGAAGGAAGAGAAAAACTACATGAAGTTCCTCGCCTTCAACGAGATGCTGCCGATCGAGAAGGGGATGCGCGCGGAGTTCGACAAGAAGACCGCGCTGTCGGTGCTGTGGCGCAAGCGCGACATGATCTATGGCCTGGTCGGCGGCAAGTGCAAGGTGTGCGGCACCGTGCAGTTCCCGCGCAGCCAGGTCTGCGTCAATCCCAACTGCCACGCGATCGACAGCCAGGAGCCTTATGCGATGGCGGGGCTCGAGGCGTCGGTGATGTCGTTCACCGCCGACTCGCTGACCTATTCGCCCGATCCGCCGGCCTACTACGGGATGATTACCTTCCCGGAGGGCGGCCGCTTCATGGCCGACTTCACCGACAGCGACAAGGAACAGGTGAAGGTCGGCGCCAAGATGCGCATGACCTTCCGCATCCGCGACAACGATACGATGCGCGGCGGCTTCAAGCGCTATTTCTGGAAGGCGGCGCCGGCCTGATCAGATCAAAATTCCTCTCCCTCGCCAGGGGGAGAGGCGTATGATTTGAGCGTAGAATTTCCACCCCACGAAGGAGTCCAACATGGCACGGGGTATCAAGGACAAAGTCGCAATTCTGGGTATGGGCTGCTCGAAGTTCGGCGAGCGCTGGGACAGCGGCGCCGAGGAGCTGATGCTCGAGGCGTACAAGGAAGCGATCGCCGATGCCGGCATCGATTCCAAGCAGGTCAACGCCGCCTGGTTCTCGACCGCGATCGACGAGGTCCATGTCGGCAAGTCGGGCATTCCGCTCTCGACCACGCTGCGCCTGCCCAACATTCCGGTAACACATGTCGAGAACATGTGCGCCTCGGGCACCGAGGCCTTTCGTGGCGCCTGCTACGCCGTCGCCTCGGGCGCGGCCGACATCGCCCTGGCGCTCGGCGTCGAGAAGCTGAAGGACACCGGCTATGGCGGCCTGCCGGGCGGCCGCGGCGGCCCGCTGCAAGCCCTGTGGAGCGCCAACGGAACGGCGCCGGGCAACTTCGCCCAGCTCGCCACCGCCTACATGACCGCGCACGGCGTCTCGGCCGAGGACCTCAAGAAGGCGATCGGCCACGTCTCGTGGAAGAGCCACCAGAACGGCGCGAAGAACCCCAAGGCGCACCTGCAGAAGGCGGTCGAGATGGAGACCATCCTGAACGCGCCGATGATCGCCTCGCCGCTCGGCCTGTTCGACTGCTGCGGCGTGTCGGACGGCGCGGCGGCGGCGATCGTGACCACGCCCGAGATCGCCAAGGCGATGGGCAAGAGCAACATCGTCTCGGTGAAGGCGCTGCAGCTCTCGGTCTCGAACGGCTCCGAGTCGGGCCACAACTCGTGGGACGGCAGCTACTTCCACACCACGCGGATCGCCTCGAAGAAGGCCTATGAGGAGGCCGGCATCAAGGATCCGCGCAAGGAAGTCTCGATGTTCGAGGTGCACGACTGCTTCTCGGTGACCGAGCTGGTCACCATGGAAGACCTGCACATCTCCAAGCCGGGCGAGGGCTGGAAGGACGTGCTCGACGGCTTCTACGACGCCGACGGCACCATTCCCTGCCAGATCGACGGCGGCCTCAAGTGCTTCGGCCATCCGATCGGCGCCTCGGGCCTGCGCATGCTCTACGAGATGTACCTGCAGTTCCAGGGCCGCGCCGGCGCGCGCCAGCTCAAGGACCCGCGGATCGGCATGACCCACAATCTCGGCGGCGCGCCGCGCGAGAACGTGTCGAGCGTCGCCATCGTCGGCCGCTACGAGTAGTTCGACGAACGAATGGCCCTCTCTCCGGGCGACCGGAGAGAGGGTTTTTCATTCCAGGAGGGAGGGGAAGCATGCAGCTCGACAAGGGCCTGATCGGCCACAAGTTCAACGCCTTCACCACGACCGTGGAGGCCGGCAAGATCCGGTTGTTCTGCAAGGCCATCGGCGAAGAGAACCCGATCTATGTCGACGAGGCCGCCGCCAGGAAGGCGGGCTATCGTGCGATCCCGGCGCCGCCGACCTATCTCACCGCCGTCACCAACGACGATCCCGACAAGGGCGGGCTGCTGCGGCTGCTCAACGTCGATATAGGCCTGATCCTGCACGGCGAGCAGCACTACGAGTATCTCGCGCCGGTGCATGTCGGCGACAAGATCACCTGCCAGCAGAAGGTGGTCGACATCTACGACAAGAAGGGCGGCGCCTTGTGGTTCGTGGTCTCCGAGACCGAGCTCAAGGACCAGGCAGGCAAGCCGGTGGCCAAGGCCCGGGGCATCACCGTCGTGCGCAATCCCGACGCCGGCAAGAAGTAGGAGGGGAGACCATGGCAACCGCGACCGTCACCGCGCCGAAATTCGCCGACGTGAAGGTGGGCGACGAACTGAAGCCGCTCGTCCTGCCGCCGATCTCGCGCCACCAGCTCGCGCTCTATTGCGGCGGCTCGGGCGACCACAATCCGATCCACGTCGACATCGACTTCGCCAGGAAGTTCGGCTTCAAGGACGTGTTCGCCCACGGCATGCTGTCGATGGCCTTCCTCGGCCGGCTCGTCACCTCGTTCGTGCCGCAGGCGCAGCTGCGCCAGCTCGGCACGCGATTCACCTCGATCACCTGGGTGGGCGACGTCATCACCGTGAGCGGCACCGTCACCGGCAAGCGCGAGGCGAACGGCGAGAAGCTGGTCGATCTCGAGGTCAAGTGCACCAACCAGAACGGCCAGGACACGTTGCAGGGCAACGCGACGGTCGCGCTGAATTAGGCCGCGGTCGAATAGGAGGAGAACGACATGGGTCAGATGGATGGCAAGGTGGCGATCGTCACCGGCTCGGGCCGCGGCATCGGCAGGGAGATCGCGCTTCGCCTGGTGCGTGATGGCGCGTCGGTGGTGATCAACGACATCGACGATGCGCCGGCCAAGGAGACCGTGGCCGAAATCGAGAAGCTCGGCGGCAAGGCGGTGATGTGCAACGGCGACGTCGCCAAGCCCGACTTCGGCGACCGCATCGTCAGGACCGCGGTCGACGCGCTCGGCGGTTGCCACGTCGTGGTGAACAATGCCGGCTACACCTGGGACTCGGTGATCCAGAAGATGACCGACGAGCAGTGGTACGCCATTCTCGACGTACACCTGACCGCGCCGTTCCGTATCCTGCGCGCCTTCCAGCAGCACTTCCGCCAGGAAGTCGAGAAGGAGCGCTCGGCCGGCAAGCGCATCGTGCGCAAGGTGGTGAACATCTCCTCGACCTCGGGCGTCAACGGCAATGCCGGCCAGTCGAACTACTCGGCCGGCAAGGCGGGCATCATCGGCCTGACCAAGACGCTGGCCAAGGAGTTCGGACGCTATGACGTCACGGTCAACGCCGTCGCCTTCGGCTATATCCAGACCCGCCTCACCAAGCCGCTGGCGCAGGGCGAGGACGGCGAGATCGAGGTGCAGGGCCGCAAGGTCAAGATCGGCGTGCAGGGCGGTCGCATCGCCGCCATGAACCAGATGATCCCGCTCGGCCGCGGCGGCCTGCCGTCCGAGGCGGCGGGCTCGGTCTATCTCTTCTGCAGCCCCGACAGCGACTATGTCAGCGGCCAGTGCCTGGTCGTGAACGGCGGGCTCTGAGCTCTTGGAGATAGCGGTCGTCGGCTGCGGCGTTGCAGGCCAGGCGGCCGCGACCTTTCTGTCCGAAGCCGGTCACCGGGTCACCATCTTCGAACGATTCGCTGAGCCCCGCCCGTCAGGCGCGGGGCTCTTGCTTCAGCCGACTGGTCTTGCGGTGCTGAGTGCGCTTGGCCTCGAGGGCGAGGCGCTCGCGCGGGGCGGCAGCGTCGTTGGGCTCGAGGCGAAGACGCGCGGCGGCCGGGCCGTTCTCGACCTCGCCTACGCCGACCTTCACCCGCGGGCGCATGGCCTCGGCATCCGTCGCGGCGTGCTGTTCGACTTGCTGCATGGCCGGCTGAAGCGCTCGCCAGCAAGGCTCATGACCGGCAGCGAGATCATCGACGTCGTGCGCGAGCACGGCCGTGCCGTCGTGATCGACAGCGAGCTCGAGCGGCATGGCCCGTTCGATCTCGCGGTGATCGCCGATGGTGCGCATTCGGCGATCCGCCGCCGCCTGATGCCGGATGCTCCTCAGCGGATCTACCCCTGGGGCTGCATCTGGACGACGGTGAAGGACAGCGTCGGACTCGATACCGGCGTGCTGGGCCAGCGCGTCGACGGCACGCGCGTGATGATGGGGCTGCTGCCGGTCGGCAACGGCGAGCTGACATTCTTCTGGAGCCTGCCGACCGTCGATCTCGCGCCCGAGGCGCCGCTCGATCTCGCCGGCATGCATCGCACGGCGGTGGCGCTGTGGCCGGAGGCGTCGCGCCTCGTCGCCGACGCGATCGTCGTCAACGACTTCGCCCGGGCGACCTACCGTGACGTGGCGCTGCCGCAGTGGAACGACGGCCCGATCCTGTTCATCGGCGACGCCGCGCATGGCACCAGCCCGCAGCTCGGCCAGGGCGCCAATCTCGGCCTGATCGATGCCTGGACGCTGGCGCGGGTGCTCGAGGCGAGCAGGACGGTCGCCGACGCGATCGGCAGGTTCGCCGAGCGGCGCAGCGCGACGGTGCGGTTCTACCGCCAGGCCAGCCACCTGCTGACGCCGTTCTTCCAGTCCAACCTGGCGCCGCTGGGCTGGCTGCGCGACGCGTTCATGATCTTCGCCTGCCGGCTACCGGTCCTGCGCCCGATGGCGGCCACCACGCTGGCCGGCACGCGCAGCGGCTGGCTGTCGTCGGTGCCGCTCGATGGCGAGGGCCGCTACCGGCTGACGTGATGCAGGCCGACGTGACCCTGTGGATCGGCCTCGTCGGACACTGCGACATGGTCGCGATAGACCATCTGCCAGCCCATCCAGCCGGTGAACAGCATCAGCAGGACCGACACCACGGACAGGATCAGGCCGGTGGGGATCACCGCTGCCGTGCCTTCGCTGTAGCGCATGTACCAGTTCCAGGCCTGGATCAGCACCAGCAGCAGATTGCCGCCCGCATGCCACCACACCTCGTGCAGGGCGCGGATGCGGGATTCGCCGAGCACGTCGATCAGCCCGGCGATCGCCGCCAGGAGCGCCATCACGATGCCGGCGCCCAGCAGCCACAGGGAGGCCGCCGACCAGCCGCCGTTGCCGCTGCGCCAGAAGGCGAGGTCGCACACCAGCGTGGCCACGAAGAACGCGATGGGGAACGGGATCAGCATCGGATGGATCGGATGGCCGCCGATGCTGGCCGTCGAACGGGGATTCGACATGATTCACCTCCGGTGCCCCCTATGAAGAAACGCCGGGCGTTGGAGGTCAGTTCCGGTCCGTGAGGGCGGCCCAGCGGCCGGGCGTGAGCCCGAAACGGGCGGAGAAATGGCGGGTCAGGTGGCTCTGGTCGGCGAAGCCGGTGGCCGCGGCGACTTCGGACAGCGCCGTACCCCGTGCGATCATGTCCTGTGCCCGCGCGAGGCGGCGCCCGACCTGGAAGCGGTGGGGCGAGGTCCCGTAGGCGGCGCGGAAGTGGCGCGCCAAGGCGAAGCGGTCGAGGCCGCTCACCCGTTCAAGTTCCTGTGAGGCGACGATGCGCGGCGCCTCGGCGACCAGGAAATCGCGGGCGCGTTCGACGGCGCGATGGGCGGTCGCGGCTTTACGCGGGCGCGCGGCCGAATCGCTGCGGACCGACAGTAGCTCGGCGACGCGGCCGACAATGGCGTCGGCGGCGATCGGCTCGAGCGGGCGGGGGAAGTCGGCGAAGGCCTCCCGCAGGAGACCGGCGAGCGCCGGATCGTCCGACACGACGTCGGGGACGAACGGAGTCGCGGCCCTGTCGAGCGCCGCGCTTACCGCACCTGGATCGATGTAGAGCATGCGGTAGGCGAAGCCCTCGTCGACGCCGGCATGGCCGTCATGCGACTCGTCGGGATGGATCACCATCACCTGCCCGGCCGCGCTGGTGCAGAGGGCGCCGCGATAGTGGAACGACTGCGCGCCCCATAGCGTCAGGCCGACCGCGTAGGTCTCGTGGCGATGCAGGTCATAGGCATGGCCGCCGAAGCGCGCCGCCAGCCGCTGCAGGCTGCCGTCGCCCGGATCAACCTGGATGTGATCGACTTGGATGCGGTCCCGAGAGGCCATGCACAAACGTTCAAGACGGTTCGCCCGTCCCCTCCAATATGACGGTCATGATCTACGAAACCAAGACCGCGCTGGTCATCCGCAGCGACCTCGCCGGCTGGCAGGTCGCCAACGTCGCCGCCTTCCTGGCCGGCGGCCTCGCCGGCACGCACGGCCACCTGATGGGCGAGCCCTACAAGGACGGCATGGGCCGCACCTACACGGCGCTGATCCGTGAACCGGTATTCGTCTACGGCAGCACTGTCGAGGAGCTCCGCCGCACCCACCAGCGGGCGCTGAGCCGCGAGCTGGTGCCGGCGGTCTATGTCGAGGCGATGTTCAGGACCACCAACGACACCGACAACCGCACCGCCTTCGCCACCGCGCCGGTCGATGCGCCGGATTTCGTCGGCATCGGGGTGCACGGGCCCCGCAAGACCGTGGACAAGGTGGTCAATGGGTTGAAGTTTCTGTCATAGTCCGGGAATGCACGACATCGTCATCCGCGGCGGCAAGATTGTCGACGGCACGGGGGCGCCGGCCGGCTATTTGGTGCCAAGTCCGTCTTCTTTGGGTTTCATCTGAGCCTTATCGTATTTCGCCAACGCGAGCGCAGCCTGCCTCTGAAGGGTCGTCAGTTGAACTTCCGTTAGGTAACCTGTCTCGGGGAGCCCTTGCGCCTTCTGCCACGCTGTGATCATCGCCCGGGTGCGCGGGCCGAAGTAGCCCGTCGCCGTCGGAATTGGGTGGCCCAGTGAATTCAGGGCCACCTGCACCCTCTTGCGATCCTGCTCAGACAAGCTCAAACCGGCTTCGGCTCTTTCGGCCTGCTGCCGCGTATCGAGCTTCGCTTCGTCCGTGTGCTTTGCTAGTGTCGCCTGCTCCCGCAAGGCGACGAGCTGGGAAGCATCCAGGTAGCCTGTTTCCGAGAGGCCCTGCTTCTTCTGCCACGCCGTGATCATCGCCCGGGTGCGCGGGCCAAAGTAGCCCGTCGCCGTAGGAATTGGGTGGCCTAGCGAATTCAGCGCCACCTGCACCGCCTTGCGGTCCTGCTCAGACAGGACAAGGGCAGCCTCGGCCCTTTCGGCCTGTTCTCTATCTTCCACGCTCGACTTTGGCTTCGCTTCCGCCTTGCCCGCCGGCTCCTCTGCCTTGAGATGGCTATCCTCGGCAACTTGCCGCCGGGCTGCCTCAGCCATGGCCTTGTCTTCTCCCTCGGCAGGCTTCCGCGCGGCTGACTCCACCAGAGCTCCGTCCTCGACCCCTTTGCGCGTAGCCGCTTCAACTTCGACATTCTGCCAGCCCGATAGCCGCTGTGTTTCAACGAGGATCGCCCGGGTGCGTGGGCCGAAGTAGCCCGTCGCCGTAGGAATTTCATGGCCCAGCGAATATAGGGCCACCTGCACCGTCTTGCGCTCCCGCTCAGACGGCACAACGGTAGCCTCGGCCGTGTCGGCCCGTTCCCTATCTTTCACGCTCAAGATTGGCTTCACCGCCATCTTGCGTCCTGCCTCCCCTGTTTGGAGATGGTCATCCTCGGCCTCTACGGAAGCTCCTTCCTCGTTCCCTTTGCGTGCAGCCGCTTTAACCTCGACATTCCGCCAGCCCGATAGCCGCTGTGCTTCCGCGACGACACTTCTATATGCATCCTCGGCTATCTCGAGCGGTCGACCGACCAGCATCGATGGTCGGCTCCACACCAGGCAAAACGCGATGGTTGCCATTGCGAGTACAAGACCCCACTTGCGACGCTTGATGGGAGGACCACCCTTGAATCTGGCCGCCAGGATTCGATCAGCAGGGTGCAAACCAATATTGTGCCGATCCACTTTCGCCGCGTCGATGATCGACGAAAGTTCTTCGTCCGAAATGCCGAGAGCCCGAAGCTCTTCCGCGGCATCCAAGTTTTCCGGGTTCAGCCTCAAGGACGACCTATAAGATTGCACTGCCTTTTGCGTGTCGCCTCGCGCTTCATGTAGCTGTCCGGCCTGGAGATGGGCATCGGCGAAGCTGTCCGCGGCCAAGGAGAGCGCCATTGCATAGGCGTGTGCCGCGGAGCTCAGCTCACCACATTCTTTAAGGGCGCAACCATACCGACTCCAATTTTCTGCCGAGTAGTGACCGCGCGCCAGGTACCGCTGGTAGCGACGAGCTACGCGTTTCCAGTGATGGCGACTGCGTGGGGTGTCATCCTCGGCGAGTACCGGGTCGAAGATCACGCTTCCAAATTTTTCGAGGCCTACGCTGCGCAGCCAGTTGATGCGAACGAGGTGGTGTCGCCGACGGCGATCTCGTCCCGCCGTGTTCATCGTCATGGAGGCTCCACGGTCATCGAAGACTGCCCGGACGACAGCATGTGAGCTCTGATCAGACCAATTATAGCATAGAACCGACCAAGCCTGGTAAGAAAGCGATCCCGACCTATGACGCGAATGCGCACAAAATAATGTGGCCTTAGTCGTCGTCATCACGGCCCTCACTGACCAAGGGCACTCCAGAAATGACCGCTTGTGGCCACTGGCGGACGTTCCCTCGCGCTACGCCAATGTCCGACTTTTCTGGGTGAATCGGACATCACCTTGTCCTACACCGCAAGAACCGGTTCATGGGTGCGCGCCATAGTAGAACTGACCGGAGTACGATTCCGGTCTCACTCTTTCTGTCATCCTTCGCGTCCTCAGGATGATGGAGCGCGCGAAGACGGAGTGCGCTCGTTACGCCTTCAGCGGCCCGGGGCGGTCGAGGCCGACGCCGGCGAGGTGGCCGAACGAGCGGTGAAGGCGCTCGATCACGGACGCTGGTAGCGCCGGGCGCAGGATCGACTCGACGTTCGCCTTCACGTGATCCTTGTTGCCGGTGCCGAACAGGACGACATCGACGCCCGGCTCGTGGCGCGCGTAGCGGTATGCGGCATCGGTGATGCTCTCCGCCGCGCCGTCGGACAGAAGGAACCCGAGCGGATCGCCGTCGGTCAGGATCGACGGGTCGAGCTGGCCCTGCTCGACCAGCCCCGCTGCGATGTCTCGGCGGTAGGTGGCATTGCTGAAGATGTTGCGGACGACGAACATCAGCAACGTGCCGATCCCGCGCCGCTGGGTCGTCGGGAAGATCTTTCGTCGCGCGCCCTGGTTCATCAGGCTGTAGGCCAGCATGATGACTTCCCACGGATCGTCCGTTATCGCGCGGGCCAGCATCTTCTGTTCCGGATCGTTGGGACTCGTCTCGGTGATGCCGATATGGCGCACCTTGCCTTGCTCCTTGAGCCTCATCAGCGCCGGCGCCAGCACGTCGCGATGATGGTCGTAGGCCGTCGGATTGACCGCGTGGAAATGGAAGATGTCGACGTGGTCGAGGCCGAGCCGTTTCAGGCTCGCTTCGACGCGGCGCGTGACGTCCGGGGCCGTGCCGCTCGCCCCGAGCAGGGCCTTGGTCGAGATCACCAGCTTGTCCCGGTCGTAGGAACGGATGGCGGCGCCGACGATCTCCTCCGTGCCGTAGGCCTCGGCGGTGTCGAGGAAATTGACGCCGAGATCGACTGCCGTCCGCACGACAGCCACGCACTCGTCGACGCTGGCGCCACGGCCCAGACCCAGGCGGCTGTTGCCGCCGCAGCCCAGCCCGGCGACGCTGACGGTGAGACCGGTCTTCCCGAGCGGCTTGTAATCCATCGTTCCTAACTCACGAAAATCCGTGCGCCGACCGGCAGGGTGCGTGCTTTCTCCAGCGCCTGCATGGTCGCGACATAGCCGGTCTCGATCGCCCGGTCGAAGCTCGTCCAGTCGAGCAGATCGATGTCTTCCATCGGCGGCACGATCAGCAGGTCGGCGGCGGCTCGGTCCTCGAACGCCCGCGCGGCACTCGACACCAGCGCCGAACGCAGCAGGATGCGCACGATCGACGGGATCGGCAGCGTCTCCTTGCGCCGCCACACCAGGCGGCTGAAGAACTCCCAGGCCGACCACGGCTCCTCGACTCCGGCGCCCGCCGACAGCGCGCCGCCCGTGTCGATGTCGACCGCTATGGAGAGTCCGCGGCCCTGGCGGCGCATCACCCGCACCGGCAGGTTGTCGATCACGCCGCCATCGACATGGACGTTGCCGGCGTCGTTGACGGGCGGCAGCACGCCGGGCAGCGATGCCGAGGCGCGCAGCCAGCGCCACAGCTTGCCGGTGGTATGGGTGTCGGCATTGGCAGTCGTGAGATTGGCGGTCACGCAGTAGAACGGCAGGACGAGGTCCTCGATGTCGAGCTCGCCGAACGCCGTCCGCAACAACGCCGTGACCCGCCGGCCGCCAAACAGCGACACGAAGGGCAAAGTGTAGTCGCTCAGCGGATTGGTGGCGACGAAGGCGCGGCGAAAGCGGGTATTGAGCTCCTCGTCGTTCCAGCGCGCGGCGATGGCGGCGGCGACGATCGCCCCCATGCTGGTGCCGCCCAGCTGGTCGACCGGCACGCCCGAGGCGCGCAGGGCCTTGACCACGCCGATATGGGTGAAGGCGCGGGCGCCGCCACCGGCCATCACGACGCCGACCGCGTGACCGGTGATCAGCCGCGCCAGGCGGTCGAAGTCCGACGGCAGGTCGAGCCGCACATGGTGGTGCTGGCCGTACAGCCCGCCGGCGAGTTGGCCGGTGGTCGAACCGGGCTGCGGGTCGTGGCCTTCGTGCAGCAGCACGAGCTCGCGGCGGCGATGGAACACCGCGCCGGGCTGCGCCGCCTCGATCTCGAACGGCAGCTTCGTCGGCTCCTTCGAATTGGCGTTGTGCAGCACGACGAGGCAGTCGGCCTGGCGCAGGCAGAGCTCGGTCCACGGGGTCAGCGCGGGATCGGCGCGGTAGAGCACGAACGGGTGGTCGAGCTCGCAGCGCGCAAACCACTCGGGGTCCTGGTCCATCGATTCCGACCCGAGCATCTGTGCCTCGCCGCCGATCCGCGCCAGCGCCCGCTCGAGCTGGACCGCGAAGCGCGACGAGGCCACGCCGGGGCCGGACGGCAGCAGGGCGAAGGTGCGCGGCTGGCGGCGGCGCTTGACCGGTCCCACGGCGTTGCGCACCGCGATGTTGCGCATCAGCGCCGGCAGCACCTCGGGATGATGCGTCGTGAGATTATCGAAGCTCGCCTGCGCCAGGCGCCAGACCTCGCTGTCGCGCAGCGCCGCCACGCTGCGTGTGCGCTTGCCGTGGGACAGCAGCGACATCTCGCCGATGATGTTGCCGGGCGTGACCTCGGCGATCAGCGCCGGTCCGCCTTCGACCGCGTCATCGTCGTCGTGGCGGAACACGCCGAGGCAGCCGCTGGTCACCAGATAGACGGCATCGGCCGCTTCGCCCTGGTGGAACAAGGGCGTGCCGCCGGGCAGCACCAGCGGCGTGAGTTCGCGCTCGATCGCCGCCATGCTGGCGGAGTCGAGGTCGGAGAAGAGCGGCGCGCGCAACAGCGCCTGCCGCAGTCGCAGCCGGGCCGAATCGTGGTTCGGCTCGACAATGCTCATCCCGGACTCATCGCCCGGCGAGCCCCTTGAGCGCCCAGCCGATCGTCTGATCGGCGCGCGACCACACCATCTCGCGCCACTTGTCTCCCGCCGGGAAGAACCGCTCCTTCATGTCGGCCTTGATCTCGCGCGCGAGCGCCGAGTTGAGGTCGCCGCGATGATGCAGCCAGTTGTCGGCGCGCACCGCGCCCAGCACCTCCGGGACGGAGTAGGTGCCGTACTCGATGGCGACCGGCGTGACCTCGGCATCGGGCAGCTCCTGCGGAAAGGCGTCGGTCATGATGCCGACCACGATCGCCGAGGTCGAGGTGCCGCCTTCGGGCGACGTCAGCTCGTCGCCGTACCAGGCGCGCGCCCGCGGGAAGGACTTCGAGGACGGCGGTACGGCGCAGATCAGCTCGCCGTGGCCGAACGGCCCGAGCCCGGTATGGAAGTCGATCACGGCGACGCGGCGGGCGCGGCCGAGCTCCTCGCGTGCGATCTGGCGGATCGTGCGGTTGCTCCAGGTCGCCTTGGCACCGCCGAAGAAGATGCCGTCGGGATGAGTGTACTGGCCGCCGCTGATCGCACCCTGCAGGGCAAAGGCGCCGTGCTTCTGGGCATACGAGTCGAACATGCGCTGCGTCTCGGCCTTGCTCTCGTCGGACCAGTCCTGCGGAAGGACGGCCTCGGCGATGGCGAGGTAGCCTTCGTTCCTCGGATACGCCTTGTCGTGGTCGACGAAGTTGCGGTTGAGGTCGACGTTGTCCTCGTTGACGCGCCGCGTCCAGGCGAAGCCGTAGGGGTTGATCGCGTGCACGATCAGCGCGCCGGTGTCCTTGGGCAGCGTCCCGGGCCCGCCGGTCGTCAGCCAGGCGATCTGGGCGCCCGAGCCGCAATGGCCCTCGACACCGTGCGTGCTCGAGATCAGCACCAGCACGTTCTCGGCGTCGGCCGGGCCGAAGCGCGCCGTGTCGAGGTAAAGTCGCTCGCCGTCGGGGCCGGGCGCGTTGGGATTGAACCACGAGCGGATCGACCCGCCGGCCTCGGCGGCGGCGCGGCAGAACTTGGCCCGCGCCTCGGCGTAGGTTTCGGAGAAACAGGCTGGAATCGACACCATGGAGATAACCTTTCCGGGCCGGATGCTAGCACGGCGAGGCGGCCGCCGGGGGTTGCGGCGAGATGACGTTGCACCGGCGAGCAGGGCGTCGGCGTGGTCGAATGATCAGCTGTCGTACTGCAGCAGCGCCTCGACCGGCAGCGGCAGGCGCTTGCGGCCTTCGAGGAAGACGAGCTCGATGATGCAGGCCGCCGCGGGAACGACGGCTCCCACCTGTTCGAGGAGCGTGACCGCTGCCGCCATGGTGCCGCCGGTTGCCAGCAGGTCGTCGACCAGCACCACGCGCTTGCCCTTCTCGATCGCGTCGGCCTGGATCTCGATCGTGTCGGTGCCGTACTCCAGCGCGTAGGTGTGGCGCACCGTGATACCGGGCAGCTTGCCCTGCTTGCGCAGCATCACGAAGCCGGTGCCGAGCGCGATCGCGAGCGGCGCGGCGAGCAGGAAGCCGCGCGATTCGATGCCGGCCAGCACGTCGGGCTTGTGCGGCCGGATCAGGCCGGCCAGGCGCTCGATGGTGGTGTGCCACGCGCCGGGATGCGCCAGCAGGGTCGAGATGTCGTAGAAAAGGATGCCGGGCTTGGGGAAGTCCGGGATCGACCGGATGTGGTCCTTGAGATCCATGAAAGTCCTTACTGATAGGCGGGGGGCGGCACGAAGCTGCGATACTCCTGTTCCAGCAGCCTGGCGAAGGCAATGGTGGTGTAGTCGCCGTATTGCGGTCCGACGATCTGCACGCCGACCGGCAGGCCGTCCGCCGTCTGGCCGATCGGTGCGGCGGTCGCGGGCAAGTAGGTGACGCACGAGTAGCCGGCCCAGAAGATCTGGTCGACCACCGGCACCTGCTTGTTGTTGACCACGATGGTGCGTTCGTGGCGCGGATCCTTGTGGTCGTGCGGAAAGGCCGCCGTCACCGCGACCGGGCAGAGCAGCAGGTCGTAGTCCTTGAAGAAGGCGTCCCAGGCCAGCCGCATGCGATGGCGCTTCTCGTTGAGCTGCAGCCAGGTGCGGTGCGCCAGCGAGTTGCCCCGCTGCATCTGGGCGAAGTAGCTCATGTCGTCGTCCGGCAGCGCCGCGGCGTCGCGCGCCGCCTGGCGCCAGACTTCGTCCGGCATCCGGCCCGAGGTCGCCGCGCGCAGCAGCCGGACATAGACGTCGTTCTGCTCGGCGGTGTCGATCGCCGGCCGAGCGGTGTCGGAGAGCTTCACCTTGTGCTTGCCGAGGAAGTCGGCAAGCGCCTGGATCTGGTCCTGCACCGACCGGTCGACCTCGCAGTTGGGGTCGCTCTTGACCACGGCGACCTTGAAGTCGCGCAGCTTTTTCTTTTTCGATCGCGGCAGGCTGAGGGTCCAGCCGCGGCCGTCGATGTCGTCGGGGCCCGCCATCACGTCCATCGCGATCTCGAGATCGGCCGCGCCGCGCGCCAGCGGGCCGCACACGCTGATGTCGGCCTGCGCAACGTTGCCGTTCAACGCGTGGCCGCGCGGCGAGACCACGCCCCAGGTCGGCTTGTGGCCGAACACACCGCAATAGTGCGCCGGGTTGCGGATCGAGGCGCCGATGTCGCTGCCCGCCTCCAGCCCCGTCAGGCCGGCAGCCAGTGCCGCGCCGGAGCCGCCGGACGAGCCGCCCGGCGTGCGCGAGAGGTCCCACGGGTTCCTGGTCAGGCCGTAGACCGCGTTGTAGCTCTGCCAGTCGGCGAGGTTCAGCGGCACGTTGGTCTTGCCGAACAGGGTCACGCCGGCGTCGAGCAGGCGCTGGGCGGCGAGCGAGTTCTTCTCGACCTTCCTGTCCTTGAAGGCGGGATCGCCCCAGGTCGTGGGATAGCCCGCGATGTCGTAGGACTCCTTCAGGGTCATCGGCACGCCGTGCAATGGCCCGACCTTCTTGCCGGCTTTGACCGCCTTGTCGGCCGCCTTGGCCCGCTTGCGCGCACCCTCGACGTCCATCGCGACGATGGCATTGAGATCGTTGTTGTGAGCTTCGATCCGCTTCAGGTAGAGATCGAGCAGCTCGACGCAGCCGATCTTCTTCTTGCGGATCGCCGATGCGAGTTGCTTTGCGGTCTGGAAAGGCAGGGCAGTGGACATGCCACGGCCGTAGCATATTGTGCCGCCCACCGTGAAGAAGATGCTGGCACACGGCAATCTCCTGGACGCGCTGCCCTCGCATTTGGCCGAGGAGCAGATCGAGCGGCTGGCGGGCGGCCCCGACTTTCGCATCGAGCGCATCGTTTCGACCGGCCAGACGAGCCCGCCCGGCTTCTGGTACGACCAGCCCGACGACGAGTTCGTCGTGCTGCTGGCCGGCGCGGCCCGGCTGCGCTTCGAGGACGACGACCGTGTCTTCGATCTGAAGCCCGGCGACTGGGTCGAGATCCCGGCGCACGCCCGCCATCGGGTCGAGTGGACGCAGGCCGACCCGCCGACCGTGTGGCTGGCGGTCCATCGCGGCACCTAGTGCCACCACCCCGGCTGGACTCGTTTGGACGGTTGGGACACGAGACTGCAAATTGCCATCACCGCGGGCGGGGCTTGGCGCGGGCGGTCGGCTCGGCGATCAGCGGATCGTCCGGCCAGTAGTGCTTCGGGTACCGGCCCCTGAGTTCGGCCTTCACGTCGCGATAGGCGCTCTTCCAGAAGCTCGCGAGGTCGCGGGTCACCTGCACCGGCCGGCGTGCCGGCGACAGCAGGTGGATCGTCACGGGTACCCGGTTGGCGATGTGCGGCGTGTCGGTCAGGCCAAACATCTCCTGCAGCCGTACCGACAAGGTGGGCTCCGCCGGGTTGGTGTAGTCGATCGGCACGCGCGAGCCGCTCGGAACCTCGATATGCGTCGGCGCGAGCGAATCGACCTGGCGCTGGAGGTCCCACGGCACCAGCGCCCTGACCGCCGCGGCGAAGTCGATGCGGCGGGTCGCGCCGTCGACGAACGGCTCGAGCCAGTCGAGCGACCGCAGCAGCGCTTCTTCGGACAGGTCGGGCCAGCGTGCATCGACGTGGCGCAGGAAGGCGATGCGCTGCCGCCACGCCTGCAGCTCGCCGGTCCAGGGCAGGCCGCGCTGTCGAAGGCCGCTCAGCATTGCCGCTTTCACCTTCTCCGGATCGGGCTTGTTGATCGGCTTGTCCTCGAGCACCAGCGCGCCGAAGCGGCGGCGTCGCCGCGCCACCACCGTGTCGCGCCATTCGACGCTCTCCTCGTCGACGATGCGCTCGCCATAGAGCGCCTCGATCTCGGCGAGCGTGATCGGTGCGGCGAGGAAGATGCGCGCGTCCTGCGCCGCGCCGTCGAGGTCGGCGACGACCAGGAACTCCTCGTTCGACATCGGATCGCCTTCGGGCAGCGCCGCACCGCGTCCGCCCGACAGCAGGTAGCGATTGGCGGTGCCGGCGCGCCGCCGGCCGATGCGATCGGGATAGGCGAGCGCCAGCAGGGCGCCGGTCATCGACGGGTCGGGCGTGTCGTCTCGCGCGTCACGGGGCGTCAGTCGCCGCGCCGACTCGTCGATCAGCCGCGGTGCCCGGCCGTTCAACGCCATATCGACGCGGTGGCGCAGGTCGACGTCTCGCTCACGCAGGAAGTCGCGCTCGCCGAGGATCGCGGCGATCAGGGCGGCGACCTTGCCTTGCTTCAGGGCGCGGCCCTCGAGAACCAGATGAGCCAATCGCGGATGCTGGCCGAGCCGAACCATCGCGCGACCATGCGGCGTGATCGCGCCGCCCGAATCGATCGCGCCAAGATCGAGCAGCAGCGCCCGCGCCATGGCAAGCGCCGATGCGGGCGGCGGCGTCAGCCAGGGCAGGGTGCTCGCCTCGGTCACACCCCAGGCCGCCAGCTCGAGCGCAAGCGGCGCCAGGTCAGCGTCGAGGATCTCGGGGGGCGTGAAGGGCAGCAGGCCGCGCTGCGCCCCCTCGGTCCACAGCCGGTAGCAGATGCCCGGCTCGAGGCGCCCGGCGCGGCCGCGCCGCTGGTCGGCCGAAGCCTGGCTCACCCGCACCGTCTCGAGCCGTGTCATGCCCGAGCGCGGCGAGAAGCGCGGCACTCGCATGAGCCCGCCGTCGATCACGATCCGCACGCCCTCGATGGTCAGGCTGGTCTCCGCGATCGAGGTCGCCAGCACGACCTTGCGGCGTCCGGCCGGCGAGGGCGCGATGGCACGATCCTGATCGGCCGGCGACAGATCGCCATACAAAGGGACGACGTCGACGTTGGCGGCGAGGCCCTGCAGGCGCTCCTCGACGCGGCGGATCTCGCCGACGCCCGGCAGGAACACCAATACGCTGCCGCTCTCCTGCGCCAGCGCATTGCGCACAGCGCTCGCGACCGTGTCCTCGAGCCGGCCGCTCGCCTCGCGATCGAGATAACGCGTGTCGACCGGGAACATGCGGCCCGCCGATTCGACCAGTGGCGCGCCGCCCAGGCGCTCCGATACGGGGCCGGGATCGAGCGTCGCCGACATGGCGATCATGCGCAGGTCCTCGCGCAAGGCCTGCTGCGATTCGCGCACCAGCGCAAAAGAGAGGTCGGTCTCCAGCCCGCGCTCGTGCAATTCGTCGAAGATCACGCAGCCGACGCCTTCGAGCGACGGATCGTCCTGCAGCATCCTGAGGAACAGGCCGTCCGTGACGACCTCGATGCGGGTCCGCGGTCCGACCTTGTTGTCGAGCCGCACGCGATAGCCCACCGTCTCGCCGACCGCTTCACCCAGCGTGGCCGCCATGCGCCGCGCGGCCGCCCGCGCCGCCAGCCGCCGCGGCTCCTGCATGATGATCTTGCGGCCGCCGAGCCACGCCGCGTCGAGCAGCGCCAGCGGCACGCGCGTCGTCTTGCCGGCGCCGGGCGGCGCCACCAGCACGGCAGCCGGCCGCTCCGCCAGCACCGCCTTCAGACGCGGCAGGGCCTCGTCGACGGGAAGGGAAGGCATTAGGAGCGAACGAGAGGATTGACGGTCGTCACGCCGGAAAAACGGCTGAAATCGCGATCGACCGTCCACAATTCGCGAACGCCGTGCTGGCGGCACAAGGCAGCGACGCGGCCGTCATGCACCCGCGGGCCAACCACGCGTCCGGCCAACAGCAATGCTCTGAGCATCTGCCAATGGTCCGGGGATTCGGCGAGCAGAGTGACAGTGGGCGAAGCCAGCCATGCATCGACTTGAGACAGCGCCTCGTCGAGTGTGGACGGCGGCGAATAGATGCGCGGATGCGTGGCGATGGCCATGAACTCGTGGAGGCAAGGCCATGGCAAGGCCCAGGTCGCCGAACCTTCGGCAAGGCCGGCCACGCACGCTGCCGCTTGCCGGTGGAACGGCGAATCCTCGCGATGCGCATAGATCAGTATGTTGGTGTCGACGGCGATCACCCGCGGCCTTCATACGCCATGTCGAGGAGTTGCTCCCATGAAGCATTCCGGACGCCGGGTTGCAGGCCCTTGCCCCTAACGCTTGCCCGGCGCAGTTTGAAGGGAGTGGTCTGCTTTCGCTCGCTAACGACCCGATGCAGGCCGCGTTCGATCAGGGCCTTGAGGGTCACGCCTTCACGAGCCGCCAACTTTTTGGCTTCGCGCAGCAACGGAGCGGATATATCGACAGTCGTCTTCATGAAGGCCAATCCAGATGGGTGCCTTGATATGGCTACCCATATCACAGATGAAAAGGGAGGGGAACGCATGCTCAAGCTCACCTTCTGCCTGCGTCGCAAGCCCGGCCTGTCGCTGGCCGAGTTCCAGGACTATTGGCTGAATAGGCACGGCCCGCTGGTGCGCCGCCTGCAGCCGGCGCTGGGCATGGTGCGCTATGTGCAGGTCCATCGCCGCGACGACGAGCTCGGCCTCGGCATGGCCAAGGTGCGGGGCGCGCCGGCGCCGTACGATGGGGTGGCGGAGCTGTGGTGGGAGAGCGAGGAGGCCTTCCGCGCCGCCGGCCGCACCGCCGAGGGCCGCGAGGCGGGACGGCTGCTTCTCGAGGACGAGGCACGGTTCATCGATCTCGCCAACTCGCCGCTCTGGCTCAACCGCGAGCAAGTGATCTACGCTGGCTCGTGATGCTGAGACGATCGCTCCTCGGAAGCGCCGCCGGCCTGCCGCTGATCGGCACCGTCCGTGCCCAACAGTCCTGGCCCAACAAGCCGATCCGCCTCGTGGTCGGCTACAGCCCCGGCGGCGGCAACGACCTGATCGCGCGGATCGTCGCCGCCAGGCTGCAGGACAAGCTCGGCCAGCCGGTCGTGGTCGACAACAAGCCCGGCGCGCAGTCGATCGTCGCGGCCGAGCTCGTCGCCAAGTCGGCCCCCGATGGCTACACGCTGCTGGTCGCGCCGAGCGGACCGATGACCATCAATCCCGCGGTCTACAGCAAGCTGCCCTACGACCCGCTGCACGACTTCGCACCGGTCTCGCTGCTGGCGGAGTTCCCGCTGCTGTTGGTGGTCGGCGCCGCCCAGCCGGTGAAGTCGGTCAAGGAGCTGGTCGAGTACGGCAAGGCCAACCCCAGGCTCGCCAACTACGCCTCGAGCGCCACGCCGTTCCAGCTCGCCTCGGAGCTGTTCAACCAGCGCACCGGCTCGTCGTTCCAGCACATCCCCTATCGCGGCAGCGGCGATGCGGTGCAGGCAGTGGTCGCGGGCCAGGTGCTGATGGCGATCGCCGATTCCGGACCGATGGCAGGGCCCCTCAAGGCCGACAAGCTGCGCGCGCTGGCCATCACCACGCCCAAGCGGCCGCCCGCCTTTCCCGACGTGCCGACCTTCGCCGAGCAGGGCATCTCCGACATGGAGATCGAGCTGTGGACCGGCATCGTCGCCCCCAACGGCACGCCGGCCGACATCCTCGAGCGGCTGCAGGACGTCATCGAGGATACGATCGAGGCCCCGGCGGTGCGCAATGCGCTCGAAGCGATCAACGTCGACCCGCGCTCGACCAGCAGCAAGGAGTTCCACGACCTGATCGCCCGCGACAGCGCGCGCTGGAAGGCCGTCGCGACCAAGGCCAACATCAAGCTCGACTGAGGCACCATGGACACCAACGAGGCCCGGCACTCGACGGCGCACTATTTCCTCGAAGGGCTGAACGAGATCGGCTTCGACTTTCTCTTCTGCAACTTCGGCACCGACCATGCGCCGCTGATCGAGGCGATGGCGCAGTTCCGTCGCGACGGCCGGAAGCTTCCGACCACCATCCTCTGCCCGCACGAGAACACTGCCGTGCACATGGCGGCCGGCTACGCGATCGCGACGGGCCGCGGCCAGGGCGTGATGGTGCATGTCGATGCCGGCACCGCCAATTCGGCGATGGCGCTGCACAATCTCTGCCGCGCCCGCGTGCCGGTGATGCTGATGGCCGGCAAGGCCCCCTTCACCACGCGCGGCGAGCTGCTCGGCACACGCGACACTTATGTGCATTTCGTGCAGGAGCCGTTCGACCAGGCGAGCATCGTGCGGCCCTACACCAAGTGGGAATACAACCTGCCGTCCGGCGTGATCGCCAAGGAGGCGCTGCGTCGCGCCCACACGGTGATGGAGAGCGATCCCAAGGGGCCGGTCTACCTGACCTTTCCGCGCGAGACGCTGACCGACGACTGGAGCGAGGGGCAGATCCGCTCCTATCCCGCCGAGCGCTTCGGCGCGGTGGCGGCGCGCGGCGTCGATGCCGGGTCGGTCGAGCTGCTGGCCAATCGCCTGCTCGGCGCCGAGCGGCCGCTGCTGATCACCGCCTATGCCGGCCGCAATCATGCGACCGTCGCGGTGCTCGACGAGCTGGCCCGCTTTGCCGGTCTTCGCGTGGTGGAGTTCAATCCGCTGCACATGAACCTGCCGCACGATTCGCCGTGCCATGGCGGCTTCATGCCGGCCAGGGCGCTCGCCGAGGCCGATGTCGGGCTGCTGGTCGATGTCGACGTGCCGTGGATCCCGAGCGACATGCCGGACAATCCGGCGACCTGGTGGGCGCATATCGACGTCGATGCCGAGAAGCGCAACTTCCCGATATGGACCTTCCCCGGCAACCTCAGGATGGCCGGCGACAGCCATCGCATCCTGTCCGACCTTTTGGCCGTGCTGAAGGCGCGCGCCGACAATGCATTCAAGGAGCGCGCGGCCGGCCGCGTGAAGACACTGGCGGCGGAAGGCGCCGCGCGGCGCGGGCAGGCGGCCAGGCTTGCCGCCGACCCGGGCAAGCCGGGCGAGATCAATCCGCACTATCTTTGTGCGGCGCTGGCCAGGGCATTGCCCTCCGATGCTGTCGTGCTGAACGAGGCGATCCGCAATGGCCCGGTGGTGATGCAGCAGATGCCGCGGACCAGGCCTGGCTCGCTGGTCGGCCTGTCGGGTGGCGGACTCGGCTTCTCGGGCGGCATGGCGCTCGGCCTGAAGCTCGCGTGGCCCGATCGCACGGTCGTTCAGGTGGTGGGCGACGGCACCTTCTACTTCTCCAACCCGCAATCGACCCTGGCGGTCGGCCGGCAGTACAAGCTCCCGGTGCTGACCGTGGTGCTCGACAACTCGGGCTGGGCCGCGGTGAAGGAGGCGACGCTGCGCGTCTATCCCGAGGGCGAGGCCAAGGCGGCGCCCGACTACGGCTCTGTGCTGGCGCATGACATGGACTTCTCCAAGGTCGCCGAAGCTGCCGGCGCGCACGGCGAGCTGGTCAGCGATCCCGCTGCCGTCGAAAGCTCCATCGCCCGCTGCCTCGCCGCTCTCGAGGACGGCCGCTCGGCCGTGCTGCACGCCCGGGTGACCAAGCTCTAGGGGGCTCGCCCGAGTCCGCAGGAGTCCACTCGGATGTGGACCGGTTGGATGCCGATGGCACAAGGGTTTTAGGCCCGGAGTCCACGAATCCACCGATATTCGCCGCCCGAAAAAACACCCCTCTTTCGCTCCGGGATCGAGGGCAGCAAAGGGCGCAATGCGACTGATCATGCGCGCCACACTGCCTCACGGCGCACCGAACACCTATTATGGGCAATGGCTCGGGGATTCTGCCGCATTTCAGGCGGGTTGAATCGCAGGCCATTGCCCATAATGCGGTTCCGCCGGAAGCTGTTATCCACAGGCTGGAGGAGGGGTCATGTCACTGGCTGTCGAATCGCTCGACCATCTGGTCATGAACGTGAAGGACGTCGAGACCGCGGCGGCCTGGTACGAGCGCGTGCTGGGCATGAAGCGCGTGGTCATCGAGCCGCGGCCCGGCGCCAAGGTGACGTCGATGCATTTCGGGCGCCAGAAGATCAACCTGCGGCCCGAGACGGCGACCCAGAAGCAGTGGTTCACCGGCCGCACGATCGCGCCGGGCAGCGACGATCTCTGCTTCCTGACGAGCTCCACGCCGCAGCAGGTTGTCGATCACTTCAAGAGCTGCGGCGTCGCGATCGAAGAGGGGCCGGGCGAAAAGAGCGGCGCCATGGGGACCCTGGTTTCCGTCTACTGCCGCGATCCCGACGGCAACCTGATCGAGGTGTCCTCCTACAAGCCGGCCTAAAGCGCGCGCCACTCCAGTGGCGCTCCAGTGGCGCTCATGATCTTCCGGATCGCGAGCCTCCGGCTCGCTCATGGTCATGAGGCGAGCCGGAGCCTTCGGCTCCGCTCAGGCCAGGGGCTCGCGGTCCAGAAGACGCCGTCAAGACGGAACCCGCGACTAAGCCATCGTCTTGGCGATGTCGGCGCGCACGGTCGGCGAGCGGCGGTAGTACTGGTGGGAGCTCGCGAGGTCGAAGGCGTAGTCGGCCGCCGCGCTGCAATCGACCATGCGATAGGTGGCCGTCGGGAAGCGCGTGACGTTGGCACGGTCGTGCGGTCCGTCCTGTCCCAGCCGCTTGACGCCGAGGTTGACCGCCATGCTGAGCTTGAGGACGTCGTCGCGCTCGCTCGCGTAGATCGAGATCCGCTTGGTCAGGCGGCGGAGGCCGCTCATCCGGCCGTCCGGCGCGAACTCGAAGGTGTTGTAGACCTCGTCCGCGGCCGCCAGGAATACTTCGTCGAACAGGAAGGCGTCGCCGTTGCCGTGCAGGAACCAGCTTTCGACGCCAGCCTGCAACGCCCAGTTCCCCATGCTGTGCGCCAGCAGGAACACGCGGTTGCCCTTGCTGCGCGCCGCATCGATCAGCGGCTGCAGGTTCGCGAAGAACGTCATCAGGTGCAGGCCAGACTGCCCGGCGCGGGTCTGGTCGCTGCGATAGGCGAGACTGGGAAACGGTATGCCGATCAGCTTGGCGGCCGACGGCCAGGAGAACGCGACCATCGCCACGCTCGCGGCCGGGACCCCCGACTGCTCGAGCCATTGCTGGTTGAACGCGGCACGGGTGATGGCGTTCTCGAAGCTGTTGTCGAAGCCGTGGATGAAGACCAGCAGGTTGCGGCCGGGATCCGACAGGTCACCCTTGGCCGAGTCGCTGAACTGGCCCTTTTGGACGTCGTTGATCGACTTGATGGCGCCCACCGTGTCGGCGTCGAGCCGGCCGTCCTCGACGAAGGCCGTGCCGTAGGTCATCGCGTTCGGATCGGACGGGGCGACGACGCTCGAGCTGTAGCTCGCGAGCTGGTCGGCCGGCCCGGTCAGGACACGGTTGGTCGCGAAATAGACCGTTCGCATGATCCGCCTCCCTGTCGGGGAAGGTTGTATCAGATGGCGGGTGTACCCGCCATGGCCCGATGACGTTGGGATCGCCGGGCGTGATCGCGCTGGTCCGAGCGCTTCCGGCAAGGACCATGATCAAAAGGGGATCGCCACCAGCGTGTCGAAGCGGCGGCTGTCGCACACCACGATGCGCTGGCTGAAGCGCAGCGCGCCCGAAGCATCGGGCTTGATCCTGTCGCGGTAGCAGCCGGTCGCGAAGACGTCCATCTGGCCCTCACGCATGATGCGCACGATCAGGAACGGCGTCTCGACCTCGGCCTCACCGCCCGTCTCGCCGAGCACGACGGGCAAGCCGACGATGTGCCGGTAGCGCTGGCTCTCGTAGATGTTGACCCTGCGCAGCGAGGAGATGCGGTCTTCCAGCATGCCGCGCGTGTCGGCGTAGATCAGGCCACCTTCGAAGCCCTTGGCGACGTTGTCGGCGGTCGTCAGCTTGTAGAGGCAGGGATCGTGGAACAGCTTGGGCCATTCCTCGAGCTGCTCGGTGTCGATGACGCGCGCATAGATCGCGTTCAACTCGACGATACGCGCGAGATCCATCGATCCGGCCGCCCTCAGTAGCCCATGTGCCGGCGGTAGGCCTTCCAGAAGCCGCGCACCGAGGCCTCGGTGGCGCGTGTCTCCTGGCTCTCGGCGGTGCTGCCGCCCATCTGGATCACCGACACCTGGTCGGAGGCCGCCAGCGTGCCGCGCTGGACGAAGCCACCGACGCAGCCATCCTCCATCGAGATGAAGCCGGCCGGCCCGACCAGGTTCTGCTGCTTCAGCCGCCGCCGGTTCATCTCGGGCGTGTCGTCCTCGAAGCCGAAGTAGGTCCAGACCAGGTCCATCTTGCCGACGCCGCGCGGCACGACCTGGCGCACGGCGAGGCAGTTGTGGATCTGCTGGAGGATGAAGCCCGGGAAGACCGACAGGATCTGCAGCTGGATGTGGTCGCCGAACTCCTCGACCGAATCGAGCACGCTGGGATCGGCCAGCGCGAACTTGCCGTCCTGGTCGGTGCGGATGTCCTGCGCCTTGTAGGCGCCGGCATTGGCGCCCTCGGGGATGCCGATGGTGTAGCTCGAATGGTTGCCGCCGTCGGGGCTGACCAGCACGCCGCCGCCCTGGGTCAGCCGCGAGATGCGGAAGGTCGTCAGGAAGGTGTGCAGCAGGCTGGCGTGGTAGGTGTCCTTGACGTTCTCGACATAGAGCTTCCAGTTGTTGGGCAGCGGCTGCACGAAGCGGCCCATCACCCGGATCGGCCGGTTGAGCACGCGCTTCAGCCGGCCCAGCACCTCGCTGCCGATATAGTCCTCGATCGGCGGCACGTCGGGCGACAGGGTCGCGAACACCAGGCCGCACAGCGTCGTGGTGCGCAGCTTGCGCGGGCCGAAGCGGTCGCGATCGAAGCCGGCGGGCATCCCGCCCTTGCCATTAATGCCGCGCTCGAAGGCGATGCCCCGCAGGTTGCCGCAGAGGTCGTAGCTCCAGGCGTGGTAGACGCACTTGAAGTTGTTCTGGACGTTGCCGCCGTCGTCGAACGCGATCAGCGCGCCGCGATGGGCGCAGCGGTTCTCGAAGCAGTTGATCGCGCCGTCGGCGTCACGCACCACGATGACAGGCATCTCGCCGATCTGGTTGGTGCGGTAGTCGCCCTTGGCCGGGATGTCGGCCTCGAGACAGACGAAGTTCCAGGTCGCGCCCTCGAACAGCCGCGCCATCTCGCGCTTGTAGTTGGCCTCATCCTGGTAGACCCAGTAGGGGACGCGGGCGAGCGAATCCTCGGGCCATATGGTCGTGGCTTCTTCGTAGCGGACGTCCATGGCGACCTCCCGTCACTCCAGAGTGACGTTGGCTGGTTTTGTCACACTCCGCCAGCGCATTTCCTCATCCTCGATGAACGCGTCGTCGCTCTTTCCGGACCACCGGGCAGTCGTCCGGGCATGCGGCGGCCGGGCGATGCACAGGAGCGTCGCGATCAGCAGGCGCAAACCGGCTGTCATCCCCATATGCTGGGTCATGTCCCTGCGCGACGCGATCACATCGGCCTACCGGCGGCCCGAGCCCGAATGCCTGCCGCCGCTCCTCTCGGCGGCGAGCCTGCCGGCCGAGACGATGGCGCGGGCGACGGCGCTGGCGCGGCGGCTGGCCGAGCGGCTGCGCGAAAAGGGGCCGGGCTACGGCGTCGGCGGGCTGATCCACGAATATTCGCTCGCGAGCGAGGAGGGCGTGGCGCTGATGTGCCTCGCCGAGGCGCTGCTGCGCATTCCCGACGACGAGACGCGCGACGCGCTGATCCGCGACAAGATCGGCGGCGGCGACTGGGAGGCCCATCTCGGCCGCAGCCCATCGCTGTTCGTCAATGCCGCGACCTGGGGCCTGCTGCTGACCGGTCGGCTCACCTCGACGCACAGCGAACGCGGGCTGTCGGCGGCGCTGACCCGGCTGGTCGCCCGGGGCGGCGAGCCGCTGATCCGCGCCGGCGTGAACCTCGCCATGCGCCTGATGGGCGAGCAGTTCGTCTCGGGCCAGACGATCGGCGAGGCGCTGGAGAAGGGCCGGCCTCTGGTGCGCAAGGGCTTCCGCTACTCCTACGACATGCTGGGCGAGGCGGCGGTGACGATGGGCCAGGCCGGGCGCTACTTCGCCGACTACCGGAATGCCATTCGCGCCATCGGCGCCGAATCGGCCGGCCGCGGCATCTACGACGGCCCGGGCATCTCGATCAAGCTGTCGGCGCTGCATCCGCGCTACAGCCGCAGCCAGATCGAGCGCGTGCAGGCCGAGCTCTATCCGCGGCTCAAGGCCCTCGCGCTGCTGGCGTGCTCGGTCGACATCGGCCTCAACATCGACGCCGAGGAAGCCGATCGGCTGGAGATCTCGCTCGACCTGCTGGAGCGGCTGTGCTTCGAGCCGGAGCTCGCCGGCTGGCACGGCATCGGCTTCGTCGTGCAGGCCTATCAGAAGCGCTGCCCCTTCGTGATCGACTGGCTGATCGATCTCGCCGCCCGCAGCGGCCATCGCCTGATGGTGCGGCTGGTCAAGGGCGCCTACTGGGACGGCGAGATCAAGCGCGCGCAGGTCGACGGGCTGGAAGGCTTCCCGGTCTTCACCCGCAAGATCCACACCGATGTTTCCTACATCGCCTGCGCCCGCAAGCTGCTCGCCGCGATGGACCGCGTGTTCCCGCAATTCGCCACCCACAATGCGCTGACGCTCGCCATGCTCCACGCGGTCGCGCCCCGATGGCGAGACAGGGGACACTACGAGTTCCAGTGCCTGCACGGCATGGGCGAGGGCCTCTACGAGGAAGTGGTCGGTCGCGACAAGCTCGGCGTGCCGTGCCGCATCTACGCGCCGGTCGGCACGCACGAGACGCTGCTTGCCTATCTGGTACGGCGCCTGCTGGAGAACGGCGCCAACACCTCGTTCGTTAACCAGATCGCCGATCCGGCCTATCCGATCGACGAGCTGCTGGCCGATCCGGTCGAGCGCGCCAAGGCGTTGCAGCCGGTCGGTCGCCCGCACGATCGCATCGCCCTGCCGCGCGATCTGTTCGGGACGGAGCGCGCCAACTCGATGGGCATCGATCTTTCGAACGAGTACCGCCTCGCCGAGCTTTCGGCCGCCATGGCGAGCGCGCCGCCGGTCGACGTGTCCGGTGTCGACGCCGACGACGCCTGCCGCCGCGCGCAGCCATGGCGCGCGACGCCGCAGGAGCGTGCGGCCTGCCTCACGCGCATCGCCCACGACCTCGAGGCGCGGCGCATGGAGCTGATCCCGACCATCGTGCGCGAGGCGGGCAAGACCTACGCCAATGCCGTCGGCGAGGTGCGGGAGGCCGCCGACTTCCTGCGCTACTACGCAGCGCAGGTGCGCGACTGGAGCAACGACACGCACCAGCCGCTCGGCATCGTCGCCTGCATCAGCCCGTGGAACTTCCCGCTGTCGATCTTCACCGGCCAGATCGCGGGCGCTCTGGCCGCCGGCAACGGGGTCGTCGCCAAGCCGGCCGAGGAGACCCCGAAGATCGCGACGCAGGCGGTCGCGCTGTTCCGCGACTCCGGCCTGCCGGCCGAGGTGCTGCAGCTCGTGATCGGCGACGGCGAGGTCGGCGCACGCCTGGTCGCCAACCCGGCGATCAAGGGCGTAGTGTTCACCGGCTCGACCGAAGCGGCGCGCTCGATCAACAAGACCCTCGCCAAGCGGCCCATCGTGCCGTTGATCGCCGAGACCGGCGGGCAGAACGTGATGGTGGTCGATTCCTCGGCGCTGCCCGAGCAGCTCGTCAACGACGCGCTGACCTCGGCGTTCGATTCGGCCGGCCAGCGCTGCTCGGCGCTGCGCGTGCTCGCCCTGCAGGAGGACATCGCCGACCGCGTGCTGCCGATGCTGAAGGAGGCGATGGCGGAGCTCCGCGTCGGCGATCCGGCGCTGCTCTCGACCGATGTCGGCCCGGTCATCACCGCCGAGGCGCAGAAGCGCCTGCTCGACCACATCGCCACGATGCGCGCCAAGGGCCGCACCGTCACCCAGGCGCCGGCGCCGCAAGGCCTGTTCGTGCCGCCAGCCATCATCGAGATCCGGTCGATCGCCGAGCTGCCGGGCGAGGTGTTCGGACCGGTGATGCACGTGTTGCGCTATCCGCGCGAGGCGCTGGGCCGCGTCGTGCGCGAGGCCAATGCCACCGGTTTCGGTCTGACCTTCGGCGTGCACAGCCGGGTCGACGAGACGATCGACCGCGCCACCGACCTCATTGCGGCCGGCAACCAGTACGTCAATCGCACCGTCATCGGCGCGGTGGTCGGCGTGCAGCCGTTCGGGGGCCACGGGCTCAGCGGCACCGGCCCGAAGGCCGGTGGGCCGCTCTATGTGCGGCGACTGCTGTCGAAGGCGCCGCCGATCTCGCTGGACGGTCTGCCGTGCGAATTGCCCGGGCCGGTCGGCGAGCGCAACACGTACAGAGTGCGCCCCAAGGGGACGATCCTGTGCGTGGCCGCCGCTCCGTCAGACCTGCAGGCCCAGGTCGAGGCCGTCCGTGCGACCGGCAATCGCGCGACCCGGGAGATCGACGACCCGCACATCGCGGCCGCGCTGTTTGCCGGTACACGGGATGAATTGCTGGCGCTCAGTCTGCGCCTCGCCGAGCGCGACGGGCCGATCGTGCCCGTGCACACGGCGCCCTACTATCCGGAACGCCTGGTCGACGAGATCTCGCTCAGCGTCAATACCGCCGCGGCGGGCGGCAATGCCAGCCTCATGACTTTGGGGTAGGCGGGCTCGCCGTGTACGGGCCGTATGGGCCCGGCATGGTCTTTTCCATGATGCACAGCAGATTGCTGGAGGCGGACGGCGGAAAGCTCGTGCGCCTGGCCTCGCACTCCTCATAGGTCATCGGTCCGGCGAAGATCTCCGGTCCCGCCACCATCATCAGGCGCGGCTTCTCCAGGTACCAGCCCGGCGTGGTGTAGGCCTGCGACGGCCCGTACCTGTTGCAGGCGCCGAGGACCACCATCAGGCCAAGACCCGCCACAACCGCCCGCTTGGACATCAAATTCCCCCCGCAGCAACTCTGGTTTTGGCAGGTTACAAGCCCCGCCCCGGACCAACAATCGCTTTTGCCCCCGCGCGGCCAACAGGTTAAGAAAGACCCACACCGTAGTTCGTTTGGGGGGAGCTGTCCGGCAGCGGGCAGCCTTTGAATTTGACCGATTCGCCGCTGAAACAGGGACTTTACGACCCGCGCAACGAGCACGACTCGTGCGGTGTGGGCTTCGTCGTCAACATCAAGGGCAAGAAGTCGCACGACATCATCCGCCAGGGCCTGCAGATCCTGGTCAATCTCGACCATCGCGGCGCGGTCGGCGCCGACCCGCTGGTCGGCGATGGCGCCGGTTGCATGATCCAGACCCCCGACGCCCTGCTGCGCGACTGGGCACGCAAGACCGGAGTCGACCTGCCCGAGCCCGGCCACTACGCCGTCGCCATGTGCTTCCTGCCGCAGGACGAGAAGGCGCGCGCCTTCGCGGTCAAGCGGCTGGAGCACTTCATCAAGGTCGAAAAGCAGAAGCTGCTCGGCTGGCGCGACGTGCCGACCGACACGACGGGGCTCGGCGCCGCGGTCATCGAGCGCATGCCGGTAATCAGGATGGCGATCGTCGGCCGCAATCCCAGGCTGGCCGACCAGGACGCGTTCGAGCGCAAGATCCTCGCCATCCGCAAGCAGACCCAGAACCCGCTGGTCGACCTCGAGAAGAAGCACAAGCTGCCCGGCCTGTCGCAGCTCTACATGCCGTCCTTCTCGTCGCGGACGGTGGTCTACAAGGGCCTGCTGCTCGCGCCGCAGGTCGAGAGCTTCTACAAGGACCTGCAGGATCCGTTGACCCAATCGGCGCTCTGCCTGGTGCACCAGCGCTTCTCGACCAACACCTTCCCGTCGTGGAAGCTGGCGCATCCCTACCGCTTCATCGCCCACAACGGCGAGATCAACACCGTGCGCGGCAACGTCAACTGGATGTATGCCCGCCGGCGCACCATGGAATCCGACCTGATCGGCGCCGATCTCGACAAGATGTGGCCGATCATCCCGCACGGCCAGTCCGACACGGCGTGCGTCGACAACGCGCTCGAGCTGCTGGTGGCCGGCGGCTACTCCCTCAGCCACGCGATGATGATGCTGATCCCGGAGGCGTGGGCCGGCAATGGGCTGATGGATGGCAAGCGCAAGGCCTTCTACGAGTATCACGCCGCGCTGATGGAGCCGTGGGACGGCCCGGCCTCGATCGCCTTCACCGACGGCCGCCAGATCGGCGCCACTCTCGACCGCAACGGCCTGCGGCCCGCGCGCTTCCTGGTCACCAGCGACGACATGGTGGTGATGGCGTCGGAAGCGGGCGTGCTGCCGATCCCGGAAGAGAAGATCGTGCGCAAGTGGCGCCTGCAGCCCGGCAAGATGCTGCTGATCGATCTCGAGCAGGGCCGCATCGTCGAGGACGAGGAGCTGAAGCGCAGCCTCGCCGAGGCGCATCCCTACGAGGAATGGCTGCGCCAGACGCAGTACAAGCTCGAGGAGCTGTCGGAGCTGCCGGAGGCGCCGACCCCGGCGCCGTCGAACGATCCCGGCACCCTGCTCGATCGCCAGCAGGCCTTCGGCTACACGCAGGAGGACATCCAGTTCTTCCTCGAGCCGATGAGCAGGGACGCCGACGATCCGGTCGGCTCGATGGGCACCGACACGCCGATCGCCGTGCTCTCCGGGAAGCCGAAGTTGCTCTACAACTACTTCAAGCAGAACTTCGCCCAGGTCACCAATCCGCCGATCGATCCGATCCGCGAGGAGCTGGTGATGTCGCTGGTGTCGATGATCGGCCCGCGCCCGAACCTGCTGGGCCAGCACGCCGGCACGCACAAGCGGCTCGAGGTCAGCCAGCCGGTGCTGACCAATTCGGAGCTGGAGAAGATCCGCTCGATCGAGGAACTGCTCGACGGCGCCTTCCGGACGGCAACCATCGATTGCACCTGGCCGGTGGCGGAAGGGGCTGCGGGGCTGGAGAAGGCGCTCGATCGCGTATGCGCCGAGGCGACCGACGCAGTGCTGGCCGATCGCAACATCCTCATCCTGTCCGACCGATCGGTGTCGGCCGAGCGCGTGCCGATCCCGGCACTCCTGGCGACCGCCGCAGTGCATCATCACCTGATCCGGCGTGGCCTGCGCACGCAGACCGGCCTCGTCGTCGAGTCGGGCGAGGTGCGCGAGGTCCATCACTTCTGCTGCCTCGCCGGCTACGGCGCCGAGGCGGTGAATCCGTACCTCGCGTTCGAGACGCTGGAGGCGCTGCGCATCCAGAACGGCCTGCCGCTCGAGGCGTACGAGGTCCGGAAGAACTACATCAAGGCGGTCGGCAAGGGCCTGCTGAAGGTGATGTCCAAGATGGGCATCTCGACCTATCAGTCCTACTGCGGGGCGCAGATCTTCGACGCTGTCGGCCTGCATTCGGGCTTCGTCGAGAAGTATTTCACCGGCACCGCCACGACGATCGAAGGCGCGGGCTGGCAGGAGATCGCCGAGGAGACGGTGCGGCGTCATCGCGACGCCTACGGCGACAGTCCGATCTATCGCAACATGCTCGATCCGGGCGGCGACTATGCCTTCCGCCTGCGCGGCGAGGATCACGCCTGGACGCCCGAGAGCGTCGCCAGGCTGCAGCACGCCGTTCGGGGCAACAACTCCGCCGAGTACAAGGCGTTCGCCCAGACGATCAACGAGCAGAACGAGCGGCTGCTCACCATCCGCGGCCTGATGGAGCTGAAGTGGGCGGATTCGGCCGTGCCGATCGAGGAGGTCGAGCCGGCAGCCAGCATCGTCAGGCGCTTTGCAACCGGGGCAATGTCGTTCGGCTCGATCAGCCGCGAGGCGCACACCACGCTCGCCATCGCCATGAACCGGATCGGCGGCAAGTCGAACACCGGCGAGGGCGGCGAGGAGGCGGATCGCTTCAAGCCATTGCCCAACGGCGATTCGATGCGCTCGGCGATCAAGCAGGTCGCGTCGGGTCGCTTCGGCGTCACCGCCGAATACCTGGTCAACGCCGACGACCTGCAGATCAAGATGGCGCAGGGCGCCAAGCCGGGGGAGGGCGGCCAGCTTCCCGGCCACAAGGTCGACGAGAACATCGCGCGCGTGCGGCGCTCGACGCCGGGCGTCGGCCTGATCTCGCCGCCGCCGCATCACGACATCTACTCGATCGAGGATCTGGCGCAGCTCATCCACGACCTCAAGAACGCCAACCCGCGCGCCCGCGTGTCGGTGAAGCTGGTGTCGGAGGTCGGCGTCGGCACGGTCGCCGCGGGCGTCAGCAAGGCGCGCGCCGACCACGTGACGATCTCGGGCTTCGAGGGCGGCACGGGTGCGTCGCCGCTCACCTCGCTGACCCATGCCGGGTCGCCATGGGAGATCGGCCTCGCCGAGACGCAGCAGACGCTGGTGCTGAACGGCCTGCGCGGCCGCATCGCCGTGCAGGTCGACGGCGGCCTGCGCACCGGCCGCGACGTTGCAATCGGCGCCCTGCTCGGCGCCGACGAGTTCGGCTTCGCCACCGCGCCGCTGATCGCCGTGGGCTGCATCATGATGCGCAAGTGCCACCTCAACACCTGCCCGGTTGGCGTGGCGACGCAGGATCCGGTGCTGCGCAAGCGCTTCACCGGGCAGCCCGAGCACGTCATCAACTACTTTTTCTTCGTCGCCGAGGAGCTGCGCGAGATCATGGCGCGGCTCGGCTTCCGAACGCTCAACGAGATGATCGGCCGGGTCGACAAGCTCGACATGCGCCGTGCCGTCGACCACTGGAAGGCGCGCGGTGTCGATCTCTCCAGGCTGCTGTATCAGATGCCGGCCAAGCCGGGCGTGGCGATCTGGAACAGCGAGCGGCAGGACCACGGGCTCGACAAGGCGCTCGACCACAAGCTGATCGAGGCGGCACAGCCCGCGCTTTCGAGCCGGCAGCCGGTGCAGATCGAATTGCCGGTCGGCAACGTCAACCGCACCGTGGGCGCGATGCTGTCCGGCGAGGTGGCCCGGCGATACGGCCATACCGGCCTGTCCGAGGATACCATCTCGGTACGGCTGACCGGCACGGCTGGCCAGAGCTTCGGCGCTTTCCTGGCGCACGGCGTGTCGCTCGAGCTGTCGGGCGACGCGAACGACTATGTCGCCAAGGGCCTGTCGGGCGGCCGCGTGGTCGTGCGGCAGCCGGCCGGCGCGCATCGCGATCCGTTGAAGAACATCGTCGTCGGCAACACCGTGCTGTACGGCGCGATCGGCGGCGAGGCCTACTTCGAGGGCGTCGCCGGCGAGCGCTTCGCCGTGCGCAACTCGGGCGCGGTGTGCGTCGTCGAGGGCACCGGCGACCATGGCTGCGAGTACATGACGGGCGGCGTCGTGGTGGTGCTCGGCGATACCGGCCGCAACTTCGCCGCCGGCATGTCGGGCGGCGTCGCCTACGTCTACGACCCGCACGGGCGCTTCAAGGACCTGTGCAACATGTCGATGGTCGAGCTCGACCAGGTCGGCGGCCTGTCGAGCGAACCGCTGGACGATCCGGGCCGGCCGCGCCAGCGTGCCCACGATGTCGAGGACAACGGCATGGGCGACGTGCTTCGCTTCGACGCCGAGCGGCTGCGCATCCTGGTCGAGCGGCACCATCTGCATACCGGCAGTGCCCGGGCGCGCGAGCTGCTCGAGGATTGGGACAACGCCTTGCCGCGCTTCGTCAAGGTGATGCCGAAGGACTACAAGCGCGCGCTGCTGCAGGCGCGCGACCGGGCGACGGCGAAGGCTGTAGCGGCGGAATGACGGCCCGTGGCCGTCATCCCGAGCTTTCGCGAGGGATCTGCCGCAGGAAAGATCCCTCGCTACGCTCGGGATGACAAATAGGGGAGTTGGTCAGTCATGGGCCTTGTCAAAGGCTTCCTGGAGATCGAGCGCAAGGATCGGCCGTACGAGAAGGTCGAGGCGCGACTCAAGACCTGGAAGGAGTTCGTCCTTCCGTTGCCGCCGGCCGAGGTGAGCAGGCAGGGCGCGCGCTGCATGGATTGCGGCGTTCCGTTCTGCCACACCGGCTGCCCGGTCAACAATATCATCCCCGAGTGGAACGAGCTGGTGCGCCGCGACCGCTGGCGCGACGCGCTCGAGGTCCTGCACTCGACCAACAATTTCCCCGAGGTCACCGGGCGCATCTGCCCCGCGCCGTGCGAAGCCGCCTGCACGCTCAACATCGACGACAATCCGGTCATCATCAAGACGATCGAATGCTCGATCGTCGATCGCGGCTGGCAGGAGGGATGGGTCCAGCCGCTGGTGCCGGCGAGGAAAACCGGCAAGCGCATTGCGGTGGTCGGCTCGGGGCCCGCCGGCATGGCGTGTGCGCAGCAACTCGCGCGCGCCGGCCATGCGGTGACACTGTTCGAGAAGTCCGACCGGATCGGCGGCCTGCTGCGCTACGGCATCCCCGACTTCAAGATGGAGAAGCACCTGATCGACCGGCGCATGCGCCAGATGGCCGCCGAAGGTGTGGAGTTCCGCACCGGCGTCGAGGTCGGGGCGACGCTGTCGGTGAAGTCGCTGCTCGAAGGCTACGATGCCGTCGCATTGACCGGCGGCGCCGAGGCGCCGCGCAACCTGCAGGTGCCGGGCCGCGAGCTCGACGGCATCCACTTCGCCATGGACTTCCTGGTGCAGCAGAACAAGCGCGTTGCCGGCGACGACGAGGCGCGTGCTGCGCCCAAGGGCACGATCACAGCGAAGGGCAAGCACGTCATCGTGATCGGCGGCGGCGATACCGGTTCGGACTGCGTCGGCACCTCGAACCGCCAGGGCGCGGCCTCGGTCACCCAGCTCGAAGTGATGCCGCAGCCGCCCGAGAAGGAGAACAAGGCGCTGACCTGGCCGGACTGGCCGCTCAAGCTGCGGACCTCGTCGTCACACGAAGAAGGCGTCGACCGCGACTTCGCGGTCCTGACCAAGCGCGCCGTCGGCACGAACGGCAAGGTGGAGGCGCTGGAATGTGTCCGGGTGACCTGGTCGGGAGGGGCCATGAAGGAGGTGCCGGACGGCACCTTTCAGCTCAAGGCCGACCTCGTCCTGCTGGCCATGGGCTTCCTGGGACCGCGTCGCCCCGGAATGATCGAGGAAGCAGGCGTGGCGCTCGACGCGCGGGGCAATGTTGCAGCGAACGTGAAGGATTATCGAACGTCGGTCCCGAAGCTTTTCGCCGCCGGCGACATGCGGCGCGGTCAATCGCTCGTGGTTTGGGCAATCCGCGAGGGCCGGCAGTGCGCCCGTGCAATCGACGAAAGCCTGATGGGAATCTCGACCCTGCCCCGATAGGGACCGGTGGTTCTGGAAGCGTTCGCTCTGTGAACAGTGTGGATGACTAGACTGTGGCGACGAAGCCACAGTGTCGGCGAAAGACGGCTGATAACTGTCTGATAACGCACAACTCTGCCGCCGCTTCGCCTATATTGCGCAGCGTGGGGCGCGAGAGTTTGCCCAACGAAGAAGAGGGAGATCCAGAGTGATCAAGAAAATCTTGGCGACTTCGGCCGTCCTCATGGCCCTTCCGGTCGCCTCGCAGGCCCAGACCCTGCAGTATCCGGGTTTCTATGTAGGCGCCATCGGCGGCGTTAACTGGATGCTGAGCAATTCGTTCAACGCCACTTTCAGCTCGCCTACCGGGTTTGTGTCCGGAACTGGCAATGCCAACTGGAATACCGGTTGGGCTGCGGGTGGCATGGTCGGCTACGACTTCATCGGGCCGCGCGTCGAACTCGAAGGCATGTATCGCGACAACACGGGCACCATCACCAATACGGGCTTCGCCGGGAGCCTCGGTACGGACATGAACCAAGTGTCCGTGATGGCCAACGTGCTGTACGACTTCAACGCTGGCGGCGTGATCGTGCCGTACATCGGCGCTGGTGCCGGTGTGGCCTTCATCAACGGCAGCATCAATGGCGGCGGCAGCGCTGCCAGCACGCAGTTCGCCTACCAGGCGATGATCGGCGTCGGCTACAACATCGACCCGATGTTCCGTATCAACCTGGAAGGCCGGTACTACGGAACAACGACCCCGAACTTCAACAACACCACGTTCGTTGGCGGTACTCCCGTTACCGTCAACGCGAACCCGACCAACAACAACTTCAGCCTGCTGGCCAGCATCCAGGTCCGCTTCGGCGCCCCGGCGGCTGCGCCGCCGCCGCCGCCGGCTCCGGCCGCTGCGCCGTCGTTCATGGTGTTCTTCGATTGGGACCGCTCGAACCTGTCGCAGCAGGCGCTCAACACGATCCGCCAGGCGGCCGACCAGTTCAAGGCGACGGGCAAGGCCCGGATCACCGCGACCGGCCACGCCGACCGCTCGGGTCCGGAGAACTACAACATGGCGCTGTCGCTGCGCCGTGCGAACGCGGTCAAGGACGCCCTGGTGCGCGACGGCGTGCCGGCGACGGCGATCACGGTCATCGGCAAGGGCGAGACCCAGCCGCTGGTCCCGACGGCCGACGGCGTACGCGAGCCGCAGAACCGCCGTGTGGAGATCGTCCTCCAGTAAGTTCGGTTCCGTACAGGACAAGGAGAAGGCGGCCCCCTGCGGGCCGCCTTTTTTGTGGCCGAAAAGCCACACTGTTGGGCGAACGAGGGCGAATAAGCGTCTGAAATGCCACGATCGTCTTTGGCGGCGTTGTTTTCCCGGGTACAATGGCGGCCATACCCGCAAAGGAGGGAGTACCGACGTGATCAAGAAAGCTCTAGTTACCGCGGCCCTGATGGCGCTGCCGGCGGTATCGCAGGCCCAGTCTTTGCAATATCCAGGGTTCTACGTCGGAGCCGAAGGCGGCTTGAACTGGATGTTCAGCACGGGCATCGCCACGCCTTTGGGCGTAAGCGGGACGATCTATCCGGCAACCGGCTGGGCAGCCGGCGGTATGATCGGTTACGACTTCGTCGGCCCGAGGGTCGAAATCGAAGGCGTGCACCGTGACAACCAGGCCACCGTGGGCGGCGGCCCCTTCAACGCGTTCGGCGCAACGAAGGGCGATACCGCGGTCATGGCCAACCTGATGTACGACTTCAATGCAGGCGGCACGATCGTGCCATATATCGGCGCGGGCGCCGGTATTGCCTTCGTCAGGACCGCGGCGCTCAATGTGGCCACCGACAGCACTCAGTTCGCGTACCAGGCGATCCTGGGCGTCGGCTACAACATCGACCCGATGTTCCGCGTCAACCTCGACGCGCGCTACTACGGCACGACCAATCCGTACCTCGCGGGCACCGGCTACAGCAACAACAACATCAGCGCGATGCTGAGCCTGCAGGTCAAACTCGGCGCCCCAGCGGCTGCGCCGCCGCCGCCGCCGGCTCCGGCTGCTGCGCCGTCGTTCATGGTGTTCTTCGATTGGGATCGCTCGAACCTGTCGCAGCAGGCGCTCAACACGATTCGCCAGGCGGCCGACCAGTTCAAGGCGACGGGCAAGGCCCGGATCACCGCGACCGGCCATGCCGACCGCTCGGGTCCGGAGAACTACA
>JAFEFF010000182.1 GCA_018240745.1 Pseudomonadota bacterium
GCCCAGCCGCTCGAACAGGAACAGTTCGACCGGCCGCGCGGGTCGTCCCGCCGCCGTCGCGAAAGCGCGCCCCGCGGCGACCGCCCGCAGCGCCGCGACCGTGAGCTGCCGCGCCGGATCGAACAGATCGACGGCCAGCAGCGCATGGCCCGCCGCATTGGCGGCATCGATGCCGGCCAGCCAGTCATCGATCGTATAGGCGAACGGTCCGACGGCGACGCTCTCGGCGGTGCCCAGATTTGCCAGGTTGCCGGACAGAAAATAGGCCGCCGACAGGAGATAGTTGCGGTCGGCTCCCGTGCCGCCGGCGGCAGCGGTGGCGGCGCGGCAGAAGGTGCCCCGGCCGAGATCGCCGCCGATCGACACGCTCTCGGGGATCTCGGCGACGTTGCGCGCATCGACGAAGCCCGCCGGATCGTCGGTCTTGTGCACGAAGGCATTCGCCGGCTGGCCGGTCAGGCGCTGGCCGCGCTCGAGCAGCGGGAACTGTCCGCCGGGCTGCGGCGTCGTGCTCGGGAACAGGAACGTGCGCCGGTTGACGATATAGCGGGTCATCGCGGGCCCCTCACTGGGTTTGCGGCGCCACCAACGCGCCGCACCGGCGCCCCGAGCACCCCCACTTGGCGACTGGCGGACCGGCGCGCTGAAACAGAGCGACGCGCGGCGCCGAAGGCGATCGTTCGCCACGTTTCGCCGGCACCACGGGCCCACGGTCTCATGCCGGAATTACCGCTCGCCATTTGGTTCCGGGCCGCGCGTTTGACTGGCGGGCCGGCCCGCAGGTCATCGATCCTTCCAATAGGCGTGCGAGGCCTTCCACGCTCCTGATGCCAAAGCCGTCGGGGGAACATCCGTGAGGAATGCCGATGCCGTCGTCCTCAAACTCGACTATGTGCTTGTGGTCCGAGACGGAGAATCTCACGAGGAGCGTTCCCTTCATCCCGTCGGGGAACGCATATTTCAGCGCATTGTTGGTGAGTTCCAGCAACATGGCCCCGAGCACGATTGCACTCATGGAGGTTAGCTCCGCGGAATCGGCCTGAACCGTGATCTTGACTTGATTGGAATCCAGCAATGCTGAGCGCACCTCCCCGACGATCATTTTGAGAAAGGCTCTCGATTCGACCATCTGCGAAGGCTCGGAATGCGACAACAACCGCTGAATCTTTCCAATCACCATCACACGTGACTCGGCAAGGCCGAGCGCTCGACGCAACTCTTCGTTGGGACTGTCGTGCGCCTGCTGTCTCAAAAATGAAGTAACGAGCTGCAAATGGTTCCCGACACGATGATTCATTTCGCGCGAAAGCGCGTCGGTGATGTTCATCTGTCGCTGCAAGTTCTTTTCAAGTACGCGAATGTGCCACACGAAGCCTGCCGTGATCCAAACAGCGCCAATGGCAAGAGCGCGATTCAGGTACACCTCCCAAGCCGGCGTGTTGTCAGGGATCGTTATCCAGTATCCCGCGATGACCAGAGGCGTTGCGAGCAGCGCAAGAACAAGCGCTGCTTTTGGGCTGGGGAACCAAAAACCTATGAGGACCAAGCCGACGTAGAACATGCCGACCGAAACTGTCTGCGGGGTCAACGCATCGAACGCCAAAGCGCCGGCTGCGACGAAGACCGCCGCAATGGCAGCGAGGCCCCACGATGGCCGGTATTGAGCCGCCCTGCGTAAGCGATTAATGCGCTCGCCGAACGTTATGTGCGAGTTGCCAGACACAAGACATCTCCACCGGACCTTGGCGAGTTCCCGCGCCTCTCAGGCACTTGTTGTCAACCTGGATGCGATAGCCGCAATCAGTCACCCGGGGAACCCGCCAGGCAACTTCGGAAGTCCGCCAAGTCATGATGGCTTGCGCGACCGATCGACTGAAACGATTTTCTGATCGCTGCTGACCGCGCTCGAGCACCGGGAACTGTCCGTCGGGCTGCGGCGTCGTGCTCGGGAACAGGAACGTGCGCCGGTTGACGATATAGCGGGTCATCGCGGGCCCCTCACTGGGTCGGCTGGGGGATCGTCGGTTGGCGCCGGGCGTTGACGTCGAACAGCGCCGAATCGAGCGCATCGGCCCGGCCGAGCGGCGGCGGGCTGCCGGGCTCCGTCCGTTTCGCGGCGATCGTCCGGCGCAGCAGCGCAAGGCGGTCCGCAAGGGTCGCGTCAGCCGGCGGCACCGGCGCCCCGAGCACGCCCAGCGCGATGCCGATGGCGGTTGCCGAAGGTGCCTTGAAGTTGCCGATCCGGTCGCCCAGCAGGCCACGCTCGAACGCCGACCGGAAGTCGGCCGGCATGGCGCCGCCGGCGACCAGGGCGCGGAAGTCGTCGGCCTCGATCACGTCGCGGCCGGGTTGGGGATCGCCACGGCGCCGGTTCAGGCCGGTTTGGAACTCGGCGATGGCGCGCCGCGTCTCGCCCGGCGGCATCGCGCCGGCCGGGCCGAGGTCGCCGTCGGGCCTGGCGCCGAGCGCCTGCTGCAGGGTGCGGGCGTCGTCGAGAGACTGGATGAACGGCCGCTCGGCGGCGGCAACGTGGTCCATCGCCGTGCCGGCGACCGGCGGCGGCCCCGGCCGGTGGGGTGTGGCGGCAGGCGGCGTGGCCGGCGATGCCGGCGGTGTCGGTGACGGCGCCGGTGAATTCGGTGCGGGCGTCGGGGTCGTGGTGCACGCCGCCAGGCCGACGGCGAGCGCCACGGCGAGTCGGATCGCAATCCTCATCGACACTCTCCCCCAAGACCTCTCCTCGACGGCAACCCTAGAGGAGCCGCCGGTTCAGGTCATCCTGTGCTACGAACGGGCATGTTCGACGGCAACCGGGTCACCGCGCACACGCGCTCGCGCTATCCCATCTTCCAGTCGCCGATGACCTGGATCGCCCGAGCACCGCTGGTGACGGCGGTGTCGAAGGCCGGCGCCATGGGCCTGCTGGAGAACTCGATCCGCGACCTCGCCGTCACCAGGCGCGAGTTCACCGCGATCCGCGCCGCCACCAACGCGCCGTTCGGCGTCAACCTGCCGATCCGCTACCTGCAGATGGACCCTGGCGAGGAGACCGCGATCATCGACTGGCTGCTCGGCCAGGGAATCCATTTCGTCACCACCTCGGCCGGCGACCCGACGCGCTACACCAAACTGCTCAAGGGCGCCGGCGTCACGGTCTATCACGCGACCGCCACCCTGCGCGGGGCCCAGAAGGCGGTCGATGCCGGGGTCGACGGGCTGATCGTCGAGGGCGCCGAAAGCGCCGGCATCCGCAATCCCGAGGAGGTCCACACCTTCGCGCTGCTGCAGGCGGTGCGGGAGAAGGTCGACGTGCCGATCGTGGCGGCGGGCGGCATCGTCGACGGCCGCGGCATGGCGGCGGCCTTCGCGCTGGGCGCCGAGGGCGTGACCATGGGCACGCGCTTCGTCGCCTCGTTCGAGAGCCCGGTGCATGCGAACTACAAGAACGCCATCGTCGCGGCACCGCTCGGCGGCACCATCATGACCGACAATCCGCCGCGCGCCCGCTCGCGCGGCCTGCGCACGCCCTACTCGGTCGAGGTCGCCGCCGGCACCCGCGAGCGCCTGCCGCGCGGCGGCCTGATCGACATGCTCTACGTCAACGGCGACGTCGAGAACACCTCGGGCGCCGCCGGCGAATCGGCCGGCCTGATCCACGAGCTGAAGTCGGTCCAGCAGATCGTCGACGAGACGATCGCGGGCTTCTGGCGCGAGATCGACCGGCTGGCGACGCTGCGGACCGGCGTGCCGCGTTGAGGCCACGATCCCTGTCGAGTTCTCCCCCTGCGCTGCCGTGTCACGGTTCACCGCAAGCCAGACTCAAGTCTCACGGAAGCTTCGCCAGAGCGCGTCGCGGAATGGCTTGACCAGATATTCCACCATGGTCCGCCGTTCGGTCACGAAAAGCACTTCCACGGGCATGCCCGGAATGAGATCGACACTCGGTGCAAGCCTGTGCAGCGTCTGCCGGTCAACCGCGACCCGGGCGAGATAGTAGGGTTGATGGGTTGCATCATCCATCAGTCGATCCGCCGAGACCGTGAGAACGGTGCCCGGAACTTTCGGCACGGTCCGGCTCGAGTAGGCGGACAGGTGGATCCTGGCTTCCAGACCACTGTGCACCGCTTTCACGTCCACCGGCGCCAATCGCGCCTCGATGATCAGATCTTCCCCCAGCGGCACGATGCTCATGATCGGCTCGCCTCTCTGGACGACGCCGCCGATCGTCTTGAACTTGACCTCGACCACGGTTCCGCTCACCGGCGCAACCACGACCGTGCGCGCGACCACGTCGGCGCTCGCCCGCAGCTTCTCGTTGACTTCCGCGAGGTCGGCGCGGACCTTCTCCGCATCGGCGGCGATCTGATCGGCCCGTTCCGCATCGACCTCGAGCATCTGCATCTTGGCCTCGCCGATCTGCTGGCGGGCCCTGGCGATCTCGGCGATATATTCGCCGCGCTTTCCGGAGATCTCGGCATCGGTGCGTTTCAACCGCAGCGCCTCCGGCTTGGGCGAGAGCCCGCGTCCGACCAGATACTCCTTCGCGCGCAACTCCTCGGAGACGAGCTCGATCTGCCTGGACGTGCTCTCGACCTGGGCTTCGAATCCCCGGATCTGCCGTACGAGCTGCTCGATGCGCTGGGCCAGAATGTCCCGCCGCGACGCGTGCGTGGTGCGGCGTGTGTCGAATACCTCCTGCTGCGCCTCGACGATGGTCCTGATCTGCGGATCCGTCGTGCGCAGCTCCTGCGGCAGCTCGATGCGATCGTGGCCGGCTTTTTCGGCATCGAGTCGCGCCTTCCTGGCCAGAAGCGACAGGCGTTGCTGAACCAGCGTCTCGTAAGCGGCGCGTGCCTGCGTGCTCTCGAGGGTGACCAGCGGCTGTCCCGCCTTGACCTCCTGGCCCTCGCGAACCGGGAGCTCGGCGACGATTCCTCCTTCCAGATGTTGGATGGTCTTCTTGCCACTGGCAGGGCTGACCACGCCCGGCGCCACTGCGCCGCCATCGAGCGGAACGAAATAGCCCCATCCGCCGAACACGGCCACGAACGACAGGATCAGGGCGTTGCCCCAACGAGCCGGCGCACGAATGCCGGGCTTCGAGCGATCGGGCGTCGTACCGGCGAACGAGATCCGCGCCACCGACTGCACAAAATCCGGCGTATTCCTTCGGACATGCAAGACGCCGACCGAAGGGACTCGCGCCAAGGACCCGGCGATCTTTCCGGCCCGGAACGCGGCGGCCGAGGAGACCCGCGCCCATAATCGCGGCAACGACTGCGCGATCCTTCCGGCATGGAAGGCGCCGATGAAGGCCGCATGAGCCAGCGGTTGCGGCACCCTAGGCACAGGGGAGGTCATGCTGCACCCCCGCCATGGCCCTGATCTTGCGCGGTCGAAGCCGTTCGCTTCGTTGCCGCGAGACGGACCGATGTCGGTCTTTTTGAACATCGTCTTGCGTGAGCGGCTGCGCCGAGCGTGCCTTGAGCGTTTCCAGGACGTAGTCGCGCTCACCGAACATGACGGCACGGCCTTCCTTCATGAAGAGAATCTTGGTCGCAATGGACAGAGTCGATGGCCGATGCCCCACGATGATCAGGGCAACGCCCGACCGCTTGAGATTTTCGATCGCCTCCGTCAGCGCGGCCTCCCCCGCCTGGTCGAGACTGGCGTTGGGCTCGTCGAGAACGATGAAACGCGGGTTGCCGAACACGGCGCGCGCGAGCCCGATGCGCTGGCGCTGGCCGCCCGAAAGCCGCACGCCGCCGTCGCCGATGCGGGTGTCGTAGCCCTGCGGAAGATGCTGGATCATCTCGTGCGCGTTGGCGAGTTGCGCCGCTTTCACGATCGCCTCGTCGCCCACAGGCTGCATGCGTGCGATGTTGTCGCGCACCGTGCCGGCGAACAGCTCGACGTCCTGCGGCAGGAAGCCGATGTGCTGCCCGATCTGCTGGCCGTCCCAATGGTGGATCTGCGAACCGTCGAGCCGAATCTCTCCGACATTGGGGACCGCGAGGCCGACCATCAACCGGCAAAGCGTGCTCTTGCCGGCGCCGGACGGACCGATTATCGCCAACGCTTCGCCGGGCTCGACGACGCACGACACGTCGCTGATGATGAGGTGCGCGGTGTTTGGCGTGAGGTAACTGATCCCTTCGACAACCACTCTTCCCACCGGAGGCGGCAGCGTCGTCCGGCGCGGCGGCGCCGGATGGTCCTTGATGGCTGTTTTCAGCCGGCCGTAGGAGAAGCGCGCGCCCATGAAGTTGCGCCACATCGAAATCGCAAGCTCGACCGGCGCCAGCGCGCGTCCGAGCAGTATCGATCCGGCGATCATCGCACCGGCCGTCAGTTGCGAGTTGACCACCAGCCAGGCGCCTACGCCAAGGATTGCCACCTGCACGAAGAAGCGGACGAATTTCGTGGTCGCCAGCACGAAGCCACCGATGTCACCGGACCTCCGCAGGCCATCGACGACCGATTTGTTGATGGCCTCCCAACGATCGGTCATGGCGGGAAGCATATGCATGGCCTGGACGATCTCGGCGTTGCGGATCGTCGCGTCGGCCAGCAGCGTCGCCTCGATCTGATTTCGATTTGCCGCCTCGGTGACCTTGCGCGTTGCGAACTCGTTGGCGATGCTCAACAGAAACAGAACCGCGGCCGCCGACACCGCCACGGCGCCGAGCATCGGGTGGAGGATCCAGATCAAGCCGACGAAAATGGGCACCCATGGCGCGTCGAAAAAAGCCGTCAGGCCTTGCGTTGCGATGAAGTTCTGGATCTGCGAAATGTCGCGCAGGTGTTCGACGCCCGAAGAGTCGCCTTTCAGACGGGCCCGCACACCACAGGCAAGGTAGGTCGGGCCAAGCTGCTCATTCAGCCAGCAGCCGACGCGAATCGTCACCGATGTCCGCAGGGCGTCCAGCGCGCACATCACCGCCAGCGCGGCGGTTGCGATCAGCGTGAGCATCACCAGTGTCTCGACCCGGCCGGTGGTCAGCACGCGATCGTAGACCTGCAGCATGTAGATCGGCGACGCCAGCATCAGCACGTTGATGACCAGGCTGAAAAGGGCACATGTGGCGAAGGCCGAACGGCAAGCCGTAATGGCTCGTTCGAGTTCGGTCGGGCCGCTCGATAAGTCAGCCGATGCGCGGCCTCCGTCGGACGGTCTTTCCGGCATGTTTCACCTTGGCGCGGGGGTCGGGGGACAGCGGCAGCAGCCAGGCCCGGGCAGCTCTCCCGGCGGACCTAGTCGGCACGCTTGACCTTGTATCGGAGCCCGCCTGCCGCAGCCTCCGCTTCATGCCCATCCGCGAAGCTCGCCGCCTCCGAGAAACTCGAGGACCGGCCTCGTCGGACGCAAACCGCACGCGCGGAACTGCTGCGGATGACATCCGGACCATCGGCTCGGCCTCGCCCAACCCTGGCCCCAACCCTGGCCCGCGACAGTTCCAGCGTGATGGTTGCCGAGCCGTAGTCGGCCTCGAGACGAACCGTCTCGCCGTCGACCCGATAGCGTGTGGGCATGACCACGTCCTCACCTGTGTTGCAGCGGCTCCCGATATGTTGCAGCGGCTTCCGATACGCCTCTCGCCACGCGACTGTGCGATGGGCGCCGGCAGCAGGTCGATCCGCTGCCGGCTTCGTTCGACCCGCAACGGCGCTTACCAGTGGAAGTAGGAGCCGTTGGTCGCGGACAGGGACTCCGAAACGGAACTCGAGCCGACGCCCTGGACGGCCGTCGTCTGGGTTAGCGTCTCGGAATGCGAGTTGGGACCGATCGCATCGGCCGTCGCGTTGGCAATCGCCGAGTTGCCGTGAACGAAGGCGCTGACATCGATCGTCTTGTTGATGTCGACGAGTTCTTGGACGGCCACTAACTTGAGGAAGCTGACGTCGAGTGCGGATGCCATTTCATCTCTCCTCGTGTTGATCGGCGGCGGACGCAATGAATGCGCCATCCGCAAGTATGAAGGCTAGGGGCACCGGCTCCCGGCATCAAAGGTTCATCGGGCCGATCATCTTTTGGCGTAGTCCACCACCGCGAGACATCATCTTTCGACCTACAGGCTTCGATCAGAAGACAGCGGGTGGTGCGTGGCCCGGACCGCATCGTTCCGATACCGCCGCGTCGCACGCAGCGGCTCTGCCCGGCCGAATTTGGCGGTTCACGCAGGCGAAGGGACGCGCGATGGTGCGCCTCGACGATGAGCTCGCGTAGTTCGGTCCTGCGTATGAAAGCCAGGACGGATCGCAGCGATCACAACAGCCCGTGAACGGACGGACTCGCCAGACCGTAGCCGGACAGGTAATCGGCGCCGCCATGGGTCGAGATGGATGTCACGGAGACATCGACCGCAATCGGCGCCGGGCCGACGAGCCAATCGACCGACCAATGGAGGATATGCGAACTCGTGATGGTTCCCCCGGTCGCGATACCGTCCGTCGTCGCGTTCGCGTGGGGCACGGCCGGGGTCGTATCCTGAGCGACGGCGACCGCCGTCGCGAAGCTGACCGCGGCCCGGGGGGCGACGAGCGTGCTGGCCGTCGTATCGGTCGCCGTCAGGTCGCCCAGGGCCTGGGCCGTGCTGTTCGCTCCAGCGAAGGATGTGTTGATGTTTCCGGACATCAGGCAGCTCTCCATATTGCGGGCGAACTGATCTTGGCCGCCGGGTTGAGACACAGGCTCCTAAAGCGCTACCATCGACAGCGCATTCACGAACGAGAAGTGATTTTCGACCGTAATCGTATTCATGAGCGTGTCCGCCAGGGTGTTGGCGCCGTGCGTTTCGGCGGTTCCGATCGCTTGCGCGAATGCGCCTTGAAGCGGTTGGTCCCCAACCGCCTGATGGTGACCGAAGGACCTGTCGAGTTCGACGACAATCGCACCGTGTCGTGGCGACCAGCCATGAATGTCTATTGCAAGGTAGTCGAGTTCCGAGAGCGCCGACGCATCGTGCGCACCATGCCTCGATTGCGCGACCTCCTGCGCGACGATGTAATCGGCGCCCGACACGTCGAGAAAAGTGCCGGCAGCGGCGATGGCGGGGCGCCCGGGGCTCGATGAATGGGCCGATGCCTGGAAGACCGCGTCGCCCATCGCTACCGAGTAGGCGCCCTGGTCCACCGCAAAATTCTCGACCAAGCCGGTGACTGCAGTGGCGTCGCCCACCGCCATCGCGCTGCCGCCGATCACTGCGGTCATACCATCCTGGGGGCCATCCTGGGGGGCTGACACGGTCGCGGGACTGTATTGGTCGTGATGTCGGTCGCCGCTCTCGTCCCAGGCATGGCGATGATCGAACAAGTCCATGGCCCGATGGGCGAGCCGGGCGGGCATCGCAAGACCGTCGTTGCCGTGGTCGTGTTTCATGCACGTCCCGCTCGGAATCAGGCGCTGCTGAACGCCAGCCATAATAGAGTTGCAGCGTGGGGCGGCCAGTGACCTCACGGCCTATAGCCTTTGGGGGAGCGCAGCCTCCCAGCAACGGACGCCTCACGGAACGTCTTGCGCCTTTCGATGCATACCACCCTCGGCGAGGATCGGATCACCGCTCCACGAAGTGATACAGAGTCCGCAGCCTAGGTATGCATGCTCGCATGGTCTGGGCTTGTTGTAAAAAATTGCAGTTCATGGCTATACTCCGGACCCAAAAAATTCGACTAGTGACCGAAAATCTCGGTAAATGAACATTCACATATACCGATTCGGTTCCATATATTCAACTATAGGTTGTCGACAATTGCGCAATACTTAGAGCGTAGGTGGAGGGGGACATGTCAGCCTCGTCCGATAAATCTACCGTTCTGGTCATTGACTCGCTGCCTTTGCGAAATTTCGGCCTGGTCGCCCTTCTCGATCGTCTGTCCAGGATGACGAAGTCTCGGCCCGCGTCGCTTACTCCGGAGGATGCGGAGAAGTGGATCGATGGGCACGCCGATTGCAGCATGATCATCTATAACGTTGGAGGCGGCACCCTCGCTGACCACAAGCACCTGAAACGGATCAGGGAGCTGAGGGCGCGCGGAGCAGGGGCGCCGCTGGTGATCTTGTCCGACAACAATAGTCGCGAGGAGATCCTCTCGGCGCTCAGCATCGGTGCACAAGGCTTCCTGTACACAGGCACGAACGCCCGGCTGGCGCTGCAGGCCCTGTCGTTTATTTTGCAAGGCGGGTCGTTTTTTCCTGCTGCGATTCAGTCAGGACGTCGTCATCCCATACACCTGAATGGGGCGGCGGACAGCATTTCCCTGCCAGCGGCAAAGCACGTCCTGGAGGAAGGCAACGCCAACGTGCAGCATGCTGCAGGCGCCGATTCGAAAACCATCAATCTGACAACCAGGCAAAAGTCGGTCCTCGAACGTCTTAGCCGCGGAGAAGCGAACAAGGCGATCGCGCGCAAACTGGGAATCAGAGAGGCGACAGTCAAGGTTCACGTTCGACAGATCATGCGTAAGCTCGGCGTGGCGAACCGTACGCAGGTCGCCATTTTGAGCGCGACCGGCAGCAAGGCCGAGATGCTCGTGGACAATCGCAGCGTCGATGGCAAGGTGAACCTGGCATCAACCGGCATACCGTTCGCATCCGGTGAGAGATCGACGACCTGAAGAAACGCCATGGAACCTTGAGCCACGGGCGACTTACCGGTCGAGCCAGACCTCCTCCATGCGCATGCCGTTGTAGATGCTGTTGATCATCGGCGTGTAGCCCTTGACGTAGGGCTGCCAGCAGGTGCCGGAGCGATTGTGGTAGAGCACCGGCCGCGCCACGTCCTCGGCCAGCCGACGCTCGATGTCCCACACCATCCGCTTGCGCTTCTCCTGGTCGGCCTCCATCGACTGGGCGTCGATCGCCTTCTCGATCTCGGGATTGCAGTAGCCGTCGTAGTTGTTCTCCGAGCCGCAGGTGTAGCCCTCGTAGAACGACTGGTCGGGATCGTCGATGCCGTTGCCGGTCAGGTTGGCGCCGAGCGTATAGTCGTGCCGGCGCACCTTGGGGAACCACTGCGTGGTGTCGACCGGCTCGAGCTCGGCGTCGATATGGATCTGCTTGAGCTGGTCGATCAGGATCACCGCCGGGTCGCGATAGACCGACAGGTTGCGGGTCGTCACCTTGAGCTTCAGCCGGTTGTCCGGCCCGTAGCCCGCCGCCGCCATGATCTTCTTCGCCTCGGTGCGGTTCTTCGCGACGTCGGGATCGTAGCCCGGCAGCCTCTCCACCACCTCGGGCGGCATGCCCCAGACGCCCTCGGGCGGGGCGAGCAGCGCGCCGCCGATCGTGCCGACGCCTTGCGTCAGCGTGTCGATGAAGGCCTTGCGGTCGATCGTCAGAGCCACCGCACGGCGCAGCTCCGGACGGTTGAACGGCAGCGCCTCGCGATTGATCAGCACGTTGCGCTGGACGTTCGAGGCCATCAGCTTGCACACCGCCTTGGGCGCCTGCGCGCGGATGTCGTTCAGCACCGGCACCTGGAAGAAATAGGGCGAGCTCATGTCGACCGTGCCGGCGATGAAGGACAGCATGCCGGTCGAGCTGTTCTTCATGATCTTCCATTCGATGCCGTCGAGATACGGCCGGTCCTTCTTCCAGTAGTCCTTGTTGCGCGCGACGCGGATGATCTCGTTCGGCTTGAACTCGACGAAGCGGAACGGCCCGGTGCCGATCGGCCGCCGCCGCATCTCGGCCGGCGTCACGTGGCAGGGATAGATCGGCGTGAACCCCGAGGCGATCAGCGCGATGAAGGCGGGTTGCGGCCGTTTCAGGCGGAACACCACCTCGTCGTCGGCCTTGGCTGTCACCTCGGCGAGGTTGCCGTACCAGGTCTTGCGCGGATTGACCCGCAGCGTCTCGCCGTTGATGCCGGTGCCTTGCAGCAGGTCGAAGGTGCACTTGACGTCGCGCGCGGTGAACGGCTTGCCGTCGTGCCAGCGCACGCCCGCACGCAGCTTGAAGGACAAGGCCGTGCGCGGCTCGTCCCACGACCAGGTGGTGGCGAGGTCGGGCACGATCGACGCCAGGCCGCTTTGCGGCACGTGGGGGTCGTACATCACGAGATTGTTGAACACGCCCATCATCGGGCCCTGGCCCGCGATGGTGCTTTCCTCGTGGATCGACATGGTGGCCGGGCTGTCGAAGAAATAGACCTTCATGACGCCGCCGGGCTTCTGCGCCGCCGCCACCCTCGGAGTCGCGACGAGGCCCAGCAGCACGAGCGCGCCCGCGAGAAGGACCGCATGCCTGCGCGTCATTCGCCCCTCCAAGTTCGAGTGAACTCACGCGCCGCAACGCCGGGGACTGGACGAAGACTCTACGTCTGCGCTGACTGTGTACGGAGAAGCCGCGATTATACACTCGATCCGGCCAGCGAAGCGAGCGGCCTCAGGAGCGCAAACCCTCCGCCGCGGCATTCGATGCCCTGTCGACGACCTCGCTCGCCTTGCGCGCGACATCGCCGCCCGCCAGCTCTTCGCTGACGGCGTCCGCGACCCGGTTCGCAACCGCCTCGCCTTTCCTGCGGGCCTGACGGGCCGCCTCGCCGGCATAGTCCTGCTCGGCCTGGGTGAGAGGCATCGCGGCACCGAGCGCGGCGCCGAAGGCCAGCCCGAGAGCCGCCACCAGGATGGGCTGCTCCTGCGACAGGCGGTCGAACGCGCTGCGACCGTGATCGAGAAGCTTGTGCGTGGCGTCTCGACCCTGGTCCGCGAGGTCGCGCATCTGCCGCCGCCCCTCTTCGCCCAGGTCGTGCAACTGCTGCCGGCCCTGTTCGGCGAGGTCGTGCACTTGATCGCGGCCTGCGGCTGTCAGGTCATGCATCTGTTCCCGGCCCTTGGCGAGCATGTCCCTGGCTCCGCTCCTGGCGGAGTCCGCCGTGGCGCTGACGGTGCCGGACGCGTCGTTCCCCGCCTGGACGGCCGAGTCGCTCGCCTTGCCGACGGCGCTCTTGACCGCCGAGGTGCTGGAGCGGACGAGGTCGCCGAGCGGACTGGTGCCGTCCTTGCGCGTCGACACCAGCATGAACAGGCCGGCTCCGATCAGCATCGCAGCCAACGGGTTGGCGGCCGCCCTGGCCACCGCCGCCCTGGCCACCATCGAGCTGCTTTCCTTCGCCAGGGTCGTCGCGCCATGGGTCAATGCCGTGGTCGTGACGCTTCTCTTGAGGTCGTCGAGAGCCGACGACAGGCCGGCGCGGGCGGCGTCGGCTTCCTGTTGCAGATGGGCGCTCGAAGTCATGTCAGCTTCTCCTTGACGAGAATGGTGTCGCGCCGGACATCGCCGACCGTGCGGTCCGGTGCCAGCTTCTCGGGGTCGAAGTTGCGGCGGCCGATCAGGACCAGCACCAGCCCGATGGCGATGCAGGCCGCGGCGACCAGGATGGTCGCGCCCGCCGGCGACATGCCGCCCTGCACCAGCGCCATCACGATCGCCTGCAGGATCAGAAAGAGCGCCGCCGTCAGCAGCACGGCGCCGCCCAGCACGAGGGCGAGCCCGGTGCCGATCTGCGCCGCCTTCTCCGCCAGCTCGGCGCGGAAAACCCGGAATTCCAGGTGGATCAGCTCGCCCGCGCGCGAGATCGTCTCGCTTACCGCCTGCACGAGGCCCGGACCGTCATCGCGCATGGCCGTCTCCGTCGGCATGGGCGGCGGTCGCCGTCTCGGCCAGGCCTGCCTTGGCGAGCCGGGACAGCGCGAAGCCCAGCACGGCCGCGCCGGCCAGGGCGATCAGCGGCTGTTGACGGCTCCAGGTGATGGCCGTGGACAGCAGGTCGCCGGCCTTCTTGTCGCGCAGGTCGTCGGCCAGGCGCTCGGTGTACTGGGCGGCGTTGCGGACGTAACCCGCCAGCGCCGGCAGCGATTCGTCGAGAGCCTGTGCGGCACTCTCCGCTGCCTTGCCGACGGCGTCGGCCGCCTCGACGCCCGAGGAAACGGACTTGTCGGCGAGCCTGCTCGCCTCCTGCTTCAAGGCCGGGCCGATGTCGGCAATGTGAGCGCTGCTCGCTCGGTCACCGCCCTGGCGGTCGTTGTCTGCCATCGAAATCTCCCGTTCGTGACGCGATGCAAACCACAAACGGAAGATGGTCGGGTTTGTTGCTCGTCATGCCGCCACGGCGGCCGGCGTACCGCCGAGCGCGCGGTTGCGCACGAGCCGGGCAACCTGAACGGTCGATCGGAGTACGGCCCGGTGTCAGCCCCCCGGTGTCAGCCCCCCAGTGTCGGCCCCGGTGTCAGCCGAAGCGCTTCAGCACCTTCAGCCGCGCGTTGAGCTGGTCCGGACGGTGCCAGTCGCCCGCCGGCACCTCGCCGGCCGTGAGCTCGATGACCACGAGATCCTCGGGCCGGCCGGCGCCGGTGTCCTCGGACGTGTAGCGCCAGTAGCATCGGCGCCCATCGGCCATGACGACGATGAAGCCGAAGTCGCCGTGATCGAGATCGGTCACCTGCCAGGCCGCCTCGACCTCGGCGATCCAGGCGAGCTCGAAATCTTCGTCCTCGGTGCGCGCCAGGTCGCAGGCGCGCAGGAAGCCCCAGTCTTCAGTCACAGGGTCCTCGCTCACCGCCCCGGTCATTCCCGCGGATAGCGCCACGGCCTGGCGGGCTGTTGCGCCCCCTCGTCGATCGTCCAGTGCGGGATCGCGAGACCCGGTCCCGCATCGGCGAAGACCATGCGCACGCGGGTGCCGATGCCGACCTTCTTCACCATGTCGGGCGGCGCCAGCTTGCCGTCGGGCGTGGTGAGGTTGCCCATCACGCGCAGCGCCTCCTCCCTGGAGGGCTTGCCCTTCTGGGTGTCGAGGTCGACCAGCAGCACGAGGTAGGGGGTGTGGGCCTTGAAGGCCGGCTGAATGGCGTGATGGACCTCGGTGTAGGAATGCACCGCGCCCCTGGCCTCGACCGGCACCCAGTCCGACTTGGGGTTCATGCACCACGGGCAGGCCGTGGTCGGCGGGTAGCGCAGCAGGTTGCACTTGGCGCAGCGCTGGAGATGGAAATCGTGCGCGGCGCAGTGCTTGAAGTAGGCGAGGTTCTCGACGTCGAGATCGTCGATCGCCAGCGGCATGCCGAGATAGGTGGCCTGGACAGACATCGTCGTTCCCTCCCCTAACCGCGCCGCATGACCATGGCCGAGCCGGTGCCGGGATTGGCCCAGCCCAGGTTGGCCGACAGCTCGGCGTCCCTGACCTGCCGGCAGCCGCCTTCGCGATAGTCGTAGGTGTGCCGCCGTTTGCCGTCCGGGCCGATCGGGCACGAATCGTCGGCGTCGTGGCGGAGCTGCCGCACGTTCTCGATCACCATGTTGAGGCCGTGCGTGTAGCCCTCGCAGAGATGGCCGCCGCTGGTGTTGTTCGGCCGCTTGCCGCCGAGCCGGATCGTGCCGTTGCTGACATAGTCGCCGCCCTCGCCCTTCTTGCAGAAGCCGTAATCCTCGAGCTGCAGCATGGTGGTGAAGGTGAAGGCGTCGTAGCTGCCGGTGAGGTCGATGTCCTCCGGACCGACGCCGGAATTGGGCCACAGGATCTCGCGCGCGTAGTGGCCGGCGACGGTCGAGATCGGGCCGGTCTGATAGTGCATGTCGGTGCGCGGCTTGCTGCAGCGGCCGACCACGCCGCGGATCAGCACCGGATGCTGGCGGCAATTGCGCGCCCGCTCGGCCGAGGTGACGACGATCGCCGTGCCATTGTCGGTCTCGACGCAGCAGTCGAGCAGGTGCAATGGCTTGCAGATGAAGCGGCTCGAGACCACCTCGTCGACCGAGTAGCGCTTCTTGTAGAACGCCTTCGGGTTGTTCGAGGCGTGGCAGGAGTGGAAGTGCTTGACGTGCGCCACCTGCTCGGGCGTCGTGCCGTAGTCGTGCATGTGGCGCATGAAGGTCGGCGCGAACATCTGGCCGGCGCTCTGCCAGCCATAGGCGCGGCCGTGCAGCGCATCGCCCATCACCGGCGCCGCGGCGCGCGCACCGGTGCCGCCGATGCGGACCTGGGAGAAGCCGTTCATGGCGCGGAAGATCACCACGGTCCTGCACATGCCGGCCTCGATCAGGCCCATCGCCATGCCGACCAGCGCCTCGGTCGACGAGCCGCCGCCGAACACGTCCATGTAGAAGTTGAGTCGCAGCCCGAGGTCGCCGGCGATGAAGGTCGAGAAGGTCGAATCGCCCGACTGGTACGAGAGCATGCCGTCGACGTCGGAAGCTTTGAGCCCGGCATCCTCTATGGCATTGCGCACCGCCCAGGTGCCGAGCGCGCGCGTCGTGACGCCCGAGCCGCGGGTGTAGGTCGTCTCGCCGACGCCGACGATGGCGTACTTGTCGCGCAGGTGCCTGGGGCTCGAGGTGTCGGTGTCTGGCATCGGCATGCGGTCCTCCCTTTCCTTTCCTCCGGGCTTGATATCAGATGATCGAATGAGAAGGCGCAAGCTACTGGCACTCGCTGCCGGCGCTGCCGTTTCGCCTGCCGCTGTCCGGGCGCAGCGCCGGATGCCGGTCATCGGCATCCTCGGGACGGGCCATCCCGAGGACCCCGCGGTCGCCCTGAACCTCGCGATGCTGAAGCGCGGGCTGAAGCAGGAGGGCTTCGTCGACGGCGACAATGTCAGGATCGAGGAGCGGTGGGCGCGCGGCCAGCCCGACCGGCTGCCCGGACTCGCCGCGGAGCTGATCGCGCTCCCCGTCGACGTGATCGTCAACGAGGGCGGGACGATCGCCGCCGTCGAGGCGAAGAAGGCGACCTCGACCATTCCGATCGTCTTCCATGCCAGCAACGCCGTCCTGGATGGACTGGTCGACAATCTCGCGAAGCCCGGCGGAAACCTGACCGGCGTCAGCCTGTACGCCAGCGAGACCCTGACCAAGGGAGTGCAGTTCCTGACCGAGCTGGCGCCGTCGGCGAGCGCCGTGGCCCTGCTCTCGGTCGGTCAATCGCTCGAGGTGGCACGGCGCGTCGAGCAGGAGCTGCAGCCCTCGAACGGCGGCGGCCGGATCCCGATCACGCTGCGCCCGATCGCCAAGGACAGCGAGCTCGAGGCGGCCTATGCGTCACTCGCCCAACGCAAGGAGGGCGCGGTCGTCTCCGCCCCGGTGGGCTACGTCACCCCGCTGGTCGGCCTCGCCGCCAAGTACCGTGTTCCCACCGTCTACAATCAGCGCGCCTACGTCATCGCCGGCGGCCTGCTGAGCTACGGCGCAAGCATTCCGGCGGCCTACGTGATCAAGGGCGTCTACGCGGGCAGGATTCTGAACGGTGCGAAGCCTGGCGAGTTGCCGGTCCAGCAGGCGACCAAGTTCGAGCTCGCGATCAACCTCAAGACGGCTGCAGCGCTCGGCCTCCCGGTCCCGCCCTCGGTCCTCGCGGCCGCCGACGAGGTGGTCGAATAGCGTTCCCTCGCGACGTGGGCGGGTCTTTCGCGTGGTGACGCCCCGTGATTGACGCCCTGCGAAACGACGCCAGTATGCAGGCCATGGACACGCGCGTTCCGGCGATCACCACCAGCGCCCCCGAGCGGGCGCGCGCCCTGCGGCCCCTGCTCGACGAACACGGCCCGGAGATGGACCGCCGCCGCGAGGTCACGCCCGAGGTGGTCGATGCGCTGGTGAAGGCCGACATGCTGCGCCTGCTGCTGCCGCGAAGCATCGGCGGCCAGGAGATGCAGCTCGTCGAGTACGCCAGGACCATCGAGGCGCTGGGCTACGCAGATGCCAGCGTCGCCTGGTTCATCAACCAGTCCAACGTCTCCTCGTCGACCTCCGCCGCCGCCATGCCGCAGGAGACCGCGCGCGAGGTGTTCGGGCGGCCCGAGGTCGGGCTGGCGTGGGGCGCGCGCCACAGCCGCAGCAAGGCGATCAGGGTGCCGGGCGGCTATCGCGTGACCGGAAGCTGGAGCTTCGCCTCGGGCGGCCGCCATACCACCTGGCTCGGCTGCCACAGCGCGATCCAGAACCCGGACGGCACGCCGCATGCCCGCCGCGGCGGCCGCACCGACGACCGGAGTTTCGTCTTCCTGCGCTCCGAGGCCACGATCATCGACGACTGGCAGGTGCTCGGCCTGCGGGCCACCGGCAGCGACTCCTACTCGGTCGAGGATCTGTTCGTGCCCGACGAGCGGGCGCCGGCGCGCGACGCACCGGAGGAGCGGCGCGAGCCCGGCCCCCTCTACGTGCTCGGCTCGACCCTGCTCTACGCCACCGGATTCTGCAGCACGACGCTCGGCATCGCCCGGCGCCTGTTCGAGACCTATGTCGAGCTCGCACGCGGCAAGCACAGCCGCGCCTCGCCCAGCGCCATGGCGGTCAACCAGGCCAACCAGCGCGAGATCGGCCAGTTCGAGGCCAAGCTGTCGGCGGCGCGCGCCTTCCTCCACGAGGCGGCGCTGGAAGCCTACGAGGCCGCCGCCGCGGGCAAGCTGACGCTCGATCATCGCATCCGGCTGCGGCTCGCCACGACACACGGCATGAACGAGGCGACCGACGTATCGGTGGCCTGCTATCGCGCTGCCGGCACGATCGCGATCATGAATTCCGGCCCGTTCGAGCGGCGCTTCCGCGACGCCATGAGCGCCAGCCAGCATCTGCAGGCGATGATGCCCCACATCGAGATGGTCGGGCGGCACATTCTCGGCGTGGACAATCCCATTCAGCACATCTGACGCACCCGTCCGCGGCCTTCATCACACGGCAACGCCAAAAGGCCGTTGATCGCAGGGGCTCGAGGGGTAAAGTGCCCGCGGGTGTTGGGGTCGTCCTATCGATGAAATTGCAACTCGTGTTGGTGGCAGTGCCGGCACTTGCCGCCGCCTTCGTGGGCTGGCGCGGGGGCCGCTTTCGCCGCCGGTCCCTGTACGATGACAAGCCCGCGGGCATGTCCGACGCCGCCTATGCCCGCCGCGAGCGACGACGCCATCTCGTCCGCCGCCTGTCCAACGCACTGCTCTACGCGCTGGCCGGCGCCGCGCTGGGAGTCGGTGCCGTTCTCTACTTTCGGCTGCGTGTGTAGGCGATCGACCGGGCATACATCGCCGCGAGCCGATCGAGGCTCGCCTCCTCGACCATCGTTACCGGCGGTGCGCTCAGCCGGCCCGACGGATCGACCACCGTCATGCCGCGCGTGAGGCCCGGCGCCAGCGCGACCTCGACCGAGGCGCTGAGCGACCTGGTGACGATCGACGGATCGACGGCGACCGCTGCCGCGAACGGATCGACGAAGCGCAGCCAGTCGCCCTTGCCGCGGCCCGCCAGCGTCTTGCGCGCGTGGCTCGCGAGCGCTTGCGAGAACGTCTTGTAGTCGCTGTCGGGAACGGCGGCGAACAGCGCCTCGACCTCGCTGCCCGCGATGCAATGCGCGACGCACGGCTCCCAGGGAACGACCACGGTGTCGATCTCGGCGGCGAACACGGCGGCCGCCGCCTCGGGATCGGCGAAGACGTTGAACTCGGCGGCCGGGGTGGTGTTGCCGCGGCCATAGACCGTGCCGCCCATGATGGTGAGCCGGCCGATGCCGCGCACGATGCCCGGCGCCGCCGCGAGCGCCATCGCGAGGTTGGTGAGCGGGCCGATGAACAGGAGATCGACCGGCCGGCCGGTGGTCGCCGCGATGCTGAGCTCGCTCACCAGGAAGCCGGCGGCGTCGGAGCCGGCGATCTCGGCGATGGTGTGCGGCCGCGGCGCGCCGCCCAGCCCGTCCTCGCCGTGGACCTCGCGGGCGTGGATGATCTCCTGCTCCAAAGGCTCGTGTGCGCCCTTGTGCACCTCGATCGACGCGCCGGCGACCGCCAGCACCGACAGCACGTTGTGCGTCGCCGTGTCGAGATCGACGTTGCCGAATACCGTGGTGATGGCGTCGGGCGGGCGGCCGTTGGCGATCAGCAGCAGCAGCGCCTGCGCATCGTCGACTCCGCCGTCGGTATCGAGGATCAGTCTGTTGGGCAGGGTCGGCCTCTTGCGCTGGGGGCGCGCCACTCCAGTGGCGCGATCATGATCATGACGCGTCACTGGAGTGACGCGCCCCCAGCATAAGACCTAATTCAGGCTTGGCACCCGTCCGCTTCGATCTGACCTCGTCCACCTCTCCCCCGATAGGGGGAGAGGACGGGTGAGGGGGTTACGCGCGTCGATGCCCCCTCACCTAACCTCTCCCCCTGGCGGGGGGAGAGGAACTACTGTTTCAAGATCAAATCCGACGCCCGCTCGCCGATCATGATCGACGGCGCGTTGGTGTTGCCCGAGGTGAGCGTCGGCATGATCGAGGCGTCGGCGACCCGCAGGCCCTCGATGCCGTGCACGCGCAGCCTGGGATCGACCACCGCCATCGGATCGATGCCCATCTTGCAGGTGCCCACCGGGTGATAGGTCGTCTCGGCGGTCGCCTTCACCCATTCGATGATCTGCTCGTCGGTCTGGCGCTCGGGGCCAGGCGCCTGCTCGGTCAGCTCGAACGGCGCCATCGCCGGCGCCGTCATCACCGAGCGGGCGATCCGCACCGCCTTGACCGTCAGCTCGGCATCGACCGGCGCCGACAGGAAGTTGAAGCGGATCGCCGGCGGGGTCTTCGCATCGGCCGAGGTGATGTGGATGCTGCCCCTGCTCTCGGGCCGCATCGCGTGGGCGTAGCAGGTGAAGCCTGCCGTCCTGGCGATCTTCGGCCCCCTGGGCGTCGACTCGGTGAACATCGGCACCCAGCCCAGCAGCAGGTCGGGCGCGGCCAGCCCGTCGCGCGAGAACACGAAGGCCCGCATCGGCGCGCCGACCGAGCACAGCAGTCCGTCGTTGAAGAAGGCCCAGCGCAGCGCCTGCTTCACCATGCCGAGACCGCGCGCGGTGTCGTTGTAGGTGATCCCCTTCCTGCCGACCAGCCAGCGCGTGCGCGGCGCATAGTGGTCGCGCAGGTTCTCGCCGACGCCGGGCAGCGCGTGCTTCACCTCGATCCCGAGCGCCTCGAGGCGGTCCGGCTGGCCGATGCCTGACAGCTCCAGGAGCTGAGGGCTGTTGATCGAGCCGGCGCTGATCACGACGTCGCGCGACGCCCGCGCCTCTTCAACTCGGCCATTCACCGAGTAGCGCACGCCGACGCAGCGCCTGCCGTCGAGCAGCACCGCCTCGGTGTGCGCGTCGGTGACGATGCGCAGGTTGGGGCGTTTGCGCGCCGGATCGAGATAAGCGCGCGCCGTGCTCATGCGCCAGCCGCGCGCGATCGACGCCTGGCTCATGACGATGCCGTCCTGGGTCGCACCGTTGTAGTCGGGGTTGTGGCGGATGCCGACCTCGCCCGCCGCCTTGATCAGCGCCTGGAACAACGGCGTCGCGGGCGCCGGGTCGGTGACCTTGATCGGCCCGTCGCGGCCGCGATAGCGATCGTCGCCGCCGCCCTGGTAGCTCTCCATGCGCTTGAAGAACGGCAGCACGTCGTCGTAGCTCCAGCCCTGGTTGCCGAGCTGCGCCCAGGTGTCGAAGTCCTGCGCCTGGCCGCGCACGAAGGCGAGGCCGTTGATCGCGCTCGAGCCGCCGAGCAGCTTTCCGCGCGGCACCGGAAGACGGCGGCCGTTGGTGGTCGGTTCGGGCTCGGCGTTGTAGAGCCAGTTGGCGGCCGGGTTGGCGATCAACCTGGCGTAGGCGACCGGCAGGTGCGTCCACGGATGGTCCGCCGCGCCCGCCTCGAGCAGCAGCACCTTGTTGTTCGGATCGGCGGACAGCCGGTTGGCCAGCACAGCGCCAGCCGATCCCGCGCCTACCACGATGAAGTCATACGTCATGTCGCGGCGAGCCTAGCCGCTGTCGCGCTCGGCGTCGATTTTGACATCGCGCAAGGCGGTCTGACGGTCGGTTATGATAGTGTTATCAAGAGAGCGGAGGTTCCGATGCTCGCAGGACGGGTGATGTCGCCCATCGTACTGGCCGTTTCGCAGGACGCATCGATCTACGACGCGGCCGAGACGATGGTTTCGGCCGAGGTCAGCGCGCTTCCTGTCGTCGATGGCGCCGGCAAGATGGTCGGCATCCTCAGCGAGGCCGACCTGATGCACCGTCCCGAGATCGGGACCGAGCCACGCAAGGGCTGGCTCCAGCGCGTCCTGGGCGACAGCACACGCTCGGCCGAGGAATACGTCGCGCTGCATTCCCGACGGGTGCGCGACGTGATGACCGGCAAGGTCGTCACGGTCGACGAGGAAACGCCGCTGTCCGAGATCGCCCGGCTGATGGACCAACACAAGATCAAGCGCGTGCCGGTGATACGCGGCGAAACGGTCGTCGGCATCATCAGCCGGGGCAACCTGCTGCGCGCCCTGCTCTCGTGCGATCCGCAGCAGCCGGCCTCGCCGCAATCCGACGAGGCACTGCGCCGCGCCGTCGAGGCTGCCGTGAAGGGCCAAGCCTGGCAATCGCCATGGCCGGTCAACGTCATCGTCAATGCCGGCGTCGCTCATCTCTGGGGTTTCGTCGGCAGCGAGGCCTCGTCGACGGCTTATCGCGTCGCCGCCGAGAACGTGCCCGGCGTGCGCAAGGTGAAGAACCACCTGCGCCGCGTGCCGCACGACGTCGGCATGGGCGTCTAGTTGGCGGGAACGAGCTGCGGACTTCGATCGAAAGCCATCTCGCAAGCTATGCCTTGGGGCGATCGAGAAACAGCATGAAGCGCGCCAGCGGACGTAGCGACCTGATCGTGTGATCTTTTGCCGGGGGCGCGCCCCCAGCACTTGAACAGAAGAAGATGGCCGACGTGCAAGCCGACGAAGCTCATCGAATCCCTCCCTGATGGGCCATCATCCGGAGCCCGATCGACTCGGCCGATTTTGATGCAGGTCAACCCTGCGCTCCGGACACTTTGGCACTAAGGGGGACCTTCCGATGCGGAAGAAGCCACATGTCGATTCGAGACGTTCTTGTAATTCTCCGACCCTATCCGGCCCGGATATCGGATACCGCCGTGGACTACGCTGCGAAGATGGCGCAGGCGCTCGACGCGCGCGCCTCGGTGATAGCGTGTGCCGTGATCCCCAGGATGCCGCAGCGCATCCTGGGCGATACACTGATCGGCATTTCGGGGATGGTCCGCGAGGAGGGCCGGAAGAGCGAGCAAGACGCAAAGCGACTCGTCTCGCTATTCGCTGAGGCGGCGGGTGCGAGAGGGCTGACGATGGGCGACCGGTTCTGCCCCAGTGGCCTCTCGTCGGAGGTCCCGAAAGTACTGGCGCAATATGCGCGGCTGCATGACCTGGCGATCTTGCCCATGCCCGAAGGCGACTACGTATCCCGGTTCGACGCGCAGTGGTACGCGGAAACCGTGATGTTCGACTCTGGTTTGCCGGCGATGATCCTGCCGGAGCGTCCGGCTTCCGATCCCGGTCGGCTCGACACGGTCGTGGTGGCTTGGGACAAGAGCAGAGCCGCGGCGCGATCCATCGCGGATGCGATTCCTGTCCTCAGGAACGCGAAGAACGTTCGACTGCTGACCGTGCAGGGAGAAAAGCATGTCGTCGAGGAACCATCGAGCTCGCTCATGGTGAATCACCTGGAACGGCACGACGTCCATGTCGCAGCCGATGAGGTGCAGGCCGGCGATCGGACCATCGGCGAGGTGTTGAAGGCGCACGTGCATTCGCTGGCTGCGGATTTGCTGATCATGGGCGCGTACGGACACTCCCGGTTCCGGGAATTCGTTCTGGGAGGCGCGACGAAGAGCATGCTTACCCACCCGCCCTGCCCTCTTTTCATGTCCCATTGAACGATGGCCCGGCCGATCGACGGCGCGCTGACGGGGCTGGGCGAAGCCGACGCGCGCCAGCGCTTGGCGGCCGAGGGACCCAACGAGTTGCCGACCGCCGGCCCGCGGCGGCCGTGGCGCATCGCCCTCGAGGTCCTGCGCGAGCCGATGTTCGCCCTGCTGCTGGTTGGCGGCGCGATCTACCTCGCGCTGGGCGATCTGGTGAGCGGCGCCGTGCTGCTGGTGTTTGCCTGCCTTTCGGTTTCCATCTCGGTCGTCCAGGAGGTGCGCAGCGAGCGGGTGCTGGACGCGTTGCGCGCGATGACCAGCCCGCGCGCGCTGGTGATCCGCGAGGGCCGGCGCCGCCGCATTCCCGGGCGCGAGGTCGTTCGCGGCGACCTGGTGGTCGTGGCCGAAGGCGACCGGGTGCCCGCCGACGGCATGCTGATCGAGGCGCGCGATCTGCTGGTGGACGAGTCGATGCTGACCGGCGAATCGCTGGCGGTTGCCAAGCGTGCGCGCCAATCGCCGGCCGAAAGCCCGGGCCGGCCCGGCGGCGAGGACCAGCCCGTCGTCTATTCGGGATCGCTGGTCGTGCGCGGCAGCGGCATTGCGCTGATCCATGGGACCGGCGCCTCCGCCGAGATCGGCCGCATCGGCAAGTCGCTGGTCTCGATCGATCCCACCGCGCCCCGGCTCGCCCGCGAGACGCGGCGCCTGGTGCGTGTCTTTGCGGCGATCGGCGTGAGCGCCAGCATCGCGGCCGCCGTCGCCTACGGCCTGCTGCGCGGCTCCTGGCTCGACGCGGCGCTCGCCGGCATCGCCCTCGGCATGTCGATGCTGCCCGAGGAATTCCCGCTGGTGCTCACGGTGTTCATGACCATGGGCGCCTGGCGGATCTCGCGGGCGCGCGTGCTGACGCGTCGCGCCTCGGCGATCGAGGCGCTCGGCGCCGCCACCGTGCTGTGCACCGACAAGACCGGCACGCTGACCGAGAACCGCATGTCGGTGGTCGAGACGCGTCCCGGCGAAGGCGACACCGGGCGGCTCCTGCACTGGGCAGCGCTTGCCTGCGCCCCCGAAGGCTTCGATCCGATGGACCGCGCGATCGTCGCAGCGGCTGGCGGCACGCCGGGCGATGGCCGCACGCTGGTGCACAGCTACGGCCTCTCCCCCGGGCTGCTCGCCGTGACCCAGGTCTGGCGCGCGCCCGACGGCTCGTCGGTCGCCGCCGCCAAGGGCGCACCCGAGGCCATCGTGGCGCTGTGCGGCCTCGATGCCGCGGCCGCCGGGCACGTCCGCAGCGCCGTCGAGACGATGGCCGCAAACGGCATCCGCGTGCTCGCGGTCGCCTGCGCCGAGCAGGTCCCCGACCCACTGCCGGACACGCCGCACGGCTTCGCCTTCCGCTGGGCCGGGCTGGTGGGTCTGGCCGATCCGTTGCGCGCCGAGGTGCCGGCCGCGATCGCGGAGTGCCGCGCCGCCGGCATCCGGGTGGTGATGATCACCGGCGACTACCCGGCAACGGCACAGGCGATCGCCCGCGCCGCCGGCCTCGACCACGATAAGGTGATGACGGGAGCCGAGCTCGCGCGGCTGTCCGACGCCGAGCTGGCGCAGCGGGTCGAGGCGGTGAGCGTGTTCGCGCGCATCCTGCCCGAGCAGAAGCTCGGCATCGTGCAGGCGCTGCAGGCCGGCGGCGAGGTCGTGGCGATGACCGGCGACGGCGTCAACGATGCGCCCAGCCTCAAGCGCGCCGACATCGGCGTCGCCATGGGCGGGCGCGGCACCGACGTGGCGCGCGAGGCCTCGTCGATCGTGCTGCTCGACGACGATTTCGGCTCGATCGTGCGCACGGTGCGGCTGGGCCGCCGGATCTACGACAACCTGCGCAAGGCGATGGGCTACATCATCGCCGTGCACATACCGATCGCCGGCATCGCGCTGCTGCCGCTGCTGACCGGCCTGCCGCTGGTGCTTTTCCCCGTGCACATCGCCTTCATCGAGATGATCATCGATCCGGTCTGCTCGGTCGCCTTCGAAGCCGAGCACGCGGAACCGGACCTGATGCGCCGCCCGCCCCGCTCACCCGACGCGCCTCTGTTCTCCGGCCGCCTGCTGCTGGCGAGCGTGTTGCAAGGGAGCCTGGCGCTCCTCGTGGTCAGCGGCGTCTACCTGTTCGCCGTGCATCGGGGGCTGCCGAGCGAGGACGTGCGCGCGCTCTCGTTCTTCACGCTGGTCCTGTCCAATCTCGGCCTGATCGTCGCCAACCGCTCCTATCGCGGCCGGTCCTTCGACTTCCTCACGGGAGGCAATGCGGTGCTGCTGGGCATCTACGCCCTCACCGGCACCTTGCTCGCGATCACCGTGGCCTGGGCGCCGGCGCGGGAGCTGTTCGGCTTCGGGCCGCTGCACGGCGACGACCTGCTGGTCGTCGCCGCGGCGATCGCCGCTTTGGGCGTCGCGCTGGCGCTATTGCGCCGCCTCTTCCCGGCTGAGGTTCAGGCGCGGTAGGGCACGCCCCACTTGTCCTGGTAGACGACCGCGTCGAGCGGCGCGCGCTTGACCGGGCCGAACCTGCCCATCGGATAGCCGATCGGGAGGATGGCGTAGGAGTGCACCCCGTCGGGCAGGCCGAGCGCCTTGTCGACTTCCTTCTGGTAGATCATGTGGCGGTTGGTCAGCGTCGTGCCGAGGCCGACCGCGCGGCAGGCCAGCACCATGTTCTGCACCGCCGGGTAGATCGAGGCGCCGGCGCTCGGGCCGGGGCTCGCGCCGTCCTCGAGGCAGGCGACGATCCACACCGGCGCATCGGCGAAGTGGTCGGTGAGATAGTGCACCGCATCGTGCTGGCGCTTGAACTTCTCCGGGCTGACGCCGGGCGGCGGCGCGATCGACGCATAGCGCGGGCCGATGATCTCGTCGTAGGCCTTCTTGTACCAGACCGTGACCGCTTCCTTGACCTTGCGGTCCTTCAGCACCATGAAGCGCCACTTCTGCGCATTGCCGCCGGACGGCGCGCAGGTGCCGGCCTGCAGGATCTTCGCCACCAGCTCGTCCGGCACCGGATCCGGCTTCAGCCGCCGCATCGCGCGGCAGTTTTCCATCGTCTCGAACAGATCGGGCATCGCGTCCTCCTCTTTCGTCATCTTCCTCCCTGCGCGCAGCGCGGGGAGGTGGCGCGGTAATCCGCGACGGAGGGGTCATGGGCTACAGTACTGGCGCTCATGACCCCTCCGTCGGCGTATGACGCCGACACCTCCCCGCGCTAAAGCGCAGGGAGGAATCACTTCAACTGCTCCACCACGCGGCCGAGCCGCTCGAGCGAGCGGACGGCCGTCTTCTGGCCGAGGCCGGGCCATTGCACGCGCAGCAGGATGTGATTGGTGCCGGTCTTCTCGCCATAGCGGCCGATCTGCTCGACCAGCTCGCTCTCGCCGCCGATCAGGAAGCGGCGGCCGGCGAACTTGTCGAAGTCCGACCGGATGCCGTCGGCCGGCACGAAGCCCGAATCGCCGCTCCAGCTCGCATAGGCCTCGTACTTGAAGGACAGCGGCTCGCGCACCTCGTCGAGCGTGCCGACATGGCATTCGCGGATGATCGGATACTCCTGTGCCGGCGCGAGGCCGGCCGCCTCGCGGGTCTCGCGGAACAGCGCGTTCAGCCTGGTGACGTTCTCCTCGCTCACCATCGGCGAGGGGAACCAGGCGTCGCTGAGCTTGGCCGCGCGCTTCACCGCCACCTCGACGTCGCCCGCCATCCAGATCGGCAGGTTCTTCTGCTGCGGCTTGAGGCTCGCCGATACGCCGCTCACGGTGTGGAAGCGACCGCGATGCTCGACGACGTCGTCGCGCCACAGCTTGCGGATCAGCTCGACGCCCTCGACGAAGCGCGGCACACGCTCCTTGAACGGCACGCCGATGGAATCGAATTCCTCTTTGCGATAGCCGAGGCCGAGACCGATGATCGCCTTGCCGCCGGCGAGCCAGTCGAGGGTCGCGCATTCCTCCGCCACGATCACCGGATTGAGCAAGGGCAACAGCAGCAGGCCCGGGCCGATCTGCATGCCCTGCGCTTCGGCGGCGAGGCGCGACAGCAGCGGCATCGCCTGGAACATCTGCAGCGGCGTCGACAGGAAATGCTGGCCCACCATCAGCGAGGCGAGCCCGCTCGCTCTCGCCACGCGAACCTGCTCGATCAGGTTGGCGAGCTCCGGCGCGAGATCGGCGCCCTGGCGCCATTGCGTCGCCATGTAGAGACCGAGCTTCATGTTTTCCTCCGCGCCGGAGCTTAGCCTACACTCGGGCAGGCAACGGAGGGCAAAGTGGGCAGATCACCAGGTGGGCGGGTCGCCGGAAAGATCGCTTTGGTGACGGGCGCCGCCAACGGACTGGGCCGGGCCATCGCGCTGCGGCTCGCCGAGGAGGGCGCCACCCTGGTACTGGTCGACATCGATGCGGCCGGCCTCGCCGAGACCGGACGGCAGCTCGAGGCAGCCGGCGCCGGCTCCAACCGCCCGCCGCTGGTGGTCAACGCCGACGTCACCGAGGAGGCGCCGGTGAAGGCGCTGTTCAAACAGACCTTCGACACTCACGGCCGGCTCGACATCCTGGTCAACGACGTGGGCGGCGGCACGTCGGGGCACATCTGGGAGGCGACGCTCGGGGACTGGGACCGCATCATCAAGCTCAACCTGCGTTCGGCCTTCCTGTGCACGCGCGAAGCGGCGGCGCACATGAAGGAGCGGCGTTCGGGCTGCATCATCAACCTGTCGTCCGGCGCGCGCGAGGGCACGCCATGGACCGCCTACTACATCGGCAACTCCGCCTACTCCGCCGCCAAGGCCGGCATCCACGGCTTGACCCGCGGCGTGGCGCTGGAACTGGCGGAGTACGGCGTGCGCGTGAACGCCGTCGCGCCCGGGCCGATCGAGACCGAGCGCACCGGCCCCGGCTTCCGCAAGATCGAGCAGCTCGAATACGGGCCGATCCGCGCCACGCCGATGCGGCGGATCGGCGTCCCGCAGGACATCGCCAATGCCGTGCTCTATCTTGCCTCGGACGAGGCCCAATACATCACCGGCACCACGCTCCCCGTCGCAGGAGGACGCTAATGGACACCACGATCCCGGACGGACTCGATCGCGATATCGCGGCGCTGAAGGCGAAGGCGGCCGACTACGGCGCGCGCCACAAGGTGATCGACGGCATCGAGTGGCCCAACGGGGCGCGGCTGGCGGTCAACTTCACCGCCGACTTCGACACCATGCTGCTGCGCCGCCTGATGAACGAGCCGCCGTCGCAGCTCGCCAAGGGCGAATTCGGCGGCCGCGTCGGCATCTGGCGCCTGATCGAGCTGTTCGACAGCCACCGGATCAAGGCGACCATCTTCACGCCCGGCCGCATCTGCGAGCTGTACCCCGAGTCGCTGCGCGCGGCGGCGAGGAGCGGCCACGAGATCGCCGACCACATGTGGGAGCATCGCGTGCCAAAGGAGCCCGAGCTCGAGCGCGATCATCTCGAGAAGACCATCGCCGCGATCGAGAAGACGGTCGGCAGGAAGCCGGTCGGCACGCGCAGCAACCACAGCCGCGAGCTCTTGCTGGAGCACGGCTACATCTACGTTTCCGAAGATTCGATGGACCATCGGCCGAACTGGCTGAGCGCGCCGGATGGATCGAAGCCGATCCTGAACCTGCCCTTCCACTACGCCATCGACGACGCGATGTTCTTCTCCTTCGCCTGGCTCGGCAGCGACAACAGCGCCCAGCGCATGATGGACCCCGACCATGTCGAGGAGCTGTGGTGGCGCATGTTCGAGCAGTGCTGGCGCGACGGCGGCTACATGAACATCTGCATGCATCCGTTCGTGTCGGGCCGCGCGCTGCGCATCGCCATGCTCGACCGGCTGATCAACCGCATGAAGGCGCTGCCGGGCGTGTGGTTCCCGAGCTGCGAAGAGGTCGCGCGCCACATCATCGGCGCCCGCAAGGGAGCGAACTGAGATGCCCTGGAAGGAGCGCTACACGATCAGCGACGAGAAGAGCATCCTCGACGCCGACATCAAGTGGCCCGGCGGCAAGCGCTGCTGCTTCCGCGTCGTGGTCGATCTCAGCCCGGCCTGCGGCCCCGACGGCATCAAGCCGGAGGACCTGGCCACGCCCGACGCCTACTACGGCATGAACGGCGGCCTCGATGCGCTCGCGGGCGTGCTCGACCGCTACGGGATCAAGGCGACCTTCGCCGTGCCGGCGGTGATCGCCGAGATCCAGGCCGACAAGCTGCGCAAACTCGAGGGCGCCGGACACGAGATCGCCGCGCACGGCTTCAGGCACGAAGACGTCAGCACGCTCTCGAAGGACGAGGAGCGCGCGCGGCTCGACCGCACCACGGCGATGCTCACCCGGGTCGTCGGCCAGCGTCCGGCCGGCTGGTTCTCGCTGGCGCGGCCGGGCGACAAGTTCGCCGGCGGCGCGGTCAGCCCGCACACGATCGACCTGCTGCTCGACGGCGGCTACGAGTATTTCGGCAACGGCCTGGCCGACGACGCGCCGCATTACTGGGTGAGCGACTTCGCCAGCCGCCGCGCCATCCTGGCCCTGCCCTACTACTATCACTTCGACGACCAGTTCTTCCTGCTGTTCCCCCGCAAGGGCACCGGCCTGGAGAATCCCGATTCGCTCTTCCGCAACTGGAAGGCCGAGCTCGACGCGCAGTACAGGCGCGGCCGCCACTTCTCGATGGTCGTCCATCCGCACGCGATCGCCTGGCCCAACCGCCTGCACATGCTGGAGCAGTTCCTCGACTACGCGCAGAGCCTGCCGGAGCTGTGGTACGCGACCAGCGCCGACTGCGCCCGTCACTGGACCCGGACCTTCCCGGCCGCGACGCATCTCAAGCTCGAGCCGTCCATCTGGCAGGACCATCCCGGCAGCCTGAGCTAGTCCTCGTCACCTCCCCCGTCATACCAGGGCTATCGCATATAGCCTTCCCGTCGTCTCGACCAAGGCCCGAAGGGCCGCGTGGAGAGACCTATTTTCGGCGATAAGCTGCTAGTCGTTGAAAAAAGGTCTCTCCACTCCACGCTTCGCGCTCCGGTCGAGACGACGGATAGCCCTGCGTATGACGGGAAGGCGGGATTAGTCGGATTCGGCGCGGGCATCTGCGGGCCGATGAAACGCTCAATCTGAAGCTCTCGATCTGGCAGAACGATCCGGGTAGCCTCAACCGATGGACGACCTTCTCGCGGCCGCGCGCCGCCTGGCCGCGATGGTCCGCGAGACGCGCGACTACGGCGAGCAGCACCGACATCTCGAGCCCGGCGTGCTGGCCGCGATGCACGACGCCAGGCTCTTCCGCACCCTGATCCCTGCGCAGTTCGGCGGGCTGCAGACCGATCCGATGACGGCGATGGAAGTGGTCGAGACGATCTCGACCGCCGACGGCGCGGCCGGCTGGAACCTGATGATCGGCTCGGCCTACGGCGTCTGGGCGGCCCGGCTGCCGGCCGATGTCGCCCGCACGATCTACAGCGCGCCGGACGCCGTCGCGGCCGGCGCGCTTCGCCCCAGCGGCAAGGCGCGCGCAGCCGATGGCGGCCTGATCTGCAACGGCCGCTGGTCGTTCGCCAGCGGCATCGGCCACAGCGCGTGGTGGGCCGGCGGCTGCACCCTGGAGGACGGCAAGGTCCGGCTGGTGTTCTTCCCGGCGAGCGACGGCGAGCTGATCGACACCTGGACCACCGGCGGCATGCGCGGCACGGGCAGCCACGATTATGCGATCAAGGAGCTGTTCATCCCGGCCGACCGGATCGTTGCCATGGATGAGCCGGCACGCCTCGACGATCCGCTCTACCGTTTCCCGCTGATGGCGCTGATGGACAGCCTCATGGCCGCCGTGCCAATCGGCATCGCGCGCGCGGCGATCGACGCCTTCGTCGCGATCGCAGGCAGCAAGGTTTCGCACAACTCGACCACCGCGGCGGCTAACAAGCCCGTGGTGCAGGCCGAGGTCGCCCGCGCCGAGGCGGTGCTGCAGGCCGCCCGTGCCTGGCTCTACGAATCGGTCGCGCAGGCCTGGGCCGACGTGCAGGCCGGCCGCACGATTCCGACGAAGCAGCTCGCGCTGATGCGGCTCGCCCGCGCCAACGCCCTGACCGCGGGCGTGCAGGCGACCGACCTCATCTACTCCGCCGCCGGCAGCGCCTCGGTCTACAGCAATGGCCTGATCGACCGCTGCTTCCGCGACGTGCATGTCGCCGCGGCGCACACCGCGCTGCACCCGTCGAACTACGAGGTCTGCGGCGCCGTCCTGCTCGGCCTCCCGCCGCAGCGCGTGCTGTAGTGCGAGCGGCCTCCCCCATTCACATGCAAAGCATGTGCGTTGGGAGTTAGGCCCCGTATGGGTAGGGCTATCGCATATGACCTGCCCGCCGTCTCGACCAAGGCCCGAAGGGCCGCGCGGAGAGACCTTTTTTCCGCGATAGGCTGCTTGTTGTTGAAAAAAGGTCTCTCCACTCCGCGCTTCGCGCTCCGGTCGAGACGACGGGAAATGACACATTCGATCGTCGATTTGGTTGTCGGTGGATAACTCCACGCATCGAGTCCCATTATGGGCATTGGCTCGCGAATCAACCCGCTGTTGTCGCGGCTTCAAAGCCCGGCCATTGCCCATAATAGGTGCGCCACGCGCGCAGGCGTAAACTCCCGGTCGTTTGGTTTGCACACCAGGAGTTTCCTCATGTCCGACGAGTCCTCTGTCGATCTTCGCCATGCCGACAGCCGCCGCTGATCGAGGCTGCGTTCGGCAGCCGATGGCGCGGCCACCGTTTTCTTGCCGTTTTCGACCGTTTATCGCCCGGCGCGACAGCCGGAAAATGCCGTGGCGCCAAGCTTTTGGCTCATCGGCCTTGGAAACGCCGATTAAAAACGGCGAAAACGGTCGAAACGGGCTAATCGATCGCCAGCCTGTAGACGCGCCTGGCGGTGCCGCTGAACAGCGCCTTCTTCTCGTCGATCGACGCGCCGGCGGCGATGCGCTTCAGCGCGTTGAACAGGCCGGCATAGCCGATGCCCATCTTCTCGACCGGGAAGTTGCTCTCGACCATGCAGCGGTTCGCGCCGAACAGCTCGAGGCAGGTGCCGGCATAGGGCCGCCACGCGTCGGCAAGCT